>JANNVW010000118.1:0-8130 GCA_031408295.1 Ferruginibacter sp.
AAGAAACTTTCGTACACGTAAGTGGTTTAATCAATGAGATTAAAGAAGGCGACAAAGTAGAATTTGAATTGCAAAATGGCAAAAAAGGAATGAATGCAGTTAATGTAACTGTTATCGGATAATAACATTCTAATGCAAAAAGGGCTGTCTTCAATGACAGCCCTTTTTTTTGCATTTTATTTAGATAAAATTATTCACAATCCGTTAATTTCACATTTCAAAACCAAAAAACAATATAAAATGAAAAAAATTGGACTTATCTCTCTATGCTTTGTTGCAGTATTTGCGCATGCACAAAATATTAAATTAGAGAATGGAAAAAAAATAGCTCAAAATACCACTTCTATCATTGAAATGGAAATGAGTGCTATGGGACAGCAAATGAAAATTAATTCTTCTACAACCAATGTTATAACAATAACAGGTGCAGAAGCTAACAATTACAAAGCTACAAATGCAATCACAAAAATAACCATGACCCAAGACGGTATGGGACAAAATGTAAGTTTTGATTCTGATAAAAAAGAAGATGTAGAATCGGAAATGGGAAAAGAAATGGGAAAAACCTTGAACAAGTCAGTAGATGTTACGATTGATAAAGGCAGCGGAAAAGCTACCGAAACAAACAAAAAAACAGAAGAGAAAACGGAAGATAAAAATCCATTTGCTGATTTAATGGGCGGTGCAGCAAGTAATTCTTCTGAAGCACTTGTTTCAGCTGCATTTTTTATAATTCCTGCCGAGAAGAAAATTGGTGATAAATGGACTGACTCTCTGAATGAAGAAGGAATGAAAGGATTAAAAACTTTTGAATTATTAAGTATAAAAGATGGGATAGCCTCTATTGGATTAAAAACAGCAACCAGCGGAACTGTATCTAAAGAAATGCAGGGCATGCAAATAGAAATGACAATGAAAAATATTGGTGATGGTACAATGTCGGTGGACACTAAATCTGGAATTGTTAAAAAGAACATTGTTACTGGCAGTACTGAAGGCACTATGGATTTAATGGGACAATCAATGCCATTTACATTAAAAATAAATTCAACCACAGTAGTTGAATAAACTTAGTTTAAAAAGAATATTTAATAAAGCCGCTCTTTATGAGCGGCTTTATTGTATATATTAATGATGGGTTGTACGTTTTCTATTGAAGTAAAATTAGTTTTTTGTATACACACTTAGTTCGCAAGTTGTCATAAAATTTTCAGATTATAACAAAATAAGTATCCCATAGGGTTTTAGGGAAATCTTTAAATACTAGCCTGTTGCTCTTCCATACAATTTTTTTACGGTTTTGATTACAGTATAAATTAATCTTGATATCTTGTAAAGCAAAAAATTGCACTCAAATATAAATCTCCATATTTTAAGAACCACCCCCAATTGGGTGAAAATGATTAATACAAATTATTACCCAAAACTTTTAACTTTCAAAAGAATGAGAATGTATTTCAATCATCAACTAGTATACCCCAAAACTCAATGTTGTTACATCATAACTAAAACTTTTATTGGTAACCCAATCTTTAAATCCAACTTTGTTTGGCTGCAAAACCAATCGCTCTGTCCGCCTTCCAGTAGTTTCTGAAATAAAATAAGATTGAGAGGTTATATAAACTGTTGTAAGTTTTATTGAAAAAAATGGATTTACATCGCCCGGTAAAAAATGCTTTATTTCCATTTCTGCAAATGTATTTCCACCAATACTTGCACGCATAAATGGCAAAGAGTTTCCATCAAATTCTTTTAAAATAACTACACTATCCACATTTCGTGGTTTACCGCTTCCAGCACCAACTAATGGTTTAGCTGTAATAGATACACCACTATAATCAAAAGCAGATAGCACACCCGTTTCATAAGCCAAGCCACCTACTGTTGTGCCCGTAACGGTGTATGTTAATATTACCAACAAGTGAAGCCGCTCTTTCTCCTCCATTTAAATTATTCCATTTTGTACCATCAAAAAAATTGGGTGTTTTTGTATTTTGATTATAAATAACTAAGGCTGCTGCAGGTGCTGTTACAAGTGGAGTATCTGGTATCCTTGGCAGCAAAAAACCTTTGGTTGAACTTGATACATCTAGTATTGCACTATTATCAGGGTCAAGTGTACCAAGGCCCAAACTTCCTGTACTGTCTAGTGTCATTTTTGTTTGACTAAACAAAAATGAATTACTATACGCCCAACTCATATTTCTGGTTTGATTTAAACCCATAAACCATCCTTTTGTTCCAGTACCATTGGTACCAGTGTTTTTAAATAAAATGCCTGCTTCTCCTGCAGCGGTTGCATTATTTTCTATTAATAAACTTTGCGATAAACCACCATCACCACTTTGACTACTGAGTATATGCAATTTACTTTGTGGTGTTGCAGTTCCAATACCCACATTTTGCGCATTTAAATTATTTACCTTACTCAAAAAAGTAAATAAAAAAATATAGGCAATAAAAATTGTTTTCATTGTTTTATTTTTTATTTAAGAAAAATTGAAAAATCATTTTAAAAAAAGAAAGTAATGCACCCATATAAATGGAATGCATTACTAATTGTTACCCCAAATATTTCTATTTTATAAAACCAATGCTCTTATTAGCTTTTTCATAATTTACCTTTAATACATAATTACCCTTTGGTAAAGTAGAAACAGGTAAACTATACAATTGCACTTTGCTATTTATATTTTTACGAAGTACCAGCGCTCCTCTACTATCATACACTTCTATGCTGTTTATAAATATGGCTTCGGGCTCTACCAAGTTTACCATATCTATCACAGGGTTTGGCGCTATAAACGCTTCTTTAATATTTTCCTTATTCAATACTTTTATAATCACAGAATAAGTAAACCTGCCATCTACATCTATTTGTTTTATTCTATAATAATTAAATCCAAATACAGGAAGCGCATCTATACATGCATATTTTTTTATACTCGTACTATTGCCTGCTGCAAGCTGTGTTCCTAATTTTTCAAATCGCAAACCATCTATGCTGCGCTCTATCTCAAAATTGGCAGTATTTATTTCTTGCTCTGTAGCCCAGCTTACAAGGGTTTGTGCATTTTGTAATTGTGCCGTTATATAACTCCATGTAAGTGGTACTACTACACCCACTGTAAATGTTTTTGCATTATCTAAACCCCAAGGATTTTGCTTACTGCGTATGTGAAATACATAGGTACCGTTAGGCAATGTTCCAGAAATGGAAATAGGAATATTTGTTAACTGCACATTTGTACTTGCGGCAAAATTTATTGGCGTACCATTACCAAATCCTGGGTCGTTACCTATATAATATTCTAAGTTGCCAATATTGGGCACTACTGGAGTAACTGGTGGATAATTTACACCCCCTACAAAATAATTTTTATAATTAGTAATGCTCCATTTACCATTTGCATCTAATGAACGTACATACAATGTTTGAATGCCATTAGGTAAAATTGGAATGGCTACTGAAACGTTACTTGCTGTTACATCAGTACCTGTAGGTATGGGCAACGGTGTACCATTTCCTATTCCAGGCTCTGGCCCTGCAAACACTTCAGCTTCTACAATATTGGCTACAGCAGGAGGAACTGGTGGGTAATTTACACCACCTACAAAATAATTTTTATAATTCGTAATGCTCCATTTTCCATTTGCATCTAATGTACGTAGATACAATGTTTGTACACCGTTGGGCAAAATTGGTATGGTAATGCTTACATTACTTGCTGTAACATTGGTGCCTGTGGGTATTGGTAAGGCTGTACCATTTCCTATTCCAGGTTCTGTTCCTGAAAACACCTCTGCTTCTACAATATTAGCTAGAGCAGGAGGAACTGGTGGGTAATTTACACCACCAACAAAATAATTTTTATAATTTGTAATGCTCCATTTGCCATTTGCATCTAATGTACGTATATACAATGTTTGAATGCCATTAGGTAAAATAGGAATGGCTACTGAAACGTTACTTGCTGTAACATCTGTACCAGTAGGTATGGGCAATGGTGTACCATTTCCTATTCCAGGTTCTGGCCCTGCAAACACTTCAGCTTCTACAATATTGGCTATAGCAGGAGGAACTGGTGGGTAATTTACACCCCCTACAAAATAATTTTTATAATTCGTAATGCTCCATTTGCCATTTGCATCTAATGTACGTATATACAATGTTTGTACACCGTTGGGCAAAATTGGTATGGTAATGCTTACATTACTGGCTGTAACATTGGTGCCTGTGGGTATTGGCAAGGCTGTACCATTTCCTATTCCAGGTTCTGTTCCTGAAAATACTTCTGCTTCTACAATATTGGCTACAGCATGAGCAACTGGTGGGTAAGGCTGCTGAGCTGGCACTTGCGCCGTTGCAAATACTGGCAGCAATACCAATGCAAGTATGATGATAAAATAATTTTTCATTCTTATTATTTTAAAGGATGAAAAAAATTAGTTGTTGCTGCGGGTGGTCACACTTATTGTCATTGTAGAAGCACCTGTGGCTATACCACTTGGTATGATTAAGCTATACACTGAAGGCACTGCAGGAATACCACTTAACCTGTATCTATCTGTTGCACCAAATGCGCCGCAGTCGGGTGTAATTACAGCACCAATGGTTTCGCCACCATCAAAAGCAGGATTAGTAGCTGCTGCAATAATTTGAAAACGAGCATCACCACTACCAGTACTTGGATTAGCTGTAAAAATGTTAGCAATATTTGCACTAACGACATTACCAGCCGTACCACCCACTATACCATTGCCAGGAGTTGCTATTGTAAAAATATTATTTTTATAAACATTGTTCACGTTTGTGTTATTTAAGGCAGAACCTTGCGTCGCCATAAAAATATTATTGGTTACATAAAAATTAGACAATGCGAATGCAGTAGCAAAATCATTAATAATATTGTTTCTGAATAAACCTTTCATGGTTGTAGGCAAATTTAATTGAATATTATTTGCACCTTGGCCAGTTTCCGTTGAAAAAATATTGTTTTCAAAAGTTACATCTACACTTGGTGTGCCTGTAAAGCCTGATGAATTTATTGTACTTTTTATAAAGTTTTTCGTAATTTTTATACTATTTGCTGCTGTATTACCATAATTAATGAACGATATAGATTGTATGTTGCACCTAGTTATGGTTATATTACTCACATTAAATAATTGAAGTGTAGAAATAGTTACCCCCGCAATAGAACAAGCTCCCAAACCTGCACCAGTATTAGGTGCACCCGCACCAGCAGCTAAAGATTGAAAAGTACATGTACCATTGATGGCAGATGTTGCTGTATTTTGTTGCAAACCTGCATTACTACCTGCACCTGCTAAAAAATAACCATTACCAATAATAATAAGGGCTTTGTTAATTATTGCACCAGCATAAGGATTGGTAGATGGTTCTAAGTGCACCGTATCGCCACTAAATACAGATGGATTATCGTTGCACAATTGTAAGGTTGCAAAATTTGCCCCTTTTGTAACATCGTTGTTTACACGCCATATTTTAGCTTGAGTGGTTATTGTTGCAAGTAAAATAATTACGGATAAAATAATTGTTTTTTTCATTGTTGTTGTTTTAAAAGTTAATAACAGTGTAAGTTTGAATGTTTGCTTTTTTTGTTTAAAAAATAATATACCAAGGGTGGTTGGTAATATATTAACGGAATTGGATAGCGATTTTTAAACGAATATTGTAATGCAAAAATATCGGAGGTAAAGAACCTGGGCAATCGCCAATTATGGTTAATCAACAACTATTCAGTCTTTTTTTATTTATTTCATTAATTTTATAAAGCATAACAAAGCGTAAATAATTATTTTAATGAATTTTAGCAAGCCAAAAACTATTTTTAATATAATAAAGAAGCCAAAGGTATTTTTGCTTGTTTTTTGCTTATTAATTATATGTACAACACTATATGCACAAACGCTCACAAGAGACTTTAATGAAAAGGCATTAAAAGAAACATTTTATACTTCCAATAATTTTACTGAAAAAATTAATGCAGCTGCCCAAATTATTAATCATTTTTCGGGAGAAGGCGGTGAGTACGATGACACCGCACAACGATGGATTTATAGGGTAACAGCATTAAACCAAACCAAAAAAAATGATACTGTAAACTATTATTTACAAATATGGCAAACAGAAATTTTTTATTATTCAGGGTTATATCAATTTGGTATAAACTCCGCAGATAAACAAATAGCAATAGCCCATAAAATAAAAGATAGTTTTTTATTGGGCAGTGCCTATTTTTTTAAAGCCATTAATTTATTAGAATTAGATAGTTTTTATTTAACCAAAATGAATCTTGATAAAGCACTAGCCTACTATCCCAGACATAAACCTAACATTGCCTATAAAAAATTAGCATACCACAATCAACTTATAAATGTATATGCAGAAAACTTTTTTGAGCAAAAAATGTATGATAGTGCCTTGTACTATAATAACCTTGCCTTGCAAGAAGCTTATTCAGAACAATCGCTAAGAGGCATACCAGCTGCACATTTGGTACAAGCAAAAATTTTTATGGGGTTAAAAGAAAAAGATAGTGCCAACTACCACCTTAACAAAACAATTGAATATGGATCAAAAAATGCACATACCGATTTAACCTTGCTTGCTTATGGCAAACGAATGATATTACACCAAACCCAAAAAGCAATTGCAATGCAATACCTAGATAGTGGTTTGGCACTTATAAAAGCAGAAATAATAAACAACTCCTTTAAAGTTATTTTTTATAAAGACGCTATACAGGTGTGCAATAGTTATTCTGATATTAAAAGTGTACAAGCCTTACAAAGTAATTTACTTGATATAAATGAGCATGATTCAAAAAAAGGAAATGAGCTTGTACAAAGCATTACCTCGCAATTTGTAAATAATGAAACCAAATTATTAAAATTACAAGTTGCAGATATTGAAAAACAAAAACGACTAAGAACGTTACAATTGCTAATAACGCTACTCTTGAGCATCTCTATGCTAATGATATTTTTATTTATTAATAGAAGAAACAAAGCAAAATTTGAATTGTTGCAACAAAAATCTACTATTGCTAGAGAGTTGCATGATGATGTAGGTGCATCAATAAGCAGTATAGGCATGTATGCAGCTGCAGCTACACAAAGATTAGGCACTAACACTAATGCATTACTACCATTAAATAGTATAAGTGAAACGGTAATAGAAGTAAGTAGTAATTTAAAAGATATTGTATGGCTTATTTTACCTGAGAATGAAAATTTTGAAAGGTTAATAGATAGAATAAGGCAATATGCTGAACCACTATGTGTTGAAAAATCGATTATACTAAAAATAGATAATTACTCGCACTTAAAGCTAAATGAATTGAGTATATCCAGTAAAAAAAATATTTACCTTATCATAAAAGAGGCGGTAAATAATGCGCTAAAATATTCTATGGCAAAAAACATAACCATTCAATTTTTAGTTAAAAATAAAATACTTTGCATTGCTGTAATTGATAACGGTATTGGTATAAAAGAAAATAATCCAAAAGGTAATGGTATAAAAAATATGCGAGCTAGGGCGCAAGCTCTAAAAGCTAGCCTGGCTATTTTAAATAAAAATGGTACTCATAATGAATTGCAATTACCAATACAATAAACATATTGATAACCATAATTGGTTATTCCATAAGACAGATAACAGCATTAATTTTACAATATGGAATTAAACATAGCCATTTTTGACGACAATGAACGTATACTAAATAGTATGCGCCTTCTGCTTGAGGGATTTACAAATTTTAATGTAACGGGTACTTATGGGGACGCTACAAATATTATTGCAAAACTAAAACTCTCCATGCCTGATGTTATTTTAATGGATATTGATATGCCAGGTATATCAGGTATTGATGCAGTTAAAGAAATTCGGCAGTTCTTACCCGAGTGCATCATCATTATGCAAACAATACACGATGATGAGCAAAAAATATTTGATTCATTAAAAGCAGGAGCACACGGTTACCTTACAAAAGATACAAAACCGACTGATTTAATAAAAGCCATTGAAGAGGCTGTAGCGGGTGGTAGCCCAATGACACCAGGCATTGCAAGAAAAGTAATATCTCATTTTCAACAACAACC
>JANNVW010000119.1:0-19450 GCA_031408295.1 Ferruginibacter sp.
GTATGTATGTATGTATGTATGTATGTATGTATGTATGTATGTATGTATGTATGTATGTATGTATGTATGTATGTATGTATGTATGTATGTATGTGCATCATATTTTTAAAATACAAAAAGATGTAATAGAGATTTATAATACGAATATAATAATTAAAAATAATTGTAAGTGATTAAACTTATTAACAAAAAAATATATTTTTTAAAAGTTTGTAGTTAATACACTACAAATAAAATCGGGATTTTGGGCAGCTACTAGTTTTTTAAATATTGTTATGCTGGTTTTAAGGGCAAAAAAAGCGGGCATGAAATATTTCATGCCCGCAAGTTATTAAGAAAGTATTTAACAAATATTACTGATCTGTACTTCCTTTTTCAGTTGATTTTGCTACTGGTTTTTTTGCTTCTTTTTTTACTTCGTCTACTACACTACCAGTTACATCAGCAACTTTTGTAGATTTTGCAGCCAAAGGAACATCAACAACACTACCAGTTACATCTGCTTTTTTAGTAGAAGCTTTTTGTACTGGTGCATCTTCTAAACTACCGCCAAAAAGATTGGCAGGGTTAGCAACTTTTGTAACAACTGGTTTTACATCTTCCAAAGAAGAACCTGCTACATTTGAGTAAGAAACTCTTTTGCTTTCTATTTGACCATAAGCAGCAGGGTCTATATATTGTCCTTTTTGTGCAGCCGATTTTTCTTCAACAGCTACAAAAGGAAACTTACGCATATGTGCATCATTACGTACTCCTTTTACCTCCCAACTTACTTTTACATTTGGTTGGTTGGTGGCTATTTCAAATTTGTTATTGCTTACTTCTTTGCTTACAATAGCTTGTGCAAAGGTCCCCATAACAGTTAACTGATAACGAAAATCTTTGTTGATGGCTTCAAAATAATCTGGAAGGCTAACCATTACTTTTCCACTAGCATCTGTGGTAACAGTGCCGCTGTAAGAATTTAATACTTCGTTACTTTCTATAGCTGCATGCATTAATGTTTTATTGGTAGGGTCAAGCGGGTGATCCATCGTAAATGCTTTTACGCCAACTGCTGTAAAATCTCCATTTACCCAAACCTTACCTGTTGTATTATCAATTCTCATTCTTTCACCACCGCCACCAAGTTCAAATATTTGATAATCGTCTGTTGCGGGGTTGTTACGAGTATTCCATTGGTTTACGCCAGCTTTTTGAAAACGCAATGCAGCATCTCCAGTTTGTCCATCAATATCCACTACTGAAAAACTTGAAGTTGATTTACTACGAATACCTGTAGAACCACCATGCTCTACATCCAATTTATAAGCAGGAGCTACAGTAGCACCAATACCAACATTACCAGTAGCATCTTGTATCACCATTCTACTTCCGCCACCCCCAAGTTCAAAAATTTCAAAATAATCATCACCAGGACGGTTGCGCAAATTCCATTGGTTTACTCCAGCTTTTTGAAAACGCAATGCAGCATCACCACTTTGCCCATCAATGTCCACCACTGAGAAACTGCTACTTGAGCGACTGCGAATACCAGTAGAACCACCATGCAGTACATCCAGCTTGTAAGCAGGTGCCGTTGTTTCACCAATACCCACATTACCTGTAGCATCTTGTATAACCACACGGCTTCCGCCGCCGCCTAATTCAAAAATTTCTAAATAATCATCAGCTGGACGGTTACGAATATTCCATTGGTTTACGCCTGCTTTTTGAAAACGCAATGCAGCATCCCCACTTGCAGCATCAATATCTACTACAGAAAAACTAGCGCTAGATTTTATATGTGCACCAGTTGAACCGCCATGCAATACATCTAATTTGTATGTTGGGTTTGTAGTTTCGCCAATACCCACATTACCAGTTGCATCTTGTATTACCATTCTACTTCCGCCACCGCCAAGTTCAAATATTTCTAAATAATCATCAGCTGGGCGATTGCGCATGTTCCATTGGTTTACGCCTGCTTTTGCAAAACGCAAGGCAGCATCACCACTTTGTGCATCAATATCTACTACAGAAAAACTAGCACTAGAGCGACTCCGAATACCTGTAGAACCGCCATGCAATACATCTAATTTGTAAGTAGGATTTGCAGTTTCGCCAATACCCACATTACCTGTAGCATCTTGTATTACCATTCTACTACCACCACCACCAAGTTCAAACCACTCCATGTAATTATCACCTGGACGGTTACGCATATTCCACTGATTTACGCCTGCATTACCAAAACGCAATGCTGCATCTCCACTTGCTGCATTAATATCTAAAACAGAAAAACCAGCAGTAGAATTGATACCAATACCTGTAGAACCACTATGATTTACAGTGAAACGATGTGAAGGCGATGTTGTGCCAACACCCAGGCTTGAACCATCATCAAACATTAATGAATTGCCTAACACAGTACCACTTGGTGTCCATTTTGGTAATAAATTTAATGTACCGCTACCTGTAATAGCACCCGATGCACCTGCCGCCTGCCAAGTAGCATTACCTGCTGCATCAGAAACCAATACTCTGTTAGCAGCTTCACCAATGCCAGTAAGTTGTAAACCCCCAGCAGTTAATAATGCTTTTGGAGCTGCATTACTACTTGCTGCTCTTAATGCAAAGCCTGTACCAGCTACGTTTATGTCAACAGCATTTGCAGTACTAGCAGCGTTGGTTGCATTAAATAAACCAGCTCTTCCTAAACCAGCTTGGTTACTCTGCAAATTATTAGATGTGTTGGTCGCATTTGTTTGTTGAAAAAGACCTGCACCATTTGTACCAGTGCTAATACCTCTAATGCCCCAGCTTGCACCTGTACCATTTGTTTCTCCACGTAAACCATCTGCTGTGCTTGCAGGGTTAGTTACAGCAAAAAAACCACCACGACCAGTACCAGTATTGATACCACTAACGGCAGCACCTGCACCACTATTAGTCATATCAATTAGAGCGCCAGCATCAGCTTGTACTTTTACTAAAGGAACAGTAATTTTTTGTGAAGTGACAGCCCCATCATCAATTTTTGCAGTAGTAACACTTAAGTCTGCAATTTTAGCAGTTGTTACTGCAGCATTTGCAATTTTTCCTGTGGTTATTGCCAATGGAGCTACTGTAGGATTAGGATAATTACTGCCGCCTAAATCTCCACCCGCTGGCCCTATTGGTGCAGCACCAGCAGCATTAAGGGCAAAAGGTACACTAGCTAGTTGTGTTGTGCCCATTGCCACAAAACTACTTCCTCCATCTGCATCCATTTCCACCTGCAAAAATTTATCTGCTAGCGCCCAGTTTACACCTAACACCGTTCCTGTAACGCTAGTAGCGCCTGGGCTACCTATTTGCACGTTAAACAAACCAAACGGATTTGTAGTAACTGCTCTTGTTTCTCTGTACACTGTAGGGCCAGCAGCTGATCCGTCTTTTACCGTCAGCCTCACCGAAATATTTTTGTTAGATAAGGCATTACCAACAGCGTTTCTTGCCACTGCTTGGTAGTTAAATATACCTGGTGCTTGTGCACTTGCAGCCGTTACAAAAAGTAGGGCTATGCATAATTGTGATATTATTTTTTTCATTTTATTAGTTGTTTAAAGTTTAAGACTCAAGGTTCAAGCTTGCACACTTGAAAATTGAACGTTGAAAATTGATTATTGAACATTTGTTTTTGCAAACTACTTGTTGCTAGCCAGCTGCTTATCTTGCTTTTACTACCCTAAATGTGCCTTGCCTGCGTATGCGCTGAGATAATTCTATATCTCCATGTCCACCAGGTGTAAACGTGGCATTAATAAAGTAAATGCCGTTAGCTAGATTAGAGATGTCATATCTTTCTATCCTTTCACAACAGTGATAAGTAAAGCTTCTCCTATTGACTACCCTACCCATAGCATCGGTCATTTGCAAATCCATATGCCCTGGAATGTTTAAAAAGAAGTCTAGCTCAAATGGCCCTCGAGTTATATTTGGAAAAATTTTCCACTCGTTTGTACCAAATAATAAAATCTCAGGATCTCTTACAACCTTATCGGTACAAGGTTGCAAAAGTCCTTGGGTGAGAATGAGTGCACCATTGGTACTGGTGTATGTATCGGTGAGTACAAGCTCTCCGAAACTCCATTCAAACCTTGTGTAAGAACCTGGGTTGTCGTAACTACCACCAGATGCATTAAGAATAAAGGGCGCAATTGATTGCCCTTGTCCCCGGATGCAAAAGAGCATAGCTATCCCCAAGAGTACAAGGGTAAGTTGTCTTTTCATGTGTTTTGTTTTAATGATGAAAAAATAAATTTTTCATTGGGTAAAGAAGTGGCTTTTAATAATTAATCAAATTATATTTCAAATAGAATACTAATAATGAAACATAAGAATGACTAAGGCTATTAAAAACCTTCATTTAATAAGTCTTACACAGGGTTGGGGCAATATTATAGAACAACAGCTGTCTGTAATGGGGGGATTAGCAAACAGTTACCTTATTATTTTTTTAAATACTATACAAACAAAAAATAATTATTCATTTATATAAACTTTTACAAAATTAAAATATTTGTTTATTTAGATATATCCCCTATTTGGGGGATATATGTCTTGAGAACGAACTATTATTTAAAAATGTAATCGTCTTTCTATGTTGAGTATTTGCGGGTAAAACAGTAGGAATACTCAATTTTTTTGACGAAATTGATTTATCTATACAAAACTTCTACAAAATTAAAATATTTTATTATATCCCTAATTGAGGGGATATTTATTATAAAAGCGAGCTATTTTTCTAAAATTGAATCATAGTTCAACTTCTTTAACTAAGTTGTGATTATAAAGATATTCTAACATTTAAGATTAAAATAAGATATTTAGTATTTGGTTAGAAATGATAAGTAAATGGTAAATAATTCCGTAAAAAGCTAAGGCTATCATAAGTTAAATAGTAAATGGTTGTTAAAAGATTATTATAATTGATGCTATGCAGAATGCAAAAAAAACTACATCTGTAATAATTTTAATTATGTCATCCTATCAATTTCATAAAGGCAAGGCAAATCCACTTTTTTTAACAACTGAGGTTAGACATTTTGGAGTAATATATTTTTAGTCTCACTAAAATTTTTACATGCATTAATTTTAAAATACAAAAGAACCTAAACGCACAAAAGAATTTCCCATTAGAAATTAAAACTTGAAATCAATCAAAGATTGAAATTTTGCTACAAATTTTCTTTTTTAATTGTTTGTATACATTCTTTAAAACCCTTGATAATTTTCTATATTACTATCTAAGGGGCAGCAATAACTATTCAAATAATAAAATTTTATATACGCAAACAGCCTCTAAACAGAATAATTTAAATTGATACCCAGCCGTTTCGCTATTTTTGTTTTTTATATAATTTCTTTTATGCGTAAAGCCTTTATTTATTTTGCTATTGTAGCACCAGTTGTTTGTGGTTTATTAGGATATTTTTATAGTCAATTTTTTTGGTGGGTATTTGGGTTTGTAGCCATTTTAGTTGTAATAGGTATACAAGACATGGTGCAAACAAAGCATACCATTATGCGTAATTACCCAATACTTGGTAGAGCTAGGTATTGGATGGAAGACCTTAGACCAAAACTATACCAATACTTTATAGAAAGCGATATAGATGGCCGCCCCATAAATAGAATTGATAGAAGTACCATTTACCAAAGAGCAAAAAAAGAAACAGATACCATGCCTTTTGGTACACAACTAGATGTATATGCAGAGGGATATGAATGGATGTGCCACAGTATTGCCCCAAAGGATTTTCATAAATTAAATGCACAGCCACGTGTGTTAATTGGTGGCAAAGATTGCTCACAAAAATACGATGCAAGTATTTTTAATGTAAGTGCTATGAGCTTTGGTTCGCTTAGTAGTAATGCTATTGAAGCATTAAATGGTGGTGCTAAAATAGGTGGCTTTGCACATAATACTGGCGAGGGGGGGTTAAGTCCTTATCACCTTAACCAAGGAGGTGATATTATTTGGCAAATAGGCACGGGATACTTTGGTGCAAGAGATGCGGAAGGCAAATTTAATGTAGAAGCATACACAAAAAATGCCATGAAGCCTACCGTAAAAATGATTGAATTAAAACTAAGCCAAGGGGCAAAACCTGGACACGGAGGTATATTGCCCGCTAAAAAAAACACTGCAGAAATTGCTGCTATAAGATTGGTAGAACCTAATACGACTGTTTACTCGCCACCATACCACAGCGCATTTAGCACACCAAAAGAATTAATACAATTTATAAAAATATTAAGAGATAATAGCGGAGGAAAGCCTATAGGTTTTAAACTTTGTATTGGTCAAAAAAGTGAGTTTATTGGAATTTGTAAAGCCATGCTGGAACTTAATATTTATCCTGATTTTATAACGGTAGATGGTGGCGAAGGTGGTACTGGTGCTGCACCACAAGAGTTTAGTAATTATGTAGGCGCTCCGCTTATGGATGGTTTAGCTTTTGTACACAACATGCTTTGTGGTTTTGGAGTGAGAGACCAAGTAAAAATTGTTGCAAGTGGAAAAATGATTAGTGGCTTTCATTTGGTAAGGGCAATTTCATTAGGTGCAGATGCGTGTAATAGTGCAAGGGCTATGATGATGGCTATTGGCTGCATACAAGCATTAATATGCAATACAAACAAATGCCCAACTGGTGTGGCCACGCAAGATAAAAGCCTTTCGGATGGCTTGGTTGTAAACGATAAAAAACAACGGGTAGCCAATTATCACAGTGAGACGTTGAAAAACTTTGTTGAATTATGTGGTGCTGCTGGTATAGACGATTACAAACAACTTACCCGAAGCCATATTTACCGCAGGGTATTTATGAATGAGGTAAAAACGTTGGAAGATATATTTCCTTCGCTTGAAAATACTTGTATGGTTAATGGCAATATTCCTGAAAAATATAAACAAGATTATGCAAAGGCAAGTAGCGAGCAGTGGTAAAATAAATGATACGGGTATTATTTTTAGCAATGGTACCTTAGCTTAAAGGTCAATGCTATTTAGTTAAAAGTTTTCAACTCGAAAATTGAGCGTTGAAAATTGATTATTGAACATTTGAATAGCTGTAGTTAAATGCTCAACTAACAATTTTCAATAATCAAGTATACGTTTTGCTTAACTAAAAAGCATTAGTCTAAAAGGCTCTCCCATTCAGCTTTAGTCATTTCAAATTTAGTCTCTTTTGTGCCGTGAGTGCCTACAACTTTCCAGCCAGATTTTTTATAGAAAGCTTCTGCTCTTGTATTAAATGCTGTGCCAAGCCAAACCTTTTCTTTACCCTGTGCAAAATACCAATTGAGCATTATCTTTTGAAGCATTTGCCCTATGCCTTTATGCTCATGTGCTGGTAAAAGAAACAGTGCCCAAATATTATCATCTTGCAAATCTGCAATGGCAAATCCTACAATATGATTGTCTATTTCACAAACCCAGCCTTTTCCTCTTTTTGTTATAAATTCAACACAGTCGTCATCAGACACCAATGCAGGGTCCGATAGCGTATTTTCTTTTACAGAATTTCTTACAATTTGAATTTGTGAAATATCATTAACAGTAGCTTCTCTAAAAATCATTACTTATTTTTTTACAATAATTGTAAGCTAATAAAATACTTTTATTTTTACGTAAAATATTTTAAACTTATTTTATGGAAGAGCAACAAATGAACCTTGGTATTGGCACTAGATTACAACACACACAACATGGGCAGGGGGTAATTGTAGGTGTGCGATATGCTACTTATTTAATTTCGTTTATTGAAACTGGAATAAAAGAAATAGATAAAACCGATAATAAACTAGAAGAAATTATTCCAGAAAATGTAACTGCTGAGGTAGAAACTACATCGGAAGTAGAAAAATCTTTGCTAAAAATACTTAGACAGTGGAGCGATGTAAGTGAGATAGTACCACTCGGAGAAAAATGGATTGGAGGAAAAATGTTGTTGCAAGCAGCAGACAAATCATTAAAACCAAAGGAAATTCCTATTGATGATTTTTTTCATAAAATAGTTATGTTAAGAGATAGGCTGCGAGTGCTTGAGCAAAATATTAATAGCAATAAAAAATTATCTGACGAAGAAAAAGTGAATATTCAACAATACATAACCCGTTGCTATGGCTCACTTACTACCTTCAATGTTTTATTTAAAAACAAGGAACAATGGTTTGTAGGTGATAAATCTAGTGGAGACTAAAAAACACGTCTTACTTTTTAATTGAAATTTTTTATTTCATTGTACAAAGTATCCCTTTCTATTGGGGTTCTATTTGCTTGCTTGATGAGTATTACCAATTGCTCAGTGGTCATGGTAGGCGTTTGTTCTTCACTACCAGCCATGCTGTATATTTTTGTAGAATCGTCTATTGTACCATCTATATCATTTACACCAAAGGATAGTGTAAGCTGTGCATTTTGCCTACCAAGCATAGGCCAATACGCTTTTAGGTGTTTAAAGTTATCGAGGTAAATTCTTGCAATGGCGTACATACGCATGTCTTCAGTAATTGTACTTTCTGGCACATGGCTCATATCATTATTACTATTCCGAAACTTTAAAGGTATAAAAGTATTAAAGCCATTTGTTTTATCTTGAAGCGCTCTTAACTTATGCATATGATCTACCCTATGTTCATATTTTTCTATGTGACCATAAAGCATAGTTGCATTGGTATGCATACCCAAATTATGTGCTGCTTCGTGTATATTTAACCAGCCCTCTCCTGTTACTTTATCTCCTGCTATTTCTTTACGAATATCTTCATGAAAAATTTCGGCTCCACCACCTGGTAAAGATTGTAAACCTGCATCGTTTAACACTTTCATTCCCTCTACTGTAGATAGCTTGGCTTTTCTAAACATATAATCTAATTCTACTGCTGTAAATCCTTTTATATGTAAATCTGGTCTGTGTGCTTTTATTTTTTGTATAAGCTCAATAAAATAAGCCATATTCATTTTTGGGTGTACCCCTCCTACTATATGCACTTCAGTAATGGGTTTTCCATCATAGCTTTTTACAATATCTAGCATTTGGTCTATACTAAGCTCCCACCCTTCTTCTTTATTGGCATATAATTGCGAGTAAGAACAAAATTTACAGCTAAATACACAAACGTTTGTAGGCTCAATATGAAAATTTCTATTAAAGTATGTTTTGTTTCCGTGTAAGTTTTCTCTTACAAAATTAGCAAGAACACCTACAAATGGCAAGTCAGCATTTTCAAATAAATAGATGCATTCTTCATCGGAAATGCGTACTCCTTCTTTTACTTTTATAGCTATATTTTTAAACGAAATATCATTGCTGTCTTTTATTACAATATCTATTGAAGCAGTCATTAATTTTTTTACGCAAAATTAAGAAACTATTGGGGCATTAATAAAGGAAACAATTAAATCGGGTGTATTTAAAATTATTGCAAGGGATGCCAACCTTTTAATAAATAATACCTATTGGATAGTACGATTTTGAAGGTTGGCATCACTAAATACAAGCGACAATTTTAAATGCACCCATTCAATCTTTAGCATATAAAAAATTTACAAAAAACTAAGCTATCATTTATAAAAATATTCTGTAAACCCAAAAAATATCGAACCAATCAAGTTCCTTTCATTTTCCATGCTAATTTTGTGAAAAAATAGAAGGGTCAATTTTTTGTAGGTAAATAACTACAAACGCCTGTAAATCATAGTTAAAATGCAGTAATATTTTGTATTTTACCTAAGTATATATACGCAAGAAAGATGCCTATTATTAAAATAATACTATACTAATAATTCAGTATAAATGACATTGTTATAACAGTTTAGAGCATATAACTTTGTACAAAATTAATAAGAATGGAAGAAGATATTATATATTATGTAAAGGATGAAAAAACTGGTATTACAAAAGAAGTCAAATTTAAAAATCTCGAAAAATCTACTACCCAAAAGCACTTAAATTTATTATTGCTTATAGCTTTTGTGCTAATAATTATTGGATTAATACTTGGCTATATTGGAATTACGAGATACAATATTTTAGGATAAAATGTGAAATTAGTAAGTTATTTGGATAATAAAAAAGCAGCCCTTTGAAAGCTGCTTTTTTATTTCTTTTAAAAGAGTTACCTAATGTTTTACCTCTATTACCTCATTTTCATTGTGCTTATACCTAAATAAAAATACAAACAACACAAGTATTACTAAAGCGTATGCTGCAAAGGAATACCATATGTTAGGCCAATTTTTAACCGCCACATTATTTACAGTTGTAGTAAAATAATCTACAACTTTACCCGCAAAAACTCCTCCTAAAATAGCTCCTAAACCATTGGTCATAAGCATAAATAAACCTTGTGCGCTGGAGCGAATTTTACTATCCGTTTGTTTTTCAACATACAATGAGCCCGAAATATTAAAAAAGTCGAAAGCCATACCGTATACTATCATAGACATTACTAAAAATATAAAACCAGTACCTGGATTACCAATACCAAACAAAGCAAAGCGTAATACCCATGCAGCAAGGCTAATAAGCATAACTTTTTTTATACCATATCTTTTAAGCACAAAGGGAATGGTTAAAATAAAAAGTGTTTCAGATACTTGAGAAAGCGATATCATTATATTCGAGTGCTTTACAGCAAATGAATTTTTGTACATTTCAACAGCTCCAAAATCAAGTAAAAATGAAGTGCCAAACATATTTGTAATTTGTAATGCTGCACCAATAAGCATAGCAAACAAAAAGAAAATAGCCATTTTTCTATCTTTAAAAAGTACAAACGCATCTAAACCTAAAATTTGTGAAAAGCTTTTTTTCTCAGTACTTTTATTTATATCACAAGCAGGCAATGTAAAACAAAAGGCTGCGGTAGCTACCTCTGCTGCTGCTGCAAAATTAAATTGGTTGCTATTTCCTGTCCAACCAAGTAAATCTACCAACCACTCAGCTGCAATAAAACCTACTGTACCCCACACTCTTATAGGTGCAAAACTTTTTTGCACATCAAAATTATTTTTAGAAAGCAATGTGTAAGAAACAGAGTTACTTAAAGCTATAGTAGGCATATAAAAACAGCTTGTAAAAAAGATAGCATAGTACAAATCGTTTGCATTTGTGAGTGTACCTGCATAATACAAGCATAGCCCCGCCATAAAATGACAAAGGCCTAAAACTATTTCTGCACGCAAATATTTATCGGCTATAATACCCATAAGAGCTGGCATAAACAAACTTGCCCACCCCATAGTGCCATAAGTTGCACCCACCAAGCTTCCCCTCACACTCATATCGCCAGGCAATGTAAACATATAGCCACCAAGCGATATTAGCCAAATACCCCAAACAAAAAATTGTAAAAAATTCATTGCAATCAGCCTATTCTTAATATTCATACTCGTTAGTTTGGTTAGTTATGTATAATCCCTGTAAGGTATAGAATTATTAGTTTTATCAAAAAAAAAGTTTTGGCACAAAAAAACCTCTAAAAATTAGAGGTTTTAATATATTTAGGTACAGCAATTACCATTTATCAACTTCTATAGAACTACCATTGTCTGTAGGTACTGTGTTTTCAGTTTTAATTTCATCTACGGAAACAACTGCTGCTACAGCTGGAGTTTCAGTAGTGCTAGTTTCTTCAACAATAGGTGTATTTGTTGCGCCAGCGTTATTCTCATCGCCTTCGTATGGAGTATCATGATTAAATGCATCAAAATCAAAATCTGGCATTAAATCAGTTTTCACATAATCTACAGCTTCGCTCAAACCTTTTACAAATTTGTTGAAATCTTCTTTGTATACAAAAATTTTATGACGATCATAGCCATCAGAATCAAATCTTTTACGACTTTCGGTAATTGTCAAATAATAATCGCTCCCACGAGTTTCTCTTACATCAAAAAAGTAGGTTCTACGTTTACCAGCTTTAATTCTTTTGCTGTAAACACTTTCTTGTCTTTTCTCGTTGTTTTCGTTTTGCTCTTTGTTTTCGTACGCCACTTCTAAAATTTTTGTTTGTAATAATTTGTTAAATAAAATGTGCTACAAAGATAAAAATGTTTTCGACATGGCAAAATTTATAAAGCTCTAAATAAATTACCAGCAATCTTACAAAGAATGACCAAAAAAGAAAATATTTGAATCCCCGTTTATTAGGATACTAACCAGCCAACTTACTTTTCCTATACCCATATAAAAAATATACTATCAAGCCCAATGCCAACCAGCCACCAAACCATAGCCAATTTGCTAAAGTCATACCTGTAAGTAAATATAGGCATGATGATACGCCGAGCAGTGGAATTAGAGAATAATTTCTAAGAAAAGCAAAAAATGCTAAAAAAAGCATTAATAACCAGAAGATTACAACTGACACCTTCATGGTTTTACTTTGAGTGGTATTAGCAGAATTTACGAAACTTTTAGTATAATTTAATTTGTCAACAGCTATTAGTTTACTACTTAAAGAATCCTGCAAATCTTTAAAAAATTGGTCTTTGCTGTTTTCAGCTGCCAGCTGCTGCTCTATATTTTTAGTAATTACTGCTGTGTCAAAAGCAGTAGGTGGAATTAATTGCGCTATGCCATCTATTCTATTTTCTTGAGTGAAATTTATTTTTGATGGAAAATAATCTTTAAAAGAAACAGCTATTAATGCTATAGAACCTATAACCAACGCTGGAAAAATAAATTTACCGTTTACATATGGCAGGTTAAATTTACCTGGTTGCTTCTCCTTTCTAGGAATCAATAAAACGCCTCCGCATACCAATACAAAAGCAAATAAGGTAGCAATACTTGTAAAATCTAGTACAAAAGTTTTATCGGTGAACAATATAGGAACACCAACCACTAAACCCGTTATTATTGTAGCAAATGAAGGTGTTTGAAATTTTTTATGTATCCGTTGGAAAGCTGGCGGTAGCAAACCATCACGGCTCATAGTCATCCAAATGCGAGGTTGCCCCATTTGAAATACAAGTAATACACTTGTCATGGCTACTACTGCACAAATTGAAACTAAGAATTGCATCCAACCTACATTCAAATTCTGTTTTTCAAAAATAAATGCAAGAGGATCTCCTACCCCATCAAAGTTTTTATAATTTACTGCACCCGATAAAACTAAGGTTAATAAAATATAAATAACAGTACATATTACTAGAGAATAAATCATGCTACGTGGCAAATCTCTTTGCGGATTTTTACTTTCTTCTGCCATTACACTAACAGCATCAAAACCAATATATGCAAAGAAAACACTAGCCACAGCTGCCATTACACCACTAAAGCCATTTGGCATAAATGATTTTATATGTTGGTCATTTTCTGGCAGCCAATTACTAGTAAGCCCATTGGACATTACCAATGCGCCACCAACCACTATTATTAAAAATACAACTGCCAATTTTAAAACAACCATAGCGTTGCTAAAATTTTTACTCTCTTTTACACCTCTATAAACCAAATATGTAATAAGTAAATTGATAATTATAGCTGGCATGTCAAAAATTATCCTAAGAGATCCAACAGCGGGTGAATTATTCCAAGCATCTAAAACATCTGCTTTGGTTGTACCTGCTTCAATAGCATGCTTTGCTTCCATGTAGCTGGTAGATAAATACTGAGGAAGATGTATGCCAACTCTGTCTAAAAAAGATGTAAAATAATCGCTCCAAGAATAAGCTACATAAATATTGCCAATTGAATACTCCATAATAAGTGCCCAGCCAATTATCCAAGCGAATAACTCCCCAAAACTAGCATATGCATAAGTGTAAGCGCTACCAGCTACTGGTATACGGCTTGCAAACTCGGAGTAACAAAATGCAGTAAAAGCACACGCAATAGCAGTTATAATAAAAAGTACAACTACTCCTGGACCACCATTAAAAACGGCAAAACCCAAACTACTAAAACTACCTGCACCCAGTATTGCAGCTATTCCAAAAAAAGTAAGGTCTCTTACTGTTAGTACCCGCTTTAATCCACCACCACCGTGGGTATCGTCAGCTCCTTCGGCTAAAATATTTGAAATGTTTTTTCTCCTAAATAAAGAATTACTCATATGCTTGTAAGTTTTGCAACAAGTAAAATAGGAAAAAAAATTGAATATAAAAGAAAAGAAGATTATTTGGGTGCATTTTTAATTGTCACATGGAATGCTAACCTTTCTATGAAAAATATCTATGGTATAGTATAATTGTGAAGGTTAGCATCCCTAAAAGCAGGCGATAATTTATAGTTGTCAGTTTAACCGCATACCCATTTCTTGATCAATAGCAGCAAAGATAAATTCTGGTTTCAAAGTTCTCCAAGTTGCCATTTCAAACATTTCTACATAATTTGTTATTCGTGCTTTTTTAAAATCATATTGGCTTTGCTCTGGCATATTTAAAAGTACAATCCAACCATTTTCGTCTTCTATTTGCTCATGCCATTCTTCATAATAATCTCTATCGCTACTATGAAAATTTAATACATTCTCACATACAAATATGAATTTATAAATTCCGTTTTTGTACATAAAATCTGTAACATTTCTCCT
Source organism: Ferruginibacter sp. (assembly GCA_031408295.1). Lineage (GTDB taxonomy): Bacteria > Bacteroidota > Bacteroidia > Chitinophagales > Chitinophagaceae > Ferruginibacter. The sequence goes on from JANNVW010000119.1 coordinate 14,578, forward strand.
CAATTTCATTATATCGTTTTCAATGGCATCGTTCCACTCACCAAGTAATTCAAAAATGGCATAATGTTGTTCATAATCTACAAACAATATTTTTATGTAAAGCGTGCTAGATGAAAAATCGTCCCACTGAGGATGTATGTAATAGTTGTATACTTGCATGGTATACTGAAACTCGTTGTAGGTGCGCTTATAAAAGACAGACAAAGGGTCTTCTTCAGCTGCATACATATGTCTCCAATTATAAAAGGGTTCTATATCTTGCATAAATAAAGTTGAACCTAAATACGGATATTTTTAAAACAAAGATTACAAAAATTATTTTACAAACCACCATCTTATACCAAACCTAATCATAAAACCTTGGGTAGGATAATGAGGTGCTGCAAAGTTATTATCTGTAAAAGCAAAACCATTTCTAAAGTTTGCTGTATTCAAATTTTCAGCACGTATATATGTGGAGAAACTACGAATACGAAAATGAAAAAATGCTGCTATATCTGGTTTGTTTTTTACTACCATAGTATCTTGAGGTGTAAATTGTCCAATGGCAGGTGCGTAATTATTTGCCCTGTATGGAGTGTAATACCTTACCTCTATGCCTGTACTCAATCTTAAATTTTTATAAACACTACCCTCATAAGCAATTCTATTTCTTGTAAATAGTAGCGGCACTCTTATTGGTGCAGCTTTATCTGTTTGTTGCAAAGTAGCATCGGCATAATAATAAATATTTTTCTTTACCCTTATTTTTGTTGATGCAGAAACCTGAATTATATTTATTGGCTTATTATATTGTTCACTCTTGTAAAAGTTAGTGAAATAAGCATAATTATTGAGTAAGAAATTATTAAACCCAAGGTTGAAATATTTATTATTGGCAGTAGCACCAAATGAAGTAATATTTTCCTTTTTAAAGTTATTTACATTGCCTAAATTATACGATGAGCGGCTATCAAATATAAAAGATGGCGTTCTGTTTACGTTACTAAAATAAATACTTATTGCACCCAATTTTTTATTCAAATACCTGCCAATACTGCCTTGTGTAATATAATCTCCACTATTTAAGCCAGATAAATAAAACTCTCCTTTAAGCAAAACATCCCATAATTTATTTCTTGTACGGTTTCTATATTCTGCATGCAGTAATGTATTTGTAAATTTAAATGAACCTACTTTTGTAGTAGCGTTTACAGTTTGTAATGAAGCGCCTGCTAAAAAAAATTGTGCTGCATTTTTTGTGTCGGGAAATTGAATTAAGGAAAAATCATGTATAGTAGATTTCCATTTTTCGTATATTAAAGCACTATCCTTACCTTTTCTAAGTTGAATACCAAATTTATCTTTGTAAAGTATGGAATCAGCAAAAGGGTCAGAAAATTGATAGGTATTTGTTTCCATTGTTAACGTGTACTGCATGCGCAATTTTGGATAAAATAGATACTCTTTTGTAGAATCATTTATGGCAATAGAATCTCTTTTGCCAATATCATAACTCTGGCGTAAAAATAATATTCGTTCTTTATCTACATGCCCAGTAGTTACACTAGCCTTAAACGGATTTGGTTGTACTGCCCCAGTATTTCCAAGCACTACAGGTATCGAATACCGTTTGCTTTTGTTAGGGTCTAGTAGCAAAGAATCATTTTGTATACCCCCATTTTCCGAGGCTTTTATGGAATTAGAAATAACAGCAAAAGATGCATTGTATCTTTTTCGTTTGCCTTGATATGTGCCAAATAATCTAATATTGTTGTGGTTGGTATTTTGTGTAATAAAATAACCTGGAGCAGAAATAAGTCTATACTCAAAACCAAAGTTCATATTTGGTTTGGGGCTTTGCGTATGCAATGCTTGTACCATTTGTTCTTTGCCACCAGCAAGCTGATAACCGAGCATAGAGAATGGGCCTGTGACTTTATAAAATTTTGTATTTTCTATTGTAAATTTGTACACATCAAAAGCATGAAAGCCAGGGTCCCAACCTGCTTTAGCAAAGGGTTTGAATATGAGTGGAAAAGCCGCAGCACCATTATTACCAAGGTATTGATAATTTGATGGAACGGAATAATATTTATCAAAATCATTTACAGAAGAATCTAAAGGATTTCTTCTTACAGAATCCATATACCTAAAACTTACACTTATAGAATCTGCTAAATCATCTCTTCTCTCAAAACCGAGTGTATCTAATTTTGTATTTGTTTTCTTTTTAGACGAGTCAGACTTGTTACTGCCACTATTAGAACTTCCTTGCGAAAAGCCACCTAGCCTACCTTTAATAGACTCGATAGGATTTTGACAAAAAGCAAAAGCCGTTGCCAATATAAAAACAATAAAGAATAATAATTTTTTCATGTACAATTATAACTGCGCCACTAATTCTTTAAAAATATGTGTAAGCTTTGGCTCTGCATCTTTTGCAGCTTGCAACACTTCTTCGTGGGTAATGGTATTTTCTTCTTCACGTATGCCTATATCTGTAATTACACTCATGGCAAATACAGGTAAGCCCATGTGTACCGCCGCTATTACTTCTTGTACGGTACTCATACCTACTGCATCGCCACCAAGTATGGCAAGCATTTTATACTCTGCACGTGTTTCAAAAGTTGGGCCCGTTACGCCTATGTAAACACCTTCTTTTATTTCGTAGCCTGCACTTGCAGCAATAGATTTTGCTTTGTCTATCAAATCTTTTTTATACGGCTCACTCATATCTGGAAAGCGTGGACCAAAAGCATCTTCATTTTTACCCAACAATGGATTTACGGTAAGCATGCTAATATGATCGTTTATAATCATTAAATCTCCCACTTTAAAACCTTTTTGCATACCGCCTGCGGCATTGCTTATGAGCAAAGTTTGTATGCCTAAATACTTCATTACACGAATGGGAAAAACAACTTCTTGTGTGCTATATCCTTCGTAATAATGAAAGCGACCTGCCATAGCTACAACTTTTTTACCTCCTAACTCTCCAAAAATTAATTTGCCACTATGCCCTTCTACTGTGCTTACGGGAAAGTTTGGAATATCAGCATACGGTATTTCTTTTTCAATATTTATTTCGCTAGTAAAACTGCCCAAGCCGCTGCCCAGTACAATACCAACTAGCGGAGTTTCTTTGTAATGGGCTTTAATGTAGGAAACTGCTGTTTCTATTTGTTGTAGTATTTCTGACATGGTAATAATAAGCCCCCTAAGTCTCCGCCGATAGGCGGAGGACTTAAAATGCATTTCTTTTATTTTTTAGAATTTATAATATTATTTAGATTTATAATTTTAGAATTTCAAAAATACGTTGTTTCAGTTGGTTATGGAAATGATAGGATGAGTTTTTAACATACGGTTAGTAAAAGCCCCTCCTATCCTCCCCGAAGAAGCCCCCTCTATCTCCCCCGAAGGGGGAAGAAACGTAGAAGATTATGCAATAGATTATGTTTTGCAAAAAAATAAAATTGATATGTAAATTTTTTTATAATCTATTGTACAATCTATTGCATAATCTATTGCATAATAAAAGATGATTATAGGTATGCCGATGAAGAAGCCCCACCTATCCTTCCGCCGAATGGCGGAGAGAGAAACAAAGAAGATTAAGTAGGAGATTTTGTTGTGTAAAAATTATTTTTATAATCTAGGATATAGGTTTTAGATAATTTATTTTTCAATCTACTAGATAATCTATTGCATAATAAAAGATGAGTAAAGATATACAGATGAAGTGAGTGACACAACAATGATGACCATAGCTGAAAATGTTTGGGCAAAAGCCAAAGGCTTTTGCCCAAAATAAAAAAACTCGCCCCCGTCTCTCTCCCGCAAAAAAAAGCGGAACATGCAGGAAAGGAGCCTCACTCTGATAATTTGAAAATACTTCCCGTTATCAGAGACTAAAGTCCCCTTGTGGGGGATTTAGGGGGCAAGAGGGCTTTGCTTTTTTTCCTTATCTTCGCAAAAATTTTTCAATATGAATCTTCACGAATATCAAGCAAAGGAGTTATTAAAAAAATACAATGTGCCCGTGCAAGAAGGCATAGCATGTAGCACTGTGGCGGAGGCTGAGGAAGCGTACAGACAAATACATACACAATATGGTAGCAAGTTTGGTGTGATAAAAGCGCAAATACATGCTGGTGGTAGAGGTAAAGGAAGTATTGTGGGCAAGGAGCAACGTGGCGTGGCGGTTGCAAAAAGTGCAGAAGATGTAACTAAAATTGCAACAAATTTATTAGGCGGTACGTTGGTTACTATTCAAACTGGTGAAGCAGGAAAAGTGGTGAACAAAATATTGGTAGCGCAAGATGTATATTATGATGGCCCTAACCCTGTGAAGGAATTTTATTTATCTATTTTATTAGACAGGGCAAAAGGCGAAAACGTAATTATGTACAGCACCGAAGGCGGTATGAATATTGAAGATGTGGCACACGATACGCCTGAAAAAATATTTAAAGAATGGATACACCCTAGCGGGTCGTTGCTTGGTTTTCAAGCAAGAAAAATAGCATTTAATTTAGGATTGAGTGGCGAGGCTTTTAAAAGCTGCACAAAATTTGTTACCAATTTATACAATGCTTATGTAGGGTTGGATTGTGGTATGTTAGAAATAAATCCATTGTTTAAAACGAGCGATGATAAAATTATTGCGGTAGATTGTAAGATGAATGTGGATGATAGTGCATTGATGCGCCACCCCGATATAGCTGCATTGAGAGATGTGAGCGAGGAAGACCCTACAGAAGTAGAAGCTGGACAATTTAATTTAAACTTTGTAAAGCTTGATGGAAATGTGGGTTGTATGGTGAACGGTGCGGGACTTGCGATGGCTACCATGGATATGATAAAACTAAGTGGTGGTGAGCCTGCA
>JANNVW010000120.1:0-1868 GCA_031408295.1 Ferruginibacter sp.
CCATTATTTACAAAGAATTTTAGCAAAGATTTGATAGAAAATGCTGCAACAAAAGACGATAAAACAGCTAATAAAATTGCAAATAATAATAAAATTACTGCTGAAAAACTTGTTCAATATTTTAATTTTGGTGCAAATATAACAGATTTATTTGGTTTTGTAAGCAAAATTCTATCCGTCATTATGGTGATACATTTCTAACAAACCTGCTGTCATGGCTTTATAAATTTTTTGTGCCGTTTGTGCCATTGTTGGTGTTTAGAAAAATTGGGCGTAATTTTGTGCTATAGCTACGCTTTTCTACCCAATTTTTCGACACCAACAACCCCGCAATGCTGTCTGTTGTTGGTGTCGAAAAGTGCAGTAGCGAAATATTTTGTTTCTGTAAAAGTTTCGTTTCAAAAATATGTATTTTTATGTAACTTTGCAAGAAAAAACTCTCATGACGAAAGTTAGAATAACCATAGAAAATGACTTGGGCGAGTCTATTGAGTTAAAATCATACGAATTAGGGAGTGATTTTGATAAAATGTATAAGTTAGAGGCTGCCATTTCTGCAGTAGCTGGAACAATCCTTACAGATATTACTTCTGGTGTTTTGACATTAGAGGAGTCGTCCTTTTTAAAAAAAGTGAGTACAAACTCAACGGTAGCTATCCAGTAAGTATAGCTACGCTAAATGGTTGCTTTTCATATCATGTTAAACGGCTTAAAGTAGGAAACTCAAGTGGTAGTTTCCTTTCCTTAACAGACTATTTTGATAACCCGTCTGGGAAAAGGCTGCATTATCAAACACAAGGTTTGCGCGATTTTGCTACCAAATATGCTACCAAATTAAGCTATGCTAACGTTTCGTCGTTAGTTGCAGAGGTATGTAAAGGTACAACACTCAGCGACCAACATATTCACGCCTTAGTGGAGATGCAAGCAGAGAAGATAACCACCATACAAAAAGAAAAAATAGCTCTTTTTGAGGCATCAGGTGCTATATTAAAGGCTGAAAAGGTAGATATTTATAGCCCAACGAGTAAAGAGGTGATTTATTTATCTGATGACGTTTGTGTGAAAGCGCAAAAAGCTAAACGAGATAAAAAGCCTAAAATAAAGGGGAAACGTCACAATACACGCATCAGTATGTTTAAAAACGAGTTAAACGAATATCAAACTATTGTAGCAGGTATAGAGGTGGATAACCTCCTGCTTGTCAAAGCCCTCCTCTGTGAGGCATACCCACTAAAATCAGATAAACTACCTGTGGTAGCCATTACTGATGGGGCTACAAGCATAAAGAATGAACTAAAAGCTCTTTTTGGAGAAGATGTTGTGCCTATTTTGGACTGGTATCACCTACAGAAAAAAGTAAACGAAACAATGACCATGATACTACCCAAAGCACAAAGAGAAGCCCATAATCAAAATATGCTTCATTTACTTTGGATGGGTAAATCTGTAGAAACAATAGCTTATTTAGAAAAAATAGTAGCCAAAAATGAGGATGCTAAGGCTATGCTTATCACTTATTTAGTAAAAAATGAGCATACTATTATTGATTATGAATGCAGGAAAATGGTAGGCAAAACTATTGGAAGTGGCAGAACAGAGAAACAAAACGATATTTTAGTGGCAAAAAGACAAAAATATAATGGAATGGCTTGGTCACCAAAAGGCTCACTAGCAATTACCTTGCTAACTGCTAGTTTTTACTAAATAATTTGCAACAAAACTTTTACAGAAACAAATTTTATAAACCCACCTGTCAAAAATAACTGTTTTTTTATTTTTGTCGCAAAAAAAATTTGCTGTTATGCATTATATTCTCAAACCTATTTTCAATTTCTATTATGATTTTGAGGTAAAAAATACCCGCC
>JANNVW010000121.1:0-43716 GCA_031408295.1 Ferruginibacter sp.
ATTGTAAGATTGGTTACACAAAACGAAGTAGCGAACAAAACAATTGTAGTGGCTAGGTAAGAGAAAGGTTTATAATAATGAAGTAAAATAACCCTCAATCAGAAATGGTTGGGGGTTGTTTTTTTGTGGAGTTGGATAAGAGAGATATAATAAGTCGTTCAAAATTAATCTTCAAAAATACAAACAGACCCCACAGACGGTTTTTACATTCTCTGCATTGATTGCTTTTGCAAAAGCATAGATAAAATCACTTAACCTACAAGGGATTTTATCTTTACTCTATTTGTAAATGTTCTTTTTAATATAGCCCACATATTTTTAGCAGGGTTTAGCTAGGGGAGACTATATGTTGAAGAAAATACTTTTGGAAAATTGTAAAATAAAAACCCTCTTGTAAAAATACAAGAGGGTAAAATGCTGTAGGGGAAGGGGTCGAACCTTCACGAGGCAGTTAGCTGTAGTACAAAGTTCGGTGGTCGACCCCGGTCATCCCGACACAAGTGTCGGGATGGCTCTATGCTACGTTTATCCTGTGATCCTCACCCCCGAGACAAGGGGGCATGTCTGCCAAAAATTTCATCACCCCACATTATGTTCCAAACTATTTTGGTGTGTTTGATAAAACAAAGATATAGTATTTTACAATTAACTTAAACAAAAGTTAATCAATTTGAATAAAATATAGATTTTATTCAATATTTTTGATTTAAATACGAATAATATTAAAAAATAGCATCAATAATGACGGGGAAATTAAATATTGACAAATTAGATATTCAGATTATTAACAGCATGATGAATGATTCAGAGATTTCTTATGCTGAACTTGGCAAAAAATTATTTGTAAGTGCTGGTACCATTCATGTACGCATAAAAAAATTACAAGAATTGGGTATTATGGAGGGCAGCAGAATGAATATTAATACAAAACTTTTGGGGTATGATTGTACGGCATTTGTAGGAATATTTTTAGAAAAAAGTTCTTTATATGATACCGTAGCTAAAGAACTAAAAAAGATTCCAGAAATTGTTAGGTTAAATTATATTACTGGCAACTACAGTATGTTTATTGAAATTGTATGTAAAGATATATCGCAGCTAAGAAGGGTGTTGCACGATGATTTACAGAAAATAAACGGAATAGAAAGGACAGAGACTTTTATATCTCTTGAAGAAGGATTTGATAGAACACTAAAGATAGAATAACAACTCAATCGTTAAAACTCCCTACTCAAAAATTCTTTGAGTGCGCTTTGATAAACCGACTTTACTTCACCCTTTCTTTTTAAAAAATCATTTCTAAAAATAGGGCTACTATTAATGGTTTTTGCATAAGCAACAGCATCCGCAAACCTACTACGCTTTTGCTTTTGCGAAGAGCTAGGTACTATATTGCTCATGTCAGGGTATTTACTTACTACAGTTTTATCTCCATACTGCTTTATTACTATATCCCCAATTCTAGGATTAATCTTTTTTGTAGAAACTACTTCTAAAGTGTCCATTTATATACTCTTTTCACAAAATTATTTTATTTAAAATTTCAAACCATTTTTCTTCATCCTTCGTTATGCACATTTTATTCAGCGAAAGATGTTCTCAATTCTCTGCTGTGGTTAATTTATAACATAATTAAAAACTGAGGAAAGAGTTTTCCACTTAAAAACTCATTGAATGAGTGTTGTGCTGATATTTACAGCAAGCCGTTTAGTGATTATGTTTAAATAAAGAACACATTGCCAAAAAGGAGGGTTAAACATAGGGCAATGCAATAAACTATATAGTCCAAAATGAAAACGCTTAACTAAAGAGTATAAAAAAACCACTAACTATATTAGAAAGTGGCTTTTTTGTGGTGCGAGCCGGGGTTGAACCGGCGACACATGGATTTTCAGTCCATTGCTCTACCAACTGAGCTATCACACCATATTTCTAAAAAAGAATTTAAAGAAATATTTCCCCGTAGGGGCAGCAAAAGTAAGAATATAAAACTAAATGAGCAAATGATAGATGAATAATATTTGAAAATATATCTTAAACAAATAAATTCTTAGTGAAATTAGTAAAGCTTTCTAAAACACAAGTTTTAATGTAACCATCGTACAAAATCCGATAGCATAACTAATACATAACTATATTCTAACACTAAAATTCGACCGCATTAAAAAATTGCTTCATTACAAACCGAGATAATCTTAATAACATTTTGTTTTTATAACTAAATGCTTATCAGCATTAATGTTTAAACGTTAAGCAAGTTTAACATTTTTTGGCAATTCTTTTGTAAATATTAAGGTTACATTATATATTCTCATTTTGACAAATTCTACGTTGGAGCATTAATAAAATATTGTTTTTGTAAAGTCGAACAGCTAAATGTCGATTTTATTATCATATGCAAGATTCGATGTTGATGCTATTTTCAATAATTCTATAACGCTTAAAATGTAATGTATGAAAAATGTAAAAAAGTCAGCCTCTTGGCTAAGCTTGATTCTTATTGGTTTAATCATTTTTTTTGCTGCTTGCCAAAAACAAATTGATGAACCAATTACAAATTCTGATTCAACAAAACTATCTATTTACCTTACTGATGACCCATGTAATTTCGATTCACTATTTGTTGATATTCGCTATGTAGAAGTAAAAATAGATACGTCTAAAAGACATCGTGATGATGACCATCATGGAGATGACGACGACGATGGAGATGATGACCATCACCACCACGACTCCTACGGCTTTTGGGACACACTTAGTATAAATGCAGGTGTATACAATATTTTAAAGTTGAGAAATGGTCTTGATACATTGCTTGCAAGCGGAAATATTCCCGCAGGAAAAATTAGAAAAATAAGAATTACATTAGGTACTAATAATTCGATTGTAGTTGGTGCAGTAAGTAAACCACTCACATTATTATCTGGTAGCAACAATTATGTATATGTAAAAATACACAAAGATGATGAGGATGATGATATACAAAACCAGAGTGCCATTTGGTTAGATTTTGATGTGTGTAAATCTATTAAACTAATTGGCGGGCAATATTATCTAAAGCCATTTTTGAAAACATTTTCCAATAAAAAAACAGGAAGAGTAGAAGGTAAAGTTTTCCCTCGTGCTGCAATACCATTTGTTCAAATATTTAATGCAACCGATTCTGGTTTTGCGATACCTGAAAATGATGGTAAGTACAAAATCAAGGGATTAAAAACTGGTGTTTACAAAATTAAATTCTACGGCCATAATGGTTATTTTGATACCACTATTTCAAACATTAATGTTCAAAGAAACAGAGAGACGGGAGTTCAAACAATCACACTACATAATTGATTTACTGATTTACCCCTTGTGATTAACTAAGGTCGGAATATTTCCGGCCTTTTTTATCATGTGTAATTATAAAACTTATTTTTACTATTATTTATCCAATTATTATTTACAACTTTGTGAAAAATATTTAAGTAATGAATTTTAGAGCAACAGACGATAAAGCAACCGTTTTTAATACTGTTTCAAATTACTTATCAGAAAAAGAATTAGGCATTGCCTCAAAAGATGAAACAAGGCCATGGGGAGGTTTTTTTGTTTTAGATGAAAATGATGCCGATAAATTTATTGCGGCCTTTTTCCCTCATTTAACAAATGCAACATTAAACATCTCAGGAAAACTAAGCCCAAAAATATTGGTAGTAGCACCCTATAAAAGATTGAGCTGGCAATACCATTACCGCCGTGCAGAAATTTGGAAATTGATAGCAGGCGAAGCGGCTGTAATGGTGAGTGATACAGATGAAGAAACAGAAGTTATCAATTTAAGAAATGGGGATATTATTGAACTAAAGCAAGGAGAAAGGCACAGATTAATTGGTACAGATAATTGGGGTATTATTGCAGAAATATGGCGACATACAGATGCCGAAAACCCAAGCGATGAAAATGATATTGTAAGACTGCAAGATGATTTTGGGCGCTAAGAATATTAACTACAAAAAAGAGCCAAGAAATTCCAAACTTATATTTACCAATAATTAATTTATAATGATACAAAACTTAGAACCGACAGCTATTTGGAAAAACTTTTCTCTACTAAATGCAGTACCACGAGCCTCAAAAAAAGAACGTCAGGTAATTGACTTTATAAAATCTTTTGGAAGTGCTTTAAATCTTTCAGTTTATGAAGATGAAGTAGGAAATGTAATTATTAAAAAGCCAGCAACTGCTGGCCTGGAAAATAAAGCAGCTGTTTGTTTGCAAAGCCATTTAGACATGGTGCATCAAAAAAATAATGATACCATTTTTGATTTTGCTACGCAAGGTATAGATATGTATGTAGATGCTGATTGGGTAAAGGCAAAAGGAACAACATTGGGTGCAGATAATGGAATGGGCGTAGCTGCAATAATGACTATTTTACAAAGTACAGATATTCTACACCCTGCAATTGAGGCGCTATTTACCATTGACGAAGAAACTGGAATGACAGGAGCGTTAGCTCTTAAAGGCGGTTTGTTAGATGCTAAGTACATGCTTAATTTAGATACAGAAGAAGATGATGAACTTACCATTGGTTGTGCTGGTGGTATAGATGTTACAGGAACAGGTGTGTATGAAGAATTAAAACCCAATGAAAATTCAATAGCATATAAAATAAATATTAAAGGATTAAAAGGTGGCCACTCAGGAATAGAAATTCATAAAGGACTTGCAAATGCAAATAAATTAATGAATCGTTTTTTGTGGAATGCTTCTAAAACAATTGGTTTTCAAATAGCAAGTATAGATGGGGGTAGTTTAAGAAATGCTATTCCTAGAGAATCAGTAGCAGAAGTTTTTGTAGCAGAAAAAGATATTGCAGCATTTGAAAATTTAATAAAAGAATATGTGATAATTTATAGAAGCGAATATCAATTTACAGATCCAAACTTAGATTTTGTATTTGAAAAAATAAATTCAACATTAAGTGTGATAGATGTAAAAACACAAACTAATTTATTAAACAGTATTTATGCTATTCCTAATGGTATTTTTAGAATGGATAGCAATATTGCTGGGCTTGTGCAAACGAGTAATAATTTAGCAAGAGTAGTAGTGAAAAATAGTAGTTATGCAATACAATGTTTAACACGCAGTAGTGTAAACTCAGAGAAAATAGATTTGGCAAACATGATAGAATCTTCTTTTAGTATGATGGGTGCTACTACAAATTTTGGGGGTAGCTATCCTGGATGGGCTCCAAAACCTAATAATGATATTGTAAAATTGATGGTGGCAAAATATAAAGAACTCCACAATAATGAAGAACCTTTAGTAAATGCTTGCCATGCTGGCTTAGAGTGTGGAATTTTAGGAACCAATTATCCGAGTATGCAAATGATATCTTTTGGCCCTACAATACATGGCGCACATAGCCCAGATGAAAGAGTAAGTATAAGTAGTGTACAAAAATTTTGGAAATATTTATTGGCGGTGTTGAAGGATATAAATTAATTGAAAAAGAGGAATGTATTTTAATTTGCATTCCTCTTTTTTTTACTTTTAAAGAACCAATAAATATTTACAGTGCTCCTTCAATCTTCATTGCAGCTTCTGCTAGTCTCATTTCTCCATAGCTTATATTAGGAAATGATTCTCTCATTTCAGTATAGGTTTTTTCTCCCTTATCCTTCATTATTATTGCTACTTCTTTATACCTTTCTATTTTCATTACTTCAGTAATTTCAATTAAACCTTTTTCTATACATGCAGCAAGGTGCCCTTCTATTGTTCCAGCAGTAAGGCTTCTTAAAACGGCTATTTCTAAAATTGTTTTTCCTTCTTTAAATAAATTATAAGTAGATTCTTGCGTAGTTACTTTCGGTAATCCATCTTCCACTTTTATTTTACGCTCTCTTTTAGGCGCAGTTTTTTTTGCATCAATGTTTGTCTCAATATTATGTCGCTCACAATAATCACAAACGGCATCTACAATTTCATCGCCATATTTATCTACTTTAGCTTTTCCAAAACCACTTATGAGTAATAAGTCTCTTTTTGTTTTTGGCAAATAAGTACAAATATCTTTTAGGGTTATATGCCCACCTATTAAGTAAATCGGCATATTCTCTTCTGTACAAATAATATCTCTCCATCTTTTTAAAGTCTCATATAATTCTGGGTTAGGCGAATCTGTATTTGTATTTCTTTTTGTTGTTGCATAAACCGAGAGGTTAAATTTTGTTTGTGCATAATTTAATTTATGCTGCAAATAACTCGTTACCGAAAAAGGGTTTTTGCAATATTGTAAATTATATTCCGCAGCATGTAGGGCATTTGCTACTGCTAGTAAATGTTCATTTATTTTTGTAGAAGTATCTGTATGCTCTGTTACCATTGGTTGGTTTTTTACAGCATCAATAAACGAATTAAATTTTACTAAAAAATGATTAGCGCCAACTGAAATGCGGCTTTGTAGCGGTTCGTTTTTTTCTGCAATTGGCTCGTCTTTTAGCAAAGTATTTATTTGTCTTATAAATTTTAACCCATTCATTTTTTCTGCTGTAAACTCGTGCAACAAATTTGCAATCCATTCTCTTGCGCCGTTATTCAACTTCCCGCTTTCTGCATCTATGTGAAAACGCAATTGCAACATCGCATCATCCACATCATAAAATGCAAATGTTTCTTCTAATAATTGAGCTGTGTAAACTTGTCTTGCACCTTCAAATCTATCGGCAAGCGAGCCCTTGTGCGTAAGGTTTTGTTGCCCTTTATTTACTTGCTCATTATCTTTTATAGCCGCTTGTGGTATTTTATTTAGCAACACAATTCCGCCCAAGCTAGTACAACGACTAAGTGCTACATACACTTGCCCACTACTAAATGCACTTGCCGCATCTATCATTACTTTATCAAACGTAAGTCCTTGGCTTTTGTGTATGGTAATAGCCCAAGCCAGGCGCAGCGGAAATTGTGTGAAAGCACCAACCACTTGTTGCTCTAGTTTTCCATCTGCACGGTTTAAGTTATATTTACTATTCTCCCAAGTATCTTGCGTTACATTTATTTCCACACCATCACATTCTACAGCTATTTTTTCTTTTTCTAATTTTGTAACTACGCCTATTTTTCCATTAAAATATCTTTTTTCAACTGGGTCGTTTTTTAAAAACATTACCTGTGCACCTACTTTTAATAACAACGATGGGTCAGCTGGGTACATGCTTTCAGGAAAATCATTTTCTACCTCTGCTTTATAAATATATGGCGTTGTAAGTAGCTTTTCTATTTCACTATTGTTTATAATATTTGCTTGGTTATTGTGACTTGTAAGCGTTATATAATTTTCATCGTAGCCTGGTCTAAACCCTGCAATATATCTTTCGTGCAGCATTTCAAAATCCTCTTCACCCATATTATTGGTGCGTACATTGTTCAATAAATCTACAAATGATTGTTCTTTTTGTCTGTAAATTTTATTTAGTTCTATGAGTACAGGTTGCTGCTCCTTCACCGCCAAGCTATCAAAGAAAAATGGCGATGCATAATACTCTTGCAAAATATTCCATTCATGGTTTTGTGCCACAGGTGGCAACTGGTGCAAATCGCCAATGCACAATAATTGTACTCCACCAAAGGGCGTATTATAATTTCTGCGAACACTTTTCAAAAGCGTATCTATTGCATCCATCACATCGCAACGTACCATACTTATCTCATCTATCACCAACACTTCCATTTTGCGTAGCAGTTGCAAGCGTTGGTTGTTGTACTTCATTTTTTTTAGCAAATCTTCTTTGTTGTTTGCCGTAGGTAAAAATGGATGAAACGGCAATTGAAACAAACTGTGCAATGTAACGCCGCCTGCATTGATAGCAGCCACCCCCGTTGGAGCTGCCACAATCATATTTTTTGTACAATGCGATTTTAGGTATTTCAAAAATGTTGTTTTACCTGTACCTGCTTTTCCTGTAAGGAAAATATTTTCGCCCGTTTCTGTTACAAAGCGGTATGCCAATTCAAACATTTCATTCTTTTCTATTGTAGTATTTGTAGCAGTCATGTTTAGTATAAAATTGTAAACTTTGCTGTATTTTTTTCAGCAACTATTTTTTTTTGAAATATAAAAATACTAATTCCTTTTTTTAGGAGCGTGAACATTTTTGCAATGATGAGTATTTGTTTCCCTGCTATGCGCTGCTCCCTACATAGAATGTAGGGATCCGCTTCTATCAGGGCTAGTTTGGGCAGATGTTTTTCAATTGTCTTTTACCTATTATAGTATTAGCCCGCTGGCTTCGCTTTGCGTGTCCATAGGCTACGCCTATGGTTAATAAAAGGCAACCCTTTCAGGGTTTGCTACCAACACGAAGTGGTTTCCCTTTAGTAACCACAGGTGCAACCTGTTGAGCATGGGTTCAACCCGTGGAGGCCTGTGGTACCACCACAGATAAGTAGCTATAATAAATACTTCTCATCAAACTCTACACCACTCTCTGTAAGCAAGCGCTTATACTCATCATAAAATGTTTCTTTATCTTTATGGTGTTCTTTTTGCTTAGCAACATAGTTAATAATTTTTTGCTTTTCCCTTATTGAATAAGTAAAAGCGCCATAGCCAACTTGCCAACCATCAAATAAAGGAAACAATCCACTATCTCTCATAAAAGTATTGCTAGCCACTTTTATTTCTTTCACATAATCCGCTAAACAAATTGACGAGTGCAAGTCTGAGAAAATATGAATATGGTCTTCAATTCCATTTATTCTAAACAAATGGCCATTTCTTTTTTGAATTACACCATATATAAATTTGTATAATTCTCTATCATGCTGTCTATCTATTGTAGGAAGGCGATGTTTTGTTCCAAAAACAATTTGATAGAATACTTGCGTGTAAGTGCTCATGTGTAGTTATTTTATTATTTGTTGATTTGTTGGGTAACCACTTTGTGGTTTTGCATACACGGCATGCTGTCCATGGGCAAAGCCCATGGTTACTAAAGGGTAACTCCTTCGGAGTTTGTCATATCAAACCTTTATTAAAAAATAGATTATACAAAAACCCACAACCACGAAGTGGTTTCCCTTTAGTAACCACAGGTGTAACCTGTGGGCTGTGAGCAGATGCGTATGCATCTACTCACAAATGTACTACGCCACCATACTCCCCGTAGCCTTACCCAACATCAACAATTCATTCACTTGTATTTCGGTAACGTATTTCTTATTACCTTCTTTGTCTGTGTAATTACGATTTACCAATTTACCCTCTATGGCAACTTCTGTTCCTTTCACTAAAAACTTTTCAGCAATGTCTGCAACTTTGCCCCATGCAATTAAGTTATGCCATTGTGTTTCTGTTACACGCTCGCCTTTTGCGTTTTTATATTGCTCGTTTGTAGCTACAGAAAAGCGTACGAGTTTTTTTCCGCTTTCGGTGTTTCTTACCTCAGGAGCGTTACCTAAATTACCAATCAATTGAACTTTGTTTTTTAATGCGTACATAATGTTTCGATTTGTGCAACACCCAACTGTAATATTGAGTATGTGTGTTGCGGTTTAAAAATTTATTTATTTCAGCCAATACCTTATTTCGGTTTGATTCCGACAAGATGATTTGACGGAACAAAGATGCCCCTCCAAAAAAGCGACACTCGTATTTCAAGCGTTTATATGTGGATATATCCGTTTGTAAACGGTTGTACTTAAATAATAAAGTTGTATATTGTAGGCTGTAAACCAATACTGCTTTCATTTAACAAGCTAAATCTGCCTTTTAAATAGAAGTTGAAAAAGGAAGCATAAAATCATAGTTAAATAAACAAAAGATGATAAAAGGACTTTACGAAACCCATTTATTTGTTGAAAATTTAGAACGGTCTATTGATTTTTATAAAAATGTGCTTGAATTGGAACAGTGTAGCTTTGACAAAGAAAGAAGGGTTGCATTTTTTTGGATAGGCACACCAAAAGGAGCTATGCTTGGAATATGGGAAAAACCAAAAGCGGAAATAGAAAAAAGACATTTTGCATTTCGATGTGACAAAGAAGATGTACTAGAAAAATCTATTCACTATTTAAAGTCAAGAAATTTAAAGCCATATAATTTTCTAAATGATGGAACAGAAAAACCCATGGTTTTTGCTTGGATGCCTGCAATCGCCATTTATTTTAATGACCCAGATGGACACTACCTTGAATTTATTGCTATTTTAGAAGGAGATGGAAAACCTGAATTAGGAATTATAACTTATGAAGATTGGATAAAGCAACAGTAAATATTTACACTAGAAATAACATTTGAACTAAAAAATTATGATAGATAAAAAAGAACCTGTAAAATGTTTAACCTGCGGTTCGGCAGTAAAAGGTAGGGCAGATAAAAAGTTTTGCAACGATTATTGCAGAAACGAATACAACAATGGTTTAAAATCGAATACAACAAATCTTGTGCGCAACATAAATAATGCGTTAAGTAAAAACCGCCGCATATTAGAAAGCCTAATACCTGTAGGGCAAGAAACCGCTAAAGCCAATGGAGAAAAATTACTAGCAAAAGCATTTCAATTCAAATACGGAACACATAGTTATACAAACAAAAAAGGGGATGTATATTTCTTTTGTTACGATATGGGTTATTTGCCTTTGGAAAATGATTGGTATTTAATTGTAAAGAGAAAAGAAGAGTAATGATTGTGTGCAACGGATTGCAACATAAAGTTGTCTCATCATTGAAGCAAATAAATGAAACATTACTATATTAGCATTTTATTGACGATTATATTTTTCTCGTGCAAAAAAGAGAAAGATGCTACTAGCAACTGTTTTTCTGATATTGCAACTAGTAGAACCATTTTAGATAAACAAGCTACCATTCAATTATTAAACAATGAATTTTACATTATAGAAAAAGGAGCAATTGATACCAGACTATTGCCTTGTAGTTTAGCCGATGAGTTTAAAATAAATAGTTTACTAGTAACAATTACTGGAGAAGTTAAAAATATAATACTTTCAGGTGCTTGTTGCACTGAAAATTTTGTTATCAATAAAATTACTAGATAAATATAATAGATACGACCAACACTTTATTCTACTAAAAAAATAATAGCTTGCCTCTTATATGCTACTACAATGTTACCATTTTGAATAGCAGGACTCCAATCGGGGCTTTCCGAAATTATTCTTATGATTTCGTCTTCCATTCCATAGCCATATTTTGTTTCAGCAATAATATTAGATATCTTTCCTGACTTATAAACAATAAATCTAACAACAACAGTATAATTGCCAACAGGTGCACCGTTTTTTTTTGGTAAGTCAATATTTAAATTCTTTTTAAAATACTTTGCTAACGCCTTTTCACCTCCTTTAAAGTCAGCCATTTGTTCAGTCCTAGTGAAAAATTTCCCATCCTGCGCAGCTTTTATTTCTTCCATTGTAGCGGCATTACTTTGAGCTTTTAAATCAATAGTGCAATAGAAAAGTGTGACAATTGCGAAAATTATTTTTTTCATTTGTAATTTTTATAAATTTATCACATTATAATCAAACCCCTAAATTTATTTTTATTCTTACCTTCACACTATGCAACCACTCACCATTAGCATTATACAAACAAACTTACATTGGGAAAACAAAGCAGCCAATCTGCGCATGCTTGAAGATAAAATTAAAAATAGAGAAGAGCCTACAGAAATTGTTGTACTGCCCGAAATGTTTACAACTGGATTTTCTATGAATCCTACTGCCTTTGCAGAAACCATGGATGGTGAAACCTTGGAATGGATGAAAAGAATTGCCGCTGAAGAAAAAATAATTCTTACAGGAAGTTTAATTATAAATGAAGAAGATAAATATTTTAATAGACTTATTTGGATGCTACCCAATGGGCAGTATGGCTACTACGACAAACGCCACCTATTTGGCTTTGCAAAAGAAGATGAACATTACCATGCTGGCTATAAAAGATTAATAGCACAAGCAAAAGGTTGGAAAATAAATTTGCAAGTGTGTTACGATTTGCGTTTCCCGCTTTGGGCAAGGCAACAACCCAACGAAAACAAAGAGGCAGAATTTGATATACTTATTTATGTAGCCAATTGGCCAGAGCGCCGCAGTCATGCATGGAAAACATTATTATGTGCTAGGGCAATAGAAAACCAGTGTTATGTAGTGGGAGTAAATCGTGTTGGCAATGATGGAAACAATATTTACCACAGCGGCAACTCTATGATTATTGACCCACTCGGCCAAGTGCTTTACCACAAAGCTGATGATGAAGATATGTTTACAATTACTTTGGAAAAAGAAAATTTGTTAGAAGTAAGAAATAAATTTCCTTTTTTGAAAGATGCAGATAAGTTTACAGTTCAGCATTAAATAATTTTAAAAGCACGCTGCTTTATAAATATGTGGCACTAATTCGAAAGAGGCCCTTCTATTTCGACTTCTTTTTTTACTATTATAACAAAACTCTTTTTTTGAATTAAACCCTTAATGTATATTTTTATGGTACTTAAAGGCTCAACATTATCAACTACAGCATCTACTTTCCACAAAGAATTCCCTTTTATTGTTTGCATATTTATTTTATTCCCATCTAAATCTTGTCCTATAAAAATATCATTTACATCAATTCTGGCAATTGTAGTTTTTGCTAATGCATTCCCATATTTTATTTCTTTAATTACAGGCTTATCTGCACAGGTTGTAGTCAAATAAATTGTTCTAGTAATATTTAATGGCAATTTTCTAGCATTGCCATTTTCATCTATGGGCATAGTGCCTGGTTGAATTACTGTAAAGAAAGCTAACGCCTTTACAATTTTACACTGCTTTTGGGAGAAAGAAATATTAAAGCTTAATAGGGTAAAAATAATGAGTATTGTATTTTTCATAAAGTAAATTACATAATAGGAATTAAAAATCGAGAATAAATATTTATACATTGTATTTTTCAAAAATTGATTACTTTTCAAAAAAATTAAACTTTCCTAAAAACAGATAATGAAACCAATTATAGAAAGTAAATTACCTAACGCTGGCTCTACTATTTTTACTGTAATGAGCAGCTTGGCTGTAGAACATGACGCTATTAACTTAGGACAAGGTTTCCCAGATTTTGGAATGAGCGAAAATCTGCAGGATCTTCTTACAAAAGCAATGAAAGATGGACACAATCAATATGTACATGCAAATGGTTTACAATTACTAAGAGAAAACATTGCAGAAAAAGTATACAAATTATATGCACAAGATATTAACTCTTCGGACGAAATAACGATTACACCTGGGGGCACATATGCATTATACACGGCACTTACAGCTATTTTACAACCAAGCGACGAAGTAATTGTTTTTGAGCCTGCATATGACTGTTATATACCAGCAATAGAATTAAATAAAGCAAAAGCTGTACTTGTACCACTTACTACTAATAATTACAAAATTGATAAAGCGCTTACGAGAGCAAGTATTACCAGCAAAACAAAAGCAATAATAATAAACTCTCCACATAATCCTAGTGGTGCCGTATTAGATGAAACAGACATTGAATTTTTAAAAGAAATAACACGTAACACAGGCATTTTTATTATTAGCGATGAGGTATATGAACATTTAATTTTTGATAATAAAAAACATTTATCTATTCTACAATATCCAGAATTATTTGAAAGGAGTTTTGTAACATTTTCCTTTGGGAAAGTATACAATTGTACAGGCTGGAAAACCGGATATTGTATAGCACCAGCTTTGCTTATGAAGGAATTTAGAAAAGTACATCAGTTTAATGCATTTTCAGTTTTTGGGCCTGTGCAATATGCATTAGCAAGCTTTCTTAAAAATGAAAATGAATACTTAGACCTTGGAAAAATGCTTCAACAAAAAAGAGATTACCTTAATTTGCTAATGAAACAAACTCGTTTTGAAGCACTACCAAGTTATGGAAGCTATTTTCAAATTTATAGTTACAAAAATATAAGTGGCGAAAAAGAATATGACATGGCGGTGCGTTTAGTTAAAGAGTTTGGTGTAGCTACAATACCTGTAAGCTCTTTTTACAAAACAGCTACAGAAAATAATGTATTGCGCTTTTGTTTTGCAAAAAAAGAAAGTACATTGGAAATGGCTGTGGAAAGATTGATAAATTTATAATCAAAATTATTTTATAAAGCTTTTCTTTTTTAATTTTCCATTTATATAATTTTCTGTATATATTAATTCCCCTTTTTTTCTTGTTGATACAATAGCATATCCACTATCATCATACATTTGCACTAATTTATAATAATTCCATTGTCCGATAGGTATTCCGTTTTTGTAGTTTGCTTCCAGCCAAGTATAATTATCTTTAAAATTTTTATAGTTATTTAAATCAATATTGTAATTCTGTTTTTTTTCTACCCACTTTCCATCTCTCCTGTTCTCATTTACCATACCATTTTCGTTATTACTTTTCACAACACCGTCCGCAGAATAGTATCTTGCAAAAATACCATTCGGTAAAATTTGATATTGCTCGTAACTTAAATGCCTATCTTCAAGTTCATCAGAAGAAAAATCTTTTAGGTGAATAATTTTTTTGTCATCTACATAAAAATACAGTCTGTACCTTCCTAAATCATTGCCTTCAATATTCCCAATCAATAATTTGTCAACCACTCTATTCTCTTTATCTACATTGATTAGTATATTTTGATGTTGTTTTACAACAAACTCACAATTTTTGCAATCTTCATTACCGCTAAACGTAATAGAATATGTTGTAAATGCTTTTTCAGAAAAAAGTTTAATACATTTAACTTCTACTTTTTTATCATTTCTTTTTATACTATCTGATACTCTAAACTGAGGCACAAATAAAAATATATTATTTGCATAAGACACATTTCCTGTAACCCTTACTTTATTATCAATATCCGTATAAAAATTACCATCGAGTCGTCCGATTAAGCTATCAAATTTTACACTTTTTTCATTTCCATTTTGTGTTTTACTTGTGTTATAAAATTGCCAAGTACCCTCATATTGTTGCAATAAATTTTTATTGCCATAAGGCAAGGTTACGCAAGTGTTTTTATTTGTTTGTTGAATTATTTCCTGCAAACTATTATCCATTTTTATAGGGGATAATAGTAACTGACTAAAGGCAGTTAGTGATAATAAAAATGGATAAATAAAAAAAAGTAGCTTTTTCATTCTTTTATAAAATTAATATAAAGGCTCTATCGAATTACTATCAAAATTGCCCGAATGCAAATGGTTATCATGGTCAGCCCTGTATCGATGTGCATTATTCAACCATCTTTGTTGTGCAGTACCAGCAATTACTTCTGTAAAGTTCCAACCAATAAATGCATCCAACAACTTTTGTTGATTTGTATTTTGATTTGCTAAATAACCTGTATCTATACTGTCGCCATTGGGGTGCGATAAACTTGGGTAGCTAGTTGCATCTCCAAAACACATTCCAGTAGATGTTACCTCTGCAATACCTACTTCTGCTAATATGCCAAGAAATGCTGCAAAACACTCTGGGTTACAAAAACGCCTTTGAGAGCCTGAAAACTCATAAGCAATTCTAACCCGATTATTATCTATATTTATATCTAACTCATCTGGCATTCTTACAAGATCTATTTGAGTGCCCGAGGCATTATACTGCACTATTCTTAATTGACCCGGAAAACGACTTTCTCTAGCACCATTTCTATGATTACCAGTTGTAACAATACTACCATTTGCAAAAGCAAAATTAAATTGTGCATTCCCTCCCGGAGGCGCAGCGGTTCGAGATGTGTGACCCGGAGGCACTGCACCAAGTTGTACGCCATTTGCTCTACCCATTACATTTGTCTTTGCACGTGTCGTCACCAAAATTTCATTATCATATCTATCAAAATAAAAATAAACTACGTTTGTAGAGCTAGCGTTTACTATTGCTTTAATTTTCTTTCTTACTGTACCAAGCATTCCGAAAAAATTATATGGGCTATCAGTAAAACTATTTGCGTTTGGTCCATTGGCAGTATTTCTAACTCGAGCCAACACTTCATAAAAATTTCTATTCACCAACCTAAACCTACCAGTTGTATCTGCATTCAAAAAAACTTCTGCGCCCGCCACTTCTTGCGTACTATTAGGCCCATATGCGCAAGGTAAATTATCGGTACGTTCCACCACTGCTTCTATATTTACAGTGGCATTACCAATATTGGTGGCCCATGTATTAAAAAGCGCTTGTGTATCTGGCCTTATTTGTAATTTAAAAATAGCTGCGTTAGAAAAATTATTGGTATTCGTATAAGGGTGCGTACCTGTTCTTGGGTTCAAAGCGTCAAAGTTTCCTACTTCTGCTCTTAGTAAGTTAGTAGCCTCATATGTTCTTGAAGTGCCATTATACTTCATTATACGAAGTGTTTCAGTATTACCTGTCATGGTATTATTAGAAGGCCTCAGCACTACATCTACAGATAGTGTTGCCATATTATCGGTAACCACAATTAAATACACAGTTTTACCCAAAATAGTGTCATATGCTATAGCTTGTCCCGTAGCATCTTGCTGGGTATGCAAAGAATCTATTTTTGCAAAACTTACGTTCCTACCAAAATCACTCACTACTTTTTTTGCAAAATACACTTCCGTTATTCTTTGCAAACCATCATTGGGTCTAGCCGTATTGGTTGGGTTTAAGGTTACCGTTTGGCCTGTATGATCAATTGTTATCCGCATGTACTATCTCATTTAATTGATAAGTAATTGTTTTATTATAATATTGCCCATACGTAAATTCTATATTTAGCTTTGCATTTTTTACAATGCCCGTTGTGCTATCAAACATAAAGAATCCTTCATATTTTTTTAGAACCGCTTCATCTACATTTTCATTAGCAATTATTGATTTATTCTTCAACGTTTTTAGGAACATCGTTTCATACATCGGGTTTATCATTTCTCCATATACTTTTATTTCCACCGTGCAATTATCTTCATCTATTTTATGGATGGATGCTACTTCTTCTATATTCACAATAGTATCATCCATAAAATTTAAATAACGTATGGTATTTTTTTTAATAATTTTTGGAGCATATACCCCATAAAAATTATTTAGCAACAAGCCCAGCTCTTTATAATGCTCCAAATCCAATATCACACGCTTATCATTTTCATAAAAATCTGTATAGTATTTAAAAGTATTTTCCACCGCTTCACCAACATGGCTTTTTGCAAGTTTAGCTATTTTACTTTTTGCCCTTTCTTGTATTTCGGGTAAATTATTTATTGTCTTTATATTCCCAACACTATTAATGTCTAATTGTACATCATCATTTATTTCGCCAAGCCTTGCTAAAAACTCTTTCTCTGTTGTAGATACTTCTTTGTTTTTATAATCTGTATCAAATATTTCTACGTGTAGCGCAAATAAATTATTGCTTAGTTTTTTTATAGTCGAGAATACCGTTTTAGTAAGCTCGCTTTTATATTTTTTTTTATTCTCCAGTGTTATTTCTATTATAGAAAATTGATACGATTTTAAATCTTCTTCTACATTTAATTGTAAATTAATCGTAGCGGTTTCTTCAATCGTATTAAAAAATTTACGCATTTAATTTATCTAATTTATTTTATTAAGTTACATTTAAGCACTACAATCAACCGATGCAAAATCAATAACAGTTATATACCATTTTTGATTTATGTAGGTTAAATAAAAAATAAAATTTTCGCTCCATTTGGTTTTTTTGTTACTCATTATTAAAATTTTCCGGCTTGTGCTTTCCAATATTTTAACTTTGTGTAAGTCTTTTTTTAAATCATTTTTCTCAAGTCCAATGTCATTATACTTTATGTATTTTTTTATTAAATTAGAAAAAGAATTCGTTTTATAACTTGTATCAATAAATAATCCTACTTTATTTTTCGTACTATTACAATTAAAGTTAGGATAAGCACTATAGGTTATTGAATAGTTTGTTGGTAATTTTTGCTCGTAGAGCATTGAACTGTATGGGTAAGGTAGATAAGAGCTATCATTATTAATTTTAAATTGGATTTGTTTTCTTTTATTCCAAAATTCATATACGCCATTTTTAACCAAAAAATAAATACCTTCTTTTTTGCTCACAAATTTATTAAAAGCTGTTGCATTTTTTTTATTGTAGGCGTTCAAAATATCTTCAACTGCATTTTTAAATGCAGTTTCCTTATCTACTTGCGAATATGTATACGAACAAAAGAAAAACAATAATATCGTTGTTGTATATTTCATAAACATTCATTTAGCAAACCGATGATGGCTTCTTTTACTACTGCCCCTTCTCCTGCAGTTTTAGATTGTATTTCTTCGTGCGTATAAATATCGTTTACTGTTAAAGAATAATTATCTAACAAAGTTTTTACCAAACACTTTACTGATTTTATTTGTGCTTCCGATAGTGCATCCCAATAATATGTTTTACCATCGCTACCCGTGTACCCTTTAGAAATAATGGTAGTTTCTGGTGCCGATTTTGGAATATACTTACTATTGTTTTGTACTTTTTCTAATTCATAAATAGTAATTAGCTTCTTATCTTCGCCATAATATACATAAGCCATTCCCACTGTTTCTATACCAATCGTATTTTCAGTTTGTAGCTCAGGTTTAGCAGTTCTAGCAGTGCTATTCATAATGTGGTTGCAATATTTATCTAAGTTTACAGCTTGATAAATTTCTCCATCAGTTCCCCTTGCACCATCTACATAAAAATGTGTTCCTTTTGAATGTGCAACTGCACCAGCAGTTGTAGAGCCTGCTGTCCTATGTAATATAACTGCTTTAATTGTTTGTACTCCTGCATTTCCACTTACAAGACTTCCAGCTTTTGTATAAATTACATTTGGTCCATTAAGCTGGTTGTCTTTTATAAAATATTTTATGCAGCCGCAATTTTTAATTACAAATCTTTCTCCATCTTTATTTAAAAATTCATTTATATCATTAGGATATTTTATGGTATCATCTGTACCAGTTACGCTAGTCTTTAAAAAAATATAGGCTTGTTTTTTGGTTCTCTTATTAAATTTTTCTTCGAGCGTTTCCAGTTCTTTATCGTCTTTGGGTCTAAGGGTTATTTCTTGTTCGTATTCCGTTTTATCTCTTGTTAGTGTAAATTCAATTTTTGTTTTTTCAGCATCTGCTATTAAAAATTTTATTGGGTTGGTATATATTGCTTCATTTTCTGATTGCAAATTTTCGTGCAATTCAATTTCTAACTTTCCGTTAGCCGCTTGACAATTTGCTACTATGAATGTTTTTTTACCTAAATCAATTTTAGTTATTTTTTTAAATTCAAAACCATCTGGCGTACTTTCCTCCCAGCTTACTGTAATTTGCTCCCCTTTTGTTAAAGGATTATTGTGGTTCGGGTTTGTTTGTATATTTCTTCTGTTTGGCTTTGTAAATTTATTTACAACATCACTCATTAATCCCCTACCAAGTGATGGGTAAAGTTCACTTTTATTTTCCCACTTTAGCTTCTCTACTTTTTCTGCAAAATAAATAGCCAATACATTTACCTCATGATCTACCACATGAGCGGTATCGTAAACCTTTTGATTAGGGTTTGCGGTATATGATGGGGCAACAACTTCTTGATCGGTCTCAGCCATGTTACTACCTATTTTTAATTTATGTACAAATCTTTTGTGCTTTTATACTTTGTTTTTAAAATATTTATAAAAAAACTTTTGAGTGGCGTAGGCATACTTTTAAGTTTTACTTGTACTTCATCATTAAGTTTACATTCCCCGTTGTCCGTACAATAAAATTTTATATGTTCTACATACTTTTTATTATCATAAAAAACAAAATAAGATACCATATTGTCATTATCCCAATTGCCACAATAATAAAAAGGAATGAACACTGCCTTTTTTCCACATACATCAGTTATCAATATTTCATTTTTATTAAAATATAACAAGCCAGATTGTGCATCGGCATAATTGTACGATACGTTTTGCGAAGTATATTTATTTTTTAAACTTGCTTCTATATATGATAATGGCCCATCGTATGGCTCCTTATTTAATCCGCAAGGATTCATTATCTTAATCATTAATTCATTCTTTCCTTTTTTATCTCTAAAATATTGTTTTTCGATTATAGAATCTTTATGATACATAACCATAGAATCATCATTCACATTTTGTGAAAAACAGGTTGCCACTGTTAAAAGAAAAAATATGTTAAGTACTAAGTGTTTCATCTTTCGTATAATAAATAGGTAGTTCATCGTCTGTTGCTACACTGTTATATTCAATAGGATACATGGAAGTTGCTCTGTTTGGAAATGTACCCACGCATACTTTATTTCCTTGGTTTCCGCCTAAATAATAAATTTTATTACCATTGCTTTTACCAACTGCAAATGCTACATGCCCATCAACTTTCACCACACAAATGGAACCCAAGGGTGCGTTATTAGCAGCCACAAGTCTGCCCCATTGGGGTGGGTCAAATTTTTCATTTACAAGTACTGCAGTACCAGGAGTCATTCTATACCCTTCTCTATATCTTGTTAATTCTCTCCCATAAGTATAAGCTCCAGGGTCTCCCTGAAAGGAGAAATTATTGGCTTTTAAGCACCAACCTACAAATGATGCACACCATGCATTAGCTCTATCAGTGCATCCTCCAGGCTTGTGTTGTCTATTTGACTGATGGTATTCTCCTGATATTCTAGTACAATGTGTAGCTTCAGATACTCCAAGTTTTTGTTCTTGCCTAGCTGTTACAAGCCAAGGTTGCTCTAAGTACTTTACATTAAAATACTTTCCTTCTTCGTTTAA
This sequence comes from Ferruginibacter sp., assembly GCA_031408295.1. Lineage (GTDB taxonomy): Bacteria > Bacteroidota > Bacteroidia > Chitinophagales > Chitinophagaceae > Ferruginibacter. The sequence continues at coordinate 20,827 of JANNVW010000121.1, forward strand.
AAAAGTATTGTTTTTTCCACCTTGCCCTGTTTTGCCATTAAAAACTACATCGGGTTCTGCACACTCTACTTCTATATATAAAAAAGCCATTTTATCTGCATCTGCTATTATTAACTCTGCCATATCAAAAGATAAATCATCGCACCTGCCGTTAAGCATTAATTTAAGTATAGCTTTATCTGTAAAACTTGCGCCGTTTGTTATTGTAGTATCAGTTACCATATTATTTACCAATACTTCAAATTCATCTTTTGGTTTTACATCTTTGTAGGTATTTGGATTGGTAACGGCTTCTACATCTTTTAAGTCTATTAATTTTACAGCGGTATCTACATCGCTAAATATTTTTCTTTTGCCACTCTTTATTTTTATTTTTATTTTTTTACCTGCTAAACCCGCTGTTTCTACTATCACTGCTACTTGATAACTCAATCCTCTTTCCAATACTTTTGTTGCAGTAGCAGCACCTTCCGCTATTGTCCATTTTGCAAAATAGGCATCTATAATTGTAGGTGTTCCTACAACATCTCGCCTTATGCTAGCTGCTTCGGGTATCGGTTTTGCAGTAGCAGTATTAAACTCAGGCTCACATTCTATATACGACTCCTTCACCAAATTTTTTTGCTCTTGTACAAAATTAGTTCCCAAGTTTTGCCATGGCGATAATTTTATTACAGCCATACAAGGCGGTGGTTTCATTTTTCTTTGTGGCCATTTTGGATGTCCGCATGTTCCTTTAAACTGTAGATTCACCATATTATTACCATCTCCTTCCGTAGCCCATTTTTGATCTTGAAGTTCCAACTCGTTTGATGTTACAAATAACTTACCAGATCCTTGTGCATACTTGCAATTTAAAGTAGCGCCATGCATTACCACCTCTCGCTTTTCAGCAGGAGAATCTTGCGCTTCCTTTGCTCTTTTTTCAGCTCGCTTTTGCTCAAGTGCTGCTGTTTGTTCTTCAGTAATCATAATGCCGTTTGTTTACATTAATACTGCATGGTGAATTATAAAAAATTATGCTTTACTTACCTTCACATCTTTACCACCTTGTATTACGGTAAGTGCTGTGCCTCGTATTTTCAAATCACCTTTAAAAGTTTGTATGTCTGAATCTCCAGCCATTTGTTTGTAACTATTACCAATATTTTCTGTGCTATCTGTTTTTATTGTTACATTTTTATTGTCTGAAAATTGCATATAATTCTTAGCAATTCTTTCTGTCTTATTATTACCAATCGTCATTGTTTCGTTAGCGCCAATACTTGTTGTCATGTTTTCTCCCACATTTATATCAAAGTTTTTTCCTACAATAAAACTCATATTGTTTGGTGCATTTACTTTTATATTTCCTTTGCCATCCATTAGCCATGTATTACCGCTTGGGTCTTCTACAAATACGGAGCCTTCCGCATCATTCATTTTTATTTTTGTACCGCTTCTTGTTTGTATTATTTTTACATCGTTGCCTTCGTTTGAGTAAGAATTGTTTTGCCCTGCATTGTATATTGACCCCTGCACATACGGTTTCAATGCATTGTTATCTTCAAAAGCAACCACTACTTCTTCTTCTAATTCTGGTATAAAAAAATGTCCTTTTGCACCACCCGCATGTGGCATCATCATACGTATCCATGGTGTTTTTTCACTAGGCTTCATCCAGCGAAAACGTACTCTTACTCTACCTAAACCTTTAGGGTCATAGTTGTCTGTTACGATAGCGCTTTGTGTTTCGCAAACAGGCTCTGCATAAGCTGTAACTGGTGGTGTTTTTATACTTGCTGGTATGGCTAAAAAATCGTTGTTGTAGTTTCCCTGCCCATCTGTATGATGTGTTACACCAATAACTGTGAATTGACCGTACGCCTCATCTACAGCATTAAATACATTGTTTCCTTTTACTTCTACCGTATTGCCAAGTTGTACACCTGGGTGACCACTTGCTCCATTAAACTTTACCATATTGCTACTTTGCGCAGCAGCTTTGGTATTGGTAAAATCATCCAATTGTTTTTTATTGGTAACATAATTGTTGTTCCATTGCTTTGGTTGTGTTGCAAAAAATGTTTGACTCTTGCTGTAGGTATGTTTGCCAAAATTATCTAAGCCTGCTTTACCTTCTATACCACTAGGGGTAGTATCATACACTTCATTGTTTAAATAATCGTATGCCATTACTTCAAAATTAGATGGTCGTAATTGCAGCGACATATTAAATCGACTGAGGTTGCTACCAAAAGTTAAATCTACATTTATACCTGTAGGCGAACCCAGCACTACATTTTTTCCATTGTAATAAAACCAATCTCCATAAGTAGCGCCCATTCTATTTAAAAATTGCCAAGCCGTTTCTTTGTATTGTACTATGTAAGAAAGTGTTTCCCCATTTGTAGGTGCTATTTTGGGGTTTAATAAGTTTTGTGGAAAATGGCTCAGGCAATCTGTAGCAATATTTTTTAAGGCTTTCTTTTCCCAGCTTTTGCAATGTGGCCCACTATCTAATAAAATGGTAGGGCTGTACCCTGTAATAATTAAATCTCCTGCGTGCCCGCTAAACCTAGCCGTTTCTACTTGGGTTACTACGCCTGCGAAATCCAATCTTCCTGCACCTGCTATAGCCAAGGTACGTACATTTATAGGTGCGCCTATCAATTCTTTGGACTGGTTAAAAACCGAGCCTAGCTTACCATCTATGCTTTCTGCAGGGCAAACAAGCGTAAAATTGTGGTGCTCAAAAATATTTTGTTGAAGGGTAAAAGAGGTAAACTGAGCTATCTCTTTACCATTGATATTTATCGTGGTTGCAGTTAGTTGTGCCATAAAAAAGATTTGTCTTTTATGATTTTAGTTAATAGGGCATTTTGGTAGGAAATTGGGTAACTACTACAAGCTGCAGTTTACAAAAGGCAAAGATTGTACCAATGTTGGAGGATGGGGATGGCAAGCAAAAGAAATATAAGGCTAGTGATTTTTTGTATAACCTGCATTTTATGCTTTTATACTTAGCTATGGTTGATTTTTGGTAATCTAGCTGTTACCGCTTCATGTTATTCGTGCTAATCAATAATACTATCACCAAGAAATTTTCTTCTAGGCTTGTTGATATCGACCTCAATACTAGAAGATGTTTTGGGGTCAATTTCTTTAGCTTGTATATTTAAGATATATTGTAATTTTTCATGCATTTTTTCCTTTAGAATAAGATTACCATAAATTATTTTACCTGTTTTAGCATTCATCAAATAATCTACATCTATTGAAAAATCGTAATCTTCTAAAGTGAATTCATTTTTCAGTTTGTATAATTTCTTTAAAAAATTATTTTCAATTTCTGCTGTGTTCAATACTTCAGCCCTTAACCTAACTTGAGCCGCTTCAGCAATACTTACAAAGGTTACAACAAACTTATAACGTATTATCATACCTTTTATAAGTTTTGATTGAACTACACGCTCACTGGTAGCATTATTTGCCGCACTAGAAACATAATTTTTGATGTGATAAATATCTGGAAGTAATATAAAGTGATGAAGGTTGTGATGAATATTGTTTTCTAACAATCCCAACCCTTTTTCATAATTCAAACTAAATTTTTCTTGCTCATCCTTAGTATTGTATATTTCTGGTAATACATTTTTTTTCCATAAATACCATTCGTTGTTTAGTTCTTGTTTATTTATTATACCTATTATTTTACCTTTAAAATCACGAGTAAAATTTATTTTTTTTGAAATACCTCCCAATAAGAGAGCCTGTTGTAAGTGCGCTTTCATGGTATGATTATCTGTATTTCCAACTATACTTTCAGTTACAATATTGCTGTTGATATTAGTTTTGCAAACTACTTGCGATAAAGATATATTTGACAATGTACTTAATGAAATAGGGGGATTATCTTTGCCCATTATAAACTCATTATTTACTAAAAGTTCATAATTAGTTTCAAAATTTTCAAGTTGAAAAAACGTTGACTTCTCATCACTACCAAATAAATTATTCAAAAAAGACATATTTATTTATTCTTACTTTCAGCTATCATTTTATCCAACAAATCATCAAATTCATTTCTCTCTGGGTCTATTTGTAGATATTTTAAAGTAAAGTTCTCCTTTAAAAATTCAAGTAGTTTTTCATTGCAAAATAAAGAGCTCCCTTCTCCTACATAAATATCATCGGTTTCTACTCTTCCAATTATTTTGAGCCAATAAAATGATGGTAGCGGTTTTTCATTATTATAATTATCTGAAAAATACTCATCTTTCGTTATTTTTAAATTATCGAAAGCAAATCCAGTAAAATTTGTTTTTTCTAAAGTGTTTTTTAAATTCTCTGTTACTATATAGCATGGATGGCACTCCATCAAATCATCACCAAGCCAATCTTCTAAAGCTATATGCAATTTTTTTACAGTTTTAAAAGGTGCTACTGTTTCTTCAAACACTGTATCATTTCCTAAACCAACAATTACTTCGGGTTGTACTATCTTATACATTTTATATTATTAAATTATTTAGGCCACACAGAAAAAGGAGGGTCGTACAGATTGGAAAATTTCTTATCTACTGCCCTTGCATAATCTTCAAGTTGTTTCTTGGTTGGTATTATGCCTGCGTCATCAAATTTTTTATAAAACTTATTCCACTCTATCCTTATTTTGCTTAAATGTAAATCATTATTAATTGCTTTCGGAATACCCCTTAAATTATCAAGTGCATTAATTTCAGCTTTTGTTAATACACCAGGATATTTTTTTAAAACTTGTTGCTCTATAGCATGGTGTACAACAACTTTACCTTTAAGCCAAGGAAATGCTTTAAAAAAGGTAGTATGATAACATTTGTTTAATACCAACACACCTTTCTCTCCTACAAAATAACAATGATTTTCTTCAACTTCAAAATTATACACATTTATCTTTTCAGAAGTATAATTTATAGAAATCACTTTTACATCTAGTCCTTCTTTAGAAAAAAGGGTATCACCAATTTTAATTTGCTCTGCATCTATAAATTGTTTATTCACAAAAAACGGGTGTTTGTGTGTAGTTCTAATAACTTCGGTAGTTGTTTTTATTTCTAAGATTTCATTTACTTCTTCCACAAAAAGAATTGTTACCTTTTGCAAACTAACCGTTTGCTTATCTTCATTAAAACTAAAAACAACATCACCTACTTTAATATCTTTTATTTGTTTTAATCCATCTTTTGAATGTATTAAAGTATCTCCCGTAAAACATGCTTTTACAACAGCACACAATAACTTTTTAGCTACATCATCTAAGCTTTTTCTCAAAGCCTCTTTACTTAATTTTTTAAAAGCTTGTTTCCCTAGTTGTTGCAATGCTTCTTTCGAAATAGCTTTAGCTGCTGTTTTTACGCCAGCTTTTATGCCTGCCTTTATTCCTTGCATGGCTACAGTACCTGTACCAAAAGAAAACACACCTACCACAATAGAGGCAACATCCCAAACCAAAAATCCTGCATTTAAAATTGTACCGCCTACATCACCAGTTTGAATGTCATTTATCATATCACGACCACTTCCCCATACAGGTATCATTCCTTCTACAAAACCTGTTTCTCCTACACTATTTCCATTTCCGCTATCATCTAATTCCTGTTGAGCTTGGTCTTGCAAAGCTTTCACTTCCTCAGCAGCATCAGGAGGCAATGGTACTTGACCACTAGTCATAAATTCAATTTTTCCTCCAACTTTACACAAACAAGTACTTTCACCAATTAATGTCTCTATCCCTTTTACTTTTACCTGAAAAGTATCTTGCCATGTATTGGGAGCTGTAGCAGGTGTGCAAGAACCTCCAGTTATTTTACACACTTTAAATGAAGGAATATTTACGATTGGTGCACCATCCATGTTTGTAGCTACCAAACAGCCATGTATGTGCACCGTTGTATTATAAGTAGGCTTAAATAAATCAGGGGCACCACCTTGGTCACACATCATCAAGGCATCTTTGGTTATGTATTCTAATTCATCCATAAATTAATTTTTATATCATTTATAGATTTACATTATGTTAGTATCACCTGAAGAAATTTGTGCAGAAGGCCCCGCCGCAATACTCAAATTAGCATCTGTACTCGTACTCATGTCTCCCTTGCTTTTCAAAGTCATACTTCCTACATCTGCTGTGGATGTAATATCACCTTCTGCAGCGGTAGTGGTTATTCCTTTCGCATCTATCGTTATCACATTTCCTCCCACCTTTATAGTAATACTTGTTTTACCGTCAAGTACAATATTTCCTCCTGCATCCATTGTTAAAAATGCTTGAGGTGGCGCTCCTTCTTTTCCTCCTACATTTATGCTACTTTGGTTGCCTGCATTTAAAGTGCTATTTACATTTGCATTCGTTACAATATTTCCTGCTCCATCCATCAAAGAATTCGCACCTCCTTTATCCGTCATATACACACTACCATCCTTATCATTCATCACCATTTTATTGCCGCTTCTTGTTTGTAATGCCTTCACATCATTGCCTGCATTGGCAAAGCTTGTTTTTGCTTTGCCATGATACACCGTGCCGTTTACAAATGGCTTTACCGCACTATCTCCTTCAAAACAAATAATGGCTTCCTCCTTTACTTCTGGTATAAAAAACATGCCTTTATCCCCACCTCCATGCGGGCTTGTAATACGTATCCATGGTGTTTTTTCACTAGGTTTCATCCAGTGAAAACGTACTCGCACTCTGCCTAAATGTTGTGGATCATTATTATCTGTTACAATAGCACTTTGTGTTTCGCAATGTTGCTCTGCAAACGAAGTAACTGGTGGTGCAGTTATACTATCGGGAATAGCTAAAAAATCGTTGTTATAATTTCCCAAACCATCTGTATGATGTGTAACGCCTATTACTTTAAACTTTCCATAGGTTTCATTGCTTCCATTAAAAGCATTGTTTCCTTTCAAATCAAGCGAGCTGCCAAGCTGCACACCAGGGTGACCACTTGCTCCATTAACCCTTACCATGTTACTACTTTGCGCAGCGGCTTTTGTATTGCTATATTGATCTAGCTGTTTTTTATTTGTAGTAAAATTATTGCACCATCCTTTCGGTTGTGTAGCAAATGTTTTATTACTCAACCCCAATAAATGTTTACCCCATATATCTAAACCCGCCTTACTTTCTATACCACTTGGTGTAGTATCATACACTTCATTTTTCATGTAATCATATGCCATCATTTTAAAACTAGATGGGCGTAACTGTAGAGACATATTAAACCTGCTTAAATTACTTCCAAATGTAAGGTTCACAGCATCGCCAGTTAATTTACCCAACACCAAACTTTTGCCATCATAATACAACCAATCTCCATAAGTAGCTCCCATTCTATTTAAAAATTGCCAAGCCGTTTCTTTATACTGCACCGTATAAGAAAGTGTTTCACCAAATGTTGGCGCTATTTTAGGGTTCAATAAATTTTTAGGGAAATGTTTTAAACAATCATCTGCAATATTTTTTAGGGCTTTCTTTTCCCAACTTTTACAATGTGGGCCATTGTCTAGTAATATTGTTGGGCTATAACCGGTAATAATTACATCACCTGCATAGCCACTAAATCTTGCTGTTTCTACTTGGGTTACAATGCCTGCAAAGTCCAATCGGCCTTTGCCACCAATCATTTTTATTTGAGCATTTATTGGAGCACCTATTAAATCTTTTGACTGGTTAAATATAGAGCCCTCCTTTCCATCAATACTTTCTGCAGGGCATACAAGCGTAAAATTGTGGTGCTCAAAAATATCTTGCTTAAGTGTAAAGGAAGTAAATTGGGCAATGGGTTTACCATTTATATTAATGGAAGATTCTGTTAACTGTGCCATAAAAAAGATTTGTCTTTTATGTGTATTAAAGAAATAATATTTAGCCAAACATTCTAGTAAATATTTTTAAAAGAATTGGCATTGCTATAATCGAAAAAAAATTGCCGAATCAATACACAGTTATTATGGGTACTGTTGGCAAAATTTTTAATTATTTTTACAGGCTTTTAATATCCTGATTATGTCAATTTATTCCAACGGCCAATTATTTACAAAAGGCGATTCGTTTAGTTTTAACTCTCTTGCACTAATGGTAAACGTTATTTGCATTGGGTGCTCGCCTCTGTGATCAAAGGTTTCATAATAATCCACACAATGTCCATCACTAAAATCAAGTGTTTTTAGTTTGCTCATATTATCTCTTCTATAAAATGTTATAGTACCATTTTTTGTTTGCACGGCACTTATCATCCAATCAAATACATCAGTAGAGCCTGTACTTTCTACAATCATGTTTATATTTCCACCTTGTGGTATGGCAGTTGGTTTTCCTGTAGCATCTGTAGATTGTACAAACCTAAAGCCACAGTGAAGTACATTGTACTCTTCACCATCTAATTTGAGCTTTGCTAAAAAAGACATGATTGTATTTTTATCTGGTTAAAGAAAAAATTTCTAAGGGTAATAATAAAGAAGCTAACAACCTCATTAATGAGGTTGTTAGCTTCTTCTGTTTATGCTGTCCATTCATTGACGTAACTGCCAGTACCCATGCTTATTTCTTTTGCACTAAGTGTAAAAGTTTCTGCTACGGGATTGTCTCCAGTGCTGTCAAAAGTTTCTCTGTAATCTACCAGATACGCTTCTTTAAAATTTAATTCTTTTAGTGTTGCATTGTTGTCTCTTTTTACAAAAACAACAGATCCATCTTTGCGCTCAAAGTTGTTGCACATCCACTCAAAGAAATTTGTTTTACCAGTTGACTCTACTGTCATGGTAATTTTTCCACCTCTAGTAATAGACGATGGGCGCCCCGTAGCATCTGTTTCTTGCTTTAGGGCATAGCTGCAGGTGAGTACGTTTACTTCCTCGCCGCCTACTTTTAATTTTACTTTAAAAGACATAATTGTTTGTTTTTAATTGTTAAATAATAATTGGTATGAGACCATAAATAAAAACAAGGCAATACTGTTCTTCTCACCGTTGCTAGTGTACACCACACAACCCTATCATTACAGTATAAATGATTTTCTAAATCAATTATGCCGAAGTAATATGTTAACTTTTATTTTGTAAAAATTAAAAAATTAAGCCTACATAACTTTCCTGATTCTGATTGCTGGCCTGTCGGGAGTATGTACGAATTCAAATTATTTTTAGGAGAATAATTTGTTGATATGAATTTGCAAATACTGTGCTAGAAAATAAAAATGTGAATAACTTATAGAATTAAAGTGCAATTGCTCAAGTATATAGAGTGCTAAAAATTAAAAAGCCGTTGCTTGAAAAACAACGACCTTTACTATTTAATGATAAATTTATTTTTTAATAATAATAAGTTTATTTCTGCTGCTCGTACTTAGATGCCCACTCTGTATTTTTTCCATCATCCCCTTTTTGCCCTTCTAATTTTATTAAAAAGTTTTTTGCAGGAAAATAAGGTTTCAACCTAATATCTAAATGTATTCTATCTTTTTGTACTGGGTCTTGCTCAAATCTATTAATAGCAAAATCTTCTATCAAATTACTTGGCCCAGTAATTCCATCTAAGAATTTTACAATTTGCTCCATTAAATCTTTTCTTGTATTGGCATTAAAGTTTTCGAATGCTCTGCGGTTTAAAAAATCCATCATTACTTTTGTTACATAATCAAATACCCTTACTACGGAGTATGTTTGTAACCCAAGATTATCGCCATTAAACAATGTCTTAGCACTAAATGCCATTACTTTTCCATACTCTTTTACCATTGGTACCAACCCAAGTTTTTCTAGATTAGCTATTTCACTTTTCTTCAAATCAAACTTTACGCCATCCACTTCGTTCATACTACCAAACTTTTTACCTGCTGTTACTTGGCTCATTAGCGTCATGTATATTTTACCTGCTAGTGCACTTGCAGGCGGCACCATCAAGTCTTCGGTTTCGCCTACCTCATTCACTTTTCCTCTACCCACAAGCCAGTTGCAAGTCATTATTGTATTAGATCTATAAATATCGCCACCAGTTAAATTGGCTGCTTCAAACAATTCCATTACATCATCTGGCGCATCTAAATTTTCAAAATCTGTTACCAACATTACTTTGTTTTCATACGCCATCTTAGCCCATTTTTCTACCACTTTATTAGAGCCTAAGTAACCTGGCACAATAAGCAAACCGTAGTTTTGACGAAGATCTAATCTGTCATAATTATCTACAAGCTCCGCATGTATAGCATCTATAAAGCGGGTATTGTCCAAATCTTTTAATTGGTCAGGATCTACATTTATAAAACTTACATTCTTTACTTTCGTACTTTCGGTATTCTTGTAAAATAGTGCTACTGAGCGGTACGACCTTTCCAAGTCCCTTGTTTCTTCCAATGCCAATTTCATATTTTGTTTAAACAAAACAGAAGCTTCTTCACTTTTTACTTGGCAATAATCAATCATGGCTGCTTGGTCATCTCCTTGCTCCAAAATATTTTTCCAAAGTTGTAAAAGCTCTAACAATTGATTGCGTTCATCTTTCTTACCCGCTTCCTCAAAAAATATTTTCTTACGTGCTTTTCTTTCAGGGTTTAAGTTTTGCACACCGTCTATTGCAGATTCTAACAAATCGAATGCACCATATTTTTGTAGTGCATTTAAACTAATTTCCAGTGGTTGATGTACTAGTAACTCCTTTTCTCCTAAAGTGTTTGATGCTGCTGTGGATTGTTGTACCATAAATAAATTTGGTTATATCATTAAGAAATAATTATTTTTTTTGTTGCATTTCTGCAATCAATGAATTTAATGCTGCTATCACATTATCTTTTCCTTGTGGCTCATTTAATGCAGCCTTTAGCACCTTATTTGTTTTAAGCTGCTTTACAATTTTCAAATATTGGTCACGCTTCATATTTAAATCTCCAAGTAATGTGCTTTGTGCAGTTATTCCTTTTACACCGAAGTCTCCAAGGTTTTTAAAACTTAAATTTTCTTTTCGTGTAGCACCATTAGCATCTTCAAAACCAATATCAATATTAGGTTTATAGTGTTCAAATACTTGCTCTACATCTGTTAAGCTGCCCGTTATCTCAGGTTTTACAGGTGGCATATTTGTTAATTTTTCTGCCATCAATACTTTGTTTGCTGGTATATCTGCGAAAGCTTCAAAGGCATCGAGTTTTACTTCTGTACCACCAATTCCAAAGTTGTTATTTGCTGCCATGCTCTGTATTTTTATTTGTTAGAAAAAATAATTGAAATATTTATTTGCTTATGTTTTCAATAATTATGCCGATTTATTATTAATGCTACTTCCACTCAAATTGTTCTTTTTTATTAATCTGTAAATGAACAGTATCTCCCGCTTTCAATTCACCAGTTATAATTTTTCTGCTTAATGGTCTTCGCAATTGTGAGCGAATAACACTCGATAATGGCCTTGCCCCATACGCAGGTGTAAACCCTTGTTTTGCTAGCAACGTTTTTGCAGCATCTGTTATGGTTAGTTTTATACCTTGCTTATCCAATGCCTGGTACATACCTTTTAATTGAATATCCAAAATAGAACGTACCATCGTTTCTGTCATTGGTGCAAAAGGAATAATTTCTGTAAGCCTTCCTAAAAACTCTGGACGAAATTTATCAGCCATTATCTCCATCAATTTATTAGAGGTGGGTACAATGTTTTTGTTAAATTGTTCCACTATAAAATTGCTACCAATATTAGAGGTGAATATGATAACCGCATTAGAAAAATCACCAACCTTACCTAGTTTGTCATGCAATTTTCCTTCATCCATTATTTGTAAAAACACATCAAATACAGATTGATGTGCTTTTTCTATTTCGTCGAAAAGTACTACGGAGTATGGCTTTGCACGAATTTTATTTACCAACAAGCCACCTTCTTCATAACCTACATAGCCCGGAGGTGCCCCATACAATAATGCTGCTGCATGCTCTTCTTTAAATTCACTCATATCAAACCGAATCATAAAAGATTCATCTTGAAATAAAAATTCTGCTAAAGCTTTTGCTAATTCTGTTTTACCTGTACCTGTAGGGCCAAGAAAAAAGAATGACCCCATGGGCTGCCCCACTTTTCCTAAACCAGAACGTGATTCTAAAATGGCTTCTGCTATGGATTTTATAGCATGGTCTTGCCCTACCAAACGTTGCTTAAGCGATTCGTCCATATTTAGCAAACGCTCTTTTTCTTGCGATTGTAATTTGCCTACAGGTATGCCTGTTTTAACAGCAATCACAACTGCCACATCAGATTTTAATAATTCCGTATGTTTATTGCTCACTGCATTTTTTAATTCCAACACTATTACATCAAACTCTTTTTTTATAGCATCTATCGTTACCAATTCTTCTACATTGCTTGTGGTGGTACTTAGCACAGCCAATAAAACTGGACTTAATCGTTGCTTGGTTTGTTTGTACAACCATTGCCAATCTTGCAATGTAGCTTCTGGTGCTATTTGTATTTTTAATGCCTGATAACTATTTTCTAGCGCCGTTACTTCTTCATTTCCTTTTTCATTTATTAGTCTAAGACCCGCCATAGCTCTATCTGCTAGGTCAATGGCTGCATCTGGCAATCGCTTTTCTTTTACAAAACGTTTGGCTAGTCGTATGGTTTCTTGTATTGTTTGTGGAGACACCGTTATGTAGTGGTGCTTTTCATAACTAGGCATTACTTTTCGTATCATTTGAAAGGCTGTTTCTGCATCTGGCTCTTCTATTATCAATGTTTCAAACTGTCTATTAAAGCCTTCGTCTTTTTCAATATGTTTACGATACTCATCTAGAGTAGTTGTTGCTATTACGGTCACTTCTCCTTTAGCAATTTCTGGTTTTAAAATATTGGCTGCACCAGCTGCAGCACCTTGTTTGTCAAGCAGCACATGCAATTCATCAATAATTAAAATAGGCTTTTCAAATTGCTTTAGTTCTTTAAAAATATTTTTCAACCTATCTTCTACCTCGCCTTTGTAAGATGCGCCAGCAATGATAGCACCATTATCTAATTCAAAAATATTATTGGTGAGCAATACATCGGGTACGTTTTTATTTATTACCTCCTGCACAAATCCATTGGTGAGTGTAGTCTTACCAACGCCTGCATCGCCCACTATCAGTACGTTTGGTTTAGATAACCTACAAAGAATTTCATTCATCATCCTCAATTCTTTTTCTCTACCTACTATTAAAACTTCCTTTTTTTGTACGGCTTCTATTTTGTTAATACAATATTTTGTCAATGCATTTGTGCCAATTGGTACTGCATTATTTTTATTTCCGTTTAAAGAAGGCGCAAAATTATTTGGTGAAGATGATTTACCAGCAGCAATTAATTCTTCTCTTGTAAGTGGAAAAGATTTTAATTGGTCATAAGAAAAACCAATACCTGGTGTACACAATGCAGCCAGCAAACTTAATGGGTCTATAATATCTTTTGCTTGTTTTATGCGTACATAATCTGCTTCATCAAGTATGGCATTCACGTTATTGTCCATGGTAGGTTCACCACGCAATACTCCTTTTGGAAATTGCTCCAAACGTACATCTGCCCACTCTTCCATAAAATACCAATCTTTATCTAATGATGCCATAATTGGCAGCAGTCCTGCATCTTCGTGTAACAATGCTTTTAGTAAATGTGGAGTGCTGTATGTGGTATGCGAGTATTCTAAAGCTATGCTTTTTGCAATATGCATTACATTTTCAATCGTATGGGTTGCTGATTCTGCTATTAGGTTTTCTTGCATAACTTATTTTTTTACCTTCCAAAAAGGCCTTTCTTTTTTGTAACAATCGATATACGCTTAATACAATTTGTTCCATCATTTGTAAAAGCAATTGCCTTTAAAGATTTAAGTCTTTTCAATCCTTGAAGATTTATGATGGCTTCATGGAAACTAATATCTTCACCATTAAAACTTACCCGCACATTTGTATTACCGCACATGTAAGGATCAAAATCTTGTTCTAAAAAAGTTTTATCCACCACACCTTGTATCATTTCTAAAAAGCGTTCCTTTGTAAGTGCTGCTAGTTGTGGCTTTGCAGGCGCTGCGGCAGCGGCATTTTGGGCATTGTTACCAAATTGCGATGGCCTACTTGGTGCATCAGCAATTTCTCCACTATTGCTTGGTCTTGCTCTTGGCCCGCCTGTATTGCCAGCATAATTTGTTGGTGCTTTTGCAATGGGTAAACCTTCTACTCTAATCATCTTTACCAATCTTGCATCTGCATTTCCATTTACGGTTAGGTTTACTTCATAGGTACCTGCTCTTTCAAATGTAAAAGGCACATCTTGCGATGTAAAATTTTTACTATCTTTTCCCGAACCTACATACCATTCCCATCTATTGGCGCCATTGGTATTGTCTCTGAACACAACAGGCTGCCCAACTTTAAGGGGGTCTTGCGGCCAAATGACTTGTGGTATTACAAACGGTATAGAATCTTTTGCTACACTATTTATATTTACACTTTGAAATTGTTTGCATTTTCCATTTAATGTTAAGGTAATATCATATTGACCAGATTCTTTGTAAATATGTGTAGCACTTGGCCCTGATACTTTATCGGTGGGCGTTTTATCGCCAAAATCCCATTCCCAACTTTGTGCAGTACGAGTATCAGCTGTATTAAAAAAAATGTAGTGCCCTACTTTATAATCGTTAGAGGTTACACTAAACTCAAAATTAGCACAAGGCTTATCATTCTTGAATCTAAATGCAGTAATGAAGGACGCAAGAATACAAACAATAATCATTGTGAGAATTACTTTCTCATCTAAACGTACACTAAAGGTGGAAGTCTTCATATAGATAATTTAAATAAATATGATATTAAATGCTAAAAAATTGGTTAGAGAAACTTGAACATTCGTATAAAAATTATCGACACGATAGGTTCATAAGAAACAAAAGCAGCTGTAAAATGGGTATTACGAAATCAAAAAAATCTTGAAAGTAGTTAGTGTGATGTAAACACAGATTTTATGATAAATTTATAAGGCAATAACTGTGCCGTTTATGCTGAAAAGCTTTACAAAATTTAATTATTTTATAAAAGATGGCAAAGATTTTGCTTTGTATTATATAGGTCAATTAACTGCTTAAAATATTCATTTAAAAAATTGACTTCCCTAAACTTATGCGCCCTTTTGTACCCCTAATAACAGCAGCCATTTTTATATCATCACTTACCTTTTCTTGCAGAACGCATAGGGGTTTGTCTGCAGATGTAAAAAAAGATACTAGTATAAATATTGTTGATTCAAATATTATTTTGATAGACACATTAGTAGTAGCAGATTTCGATTCTTTACAACAAGAATTTGCAACAAAACTAAACATACCTTATGATAGTGTAAATGATTTAAAACTGTATCAATTTATAAAAGAAAATTTAAGTAAAAAATGTTTTGGTATTAAAACTCCTGAATATACTTGCGAATCATTTTTATCGAAACTAATAAAAGATGTGTATGATACTGATTTCCCTAGTACCATTGCCGAGCAAATGAAATATAAAAATGTAGAACTGTTTAAGAATAATAATTTTTTAGAACAAGGTGATATCCTTTTCTTTAATTATTCAGATAAACAAAAAGAAAAAATTTCTCACGCAGGTTTTTATTTACAAAACGGATATTTTGTACTGGCTACATATAACGAAGGCGTTGTAATTACCAAACTTAAGAATGGATTTTGGAATAAACGATTTGTAGCTGCGGGTAGATATATAAAGCTTACATCTGTAAAAAAAGCGAAAAATTGATGCCTAGCAAAAAAAATATTATTTATTTCTTCTTTGTTATTTTAATAACTACGCCGTTAATAAATAGCTGTGGTATTTTTAAAAGAGGTAGTAAAAGAGAAACAGAAGTATTTAGTGGTGGTGTGTTTAACATGCCCGCAAATGATACAACAGCAACAGCACCTTCTTTAAATAAAACAAATAAGAAACTAAATTCACTTCAAATAAAATTTGGTAAACAACTTTCGGTAGCTCCTGAAAACATTACAAATAATAAATTGTACGGTTTTATAGAAGATTGGCTTGGTATTCCTTATCAGTGGGGCGGTATGAATGAAAGAGGTATTGATTGTTCTGCCTTCGTACAAAAATTATACAAAGATGTATACAATATTCATATTCCACGTACTTCTTTAGAACAATACAATTATACAGAATGGGTAGAACTGTATAAAAATACCAGCTATTTAAATGAAGGCGATTTGGTTTTCTTTAAAACAATGAATAATTATAATGCCGTTACCCATGTTGGTTTTTATTTGCAAAATGGATATTTCGTAAATGCATCATCTAGCAAAGGGGTAAGCATTGCAAAGTTGAACGATTCTTATTGGAAAGTAAAATATAGGGCATGTGGTAGATTGAAAAGTAAGTTTTATGCGAAGCGGTAAAATTATTTTTGATTATTTTAATGTCAGCCTGAGCTTGTCGAAGGCGGGTTTGAAGAAGCGCTTCGACAAGCTCAGCCTTACACTCCAACTGTATCGAACTTTTGTCATTTGCAAAGAGCTTAAAAACTTTTTTATGGGTGCCTCAGGCTGACAACTTTTTAATTTATTTTAACACAAATAATATAATCTACCTCCCCCCATTATTACTTCCCCTACAAAAATCTAAATCTCTTTTAGCTTGCTCCAAATCTCTTATAAGTGCTGCATTTTTACTCAGCAACTCTGCTACTTGAGTTTGTGATTCTACCACATTGGTGGTTTTTCCTTTTAGTGCATTGTATTCAAAAAAAACTGCTGTAACTACTCTATTCATTTTTCCTTGTATGCTACTATCGCCTACGTTTAGTTTATTGAGGTCGCCTAGTTTTTGCGCTACCATATCGCTAATGTATTTTATGTTTACTCCAGGCTTGTCTATAGAATCAATAAATTTTTTTGCTTCTATAAAACTATTGGTAATTTTTTCTTGCTCCATATTTTGCAAACGCATGCTTTCTGCCTTGCCTTTTAATATTTCATTTTCTTTGTGCGGCAATTTGAAATCAAAATACACCGCTGTAGTTATCATAGCTACGGTTAAAACGAAAAAGAAAAAGAATTTCCAAAAGGCACTGTTTCTTTCTGAGGTATTAATAGGTTTTTGCATGCTGTTACTTTTAAATATTTTTATTAAATTAATCTGCTAAAAAACTTCTTCTTTTCTTTGTTTCCATTTCAGGAAAATCTGATTTTACCACTTCTTCTTTCACAAAAATATTAGCATCTCTTTTCTTGCCAATGTATTCAAGTCTACTTAGGTTGTGAAACAAGGTAGAAATTGATTTTGAAAAATTAGCTGTTAGCTCCACGGTAGCATTAATATCTTCATGTACATATTTATGATTGGTGAGGTTGGTAATCAAATTTTCTAGATTGCCTTGTTTCAAATCGCACCACTCCATAAAATAATTTATTAACTCCTCTTTACCAGAGCCTAAATATTGATCCAATGTATTTTTTAAAACCCTCGCCATAGATGCAATAACAGATAGCATGTGCAACGGAGGTTGATGTAGCATACTCCACCTGTATACCATAGCATTGCTATTACTGTATTGAAGAATATTTTCACATAAACGCTGTACAATTTGTGCTAATTCATTTTGCTGTTTTTTCTGAATAATTTTTTGCAGTATTTGTGTGCAGTATAATTCCATTTTAGAAATAAATGCTTCCATACCTGCAAACACATCTATCAACTCGGGGTGGCTACTACTTGTAACACTCGGTGGAATATAATCTGGATCTACCAATATGTTTTGTTCTTTAATAAAAAATTTACCTATTACCAATTGATACAAACCTGGGCGTTGGTACTGTAAATCTTCTTCAGGCAATAATGACAAGCTGTATTGTGGCAGCGTGAATGGTATGCGCAGTGGTAGCTCATCTTCTAAAGCATTTCCTGTTGGTATTCTTTTGTAAGGATTTAGAGCAAGTACAACAAAATACGTTTCCGATTTTATTCTTAGCTCAGCAAAAGGTACAGACAAGCCAAGTATTTTTTCTGTAACGGTTGTATATTCATCATCTGCATCTTGCTCAATATTTATTACATAGCCACCTGGCGTAACAGCTCTACAACTTAATAGATTTACGACTACCTGCTGCTGGTTATCAAAATTTATTTGCAAGTTTATTGAACTATGCTCACCAGCTACTGACGGCAGTAATCCATAATTAATATGGTTTATATGTGCACCCGTAGCAAATGCTTGGGCTTGCACACGAGCATTTTGCTCATCTATAAAATGATTTTTATTAATCTTCATGCCATCCACCCAGTTTACGGGTAGGTAATATTGTTGCTTTGCCATGGTTACATATTTAAAGATCTTCTACAAACGATTACTTCGTTTTCTCTAATCCTATTTGCGTAAAATGTTTTTTCTGAACTTATGTAAGAAGTATTGATGGTGTACCATCTGGGTTTTTTATAAAATATCCAACCGTAAGGTTCCATATTTTTATCTGCAATTTCTATTTTACTGTTTGGGTGCCTTTCACTATAATCGTTTATAAAATAATAAAACAATTGTCCAAACTCCATATCTCTTGGCGCTTTTGCCCTAAAGTTTGTAAAATGTTCGTCATTCAATTTTTTTTGAAATTCAAAACTTATTACCAGCATGTTTTTTAGTTTATCATCATCGGGGTCTTGCACTTCTATGTTTACAGGGTAAAACCATTGCACAAATATTTTTGGAGAAATGGCTATCGCTTTTACAAATGTTTTATGTACAAATAATGGTATAATAAAAAATGCAATTGCCGAGCCAGCCATGTAATGATAGCCATCATTATTCATCCATTTAAAAATAACCACAAAAAACATATATCCAAAAATGGCAATAGCAAAAGTAAACAACACAATCATTGGAAAAGCTTTTTCATCTGTAGCCCAATCCATATATTTTGGTAAAAAATAAATATGCAATACGCCAAATAAAATAAATATCAATTGAAGAATAATGTAAGAACGTAATGGATAAAAAAACAACGAATCAATTCCTACAAAACCAACCAGGGCAAATAATACAGAAGCTATCAACAAATAAATAATGCATACTTTTATATAAGGCTGAAAGCTTCCCCTTATTTTACCAACTACTCTGCCCATAATGGCCATAAGCGAAAAGCCGCCCAAGCCCAATATGCCAAGCATTTTTAATAACTCTCCTGTAAATAAATTTCCCATATTGTTTACTATTTATAAAACGGATGATATGCCAAGCAAAGGCGCATCTTCTTTTTTGTTTAGTACAAATTTTTCTGCTTCTTGTTTTAATAATATTATCGTTTTTACATCTGCATTAGCAGGTATAAAATAATTGTAAAATGTTTGTAATAACGGAAAATAATTCCCACCTTCTACGTATTGATATGCCATTGTTTTTTCTAACGGCCCAATATTTACAACAGCAACAGGGTATTGCTCTTTA
The DNA here is from genome assembly GCA_031408295.1 of Ferruginibacter sp. GTDB lineage: Bacteria > Bacteroidota > Bacteroidia > Chitinophagales > Chitinophagaceae > Ferruginibacter. The sequence goes on from JANNVW010000121.1 coordinate 40,307, forward strand.
AAACTTTCGCCACAAATAAGCTCACTTCCCAAATCGTATTTACCAAGTATGTTAGCATCATGCGCTACACTCGTAATGCGTTCATATACCAAATTTATTTTTACTGGCTCATTTATTATTTTTTGTAACACACCTGCCGTTGCAATTACATCTCCAGCTATACGATGCACATATGGTAGAAACATTACCAATACCAATGCTGCATTGGTAGGAATATTTTGAGGCAGTTTCCAAAAATCAATAAAATACTCTTTTAGCCAGCCGCTACGCAAACCTTGCAATAAATTTGTTTCTACTCTTTCATTTTTTATAGTTTGCAAAAAGAATTCATTCTCAAATGGTGCGAAAAACTTTCTTACTTCTGTTTCTTTCTTTTTATTTATTCTATAATCCTCTGCCATTTCCTCAGCAGATTTTACCTTCTTGGCTTCCGTATCTGCTTGAAAAAATACACCTTCAGGTAATGTATCGTACAACCCTGGCCTAGAAAGTTGAAGCGCTAAAAAAACAGAGTAACTATTTTGATTGTTTATAGTTGCTTTATACAAATCGTGCACATGTGTGCGATAAAAAAAAGCATTTGCTTGTGTAGAAAAATCTATTTTCCTTAATCCACCACTCTGCATAGCCTGCGCAAGCAATACTTCTGCCCGCACATCTACAGGAAGTTCATTTAATTCTACTGCTATTTTTTTAAGCTTGGTCAATTTATTTTATTTGAAATTTTTGTTCTTTAATAAAAACCCGTACCGGTATAAAAAAGTTTGAGTGTTGCATAATGGCAGTTGTTATATCCTCTTGCCAAAAAACAATCGTTCCTTTTTCTTTTATTGCCATCATATCTCTTTGTTGTAATATCATATGCACATCCAATGTTCTTACCAACCCATGCTCTTGCCCAGCTAATACAGAAAATCCTTTTTTTATGTCGATAGTAGCGTTTGCCATAGCCAATCGCAATCTGCAAAAAGCAGCTATATCTTCGTTCGTCACTAATTTTTGTTTGGATAATAATGCACTCTTATATGCCAATACTTTTTCGGTATCGTTTAGTTTATTTCTACCGCCTTGTGTGTTTGTTATTAGTTTTGTAGAGCCGCTTTCAAATTGGCTACTGCTATACACACTAAGTGGGGTAGATGCTTTTATTAAATTAGCAGCAGCGCCATTGCTACTCCAAAATTTCACATACACCGTTTGTCTTGTATCAGTTTGTTTATTGTTAATTACCAAATATGGTGTACTACCTTTTAATAATTGTTTGTTGGTAATTTGTTGTTCTAGTTTATTTATGGTTTGTTGCAAAGAGGTCATTTCGTTTTGCAAAAAATCATTCCCTAAAATTGAAAATGCTGCGGTTTCTTCTCTTAATAAATGAATGAGTTTATCTACCGTTTCTGCTGCTTCTCTATTATCAAAACGCCCTACACCGCCGTATCTTAGCAAAATAGAAAAATCATCTTCTTCGTCATTATTATTTCTTAGGTGCAGTAACCTACCTCGTTGGTCGGCTATTGTATATATGTCTAAAAATGTTTCTTCCGATAAAAGTGGAATAATATTTACAAACTCTTTTATCCTAAAATTAATATCGTACAAGTGCCGATTTATTACGGGGAAACAATTTGTATTTACAATAATATCTTCCAAAACAATACTGTGTACATTTTCAGGAAATTCTATACAAATCCAAAACAATGTATTGGCTTGTATTTGGGTTAAATCTTTTTCAGCAAAAATATTCTTTATAGCATCTGGCACGGATTGCTTTGTATAATTTGTAGCAATAACATTTTGCTCACGGTGCAGGGTAATAAATTGCTGGCGATAAAATTCGTGAATATGATTTTCAATTTTCTCCGTAGCACTAATATCTCTGTTTAACACCGCATCAATATCAAAATAATTTGCTTCATTTCTTTTTAATGGATACCCTAATTCATGGTTTATTTTTTGTCCATCGGCATACCACTGTGCTTTTGGCAACTGATTAAAAAATTGCTTTTTTTGAGATTGATGCAGTACATCAAAATAAAAACGCATGCCGTTTACATTAAGTGCTTTTGCATCTATACCTAGCCAAAGATGATTGGTAGGTAAGGCATAATTATTAGTCGCAATTATTTGTTGTACATTATTGGCGGCGCCATCTACTGGTATTATTTTATTACCTACAGCTTTGTATTTTATAATTGCTTTGTGCAACATAAAATTACCCACTGGCGAAAAATAAATATCTTTTTGTGCCGCTTGCCCTTCATCTTGTGCAGCTGTAAATCGTTGGCTGGTGTAAAATTGATCTTCGGCATTTGTTTTACCCACTTGCTCCGTAGGCAATGCATACGCAATGGCATGTGCAGGCAATACACCCGTAAGCGCCTCTGGCGAAAGCAACTGTACTAATCTTTCTAAAACACGTGAGCGGCTGCTTTCTATTTCGCCATTTATTTTTTCTAACTCGGTAGCGCAAGCACCCATGAGCAATCCAACCAGTGGATCAAAACTTGCCTCGGTATCTGTTTCGGGCAAGCCCCAAAAACGTGCTGCCGACTGCATCATGCTTTCTTTTATATGTTGTTTGCTGGTTGTCATTTGGGGTTAAGAAAAAAGTTAATAGTTATTTGTTATCCGCCTTCGCCATGGTTCGTGTCCCACGAACCATTCGCTTTTGTCCAATTATTATTTTCTTATTGGTCGGTGTCTCACCGACCACATTTATAATATTAATTATTGGTTGGTGTCCCCACCAGCCAATTGGGTTTCGGTTGGTGGGGACACCAACCAATAAGTTAAAAAGTTACCACGCCATGGTTCGTGTCCCACGAACCATTCTTTTAATTCATTATTAATTCACACACTTAAAATCATGTTCATAATATTTAATTATACGATAACGGTCCAGTAAAAAATTGATCCGTATAAACAATTGCTTCCTTTGTAGCAGCTAAAACCCCACTAATGGTAACATGCAGCATCTTTTTTACATTGCGCCCACTAAGCCTAGTCATTTGTTCTTCTTGTTTTATAAGTACATCTACTTTCACATTTTTTATACGAGTTTCGTATTGGTTTACGGCACGCAGCAATGATTGTTTTATCTGCTCCCGTATTTTATTGTTGGATGTTAGGTTATCAAAATCGTTTTCCCAAATGGAACAACCATAGTGAGGGTCGTTGCCCATTTCGCCAAAAGCGGTGGTGAGAATTAAATGTATATGATGGTACACCGACTGTTGTAGCGAACAGCGGGGAAGGTCTTGCTTTTGCAATACCTTATCCAACGATAGTGGTAACGAATAGTATTCGGGCTTCACGACAAGAAAAATAAATTATTAGGAAATAGAAGAATTGGTGGCTGGCGAGAATAACAGTTCCAAAAGGCTTGTCGTGAAATCGGTTAGTCGAAATAC
>JANNVW010000122.1:0-1527 GCA_031408295.1 Ferruginibacter sp.
AAGAGGATAGGTGCTAAAGGAGAGCCAAGTTTTAGTCATGGAGGAGCGCCATGGAACTGTAATGGCATGGTTTTGCAATTTCCTGCAAATGAATTCAATGTTAATTCTAATTTTCAACCAAATTTAACCGGCGGTTGTTTATAATAAAAACTATAAAATTTTATAAAATGAAAAAACTAACATTAATAACAGCAATTTCTGCTTTATTGATTTTTGCAGCTTGTAAGCCGGAATCAATAAAAGATTACGAACCTTATTCTTCAGTAAGTTTAAATTCCATACAAGGACAATGGAAATTGGTAAAAGTTACTCAAACAGATGAAGACTCAAAAAGAAAGTTGTTTCCATACAAAACACTTGATTTATCGTCAGCATTAAACTTAAATAATATAGCAGTCACGCTAAATACAAATGCTGCAGCTCCATCAAATTTCACTATTAATTACGGAACTGCACCGAGTATATTTAAAATAACATCGGGCAACTGGTTATTGGATGATATTAATAAACCAGGTAAACTTTGGCTTATTAACGGGGCAGATACGGTAAAATTTACTATGGGATCTTACAGCCTGCTTGATAATAAAAAAATGCTTTTAAAGCAGATAAAATCTTTAAGCGGCACTGCCATGATTACTTATGAATATGAATTTTCGAAAAATTAATAATAAAAAATTTAATTAAAATGAAAAAATTACTTTTTGCAATATTTGGTTTGTTTTTTTGTATTGTAAATGCTAAATCACAAACTTCAGGTGCAGTGGTTACTACCGTTCCCTCCAGTTTTACAGCCGAAGACGTAGTGAAAATAATTGTTGATGTATCTGCGGTTGGTAACCTTGCCGGAAAAGAACCTTTATACATGTGGACCTGGAATCCCGGAAACCCTGCACCAGGAAACGGAGACTGGACCAACTCTAACGAAGCCCGCAAAATGACCAAAGAAGCAACTAACAAATGGAGTATAACTTTTAAACCAACAGATTTTTATGGTAAGGCTCCTGCTGAGATTACAAAAATTGAATTTTTAGTAAAAGCAAAAGATGCAACGGGAGATCTAAAGACAAATGATATTGCATTAAATGTAGATCCTCTCATTTACACACCAACTGTATTCCGCACTTTCCCCAAATTTGTTGGTAAAAATGAAATTATTACCGCTTACCTTGATCAAAACCTGGCACTTGATGCTACCACACAACGGATGACACCTGCTACTGTGGAAATTTCAATCTTTAACGGAAATACCCAGGTAGGTACTACCCAAGCTGGTAATTTAAAAAATGAAGGAAATAAAGTTTGGTCATATACTTTTTTCCCGCCAGGGTTTTTCAACCTGGCACCTAACGCAATCGTAAATAAGATACAATTGAAATTCAAGGGAACAGCAAGGGATATTAATGGTAACACGATTCCGGCAGAAAGCCCTGTCTTTGAAAAAGGATTAGATGATTTAAAATAATCTGAACATCATTTAAAATTAAATAAAATGAAAAAAATAACTCCGTTAATAATATTTGCTTTAGC
>JANNVW010000123.1:0-58380 GCA_031408295.1 Ferruginibacter sp.
TACACCAATGGCATTTAGCCCATAAAATTAACTATGCTACCTACTCCCTCTTATTGAACCAAATTGTTTTGGCTTAAAACCTTTATCCAATATAGAGTATAGGTAATTTATTGCTTATTTTTGTCGGACAACAATGATTATTAATATTAACTTTTCTTACCGTTTCATTTGGACAAGTAGATGCACAAACATATTTAGATTCGAATAAAAAATGTTCAGAAATTCTAAAAGATATTCCAATTGGGGACTCTATTTTTTGGGTCAGACTTGGACAAAGAGATAGTTGCTTGAGTGGACTAAAAGCTCCTTTAGTATCCTTAACGACAATTACAAAAGAAAAAATTAAAACTGAAAATCTAAATGGAAAAGTAATATTCTTAAATTTTTGGTTTACAAGATGCCAACCCTGCATTAAAGAAATGCCAACACTAAACGAAATTGTAAAAAAATATAAAACTAAAGATGTTGAGTTTATTTCCTTTGCCAATGAAGACTCAGGTAAATTGAAAGAATTTTTAAAATCAAATAAATTCAATTTTAAAATAGTTCCAAGTGCAGGACATATTTTAATAGAAACTTTTAAACTTTTTGCAATTTGGCCTACATCTATTATAATTGATAAAAACGGTATAATTAGGCTTATTAGAACAGGAGTAATTGAGCAAGGTGAAACTATAGAACTTTTAGACAGCTTACTAAAATAAAACTTCCGTCTCGGCGGGGTTTTCGCAAGCATGCAGCTTGAAGTATAAAAGAACCAAGCGTTTCTGTCTCGGCGGGGTTTTCACAAGCATACAGCTCAAAGTATAAAAGAACTAACCGTGAAACCCCGACGCACAAAAGAACCTTAAATTATTATACACCCATCCTATAAATCTATATAATGCATAGGAGCAAAATGTTTAACCTCATTTAATTCATAAAATGAAGCACTACTATGCTCATAACTTACATTATCCTTAGCCAAAGTCCATTTTCCTCCGCCTCGTTTCGTGTCCCCACGAAACGTTCGTTAAGGTCAGCTAAAAATTACATTATTTTGAAAAAGCAAATAGATTTTTTTTGATTTAAGAAAATGGTGCGTGAGACAGCACCAAGGCGAAGAAGGCAGCTGCGTTTAAAAATTGAAATAACATCGTTATTTTTCACACAACGCAATTATCCATTTATACATTTTTTCATTTGCCATTTTTGCCATTTTTGTCGGAAAGAAATTAAAAGCATGTGAACTTTCTGGATAGACTGCAAGAGAGGTTTTATTACCCGCCAATCTCCATCTTGCTTCCATAAAATAAGTATCATCTACCAATGGGTCTGCTGTTCCTATTGTAAATAAAGCTGGTGGCAAATTCTTCAAGTCTGCGTATAACGGTGAATATTGTGGATTTTGCAATTGTTCCTTACTCCATCCAGGAAATACTATTTCATAAGTATCATCCATATATTTTTTATTAAGTATAATTGTACTGTCTGTTGCCATTCTGCAAGATGGGGTACGTGAAAGATCAAAACAACCATAGATAAGATTTACGCCCCTCACTTTATCAATAGCATGCAGCGAATCCCTGATGTAGAGGGTGGTTACTGCACTTAAATGTCCGCCTGCAGAACCACCTGAAATAAATAACTTATCAGTACCAAATTCTTTCATTGCATTATTTACCAACCATTTTGCAGCGGCTTTACAATCGTTTATACAAGCTGGAAAAGCATTCTCTGGAGCTAAACGATATTCAAGGCTCACTACAGCCACTTTACATGCTCTTGCCATATTGTCGTTCTGAATATCATTGCTTGCTGCTGTTCCCAAAGACCATCCGCCGCCATGAATGTCCAGCACTACTGCACGGATTGTATCAGGTTTGAAAATTCTAAGTGCAAGATTTCCCCCTGGCCCTAAAATATATTTTACAGAGGGTTGTAGCTTAGGTTTTATAGAACTATTTTGCAGCATAGAATTCCGAGCAGTCGACAAACCATCTTTGGTTAATAAAGAGCCTCCTTGCGGCATGTACGCAAGTAGCTTATTGAAGGCTCTTACTTCTGGCAGATATGCTGAATAGTCTTCATTGGAATTTGTTTGCTGTGCAAATGCACTGTTAGCAGATATCAAAAATGCTATTAGCATACAGGGGATAAAAAGTTTCTTTATCATGATATCTTTTTTTATTAGAAGTTTAGAAATAATTTTTATGTAGTTGAATATAAAAGTAGGTTTCTTTATTATTAAAATGTTTTTTTCGTTATGTTATTTTGGCTTTGATTTTACTGCATCTACAATACAATGTTCTACATCGGTTTGAGTCCCACACTATGATGTTAAGTTAAGGGTTTGCTAAAGGGAGGTCAGGCTTTAAAAGCTTGACTTCCCTTGGTAGTATCTGTAAGTTAAAAAGGAAAATACTTGCTTAAGTTAACATCATTCGTGTCCCACGAAACTCTCACTAAGGTCAGCTAAAAATTACATTATTTTGAAAAAATAAATAATTTTTTTTTGATTTAAGCGAATGCGGTGTGTGACACACAGCAAGGCGAAGGGGTTTCAAAAGCATACGCAGAAAAAACTACATCTTACTTTTACAAAACCCATTAAACCCCGCCACATCAAACCCCTCCGCAAAAGCCTTATCTATATTAAATTGTAGCAGTTTATTGTCTTTTAAATCTATGGTAAGTATATCATCTTTCCAAAGCACTTGCACTACATCTAGCCAAGCATATTTTTTTACAGGAAACGATGGGTATTCAATACCATCATCTGAAAAACGAATGACAGGTTTTTTATTGGCAAAGAAACCCACAAAACCAAAAAAGAGTAGCATCAAACCCATCCAAAAATTGCCAAAAAACATCCAAATAAATGCACTGCCAAGAATAGCAATATCTATAATGGGAGATTTAATGTGTTTTTTATTTAGGAGGTAATACAACCATGGCACTGCATTAAAAAGCAAGCCCACAATAGCTACCATGGAAGATGTTCCATTTGTACGTAAAAGTACATACCCAAAACCAAGAAAATTGAGCGTAAGAATAATGAAGGTTACAATTTTGTAAGTCTTCATGCGCTCATTGGGTATTTCTATGACAAAATTATTCACTTATGGTATTGCTAGCCGTTAAAATATTGCAGAGTTTGTACAAAATTCTTGCACCTACATTTTCATCCCACTCATCGTGGCTTACACCCACTTCGTTTAAATCAAAACCTATAATTTTTCTGCCGCTTTGCATTACTTTTTTAAAGAGGTAATAAATTTCTTGTACTTCAAAACCACCGTGCACGGGTGTTCCCGTATGTGGGCACAATTTTGGATTTAATCCATCTATATCAAAACTAATAAAAACATTTTGGGGTAATTGATTCACAATATCATCCACAATGTTTTTCCAAATACCACCTTCATATAGATTTTCTTTAATATCCTTATCAAAATAAGAAACAATCCTTCCACCGCTATTACTCATGTAATCAAATTCTTCATCACAAAAATCTCTTATACCTACTTGTACCAACTTTTTTATTTGTGGTATTTCTTCCAGCGCATTGTACATAATAGACGCATGAGAATAATTAAACCCTTCATACGCTTTTCTCAAATCCATGTGTGCATCTATTTGCAAAATACCAAAATCAGTATATTGCTCTGCAATGGCTTTAAAATAACCTAGCGGTGTACTATGGTCTCCACCTAAAAGCGCAACTAATTTCCCTTTAGCAAGAATATCTTTTGTTTGCTCATATACCCAATTATTCAGGAATAAACTCCCTTCGTTAATATCTCTAAGGGTTTTGCACATAAACTTATTGGCACTTACATCATCCCCTTGGGCTATATAACTGATGTATAATTCGGCTTCTTTGCGTAAAAAATCGCTTTTTGTAAGTATTTTTTTATCGGTGGGGCGCATGTAAAACCCTTGTTTCCAGAGGTCTTTCATTTCGGGGTCAAACAAATCTACTTGCAGGCTTGCCGTAAATATATGATCCGCAGCCCTTGCAGTACCTGCATTGTAGCTTACGGTTACTTCCCAAGGTATTGGTAAAATAACTAATCTAGCATCTTCTTCTGTAAAAGGAAGACCAAAAATATTGAGGTTAGGGTTTCCTAAGTCGTTTGGATTAAAGTTTGACAAGTCTGTCATGATAGCCTTTATTAAATTTGCGCAAATATAAGAACAGTGTACATATATCTATCCTCAGATTTTACACAATAACTTATTCTTTGCATTAGCAGTGAATGATGGGGTAATTGAAATTCTACATCGTAATTAACGCTAAATTTTAGGCTTTATTATTCATCATACAATGCTATTTGAGTTAACTTTGCACTTTAACATTATTTATGAAATGAGCCTTAACAAAAGTTGATACCAATTAAAATGTTGATTGGCGAATAATCCCGAAACTTCGGGAACAAAAATCACAATAAATATGAACACATGAAAAGAACACATATAATTATACTTGTTGGTATAGCAGCATTAATTGTAGGCTTACTCTCCTATTCTGCAGATTTTTCAACGTACGATAGCATTAATTCTGCTAAAAATAAGCCTGGCAAGTTTGTACATATTATTGCAAAAATGGATAAAAGTCAACCCGTTGAGTACGATGCTATCAAAAACCCAAATTATTTAACTTTTTATGCTGTAGATAGCCTTGGTGGACAAACAAAAGTGGTTTTTCACAACAGTAAGCCAACTGACTTAGAAAAAAGTGAGCGCCTTGTAATGAAAGGAAAAATGCAAGCAGACCATTTTGAGTGTAGCGATATTTTACTAAAATGCCCTAGCAAATACAAGGACGATAAAGAACAACTGCAAAAAGATGTAAAAGAGCAAACTAGCATGAGGTAAATATGCGTTTATGTTTTTATACTTTAATGATAATTTTCAATTTGACTTACTAATTCTTTCATAATGAAATTTGATGGTGAACATTTACTACCTGGACAACTAGGACAATTTTTTGTAGTACTTTCTCTGATTGCTTCCTTAGTAGCCACTATTGCTTTTTTTAATTCCGCTAGAAATACAGATGCTACACAAAAAAACAACTGGCTAAAAACTGCCAGAGCTGCTTTCTTCATACAAGTAGCTAGTATATTAATTGTTTTTGGTATAATAGCCTATATATGTTCCAACAATTTGTTCGAATATATGTATGCCTACAAACATACATCGCTAGAGCTTGAATACAAGTATTTGCTTGCCTGCATTTGGGAAGGGCAAGAAGGTAGTTTTATCTTGTGGACGATATGGCATGGCATACTTGGTATAGTATTAATAAGAAAAAGTAAAGAGTGGGAAGCCCCTGTAATGACCGTTATAAGTTTTGCACAGTTTTTTTTAGGGCTAATGATTTTAGGTGTTTATATTGGCAATATTAAAATTGGCAATAGCCCATTCACACTTACAAGAAACGAAATACAAGCTCCTATTTTTGCTAGAGCAAATTATTTAAATTTTATAAAAGATGGTGTAGGTTTAAATGTACTGCTCCGAAATTATTGGATGGTTATACATCCTCCTATTTTGTTTTTAGGCTTTGCATCTACCATTATTCCTTTTGCATATGCATATGCAGGTATACAAACAAAACGCTATGGCGATTGGGTAAAACCAGCGCTACCATGGGCACTAATGTGTGCGGCTATACTTGGCGTAGGCATTATGATGGGTGGAAAATGGGCTTACGAGTCTTTAAACTTTGGCGGCTATTGGGCATGGGATCCTGTGGAAAATGCATCATTAGTACCATGGTTATTATTAGTGGCTGGGCTTCACACCATGGTAATTTACAAAGCCACTGGGCATTCCCTCAGAGCAAGTTATTTGTTTGCTATTCTCACTTTTGTGTTCATTTTGTATTCTACTTTTCTTACACGTACTGGTGTTTTAGGTGATACATCTGTTCATGCATTTACCGAAACTGGAGAAGGCGTTTCATTCAGCTTATTTGGACACTCATTTGGCTTTAAATATATGAACATGCTCATTTTTCTTTACATGAGTTCGTTTACAATTCCATCGCTTTTTTTACTAGCCAAAAATTACAAAAAAATACCTACTATACACAAAGAAGAAAGTACAAACGCTCGTGAGTTTTGGATGTTCATAGGTTCTTTAATATTTTTTCTTACTTCCATTTTTATTATTGCCAAAACATCTGTGCCTGTTTTTAATAAAATTACAGGTAAAAATATAGCACCGCCAGAAGATGTAGAATTTAGTTATAATAAAGTAATGGTGCTAGTGGCTATTATACTCGGTTTGCTTACAGCCATTACACAGTATTTAAAGTATAAGCAAACAGATATAAAATATGTAATAAAGAAAATAGGTTTATCTACAATTGTAAGTATAGCTATTATGGCGTTGCTAGTTGTATTTTATCCATTTACTTATCACAAACAAGGAGCTGGATTTTTAGGTGCTATCTATGTGGCCACTTTCGCAACTATATATTCATTTGTAGCCAACTCGTTTTATATTTTTACTGTACAAAAAGCCAGTATTTTAAAAGCAGGTAGCCCAATAGCGCATGCTGGTTTTATGCTCATGATTTTTGGCATGTTGGTATCTTCTGCCAACAAAGAAATAATAAGCAGTAGCTCCTCTAACGGCATTATTTTACCTAGCACTGGTAAAGACCCATTAACCAAGCAAGAAGATAATCCTAGAGAAAATCTCACACTACTTAAAGAAGTGCCTACAACATTGGGCAGCTATAAAGTAACTTTTATAAATGATTCCGTAGGAAAAGAAAAAAATAGGAAATTTTATAATTTAGCTTTTAACAAAAAAAATAATACCAACCCAAAAAATGATGAGCATTTTATTTTGCAACCAGATGTGTATTTGATGAAGGGTAATAATATGAGTAGTAATCCCGATACAAAATCTTATTTGCTTAAGGATGTATTTACCTATATATCTTACGCTGTAAATAAAGATGTGCAAGATGAAGATACTACATCTTTTAAAGCAATATCGATGAAGGTTGGTGATACTGCTTTTTACAGCAATGGAATTATTGTGTTAAACGATGTAGAGAGTAATCCTAAGCAGGTTATGGAAAAAATGAATCCTGTGCCACAAATAGCACTTATTGGGCATGTAAATATTACATCAAAAGACAGCATGCATTTTAAAGCAGACCCTATGTTATCTATAATTGATAATACTGTATCGCACACAGATGATACCGTTTATGCACAAAATATTTTTGTACGTTTTCTTGGTGTAGATAAAGATAGGCGTGTGCTTATTGGTGTAAAAGAGTCCGATAGATTGATAGATTACGTAACCGTAAAGGCATATATTTTCCCATTAATAAATTTGGTTTGGCTTGGCTTGGTTATAATGGCTGCAGGTTTAGTTATTAGCATGTTGCAAAGAGGAAATTTTACTAAACTACAGTCTGGTTTAATATTATTTGCTAGTGTTGCTTTTGTATTTTATATGTTTTTGTTGGCTAATGCATAAATAGCAATTATTTTTTTGCAGTTTAGCTTTTGTTACTCAATAAGAAACAATACTGATTTTTTATTTAAGTTATAAAATATGCATGTTACAAAAAATTAAAACTATTATTTAGTTGATAGAAATTACTACGCTCCCTGATTTAAAGGATTTTAGCAGATACATCTTAAAGAGTTTTACACCAGCAACTGATGCGCTTTATTACTATTTCAACTTAATAATTTTTTGCACTCGTGCGTAATCCCCTACTAATACTTTTACAAAATAAGTACCCCCATTAAGTTGTTGTGCATTTAAGTTTAACTTATTCATCCCCGCTTGTAAACTATAATTTTTATTAGTCAAAATATTGCCTAATAAATCACTAATAATTACAGAAACAAATTTATTTTTCTTTTTGTTCATCACCACAAGTTGCATATTATCCATTACGGGATTAGGAGAAATGTTTTCTACATAATCACTTTGTACATCACAGTTAGTTAAATTAATTAGCCTTATTGGATATTGTGTTGTTTTTCCATTTATATCTGTTTGTATCAATTTATAATACCCTTTAGCAAGTGCGTTGTTATCATTTACTACATAGCTACTAATTGTGCTGCTATAACCTGCAGCTTTTACTTCAGCAATTTTAGTATTGAAATTCACCCCATCTTCGCTGCGCAAAATGGTAAACGATTTAGACATTTGTTCGGCAGCAGTAGCCCAACTAAGTTGTACACTACACTGTTTTTCATTAGCAGTAAAAAATAATAAATCTACAGGCAATACAGATCCTGTAAAATAAGTTTTTGCTTTATTATGTGCAGCCGTACCCACTTGTTCACCTATTAATCTGCCAGGTATATCATCAAATGGTGGGTGAATACCACCCCATATTCTTGATAAACTTGCTTGATCTGATGCATCTTTGTAAGAAGCCCATTGCAATCTTATTTCGGTAGTAGGCCCTGCTTCAAACCCTGTAAAAAAACTATTGGCAGGAATAACATATTCCGCTAAACCACCAGGGAAATAGGGGCTTCCCGTAAGCATGGTAAGTGTTTGTGCTCCTGCACGTGAGTATGTAGAGTGCCCAGATAAATATCCAGCAAAAGGTGGTGTAACAAAATTGCCTCGTTGATAAGGCATCCAATTTTGTGCCAATATCCAACCCACGCCTGCTATATCATCATAAGGATTTACAATAAAACTAAACCCACGCCATGCTTTTATTTTTATTTTATTTACGTTCACATTTCCCACACCAGCAAGCGGATCTCCTACTGAAACCAATTCAATAAAATTAGGTATAAGTTGTAACCCCGCAGGATGGTATGAAGGCAACAAATTATTACTACTCTGCCCATACAATGCCATTTTTCTGATTGCAGAAATTGGTCTTGGCGTATCGTACCAACCTTTAATACTCCAGCAAGCAATAGCAGCATCGTGTACAGCACCACCGAGCGTAAAATACGTTTTTACATCCCATTCTAAATTTGAAAGAACTGATCCCACTCCTTCGTACTTTTTTTGAAAACCAGGATAGTCACTTACGTTATTAAGCAAAACAAACCAATGCCCTGGTGGTGTTTCAGATGTAGGGCCATCAGCCCAATATTGCGAAACCATACGTGTATAATCTGCACGTTTTACAAATTGTGCTGTATACGGCATCCCTGTTACTGGATTAAGAGAGTAACCAGTTCCAATATCTCCACCATTAGCAAAATTATAAAAGCTTTGTTGCCCTGCAAGTGTAGTAGGGTAGCTTGTTATATTGCCTATTGCTTTGGGAGAAATATCCCACATTACGCCATCAATTGTGTCAAAATGCGATGACCAAGCTGATACCATAGTGTGCCCCCACTTAAAATATTGTGATGACAAAGAATTTACATCCACAGTATCTAACATTGGTGGTGTACCTGGGTCGTAATAAACTGGAAAATCTGCTCCAAACCTTGTGTAATGCACAGCAGATGTAACTGGCATGGCAAAAGGCAATACCCTGCCCCATTCTGGGCATACAAATTTTTGCAAGGCTGGTATTGGATTTCCATTTTGATCAAATGCACCAATAATATTTAGGGGTTGCCATCTATTAGGCTCTGTCATTGTTGTATTGCCACTGTTAGCCATTTGCAAAGCAGTATTTACAGGCAAATAATCGAGGTACTGGTAATTTTGAGCTTGCCTAGCACCATCAGCGAAACCCATTTCTATTACTTTCTGTGCAATATAATTTCCTACATCTGCGGGGTCGTTATTTGCATAATTTGTAGCAGTATAATTTTTATCGTAACCCAATGAAAGCATTAATGTATTAAATCTATTGATTGATGCGACAGCATTGGGTGATCCAGAGAAACGTTGCATAAGTACTCTATATGCAGCAAAGCTTATTGCCTTTTCTCTAAAAGATTGCAGGTTAGCAGGCGAAACAGCAGCTACCCCAGTAAAAGGATAATAAATGCCGCCAACAGTTTTGCCGAGTAAATAAGTAGTAGAAGTAGCATCATACACTGCCCATGCATCGTACATAGCCATAGATACTTGGTATAAATTCCTTGCCTGTACAGGGGGCCTTGCTAAATCTTCTCTAATAGCAGCAAGCATTACATCATTCCATTTTCTTGCCACAGATTGTTGTGCAATACAAAAATGTGAACCAGCAATAAATAAAGTAAAAAACAGTAGAAATCTTTTCATAATAATCAAAAAGGTATGCGCAAATATAAAAAAAACTATATTAAGCTTTCTTACAATGAATAACGAAACACAAAGCCCCTTATTGCTATTACAAACAAAAACAGAAATAAAAATAATCCACCTTAGTAATAAATGCTTAACAACTAAGCAAATACTTTAAATTATTTTGTGTTACACTGCTAACTTTTTTCAAACTTCACTATCTTTAAAGTATGAATTTTATTTTAGAGACCATTGCATTTAATATAGACAGCTGTACTAAAGCTGCGGCAGCAGGTGCACATCGTATAGAACTATGCGATAACCCTGGCGAAGGTGGTACCACCCCATCATACGGATTTATAAAAGCTGCAAGAGAAAAATTAAGCATACAACTCTATCCAATTATACGCCCACGAGGTGGTGATTTTTTATATTCATCCGATGAGTTTGAAATAATAAAAGCGGATGTAAAAATTAGTAAAGATTTAGGTTGCGATGGCGTGGTAATTGGTATGCTAAATGAAGATGCTACTGTTGATAAAATTAGATGCAGCCAATTGATAAATCTTGCATATCCTATGGGAGTGACCTTTCACCGTGCATTTGATAGGGTTACACATATGGAGCAAGCTTTGGAAGATGTTATTGACATTGGTTGCGAACGTATACTTACATCTGGGCTTTATCCAACAGCTACAGAAGGAGCAAGCAACTTAAAAAAATTAATTACGCAGGCTAACGAACGCATCATCATTATGCCAGGCAGTGGCGTACGAGCAAGTAATATTGCCGAAATAGCCATGCACACAGGCGCTGTAGAGTTTCACAGCAGTGCAAGAAAAATGATAGGCAGTAGCATGAAAACATTTAATGATACCATGAAAGAGAATTTACAATCGGTAGATGTAGATGTGGAAGAAATAAAAATGATGTTAGAAAATCTTAATACCATTTCAAAATAGTTTTGTTTAATATGGATTTAAGAACACAATTATTACAAGCCCATTCAAAAGAAAATTGCAATTTGATTGTAGCATGGGTTGGTAGCAATCAAACAAGGTTCGACGAATTGTTTTCCCTATTTGTAAGCAATGAAACAAGAGTTGTACAGATGAGCTCATGGCCTTTGAGTTATTGTGTGGAAGCGCATCCGAAATTTATACAAACACATTTTTCAGCTTTATTTAAAAATATAAAAAAACAGCGTAACCATGATGCAGTAAAACGTCATACTTTAAGGATTTTACAAACTTTAGATATTCCAAAAAAGTTTCAGGGAAATGTAATGAATATTTGTTTTGATATAGTTCAGTCTATGGAAGAAAAACCTGCTGTTAAAATGTTTTCTTTAGTTGTGTTAGATAAACTTGCAAAACTTTATCCAGAAATAAAAGCAGAGCTACATTTAATAATAGAAACGCAAATGCCATATGAATCTCTAGCATTTAAAAGTAGAGGGGAAAAGATATTAGCGGGGAAATAAGAATAGCTTTTATAAAACAAAGCCGTTAAGTTAAGGTGTTGATGTTCCATCACAAGTACAAGTGTTAGGAAGAAAAAACATATCGCTCCTACGGAGCTCTGATTATATTTTATTATTTATTTCTACTGACATACCGCCTCCAACGAGGCTAAATGCTTTGAACTAATAGCTCCATAGAGCTTGTCCTCCGAAAGGAGGAAGCGACATATTAGTAGAAGAATATCAAAATCGTGAAATAGAACTCCGTAGGAGTGGCATGTTAATACAGTTTCATAATCTTCCAAACATGTGCGCTGTTCCACCAACACTAACGTCAAGCCCTGGCGGGTGCCTACCTGTCCTGAAGGCTGACTCCTCAGGTCAATCTTCATTTTCCTTAACTTAATGGCATTTTTTTATAAAAATGAAATTTAATTGAGATAAAGCAACAAATAAAGCCACGAATGCACTAATATTATTTTATTCTTGAATTAGTGGCATTACAGCAATATTTTTTTTAACTAATCATTAATTCATATTTCGCTTTCTATAATTCACTTTAAAAATGAGCCTCAAATTTTGATCTTTTGTGAAATAGTTATAAAACCAATTGAAGAAAACAGACAACCTATTTTTCACGCCAAGTATGAGCATAAGGTGTAAAAACATCCACACCAGCCAAGCTAAAAATCCTCCAAAATGTAATTTTGGTTTTGGCACATCTACTACTGCTAATTTTCTTCCAACGGTAGCCATAGCTCCTTTATCGTTGTAAACAAATGTTTTTAAGCTTTGGTCAGTTTTCTTTTGCAATACTTTAAAATTGTTTACCAACATATCGGCTTGTTGTATAGCCACTGGAGCTACTTGTGGGTGACCATTAGGATATGTATTATCGTTTTCAACACTAGCCACATCTCCAATGGCATAAATATTTGTAAGCCCATTTACTACGCAATGGCTATTTACTTTTATACGATTACCTCTTGCAATTATTGTTGCATCAATACCTGGCAGTACATTTCCTTTAATACCTGCTGCCCATATAACCAGTGCTGTATCTATTTTAGTATCATCTTGCAAGGTTACTACCTTACCATCGTACGTTTTAAGTGTGCAATTTAATTGTACTTGTACACCTAATTTATCTAAATACTGTTTTGCTTGCTGGCTACTTTTTTCACTCATACTTGCAAGTAATTTTGGTGATCCTTCAAGTAAGATTATATTCATATTAGCAAAGTCGAGTTCAGGATAATCTTTTGGTAAAACAAACCTACGCATATCAGCAATAGCACCACTTAGCTCTACACCCGTAGGACCACCACCTACTACTACAATGTTCATCAAGCGTTGCAATTCCATTTCATCTTTAGTAGCAGCAGCATCTTCAAAATTGGTGAGCATTCTACTACGCAGTTGTATGGCTTCTACACTACTCTTCATAGGCATTGCGTTAGCCATAAGAATTTCGTTGTTAAAAAAATTGGTGTCTGCACCAGTGGCTATTACTAAATAATCGTAGTCAAAATCGCCAATATCTGTTATTACTTTATTTTGTGCATGTACAATTTCCAATACAGTTGCCATACAAAAGCGTACATTATTGCTATGGTGAAACACTTTGCGAAGTGGAAAAGAAATACTACTAGCATCCAAACCTGCAGTAGCTACTTGGTAAAATAAGGGCTGAAACTGATGGTAGTTAAACCTATCTAATAACACAATTTCAAAACCTGTTTTGTTGCTTAATTTTCTTGCAAGCCTTAGTCCACCAAAACCACCACCAATTATGAGAAGTTTCATGTAAGAATTTTATATTACTGATTTATGAGATTAAATCAATCACAAGGTAGATTAAAATAACATTTTACAAGTTACTAGTTTAGGTAAATAATAAATCTATTACTATATATTGATATTTTTAATTTTTCATACTAATACAACATCCTCACCTTCCTAGTTCCTTTAACCCCTCTTAATAATTCAATTGCATTTTTACTAAGGCTTTTATCTACATCTAACACTACATAACCAATAGCATCATTTGTTTTTAAATATTGCCCAAGAATGTTTATTTTATTTTTACTGAGGAGTGTATTTATTTCGCTTAGTACACCTGGTACATTGCTATGTATATGTAGTATGCGATGTGCCCCTTCTTGTGGTGGCAATGCAAGTGCTGGTATACTGTGAGAGCCAGTGCTGATACCCTTTTCGAGGTAGTTAAATAATTTTACACTTACATCGTAGCCAATATTATTTTGTGCTTCGAGCGTACTACCGCCAATATGCGGTGTAAGTATTACATTAGGCAAATCTTGCAATGGACTTTCAAATATATCTCCATTTTTTTCTGGCTCTACGGGAAATACATCTACGGCTGCACCGCCAATTTGCCCTGCAATAATAGCTTTACGAAGTGCCAATAAATCTACCACCGTACCACGAGCATAGTTAATAATTATTGCACCCTTTTTACAATGGGCAAGTGTGGTCTTATTAATTAGGTTTTGGGTAGATGCCATCTCAGGCACATGTAGCGTAACAATATCTGCCTTTTGCAAAAGCTCTTTCAACGATTTGCTATCATCCGCATTACCTAGCGGTAATTTTGTTTCCGCATCATAAAAAATAACTTTCATGCCCAAGCCTTCTGCTAATACACTCACTTGGCTTCCGATATTACCATAGCCAACTATACCAAGTGTTTTACCTCTAAGTTCGTGGCTACCCGTTGCATCTTTCATCCATTTACCTTCGTGAGCAGCTTTATTTTTATCTACAATTTTTCTAATAAGCATTATAGACGCTCCTATAACCAACTCAGCCACACTACGGGTATTACTGTAAGGAGCATTAAAAACGGCCACACCATTTGTAGTAGCGGCGTTTATATCTACTTGGTTTACACCTATACAAAAACAGCCTATTGCCTGCAACTTAGTAGCAGCTTGCAATACAGCCGATGTAATTTGTGTTTTACTTCTAATACCTAATATGTGAACATTTTTTATTTCTTTAATTAAATCTGCCTCACTTATGGCTCCACTCAACCTTTTTACAGATGCATAACCACTCTTTGTGAACTGTTCTGCGGCAGCTTCACTAATGTTTTCTAAAAAAAGAATATTGATTTTTTCTTTAGGATAACTTGTAATTTTTTTTTCAGCCATAATAAATCCCTTATTTTACACAAATATATCTTTAAGAATCGTTTTTAAAAAGAATGTAATGCAATTTATTGCTTAAAATTTCGTCTTATTTACATGAAAAACACAACATCTCCCCTTTTTCTATTAGTTATTCTTGTATCAAGTTTATTTTCATCTTGTGATTTTTCTGAAAAGGGAAAAACAATAAGTACACAAATAGAGCAACCTATTACTTACGAAATACCTACTCCAAAAACAATTACAGAAAAAGAAAGCAAACGCATTTATGCTGAATGCAAAATGTTTTATGATACAATGCTAGCACCATCAGGTTTTAATGGAGGGATTATTGTGGCTAAGGGAGGCAATATTATTTTTGAAAAATATAAAGGCTCTATCAATCTGAATGGCGTAGATTCAATAACCGCTTCTACCCCATTACACATAGCTTCAGTTTCTAAAACTTTTACTGCAATGGTTATTTTAAAATTGCAAGAGCAGGGTAAATTATTAATTACTGATACACTTACAAAGTTTTTTCCAAATTTTAATTACCCAGGTGTTACTGTAAAAACATTACTAAACCATAGAAGTGGTTTGCCGAATTATCTCTATTTTATGAATGACCTTGGTTGGAATAAAGATAGCATCATAGAGAATGGAGATATTCTACAATGGCTAATAGAAAAGAAACAAGCCATAAAGGATATTGCAGCAGCAGATACAAAATTTTCATACAGCAACACAAACTATGCATTGCTTGCACTTATTATTGAAAAAGTAACGGGCAAATCTTACCCAGAATATCTGCACAAAAATATATTTGGACCACTAGGCATGACAAATACATTTGTACACCATAGAGGAGATACAATGATACGATCAAAAAGCTTTGATTGGAAAGGAAGAGAAATGCCCGATAATAATTTGGATAATGTATATGGCGATAAAAATATATACAGTACTGTACAAGATCTTTTAAAATGGGATAGGGCCTTAACCAATAATATTTTTTTAAATGCAAAAACATTACAAACTGCATATGCTCCCTATAGCAATGAAAAGCCAGGTATAAAAAATTATGGTCTAGGCTGGCGAATGAATATTTATGGAGAAGCTAAAAAAATAATATTTCACAATGGCTGGTGGCATGGCAATAATGCAGCATTTATAAGGCTCCCAACAGAAGATGCTACTATAATTTGCTTAAGCAATAGATTTGCACGGAGTGTATACTCGTCTAAATTACTGGTGAATATATTTGGTAATTATTTTGATGCTGCTGAGGAAGATAGCGAAAATATTGTACCATCTGCCATACCAGAAATTTTTCCTAACGAAACAAAAAAGAATAAAGGAAAAAGAACTGAATATGATTTTTCGGATAGAAATAAAAAAGAAACCCCTTGATTTTACACAAGGGGCATACAAATATTTAGAATAGAAAATTATCTTCCCAAAGGAATACTTAATGTAAATTTCATTTGCTTTGCTGGCATATAAGCAAATGTGTTACCAATACCTGGTATGCGAATATTATCAGTGGTAGCTTTTAATTTTACTCCTCTAGCTAATTTTTTCAACTTACGAGACTTAGACATAAAGTGTGTGCTAGTAACAGCAAGCGCTATACCAACAGCAGTACCTACAGCACCTAAAACAATAGTACCTGTGTAATTTTTATTATTATTTATTCTAACATAATTACCATTAGCATCATAGTAATAATTATTATCTGTGCCAAACAAGCTGCCATCTTCATCTTCATTGCGAAGCAAGCCATAAATAAGTGTACCAACTCCAGCCACAGCAATTACTGGTCCAGTAGATACTAAAATAGTTCCCGTTGTTCTTGCTCTTTTAGATTTAGTTATTAATTCATCATAAGATAAGTCATCATACTTTTGAGCAAAGCCACTAATAGAAAGCATTGCTAAAACAAGGATAAGAAAAGTTTTTTTCATTTTTCAATTTTTGTTTAGAAATTGGTTTTATTTTATTTTCAGGGCGTAAAGGTAAAGAATAATGAAAATAAGCTTGTAGAATATTCCCTTATTTTATAAAAACTAATAAATAATAGACAATAAAATAGGTGTTTTACCCTGCTTGCTAATGTAAGATTTAAGTATTTGCAAAAAAATTGGAGATACCATGGGACAACCATAGCTAAAGCAAATGGGAAATTCATCTGTCTCCCTGTCGGGTACACAAGCATGACCATGTAGGACTATTGCCCTTGCAAAAGCATTATTATTACTGGTATCAATACCTTGCAACTTATAGGAAAAACCCCAAATACCTTTATAAGAACCCCCGATTTTATATTTCCCTAAAGATGTACACCTACTATCTGGCTTATTAGAAAAAACCAATGCTCCTTTAAAAGTTTCGGAACCTGTACCATGCGCCACAAAACCAGCATTTATTATAGAGTCTTTTTTAAGATTGTATATAAAAAATCTTTTTTTATGACTAGGTATTCTCATATCTATAATAAAGGCATAATCCAAATTGCATTTATTATTTTTTGCATATTCCTTTACTTCCGTTTCATTTGCTTTCACCTTCCGCATCTCTGTGCTCATATCATAAGCGGGTGCTGCATAATTAGTAGCACTAGCTGCAGTTAAATTTTCACTTGTAGTAGGATTACTCACTGACATTGCCCTAAAAGGCACATTTTTTACTTCTTTACTTTTAGTATAAAAATAAATATTGCCTATAAGCAACAAGAGTATAACTGAAAAAATTAGTGCATTTTTCATAAGCGGAAAGTAAATAAAGATATTAATTAAAATAAAGAAAATAGAAAAAATATTGAAAAATTAAATTAGTGTACGTATATAAAATAAATAACTTTGTTGCATGAACTTACTTATAGCAAAGCAACAGCTTCAACTTATCATAAACAGGCTTGCCCAGCAGTTAATAGAAAATGATGACAACTTAAACGATACTATATTTATTGGGCTGCAACCTCGTGGTGTATATGTAAGCGATAAAATAATTACACAAATAAAATTACTTTGCACTACTGAGGAAATAAAATATGGTCTGTTAGATATTACCTTTTACAGAGATGATGTACGTACAGAACTGCATGTACCCAACAAAACAGACATCCCGTTTTCTATTGATGGTAAAAAAGTAATTTTAATAGATGACGTGCTGTATACTGGAAGAACTATTAGAGCAGCACTTGATGCTTTGCAAGATTTTGGCAGGCCAAAAAAAGTAGAATTATGTGTACTGGTAAACAGAAGATTTGACAGGGAACTTCCCATTCAACCAGACTACTGTGGCAAAATTATTGACAGCCATATAGAACAAAAAGTAAAAGTAGATAAGGAAAAAGATGAAGTGGTAATCTACTAAACCACTTCATCTAAAATATTTTATATTTATTGAATACTCGGCAGCATTCCACGTAAACCCATATCAACAACCCTTTCTCCTTTTGTGGCATCCCATTTACCATTACCATTGTTATCTACCCATTCAAAACTTTTGTTAGATGATAAAGAAACTACCACCACAATATCTTTAGTTTCTGTACCCGTAATTTTTAATTTTGCCCCAGCAGCAAATGCGCCTGTAACCAAGCAAGAGCCTTGTGGAATGGGTGATGTAGCAAAAATTGGATTTACCACAGTAGTAGCGCCAGCAGGTGCTTGACCAGATGATGTATAATTAAATGGAACTCCTAGTATAGAGCCACTAGTTTCTGCTGCCCAAAAGCCTTGTAACTTGTTAGCATTTACAGGAATTGTTTGGGTATTTACAGTAAGCGAATTTATGTAGGTATTAAAACCAATAAAGCCAGCAATGGTTGCAGGAAAATCTTGAGAAATAACTGTGTTCCCCACAGGAGGAACATTTATTACTGTATCTAAATGAAACTTTACATCTAAATTTTGATATGCTAACGATACCCTTAAATATTGATAATCGCCTACCGCTATATTTTTAATAGGTATAGAAAAAAATGTTTCGTTATTACCTACAGCAGTAGATTTAGAAAAATCGATAGCATTAGCTCCTCCAGTATTTGTTTCAATGGCTCTGTATACTACTGCTCCTGCACCTAGCCCAGTAAATGCCGAAGGCGTTAATTCAATATAATGAGCACTCATCTTATTCATAATAGGATTTTGTGCTGCATTGCCTGCTGCAATTGTAGACACAGCTCCAATATTATTAAGTCTGGCCTGAGTAGAGTCAAACTTGAATTTGAAAATAACATTTGCAGTAGAACTAGATGGATTTTCTGAGCTATTTTTTTTACAAGAACTAAAGCAGATAATTGCCAATATTAAAATGGCAGCATAAGGTTTTATCATAATAAATGGTTTTCGTAAAAATGCCATTTATTATGCTAACAAAATGCTAACAAAATGTAAAAGAAAAACTAAAATGCTCGTTATTCTACATCCAATCCCCAACTAATTCCTTTTTGTGTAGCAGGTAATCCCTTCTTTATCCAATCTGCTGGCTTAGCATCTTTTAACCAATAGTCAAAAAATTGTGCCAAGCGTATAGACAAATCTTTTCTGTTTTTTCTTTCCACAAGATTATGATCTTCTCCATTGTATTGCAGCATCCATACAGGTTTACCAAGCCTACGCATAGCAGTAAACATTTCTATACCTTGATACCAAGGCACAGCACCATCTGCATCATTGTGCATTAAGAGCAATGGCGTTTTTATTTTATCTACTGCAAATAGCGGAGAATTTTTGATATATAAATCTGGTCTTTGCCAAAGTGTAGCACCTATTCTACTCTGTGATTTTTCATATTGAAATTGTCTATTGATGCCTGTGCCCCAGCGTATGCCTCCGTATGCACTCGTCATATTGCTCACGGGTGCACCCGCTCCAGCGGCTCTAAAAATATTTGTACGAGTTACCAAATACGCCACCTGGTAGCCACCCCAGCTTTGCCCTTGTATAGCCATGCGTGTGCTGTCCACCCAAGGCATTTTGCTTAACATTTTGGCGGCACTCACTACACTGTTATAGACACTTTGCCCAGGCTCTCCTGTTTTGTAATAAATATTTGGGTCAAAAACCAAGTACCCATTACTTGTAAAATATGGAATGTTTACGGTGCTTGCACTTGGTGCAGGATTCATATAGTTGTGCAACTTATCTGCATTGCGCTCATAGAAATAAAATATAACAGGGTATTTTTTTGAAGGGTCGAAATTTTCAGGCTTGTACAAAATACCTTCGCTCATTTTGCCATCGAACATTTTCCATTTTACTAATTCAACACTTAACCAGTTGTAGTCTTTTTGTTGGTTGGCAACATTGGTGAGCTGTTGCATTGTTTTTAAATCCGTTGAAGTGTATAATTCAGAAGCTGCAATATTTGATTTATTAAAAAGATACATATTCGCATCTTTAGCTTTCAAAGGGTTTGAAAATGAAAATTTTTCAACAATTAAAACATTTGGAATATTTACTTCACTTACATTATGAGTAGCAAAACCTGCAGTTTTAGAATACTTATTAAAAGTTTTAAGCAAAATATTTTCGTTTTTTTCTATAAATCTTTTTTCTACATCAGTACTTACATAATTAAATACTGTAGAAGTTTTTCTTCCAATAAAATTTGTAATATTCTTTGGCAGTTCAATCCCATCAGGATCTACTTTCCAAATATCAAACTCATCATTTACCAATATGTATTTATCATCTGCTATCCAGCCTGTAAAGCCCGCTGCACTTGGGTTATCCGGCACATCATTTTCTGTATCATACAATGGCACTTTTATTGTAGAGGTTACATTTTTTGTAATACCAGTTACCACATTGTATGTAAAATAATTTTTCTTTGCTTCATCGTACCAAAAAACATATTTACCCATTGGCGATGGGCGAAATCTAACAAATTCATTTTTAGCAATTAATTTTCTGCTACCATCTTTTGTATTAATAATATAAGCAGTTACTGCTTCGTTGGTATTCCATTGTAAGGCCACTCTATTTCCTTTGCTACTTTGTGCAAGCACAAAGTCAGCATTTCCTTCA
Source organism: Ferruginibacter sp. (assembly GCA_031408295.1). Lineage (GTDB taxonomy): Bacteria > Bacteroidota > Bacteroidia > Chitinophagales > Chitinophagaceae > Ferruginibacter. The sequence goes on from JANNVW010000123.1 coordinate 20,820, forward strand.
TTTACTAAACCAATACTTTCAGTGCTATCGCTACCCAGTTGTATCAATTTACCATCCTTAAGATTTATAACAGAAGTATAACTTCTTTTCAATTCTTTCGACAAATCTTTTAACTGTTGCGGTTGCAAATAATCATCTTTATAATTCCATACATCTAATCTTGCCAGTTCAAAATCTACCAAGTTGGTATCTTTTGCAGCAACAATTGGCGCAGTACCAAAAAACAATTTCTTACCATCCTTACTAAATTTCAATTCTCCATTTTCACTTATCGTAAATTGCTTAGGAATACCTTCACTTATTTTATGTGCTAAAATTGTAGCAGTATCTTTTCCTTTTGTATAATACCAAAGTTTATAAAATTTTTGCAATGCTTTTGTAGCGCTATCTCTCTCGGCTACAAAACTCAATTGTGCACCTTCTTCATCAAATGCAAAGCTTTTTGCATCTCCAAAGCCCCTCATAATTGTATCTAATTTATTTTGCTGTAAATCGTATAATAGCATCAAAGCCTTACTAGCCGTATCTTTTGCGTTCTTCGTTGTTCTTATAAGTAGTTTCGTTCCTTTCTTATCAAATAAATATTCACTTACCAGTTTTATCTGCTTTGTTTTTCCTGTTACCAAGTTTTTCACGGTAAGCTCTGTTCCTTCAGTTGTTTTATCTGCACTTGCATCATCCCCTTCCGCATCTTTTTCAACAATAGCATCTGCATTTTTATAAATTTCGTTTACCGCTTTTTGTGCAGCGTTTATCAGTTCTTGCTTTTCTATTTTTCCTTTTACAGAGTCTAGGCTTTTTCTTATTAACGAGTCAGCCAACTTTGCCAATCCATCTATTTTTATTTTTAAAGAATCTGTTTTTTTCTTTGTTGCATCAACTACTGGTTTTTCTGCCAAATATGCTAGCCACCCACTACCTTTTTCTGGCGCTTTAAAAGATTTTACCAATGGCAATTTTACAATACTATCCGTACCCAATACTACAATAGCAAAGGAATCTTTCGGCATTTCATCTGCCTTTTTCTTTTTTATTTTTGCTTGCCTTGTATCTGCAAAACGTGGTTTTATTTTGTAAAAAACATATTTGTTGTCTTGAGAAAAAATAGCTCCGTACCCACGCTCTGCTTCTTGTTTTTTACCTGATTGCAGATCATGTATTACCAACGTGCCATCACCTTCTTGTGGGTTTATGGCATACAAGGCATATTTACCATCGTTGCTTATAGCCCGCTCTCCTACTGACTTCCATCCGTCATATACACTATGTGTGAGTGGTTTTTTTGTTTGTGCAATAGCTGAGGTACTGGCAAATAAAAATAGTAGTGGTAATAATTTATTCATAAAAAGTAGTTTGTGTTTTTAAAGCAATTCCATCTCTTTCAGCATATTTAATTTTGCTTGCTCTTCAAAATTATAAAAAAAATAGTCTGTTTTGTATATTCTTTCCATAGCCAAAAAATATTGTAATACTTTTTTTCTACCAGGATTATAAATTAAATTCGGGTAAATAACATACTCTTTTCTTACATCATTCAGATATTTAAAATAAATTTCCCAATCAGCACCCAAAATAGATAAGTCTGCGTCATTAAAGTAATTGGTATCGCTATCTGTATTTTTCAAGTGTTGTTTGGTAGCAATAATTTGTTTTTTACATTTATCAATGGAGGTAGCTGAAATACCTAATTGAATCATTCTCTTTTCTGCAAGCAAAGCACTTTGTTCTTCGTTGTCTTTTTTAAGTACATTATACATCACATCATGATAAAATAGTGTAAATAAAACTATATCCCAGTCCTCAATATTTTCTTTCACAATTTCCAATTGCTTCCATAAATTTTCAATATGTGAAAGTGTATGATAATGCCTTTTCTTTTTTGTGTAATTTATTTCTATTTCACGCCAACACTCATCTACAACTGCAATATCATCGCAATATTTACTTGCCAATTGTATAAAAATATCTTTCAACATAAAATATGCATTACCTTAAATTATAAAAAACAGATTGCAATTTTCAGAGACTAAAAGTCCCCCTGCGGGGGATTTAGGGGGCGTTTCTGCGCCTCAAACCTTGCCTTTCTTTGCGCCTTAGCTTCCAATCGTTTTTCAAATTTTGGCACATCCCATTTTTCCATTAGCCCATCTACAACATCGGCATCCAATTGCATGTTATCATAATGCCCACCGGCATTTTTTTGCCTAAAAGCCTCATAAACGCTCACTGCACAAGCTACTGAAATATTCAATGACTTTATCATACCCACTTGTGGAATAATAAAATTACCATCTGCCAAAGCTATAATTTCATCACTACAACCATCATGCTCATTACCAAAAACGAGCGCTACTTTTTCGGTTAGATTTAGTTCGTATAAGTCCACTGCATCAGTGCTTAAATGTGTGGTATAAATTTTATCGAAGTTTTTTCTCAGTGCAGCAAAACATTCAACGGCATTTGTAAATTGATGCACTGTGAGCCAGTTCATAGCGCTACTACTCGCCTTTGCGCTCCACATTTCGTGAGCGCCAATTTTAGTGTTCAAAATATAAATATCTTGTATGCCCACGGCATCGCAAGTTCGCATTACAGCAGAAATATTATGAGGGTCGTTCACATTTTCCAATACAACCGTAAGCCCAGGTTGGCGTTTGGCAAGCATTGTTTGTATTCGTTCCGTTCTTTCAGGAGTCATGCTGCAAATGTAAAATATTTTGGGGCTGTGAGCAACATAACTTTTAGCGACATTTGTTCGGGCTCTCCGCTCTACCTTCGCTTCGCTTGGTGCCGTTTCTATCCCGCACTGTGTCCCGATATTCTTGTCGGGAGCCTTTCATCAAAATATCTTTTCTCAACTTTTATTATGCACTAGCGTTATGGAGAATGATTAATTTTTTACCAAAGTTTATTATATATGCAGTATACTTTTAGCCAATAAATATCACTCACACTATACCTACGATGAATATTGTCAATGGTAAGGAAACTGGGAATTAATAAATGACATTCCCTATGGCATGAGTCCATTACCAATTTCACAGCACCAACCTGTATCAATACTTCTCCGCTTTCAGTTTGAAGAATTTATAAAAAGAGCAATTGTAAAAATTATAAAACATAGATTCCTTTAGATTGGAAAATTGCAGAAGATACAATCGTTCAACCAGATGTTTTAATTGTATGCAATAAAATAGAAAAGAAGTATGTAGACTTTCCACCAGCATTAGTTGTAGAAGTTTTATCTCCATCAACGACCCCAAAAGTATATAGGTGAAAAAATGGAACTATATAAATCACAAGCTGTAAAATATTATCTCATCATTGGCTCTCAATTTAATAAAATTGAAGTGTAAAAACGGATAGAAAATAATTATAAATTAATTTCCACTAACCCTATTTCACACACTTCCTTAATTTTTAAGATGATTGTACAATAGAAGTTTTCTTTAAAGACAACAATATTTGTTTTAATATTTCTGTCCGATGCAGTTGTCCATACCCCGCCTATGTGGATGTTGCTTACAGCATGTGTATTGCTGCCTGCTTGGTAACCAAGGTATGTGTGGGTAGAGTTGCCACATCAGTAGGCGATAATAAATTTACCCTTGGTATGAGAAAGCCTTTGTTTGTAGCACGTATTTCTAGCTGTGCACTAGCAGAGGGTGTGAGCATGCCTATGCCTACGTTTTGGGCGAAGCTTGTAACAGAAAATAATATAGAAAAAAGAGGGATAATAATTTCATAAGTGTTGTTTTTTATTTATTAAGATAGTTTTTTGTTTTATAAATAAGGTATTACTCTATTTATTTTCTATCAATTAATTTTAAACCCTTGAAACCTTGTTTTCCTATCAATACCCAAAGTGCCAGTGTTGTTAATGATAAGAGCAGAACCTGTATTTTGATAAAATTGTACTTCTACTTTTTGCCCAGCAGTTACAGCAATAGTGGTAGATACGAATATGTTTTTTTCAGTGCTTATAGATGCACTGTTTTCTCTTGTTTCATATTGTCTAATAATATTTAACGCAGCATCTCTTACCACAATACGTAAGGCTACATTTGCAATTGAGGGCAATGCAAACATTACCGATGCTTCAAAATGATAAGTGGCAGTTTCAGGTGCTGTAAATACCGACGATGCTATATTCGCATCTCCTAATTCTTCTGGCTCTCCGAACAAAACTTTTGTAAACGTATTACTATTATAAGATTGTAATACACCCGGTAAAGCGTAAATACCGAAAGCAATTTTTGTAGGTACTGGTATTACTTTCCAACTTGCATTGCCTACAGCATCACTTGTAAGTACTTTATTATTTGCAGGTGTGCCCCCTCTTATTTTTATTATCCCATTTACATCTAATGTAGTTAATGGAAAATTGGTATTAATGCCAGTTTTACCAGTAGTGGGTGGCAAGGTAGGCTCACTCAGTATACAAATTTTTGCAGAGCCGCTATCTATAGCTGCTGTATATTGCCACAGCCTTAAATAATACGTAGCTCCTGTTACTAAATTATCAATTACTATTTGAGGATAAGATGCAGGGCCATCATCATCATTGCACCATTGGTTGCTGTAAAAAAAATCGCAAGCCTCCGCATCATATACTGCTGCTGCTAAGTCGTGTGATATGGTATAGGCTTTATCAAAAAGAATGGCACAATTATTATTAATGGCAGTAAATTTATACCACACATCTTTGCTAGTATTATTAAAATTACCACAGGTTGCATTTGCAGTGCCATTGGCACCAAACGTAGCATTAGCCCATTTATAAATAGTACTAGGAATACAATTAGCCGCCGAAATTACAGGTATAGTTATAGCAGCACAGGGTACATCATTTACAGGTGCTTGCGCAAAAAGCAAAGTGGGTATAAAACTAAATATTGCTGATAGTATTTTCATACTTCTTTATGCATTAATATTAAGGATTTGACCAACCTTAAAGCTTCGTTGAATGGATACATTTAACGATTAAATTTTTTATATTTTATTCCGATATTAAATGACCAGTAAATACCATTCTATATTCACTACTTGGAATGGTTTTTACACAAGTGATGCTAAAAACTGTCGGTGCTATTATGAACACTTCATAGGCTTTATCGTATGAGGTATATGAATTACCATTGAGTTTATAATAAGCAGAATACCCTTTTAATACTGGTCCTCCTACTATTCCAAAATAAGTTAATTGGGGGGTAGTATTTGCACTAGTTATAGAAATATCATCTATACAAATTTGATGTGTATTAATGTCAAAATGGTAAAGTCCGGATTTGTTGATATTTATTTTTAATTCTTCTTGGCCTGCTGTGTAAGTTGTAGTTGCTGTACCAAAATTATAGATTGTGGTTAAAGCAATTGGAGTACCAAAGCCACTTAATCTAAACTGAAATCTTTCTGTATTACCATAAGCTGCATTTGCCCAAGTGGCATTACCAACTGCATCGCTGGTTAATATTTTTCCTAAACCTGCATTAGAGGTCATTCTTAATGCTTTATTTATTATTGTATCTACTTTAATATCTCCATTTACCTGTAATTTTTCGGTAGCAGAATCTAATCCAATACCTACATTACCTGTTCTAAAACTAAATGATCCTGCATTTAAAACAAGCCTGTCATCTTTATCTTGCTCTCCAATAGTTGCAAAATTTCCATCGCCAAATTTTATGGTATTTTTTCTGGTACTACCCGTTGGTATTATTGCATTTTTTCCGATTCTTATAACACTATCAACCTGTAATTTTTCATCGGGTGTTGTGGTGCCTATACCTACATTTTGTGCAAACACATTCATACAAAAAAATAAAAATAAAATGGTAATTAATTGTTTCATTAGTGTGTAATATTTATTTTTTTTAAAATGACTGCAACCGTTATGCAGAAGAACTTTTCTTTATTTAATGTCTTTAAAATACCCTGTATCCAGAAAAATAAGAATAGAAATTTATTGCGCCCTGACCTAATATAGTAATAGAAGTGGCACTTTGATTAAGTACCCTTACATCAATGATATCATTCTGAGTGAGGTAAATTGTGGTTGATAAACTATGGCTATTCCCACTGCTTACAGCTCCGTTGGTATTGGTGAGTTGATGGTTGTAAAACATGTATCCTGTAGGAAAAGAAGGATCTCGTTTATATAAAGAAATAAAAATATCGCTCAGGCTTGAGTTGGTATTGCTATTAACGATAGAGAGCGTAACATCAAAATGATAGAAGCCATTTGCTGGTGCTGTGAACTCAGAATTTGAATAATTGTACGCATTGCCGGACTGGTTCAACACCCCAGTATTAAAATTTATTTTTACTAATGTACCGGCACTAGACAAGATTGTTTGATTATTGTTGTTACTTTTTGTAACGGAGAATACCGTTGCATTTGCATTGGGTTTCCAAGTAGCATTACCAGCCCCATCAGTAGTAAGTACATTGTTGGCAGCCTGTGTACCGTCTACAATTTTTACACTTCCGTTTATTTCTACATCTCCAATTGTTTTTAGTGCTATGCCCGATGGACTTTCAAGGCTGGCTGCTATGCCAGTATTTGAATAACCATAAAGCGCCACCCCACTGTTAGCACTGCCTGCCACCCCTTGCCCATTACTTGTAACGCCGCTGATGCCTGTGTGGCCAGGACTGTAGCCGGAAATACAACCACCTAAAGAATTAGCAAGTGACAATAATGTGCTGCCGTTATTAATGGTAGCTGAGTAAGGTAATGTTATTCCGGAAGGAGTCGTCCAAGTAGCATTGCCAGAGCCATCACTTGTCAATACTTTATTCAGACCCTGGCTGCCATCGGTTATTTTGAATGATCCTGCTACTTCCAATTTTGCAGAAGGGTTAGTGGTGCCTATGCCCACATTACCGCCATCTAAAATAGAAATACGTTCTACAAGGTCTGATGGGTTAGCCCCTCCGTAAGTAAATAGTCCCATACGAAAAGTGGCACCAGAGCCAACCGTGGCAAGACTCCCTGAGTAAAAATTTCCGGTTTTAAAAAACAAACCTGTTTTTATATTGCTACCTAGGGCTGTGGAGTTTTGTATTAATGCTACTGCACTGTCTGCTGCTTTTACCTGTAGCTTCATTGCTGTAGGTGCGGTTTCTCCAATGCCTACATTTTGTGCAAATATTGTTGCTGAAAATAATACAGAAAGCAGTGTCATTAATTTTTTCATTCGTTTTATTTTACGATTATAATTTAATTACCAGCAAAAAAACGTATCTATTAAAGCATTATCTTCTTCAAAATCGTTTCAAAAGCGCAATCTATTTTTACAAGGATAGTGGATTGGGTTATTTGGCTAATATCTATCGCATTATTGCCAGATAATAGTTTTACTCCTTTTATGGTTTCGCCTGCTTCGTTTTGCAAAGTGGCTATCATTTTTTCTGATGATGGATAAGGCATAAAAATCTTTATCCAATTAGCATGGTTTTGTGTTTCTATTTCTATTGAAATTTGTGTAACCATTGTTTTAAAGAATACACTAAAATTATAATGTATGTACATGGCTAGTAGTACCCAATAAGTGTTTGGGTGTTTTAAAAAAGAATTCGGTATTTACTATTGAGAATTTGGTCTACCTAAGCTTTATTTTTTGCATAAACTCAGCTTTCTTTCGCCTGCTGATTTCTACTCTATGTCCATGTTTTAATAATGCATAATCGCCATCATCTGTTTTTATGGCTTCTACAAATTGTAAGTTTATTAAATGAGATTGGTGTACTCTAAAAAAATTATGTATTGTTAGTTGCTCTTCAAATTCTTTTAGGGTTTTGCTTACAATAACCTTGGGTCTATTGGTAAAATAAAAATGAGAGTAATTATTATTTGCTTCTATGTGTATTATATCTACTACGTTCACCAATAATATTTCGTGTATTGTGTGAAGGCTTATTTTATGCGGTACTGGTTTACTTGAAGCTTTATCTTTTGTGGCTTTTTTATCGGTACATTTTTGCAATGCATCATACACTTCCTGCGGCGATAGTGGTTTTACCAAATAATCTGCTGCGGAGGCTTTAAGTGCTGGCAATGCATATTTTTCGTGTGCGGTGGTAAATATTACATGAAAATTTCTTTCCGGAAAATGCTTTAACAATTCCAAGCCTGTCATCTCTGGCATTTCTACATCTAAAAACAACACATCGGGCTGTAATATTTCTATTTCTTCAATTGCAACGGTAGCCCTAATATTACTACCGCAAATAATTACCTGCTCTACAAACTTTTTTTTGAGCATAGCGGCAAGTGCGTCCACGGCATTTTGTTCATCATCTACTATATAGCATTTAAGCATTGGTTATAGTTTGTAATGGTAAAGTTAAGGTTACGGTTGTTCCCATTGCCATTCCGTTTTCTTTTTTATCTTCTATTGATACGCTTGCAAATAGTTTGGTTGTTTCCATTAGCCTATCTATTCTTTGCTGGGTAATGGTAATGCCAAGCGATTTTTTTTCGATAGAAACAGATGCTACATTTTCTTGCCTCCCCACACCATCATCATCTATAATACAAATAAGTTGTCCTTCTTTTTTTGTAATAGACAAAAGCAAATTTCCTTTTTCCTGTTTTTTATTTAGCCCATGCCAAATAGCATTTTCTATAAATGGCTGCATTAGCAATGGTGGTATAGAAATGTTTTGTACATCCACATCTTCACTTACTTTTATGGAGTAATCAAAATGAGCATTGCTACGCCTATGTTCCAGTTCAACATACAATTTCATTACTTCTATTTCTTCGTACAATGGTATGGTTTCTTTTCTTGAGTTTTCTAAAATAGCTCGTATAAGTTTGGCAAACCTGGCTAAGTATTCGGCGGCATCTTCTTCCTTATTTTCCCAAATATATTTTTGAATAGAGTTGAGGCTATTAAAAATAAAATGCGGGTTCATTTGGCTTCTAAACATTTTTGTTTCTAGCTCAGCCATGGCTTTATTAACAGCCGTTTTTTGTTTTTCTTTTTGCCTAATGGCTGCTACTCGCTTGCGTGCTACATGTACAACGCCTAGCACAAAAAGCAAACCTAGCAAAGGCCAAAACCACCAGCGTTGCCATATTGCAGGCTTTATTGTAAAAGCAAAAAATGCTATATTACTTTTTATATTGCTGTGCTTATTGAGTGCATATACTTCAAAACGATATTTACCATGAGGCAAATTATTATAAGATACCGTCCTATTATCTGCGCCATTTATAAAGTCTTTTTCCATTCCCTCTAGTTTATACCAATATTCTATTTCTTCGGGGTAATTGTATTCTATGGCTACAAAATCAAACCCAATTTGGTTATCGTAGTATTTAAATTTTATGGTGCTAATATTGCTATCACTTTCTAAAAAAACAGCCCCATCTTTACCTTTATAGGAAATTATTTTAAGCAAAGATTTTGTAGTAATGGGTTTTATAAAATCAGTAGCATTAAAAATAGTAAAGCCTGCTTCGTGGCCAAGCAAGATATTGTTTTCGGCAATAGATAACCTCTGCATATAATTAAACGCATCAATACCAGGATTTAATGTAGCACTTATTATTTTATAATTATGTGTATTAAAATAGAACAAATCTGCATTGCCTCTACAATACAAATTGTTTGCACTATCTTTTGCCAATGAATAAACATAAGATGATTTTAAACCATTAGAAATATTATAATTTAAAAACTTTTTTTGAGACGGTATGTAACAGGCTAACCCATCCATATTACCAACCCATATGGAATCATTACCAATAATTTCTACTGAACTACATCTATTTAATGTAGAGTAAGAAGTATTAAACGATTGCCTGTGAACTTCAAATTTTTTTGTACCAATATCAAAACTAAATAACCCATATTTTAGGCAAGCAATCCATAATGTATTGTTACTCGATTTAGTGATTCCAACAATAGGGAATTCTCCAGCAATAGAATTTTTTTCTACATCTGTACCTATAAAATTGGGATAATAAGCATTCGTTTTGTTTGTTACTATATCTACATATGCGATGCCATTATCCATACCTACCCATAAGTTTCCATCTTCATTTTCATAAATACAAAAGGGTTTATTTTTCAATGAAATCGTTTTCACTTTTTGTAACGTCTCCGAAAAAAAATCTATTGCAAAATCTCTCACAGCAATTATCCCCCCCCTTTTTGTTTTAATTATGTCATAATATCTTTGGCTATTGCCAGCTTCAATATTATATTGCTTTATTATTTTTTGCTGTATCATATCATACAGTAAAATACCATTGTAAGGATGCCAAGGTATTGCACAAACAATATTTTTATTATTAACTGCAATTACCTTTTTTACTAGTCCTAATACTTCTTTTATTTGATAAGATTTTACTTGTTGATTTTCTAAATTTATTTGGCTTAATCCTCTGTCAGTACCTATCCAAAGTATTTTATTATCAGCATATAAGTTATAAACCACTGAAGCAGGAAACCCATCAGGATTAGAAACAGAAGATTGCCATTCATACACAAATGCTTTTTTTACCTTATCAAATAAAAACATTTTTTTATCATAAGTGCCAACTACCAATTGCTGATTACCAAATGCCGATGCAAAACTATTTACACATACAAGCAATGTTACATTTTTTCCATCCGCAGCATCAATTCCTTTAGAAAATAAGGCGTACGTTTCATTTTCGTTTAATAGCAACAACCCGACATCTGTAGCTACCCATAACCTACCTTCATCCATAAATGCATCCAGATATTGTGTAGTCGATGGCAATTTAGATAAACGTAAGCTGTAGTAATTATCTGTAATACTGTTATACTTTATTATTCCACTGGCTCTTGTACCAATATAAAAAACTCCTTTATTATCATATACAATAAACTTTGGGTCAGATATTCGAGAGAGTGAAGTGTTTGTATATTTTTTTGTTATGGGATTTATTTTTTTTAACCCATCTTCTAACGCTACCCAAATAAAACCATCTTTACCCATACACATGGGCGCTTCATAAAGTACTTGCAGTTCTGACTTTTTATTAATATATCTAAAATTATCATTTATAGCATCGTAATAACATACTCCCCACTCAGTAGAAGCCCATAGCGTTTGCTGCTCATCTATCAATAAATCAGAAATCCAAATACTTCTCAGGCTAGTACTGTCAGCAGGGTTATGACTGTAATTCTTAAATTTTAATCCATCAAAGCGGCTAATACCGTTGTGTGTGGCTATCCATAAAAAACCATGTTTATCTTTTACAGTTTTTACTACCACGTTATCGGCCATGCCATTTAATGTAGTGTAGTTTTTAAATTTAAAATTGTATGGCAATGTTAATTGTGCGGCACAATTACAACAATTGTTTAAAATGAAGAATAAAATAATAATAACCTTATACATTCAAGCAGTGTTTAGGAATAAAAGCAATTACTTTTCAAAATTTGTTAAGCTTATAACAAAAATGATAATTAACTCTAACTAACTACAAACCTATGCCCATTTTCTTATATACAAAACGCATTAACCAAGCTGGTCCAATCATTAAAAACTGAATATCTTTTAAGAAAGATGGTTTTTTACCTTCTACTTTATGGCCATAAAATTGCCCAACCCAAGCTACCACAAAAATAATAATGGAAAGCTGCCATAGCGGAAGTAAACCACCACGCTCCAAAATATGCGCTAGAAACAAACAAACGAAACAAAAAAGAACCATACCTAAAGCCAATTTTGGTGAAAGCTTAAAATAATACAAAATGACTATAGCTGTAACTACCATAGCTACGTTTAACTGATGCGTTTGCCAAAAAAAAGGAAACTTTATACTATACAATAGTCCCACTATAGAGAAAAAAATAGCTGGCACACATATCCAATGTATCAATTTATTGGTCTCGTTCTGGTGGCTTTCGCCATATTCATCTAGCCAACTGCTTATATTTTTCATACTTATTTTGGTTTGTAACGATTATTCTAAAAATAATTTACAATCTACACAATAAAAGAATGTAAGTGCACGTTTTAAGTATGGTTTTTCATAGGATATTGGATTAATACGGGTTGCGATTTCTATCACAACCCCTTTTTTATGCCTAAAATTGAAAAAGCACCCTAAAAAGAGTGCTTTCCATATTAAAATTTATTTATACTATTAGATGATTAGCATAACATCTCCGTAACTAAAGAATCTGTATTTGTCTTTTATTGCTTTTTTGTAAGCCTCCATAATTAAATCAAAACCAGCAAAAGCACAAGCCATTATTTGCAAGCTGGTTTTTGGTAAATGAAAGTTAGTTACCAACGAGTCTGCAATATTAAAATCGTAAGGTGGGTGTATAAAATTGTTTGTCCAACCTTCAGATGGCTTAAGAAACTTTTGTGCTGTGTAAGAAGTTTCCATAGTACGCATGGTGGTGGTACCTATTGAGCATATTCTATGCCCTTTTTCTTTAGCTTTATTTACAATACTACAGGCTGTTTCTTCAATCTTATAGTATTCCGCATCCATTTTATGCTTGCTTAAATCTTCTACTTCTATGGGTCTAAATGTGCCTAAACCTGTATGCAAAGTTACCTCCGCAAAACGAATTCCTTTTATTTCTAATTTTTTTATTAGCTCTTTACTAAAATGCAAACCAGCAGTTGGCGCAGCTACAGCACCTTCATACTTTGCATATACGGTTTGGTAGCGTTCTTTATCTTCCTCTTCTGGCTTACGCTTTATATATTTTGGCAGAGGTGTTTCACCCATAAAATCTAACATAGCTCTAAATTCTTCATCGGAACTATCCCATAAAAAACGAATCGTTCTGCCACGGCTAGTGGTATTGTCTATTACTTCTGCTACCAATTCATCGTTCTCACCAAAATATAATTTGTTACCTACACGTATTTTACGAGCAGGGTCCACAATTACATCCCATAATTTGTTTGTTTTGTTTAGCTCACGAAGTAAGAAAACTTCAATTTTTGCACCCGTTTTTTCCTTACGCCCATACATACGAGCAGGGAAAACCTTTGTGTTGTTTACCACAAACACATCTTTGTCTTCAAAATACTCTTGAATATCGTTAAAAGTGCGGTTTTCGATATTGCCTGTCTTACGATTGATAACCATCATGCGGCTCTCTTCTCTTTTTTTCGTAGGGTTTTGGGCAATTAAGTTAAGCGGAAGGTCGAAGGTAAATTGAGATAATTTCATGTAACGGTATTATTTGTTTTTGTTACATGCCGTGTAAATATGGTAATTTACTGAAAATGTAGCCTTTAATTATTGAAAGGCACTTATCATGTTACGGCACGATTTTCTTAAAGAGCGCAAAAGTACGGTTTTATTGCGAATGTTGAGCAAGAAGTTTTTGATGAAAACTGCATACTTTAAAATTAAAGATTTATTATAAAATAACAGCTGCCAAATTAATGAGAATAGCCTTAATCACCATTTTAGCATTATTGCTTTTCTCAAGAAAATCCTTCGCTCAATACCAAGAGCGGCAAGTTTTTGTTTACAATATTGCATTAGGTGGAATTACATCTGGTATAGGTGCAACAATAAATAAAAAGAAAGAAGATAAAATTTTGCCTACTTTTTTTAGAGGATTCAAATATGGCTGTATAGGTGGCCTTTTTTTGTATGGAGGCAAAAAAATAAGCTATCAAATAAATAGGCAAAATAATTTGGCATGGGGTTGGCCTTCAAAACTTGTACATAGTTATGGTGCTAGTATTATCGAGAGTGCAGCTTTAAATGATAAAAATGTTTTTTCGAAATTGTCGTTTCCTGTAGGTTTTCTTCGTTTTAATTTGATGTTTAATAAAAAGGTAAAATGTAATATTCAATTACAACCTGGAGCATTAGCAAGTTTTATTGTAAATAGTGCATACTGGCAATTTAAAACCAAAGAATCTATCCTTATTGGTACGCCTATTTTTATGTCTAATTCAGATTACATTATTAATAGAAGTGGTGGTGGCAGAGCCTTGATAAATACATTTACCTATTCGGAACAATACACTTCGAAAAGTTATGAAATATTTGCTCACGAGCATTTACACATATTACAAGGAAGAGAATATTTAGTTATGAATAATTGGTTTAAAAAACCAACAAATAAAGTTTTAGATAAGTTGAATAACAATACTAAAAAAATATTAAAGCATTTATATTTAGATATTCCCTACAATTATTTGTTTTATTCAATACTTTATAAAGACCCACCTTGCTATTTCAAAAACTATTTTGAGTTTGAGGCAAAAAGATTTGCAACCAATGAGCTTGTACAAAGATGTTATTGAGATTGTATTGTACCTGGCACCGCCGCCAACAACTCCTTCGTATAATTTTCTTTTGGGTTAAAAATAATTTCATCCGCAGTTCCACTTTCAATAATCTTCCCTTTGTTCATCACCATTACCCTATCGCTTATATAATGTATTACGGATAGGTTGTGCGAAATAAAAATGGAAGTAAAATTATACGCCGCTTTTAAATCGTTGATAAGGTTAAGTACTTGTGCTTGCACACTTACATCGAGCGCCGAAACACTTTCATCAAAAATTAAAAAATTAGGATTGAGTGCTAGCGCACGAGCTATGCATATACGCTGACGCTGACCACCGCTAAACTGGTGTGGGTATCTATTAAACACATCGGCAGGCATATTTACTTGCTCTAGTAAATGAATGGCTTTTTCTTTTCTTGCATTTTTAGATGATGATAATTCGTGTACATTCATGGGCTCTACTATAGCATCTCCAATACTAAGCCTTGGGTTAAGTGAACCATATGGGTCTTGAAACACAATTTGTAATTCTTTACGAAGTAATCGCATTTCTTCTGCTGTTGCTTTTGCAATATCTTTTCCACCAAAGAAAATATTGCCACTCGTAGGTTTTACCAAATGTAAAATAACTCTACCCAATGTTGTTTTTCCGCAACCACTCTCTCCTACCAGCCCAACCGTTTCATTTTTATAAATATTAAAACTTACATCGTCCACAGCTTTATAGTTTTCTATTACTTTACCAAACATGTTTTTCTTAGATGGAAAATATACTTTTAGGTTTTCTACTTTTAATACAATTTCATCTAACGATTTTATTATTTCGTTTGATTGTTCATTTTTTATAGCAGCATTACTTTCGTTCATAAAATCATCAATAACCGACAATCTTTTTCCTTTGCTTTTTGGCGATGGCATACAAGCCAGTAATGCTTTTGTGTAATTGTGTTGTGGGTTTTCCAATACCATTTTTGCATTTCCTTTTTCTACCAATTCGCCTTTGTACATTACCGCTATTTCGTCAGCCACATCTGCCACTAGCGATAAATCGTGGGTTATAAAAAGTATAGCCATATCATTTTCCGCTTGCAGGTTTTTAAGCAATTGCAAAATATTTTTTTGCACCCTTACGTCTAATGCTGTGGTAGGTTCATCGGCTATAAGCAATGCAGGGTTGCAACTCATGGCCATGGCTATCATTACCCGTTGTTTTTGTCCACCACTTATTTGGTGCGGAAAACGATGTATCATTTCCGCAGGTACAGGTAATTCTACTTTTGTAAATAAGGCTATGGCTTCTTCTTTGGCTTGTTGTTTACTCAAGCCTTTGTGTAGCATTAAAGATTCCATTACCTGCGCCCCGCATGTATGCACAGGGTTGAGCGATGTCATAGGCTCCTGAAAAATCATGGCTATTTTATTACCACGCATTTTACGCATGTTATCTTCTGATATGTTGGCAAGGTTTTGTGTGCTTATACCATCTTCACTAAACAACATATCCCCTTTTATTTTTGCTTGCTTTGGTAGCAATTGCATAAATGTTAATGCGGTTACTGATTTACCCGAACCACTCTCTCCTATTAAAGCCGTTATTTTCCCCCGAGGTATATCAAAAGAAATATTTTTAACGACTTGCACCGAGTTATTTTCTTGGGTGAAAGAAATTTGTAGGTTTTTTATTTGTACTAAAGGAAGCATGATACAAGATAAAATAAAATAGAATAAGTTGGTTAATAAAATTTAGAGAAGATAGAAAATGGAAATTACAACATACAAAAATATAAAAGTTAAAGTCGAACAAGGCAAATCACATGGTGGTTTAACATTCTTAGCCATATGTTTCACCACTGGTTATAGATATTAAACTTTTTCAGGCATTTACGGATGTAAATTGTAAAAAGATATAAGTTGTCAGAAATTTTTAAACTACTGATTTTAGCGGACGTTTCGTTGGGACACGAAATGAGGTGAGGGATAGCTTACATAGAGAAACGATGACATCGGAGAAGTTGGAGGATAGGGAGAAGAGGATGCAGAAGCAGTTAATATAAATGAGAAGAGGTGTAATTTTTTTAAGGGAATAAAGCTAACAAAAAACATTAAGTATTACTTTGTCCAATTTTCAATTTTTAATCCTGTTACTCTACTAAACTCATTTTCATTATTTGTTACAAGAACAATATTTAAACTCCTGGCATGTGCGGCTATTAATAAGTCAAGTGGATCAATTGGCATGCCTTTCTTTTCTAAATTACTTCTTATTTTTCCATATTCTTCTGCTGCTTCAAAATTAAAATCGAGTATTTCTATTGGTGTTAAAAATTTCAATAAAGCCTCTTGATTTTTTTCAATATGCACACTTTTCGCCATACCATAATTTAGTTCTGCTAAAGTGATAGAAGATATACCTACTGAACCAAACTCTAGTTTTAGAAATTTTTCGAAAACCTGAGTTGGTTTATTCTTTATAATGTAAATACAAATATTTGTGTCAAGAAGATATTTCATTAGTCCAATGATTCTCGTTTTTGAATATCGAGTTGATTACGATTTTCCATAAAATCACTCGTAAATGATTCAGTAGATTCTATAAGATTTTGCCAAGGATTATGATATGGAATGATGTAAATGGCATTTCCCATTTTTTTTAGGTATACTTTATCATCATTAATTCTCATATCATTAGGAATTAATATTTTCTGCTTATCAATCTCATCTTTTATATCTATTGTAGTAATAGCCATAAACTTAATTTTTTTAAAGGTCAAAAATAAATCATAAATCTAATTGTAAACATAACACTTTTACTATTTCCATTATGGTGGATAAAGATTGAATTAAAAATATATACACTACCAGATAGAAATTAATACTGAAAAATCTTCCTTCCAATCTATTGCATAATCTACTGCAGAATCTATTGCATAGTAAAAGATGAAAAATGGTATGCCGATGAAGAAGCCCCTCCTATCCTCCCCAAAGGGGAGAGAAACCTAGTAGATTATGCAATAGATTATGTTTTGAAGAATAAAATTAAGTTGTTAATCTACTGCAGAATCTATTGCATAGTAAAAGATGAAAAATGGTATGCCGATGAAGTGAGTGACATCCCGAAATTTCGGGAATGACCATAGCTGCTTCTTTGTTTGGACAAAAAATAAACCTACACTAATTTCAAATAATCAAAACTAGCGTAGGCTTCATATTTGCATATTGGCACATTTGCCCATTTGCATATTTTTAAACTGCCACATTAAAATCCCTCAACGCATCGTTCAAACTCGTTTTTAAATCTGTACTAGGCTTGCGTTTACCAATAATTAATGCGCAAGGCACATTGTACTCGCCAGCAGGAAATTTTTTTGTATAACTACCAGGTATCACCACGCTTCTTTCAGGCACAAGACCTTTGGTTTCTATGGGCGTATCGCCTGTTACATCTATAATTTTTGTGCTTTGTGTAAGTACCACATTGGCACCAAGCACTGCTTCTTTTTGCACACGCACACCTTCTACCACTATACAACGGCTGCCAATAAAACAACCATCTTCTATAATAACAGGGCTGGCTTGCAAAGGCTCTAGCACTCCGCCAATACCCACGCCACCACTAAGATGTACGTTTTTACCTATCTGAGCGCAACTACCCACAGTGGCCCACGTATCTACCATGGTACCTTCATCTACATACGCACCAATATTTACATACGAAGGCATGAGCACAACGTTTTTGGCCAAATAAGCGCCATACCTTGCTACAGCATGCGGCACAGCACGCACACCTAAGCCTTTGTAATCCGATTTCAATTTCATTTTATCGTAAAACTCAAATGGCGGCAGTACATATGTTTCCATTTGTTGAATACCAAAGTACATGAGTATCGCTTGCTTTACCCATTCGTTTACTTTCCATACATCGCCCTGTGGCTCTGCGGTACGGAGTATTCCTTTGTCCACCTGCTCTATTACATTTCGTATAGCATCTTTGTACTTCTCATCTTTTAAAAGCTCTCTGTTTGCGAAAGCTGCTTCTATCATTTCTTGCATTGGGTAGATTATTTTTTTGCGAAAATAGGAAATAAAATGCTGCGCTTTTATTTAAAAATCTTTTCTTTGTTTACAGGCTAAAACAAAAGCTATATGGAACAGAAGTGGCAAGTTTATACTGAGTTTATCGAAGGACTCCTTTCATCTCCATATCTTTATTGAACAAAGTTTGGATAATTTTAAATATTTGAAACGTATATTTTAATGGCAGCAATAAAAAAAATATTAATCCGATTACCCAATTGGCTGGGCGATATGGTTATGGCATCTGCGTTTGTAACTGCCGTGCAAGATACTTTTCCAACTGCTACTATTGACTTAATTGCAAAGCAAGGAATAGATTTTTTACTCGATTATTTTCCTACTCATGGGCAGCGATTTGTATTTTCGAAAGATAAGTACAAAGGGCCAATGGGAGTAAGAAAATTTGGTAGAGAAGTAAGTGATAATAACAAATACGATTTATTTTTTTGCTTGCCAGACTCTCTGTCTGCAGCTATTATGGCAACGTCAATAGCGGCAACAAAAAAAATAGGATTTAAAAAAAGTATGCATGCTGTTTTCTTTACAAAAGTTTTTAAGAGAAAAGAAAATGTACATAGGGTAGATGAGTATATCGATTTATTGGAACAATTTACTGAAAAAAAAATTGACAAACCTCTTGTAACCCTTGTTGCCAATAATAAAAACCAAAATGATTCATTAGTTATCAATATTAATTCAGAAGCATCGTCTAGGCGATTGCCTTTGCAAAAAGCAGTAAATATTATAAACAAAATAAGAACGCAAATAAATAATGAAATAATATTGGTAGGTAGCCCAAAAGAAAAAATATTTGTGGATAGTGTATTTACAAATGTAGAAAACAAAAAAAATATTAGCAACATGGCTGGGCAAACAAACTTACCAACACTGGTAAATATTTTTGCTTCTTGCAAGGCTGTATTAAGCACAGATAGTGGCCCTGCGCATGTGTGCAATGCCTTAGGCAAGAAAACAATTGTACTATTTGGTGCAGGCAACGAATATAATACTGCACCATACAATAAAGAAAATGTAACTGTAATGAGACTAGGCAAATTGCCATGCGAACCATGTGTAAAAAACGAATGCAAACTTTTTGGAGTACCGGAGTGTTTATTACAATTAGATGAAGATTTAATTGTAGAAAATGTTATAAAAATATTAGCTTAATATGAATTTTGAAAAAGATATATCAGCGTGCGTTGAAGTTTTAAAAAATGAAGGAACCATCCTCTACCCTACAGATACTATTTGGGGTATAGGTTGTGATGCTACAAATGAAGCTGCTGTTAGTAAAATCTATACATTAAAAAAAAGAAATGAAAAAAAGAGCATGATTATTTTATTGTCTGACATAGATCAAATAAAAAATTATGCAAAATCTCCCAACACATATGTGCTCAATATTATGCACGAGGCTACAAAGCCACTTACTATTATTTATCCAAATGCAAAAAATTTACCTACAAATTTAATTAACGAAGATGGTACTATTGCCATAAGAATTGTAAAAGATGCATTTTGTGAAGCACTTATAAACTTGTTTGGAAAACCAATAGTATCTACATCTGCAAATATTTCTGGCGAAAATAGCCCTTCTAATTTTGCAGAGGTTTCTGAAAAAATAAAACAGGAAGTAGATTATATCGTTCATCATAAACAAGAAGATACAACCATTGCTACTGCAAGTAGTATATTAAAATGGGATGCTGATGAACACATGATTATTATAAGAAGTTAGGTACAAAAACATTTATTCTTTTTTGCAAATAACATCTTTTACTTTTAAATACTTTAACGTGTTTATATGTTTTAATTTACGTTATTCAACTCCTTTGTTGGTATTTTTAGCATATTGAATACGTCAATATTATTTTACTTTTAAATATATTTATTTAGGCAAACCATAGTTTTTGTATCTTACTTACTATTACCAATAACTACTATTTTAAAATCATTTAAAAATATGCTTAAATATATCCTTTGCAGCCTAATTTCTATTTCCATTTTTTTATGCACAACTGCACAACCATTAAATTACAAAACCGATTTTACCTCAGTAGACGCTTTTGCAAGAGGGATAAAATATAACGGCGATTTAAATAAACTTACTCAAACATTAATTGCTCCCTATAATACAGATATTTTAAAAATACGTGCAATCTTTATTTGGATAACAGATAACATTGAATACGATTACAAATTGTTTAACGAAGGTAATATGTCAAGCGGATTTAGCTGTACTGGAAAAAAAGAAGTTTGTGCAGCTGCCAAGCTTGCATATGAAAATGAATATGTTGCTAACGTATTGAATAAAGAGAAAGGCGTATGTAGTGGGTATGCCATGGTATTTAAAAAAATGTGTGAAATTGCCAATATAAATTGTGAAAGAGTTTCAGGTTATACAAAAAGCTATCCTCACCAAATAGGAATTCCCCTAAGCATTACGCATGATTGGAATGCGGTGCAAATTGATAGTAACTATTATTTTATAGATGCTACTTGGGCTGCTGGCAGATGTAGTGCAAATGAGGAGACAGGAAAATTAAAAGATTTTATTAAAAGCTATAATAATTACTATTGGCTTACTCCATTTCACAAATTAGCACAAAATCATTTTCCTAGTAAAGAGAATTGGATTCCAGAAAAAAAATATAGCAAAGAATGGTTTTTTAATTCGCCGTATTATGCACAGCATGTTATCGAAAAAATTAATTTAATATCACCTTCAACAGGCATGTTGACTAAAAAGAAGAACGATACACTTCATTTCGAATTTCAATATGATGATAAACTAAATACCATTTTAATAAATACAAATAATTATCAAAACCCAGTATTACCTTTATACAAAACGTCATCGGGTGAAATAAAAGTAAGGTCAAACGATTCTTTACTAATAAAACGAATTAGATATATTCCATTTACTCAAAAAGGAAATACATACAAATTTGATTATATTGTAACAGAACAAACGCTAAGTCATATCGAAATTTTATTTGACTATAGAGTAGCTATGAAATTTAAAATAAGAGTAGATTGAATATGGAAACATTAACATTATAAATTATTAATTATAGCGTTATTAATTAATTTCTCCTTACTTTTGCGCCGATTTTATAATTTCTGAGAATTACATGACATGCTCAGATGCTGTTGAAAACAGGTATAGACCTAAATTTTACGTAAAAGAGATAATATACTTTCTCCTCCTACACAATAGCCAGAAGCATAATATGTGAGATTCAAAAAATTATTTTTTTTTGATCATATAGTATTGTGGCTTCGGTAGGATTAAATAGAATGGCTTCGACAAGCTTGCCTACTGGCAGGCAGGCTCAGCCTGACCAATTCCACCCAACAAAATTTTAGCAACGAAATTGCTAACTGAAGTACTAGACGGTCTTCACTTTATTAAATAAAAATACCATGAATGCATTTGAAGCATTGGGCCTAAACGAACACATCGTACAGGCAGTAACAGACTTAGGTTTTACGGAACCAACCCCCATTCAACAACAAGCCATACCGATTTTGATTGCTGGTACAAAAGATTTTGTGGGCCTTGCACAAACAGGTACGGGTAAAACAGCAGCATTTGGTTTGCCTTTGATGCACTTAATTGATCCATCGCAAAAACACCCACAGGCACTTATTGTATGCCCAACAAGAGAGTTATGTTTGCAAATAACAAACGACCTTAGCGATTTTAGAAAACACAGCAAAGGATTGAATGTAGAAGCAGTATATGGCGGAGCATCTATAGTGATGCAAATACGCAACCTTAAAAGAGGCGTACAAGTAGTAGTAGCTACACCAGGTCGTTTAATAGATCTTATTGAAAGAAAAGCCATTGATTTACAAAAAGTAAAATACGTTGTATTAGATGAGGCTGATGAGATGCTTAACATGGGCTTTAGAGATGATATTGATTTCGTTTTGAAAAATACCATTAACAGATAAAGTATTTGGTTATTTAGTGCTACCATGCAAAGCCAAGTACGTGCTATTGCAAAAAACTTTATGACCAACCCAGAAGAAATAACGGTAGGTAAAAAGAATAGCGGTAACGTAAATATTGACCACCAATTTTTTGTAGCACCAGCACATTCTCGTTTTGAATCATTGAAGCGTTTGATAGATTTTAACCCGGATATGTACGGCATCATTTTTACAAGAACTAAAATGGATGCACAAGATGTGTGTGAAAAATTAAGCAAGGCTGGGTACGAAATAGAAGCATTGCATGGTGACCTTAGCCAACAACAAAGGGATAGGGTAATGGCACGTTTTCGTACCAAAGCATTGCAACTATTGATAGCTACAGATGTGGCTGCCCGTGGTATAGATGTAGATGGTATAACGCATGTAATAAATTACGAATTGCCAGATGATATGGAAGTGTACACTCATAGAAGTGGTCGTACAGGTCGTGCTGGTAAAACAGGTATTTGTTTGAGTATTTGCCATAGCAGAGAAACTTTTAAAATAAAGAGTTTAGAGAAAATGGTAAATGCACAATTTCATAAAATGGATATACCAAGTGGTAGTGATGTTTGTAGAAAACAATTTTTTCATTTTATGGATAAACTTATTCAGACAGATATAAGCCATGGCGATTATGAAACATACTTGCCAGACCTCATGCAAAAATTTGAAAACGTAACCAAAGAAGAAGTATTGCAAAGAGTAGCTGCGCTTGAGTTTGACCATTTCTTAAAATACTACCAAAATGCAGAAGACTTAAATGCAAAAGATGCAGGTAGAAGACCAATGAATAACGACCGTAGTGGTGACAGACCATCTAGCAATAGAGATGGTAGCAGAAACGAACGTAGTTTTAATAGAAGAGATAATGGTTACACAAGATTGTTTATGAACCTTGGTACAAAAGATGGTTTTTATAAAGCAAGTATGTTGCAGTTTGTGTTAGACGAAAGTAATTTAAACAAAGAGTCGCTTGGTAAAATAGATATTAGAGATATGAACACTTGGATAGAGTGTGATAGTGCTAGTGCAAGCCAAATGATAAAATCATTGGATGGTAAGCGATACAACAATCGTACAGTGCGTATGAACGAAGCGGATGGTGGTTTTAAAAGGCCAAGTGATGAAGGGCAAAGCAGAGGCACAAGAGAAGTAGGATCTGCTGCACCAAGAGAAAGAAAAAGAACTTTTGGACCACCTAGGGAGAGAAGATAAATATTAATGAAAGCACCGCAGAAATGAGGGCACTGAAAAAGTAGTTGTTTTTAAAAAGAGGCTGTTTTCATTCAAGAAAACAGCCTCTTTTCTTTGGCACATTCGGGTAGGTGATGGATAGCATTTTTATACAGCCGATTCTCAGAGCCTATATTTAAATCTAAAAAATCTCATTTTAATTTTGTGGACTTTTTCAGTGCCCTCGCAGAAATGTGGGGCTTTTTTATTGCACGTAAGTAAAAACTTTCAGCTATTTTTATAAAAATAAAAATTGTTTATTGTACAACAAGCACCAGCAATCCATCAGGAAACATGAATGCACAACTTTATAAAATAAATGATTTCATAACAAGGCTGGACACAGAAACTCTAACAGCCCTAAAAGCAATTTCAGTAGAGAAGAAATTTAAAAAAGGGGATTTTATATTGCGCCAAGACGAAATTTGCAGAAAAAGTTACTGGATAGAAAGTGGAGTTGCGAGAAAGTATTATTTAAATGACGGTAAAGAAATAACAACAGAAATATATTTTGACAATGATATTGCTATTTCTTTTGATAGTTATTGTTTACAAAAACCAAGTAGAGAGTTTGTTCAAGCACTTACAGATATTACAGTTTCTCAAACCGATTTTATTGCGTTTCAAACTGCAAAACTAAAATTTCCTAAATTGGAAACATTGGATTTGATGATGACAGAATACTATGCAATGTGGTTAGAAGATAGGCTTTTTCAATTTCACACAATGGATGCCACTAAACGTTATCAAATACTTCTTGAAAATCACCCTCACATTATTCAAAATATTCCACTCACATTTATTGCTTCTTACCTAGGCATATCTTTAGAAACGCTAAGCAGAATAAGAGCTAAAAAATAATTTTATTATTTGACCTAAGTCAAATGTATAGCAAAATAAGCTTTGCAATTTTGCACTATCATTTGAACAAATAAATAGTTGAATTATGAAATGGATTTATCTCTCTCTCGCATTAGTATGCGAAAGTGTTGGTTTTGCAACGCTAAAATTCTCACAAGGGTTTACTAAAACAATACCAACGATTGCAACTGTGTTGGTTGACTTAATAGCGCTAGCTTTTTTTGTATTGGCTTTAAAAAAATTTGAAACGAGTTTTGTTTATATGATAGCGGCAGGAGTAGGAACTGTATTTGTTGTTATGACTAATGTTTTTGTTTTTAAGCAAACTTTAAATTGGATACAAATTGCGTGCATTATTCTAATCATCGTAGGTAGCGTTGGACTTCAAAGCCAAGGCAACACACACTAAAACCTACACATATGAAACAAAGAATAATTGGCTTTGATTTAGCTAGAGCATATGCAATTTTAGGAATGTTTATCGTAAACTTTAATACTGTTTTTGGTTCGTTTACAGACAAAACTATTGTAGGGCAATTTTTAAGCTTGTTTAGCGGAAACTCAAGTTCTACATTTGTAATACTTGCTGGCATGGGCATTTCATTAATGACAAACAGAAATGAATATAGCTTAGTTGAGAAATTGAAATTGAAAAAAATTATTAGCAAACGTTCTTGGTTTTTATTTGCAATAGGCTTATTACTCTATCTTTGGTGGCCAGCAGATATACTGCATTATTATGGTGGCTATATGCATTTGGCCATTTTAATTTTATTTCTGCCCAAAAAATATTACTTATGGGCAGCATGTTTAGCAATTGCCATTTTTCATTTATTGTTGGTTATTATTCCATATGAAACAGGTTGGAATTTTAACACTTTGGAGTATAGTGGTTTTTGGACAATATCTGGCTTTTTAAGGAATACATTATACAACGGTTGGAATGCAATATTTCCCTGGGTAGCTTATTTCTTTGCAGGCATGTGGCTTGGAAGACTTGACTGGACTGAATTTAAAATGCAAAGAAAAATATTTTTAATAGGTTTATTCCTATTAATATCTATAACTACTTTACAATTTTTTGCAAATAATATAACTACAAACAAAGATTTGTTGATGTACATATCTGCAGATTACATTCCACCGTTTTTACCATTTATGTTGAGTACTTTTGGTTTTGCATTGATGCTTATTGCTGCTTTTATGTTTATTGGTAGTAAAGTTGAAAATAATAAATATGCAAATCTATTTGCAGCTACTGGTCAAATGACTCTCACACATTACATATCCCATTTAACTATAGGAATGATAATATTCGCTTTCATTACAGGCAAAAATTACACAGGACATCTTTCACAAAAAGCAGCTACAAGCCCAATATATATTTTAGTATTTGCTGTAGCTTACTTTGCTTTAAGTTGTTTGTTTAGTAAGTTATGGGCTACAAAATTTAAGAATGGTCCAATTGAAACAATAATGCGGAAAATATCGGGGTAATAGAAAAATCTGTAGTATTATTTAATTAGTTGTAACGATTGATTATTTTATTAAAAGGAGGCTATTTCAATAGAACAGTCTCCTTTTAATAATTTTAAAGCGTGTAACCAACTCTAATACCAAAAACACCAGATTCGCCATTAGCTGTCGTTGAGGTTGGTACTTGAACAGGACCAAACACATTAACCGATGTAACAGTATTATCTCCAACAAACCCTATGTATTTTAGAGACACATCAAACTTATCATTTATTTGGTAACCTACACTTGGCGAAAACGCAAATCTAGCTCCATCATTTCCGCTGGTAGTAAAAACAGCAGTGCCTAATTGTGCAGCACCAAAAAGCTTGGGCATAAAATAATACTTTACACCGCCTAATAATGGCAAAGCGGTTTGAGACTTTAGTTTTAAGTTTGAACCAGGTATTTTTTTACTTACAAGTGCCAAAACGCCTCCTTGTACTGTAGCACTAAATTTGTCATTTATTTTATACTCTACTTGCGCAGAGGGACCAATACCTACTGAATAATTTGTTTTTAAATTACCTGTTACTGCACCAAACTCTCCACTAACACTAAATTTTAATTTATTGTCTTTTTTATCTTTTTGTGCAGTTGCTTGTAAAGCTATTGCTGCAATTAATAACGCCATTACTAACTTTTTCATATACTTTTTTTTTGCAAAAATAATATGGATTTTCTTCATTAAATATAAAATTATCACAAAATTAAAATCCGAAAAAAGCCTTACAAATTATCCAACATATCTTTTGTCATTCCTTCCAAATTATATTCTTCTTTCCAACCCCAATCTTTTCTTGCGACAGCATCGTCAATACTTTGTGGCCAACTATTGGCTATGGCTTGTCTACTGTCTGGTTTGTACACAATATCGAAATCGACAATGTGTTTTTTTATTTCTTCTGCTATTTCTTTTGGCGAAAAACTCATACCCGATAAATTATAAGAAGTGCGAATATTAATTTTCTCTTTTGGTGCTTCCATAAGCTCAATGGTTGCACGTATAGCATCGGGCATATACATCATAGGCAAGTAGGTATCTTCTTTTAAAAAACATTCGTACTGTTCTTTATCCTTTGCCGCATGAAAAATTTCTACAGCATAATCTGTAGTGCCGCCACCAGGTTGGCTTTTATAGCTTATAAGCCCAGGGTAACGGATGCTACGTACATCTACTCCATATCTATTAAAATAATAATTGCACCAAAACTCACCAGCATATTTACTAATACCATATACCGTACTTGGTTCTATAATGGTTTGCTGTGGGCAATTTTGTTTAGGACTAGTAGGGCCAAATACGGCTATACTACTCGGCCAATATACTTTATGCAAATTTTCCTCTTTGGCAATATCGAGTACATTTAAAAGGCTCGTCATATTTAAATGCCAAGCAAGGTTTGGATTTTTTTCGCCCGTGGCGGATAAAATAGCCGCCAATAAATAAATTTGCGTAATCCCTTGGCGTATTACTTGCACGTGCAGCATCTCTTTATTCATCACATCTAGGCTTACGTAAGGCCCAGTACCTTCTAGTAAAGGATTTTGCTCTCTCAAATCGCTGGCTATTACATTGGCATTGCCATATATTTTTCTTAGTGCAAGGGTAAGCTCCACGCCTATTTGGCCGCTGGCACCTATTACTAGTATTTTTTCTTTTATCATAATTTTAAAATTAATCCTCAAATGTACGGGCAAAAGGGAAACCAAAAACTCCCACCTAATCAAACAATACCCCCGCATAATTATTGGTGATTGTTTATAAATGATTTTAAAAACAATTTACAGTATAATTTATTAAACTATTAATCATGAAAAAATATTTGTTATTAGTAAACGTATTGTTTTGTTTTCAGGTAATTTATTGCCAAAATGTAGGTGTAAACACCCCTACACCAGAAGCTTCTTTGGATGTAAACGGAGATGTTATTTTTAGAACAAGCGACTTGCCAGTGGTTGATGGAGTAAATATAGCCCTTGATGTAAATACAGCAAGGTTTAGTTATTACAGACTTACTGGTCCAGTAGCGGACTTTACGCTTGCAGGTATTACAGCAGGCAATGATGGAAGATTATTAACACTTTTTAACCGCACTGGTTTTACCATGCAAATAAATAATGAAGATGCCGGCGCAGCAGTTACAGATATGATTGTAACTGGTACCAATGCAGATATGACATTGCCAAATAAAGGAATTATAAATCTGCAATATGATGCTACGGAACAAAAATGGATTGTAAAAAGCAGTAGCAAAGGATCAGTGGCAGGCGGAGGTGGATTTTGGGATGCAAATGGAAATAATATTTTTAATACGAATACGGGCAATGTAGGTATAGGTACAAATGTGCCAAGTACTAAACTTACAATAGAAACGCCATATAACACACAAGGCTGGAAACATGTGGGCATAAATGGAGTCGATTCTATTGTTATAGGAGAAGCTATTGGCGGAGTTTCCGCAGCTATAGGCACTAGCACAAATCATATTATGCGGCTTAATTCAAATGGGCTAGGGCGTATGCATATTTATCCTAGTGGAAATATAACGGTAGGTGATAACAATGCTCCAGCCAATGATAAATTTACTGTACAATCAGAAGCATATGGGCTTACACATACCAACACCACAGGTACTATAACCGTTGGTACATACTTTGGAAGTTTTGGAGGGGCAACAGGCGGATGGCTTGGTACAAAAAGTAATGATCCTCTCAACTTTTTTACCAATAATGGCGGTGCATCAATGACTATTTTACAAAACGGAAATGTGGGAGTGGGTAATACTAACGCTGCATTTAAAATGGATGTTGCCGGTAGAATGAGGCTAAGAACACAAGCAGATGGAAACTCTGCGGGCTTATGGCTTAATAACCCCGCCAATACAAACACAATAGCATTTATGGGCATTGCAGATGCAGTTACTACTGGGTTTTATGGAAATGTTTCTGGCTGGGGATTAGTAATGAATACCAATACTGGTTTTGTAGGTATAGGCACCCTTAACCCAACCTCTAGATTATCAGTAAATGGAAGTATAAGAAGCAAAGAAGTGGTAGTAGAAACAGGATGGGCAGATTATGTTTTCGATAAAAACTATAAACTGAAATCATTGGATGAGGTAGAAAAATTTATTGAGCAAAACAATCACCTGCCGGGAATACCATCTGCTGCCGAAATAGAAAAAAACGGTTTACAATTAGGCGATACACAAAGACGAATGATGGAAAAAATTGAAGAGCTCACGCTTTATGTGATTGCTTTAAAAAAGGAAATTGATTTAATAAAAAATATAAAAAAGTAGCAATGAAAAAAATAATCTTTTTGTTGTTGTCTTTAATCACCAATATTTTTTTTTCGAAAGCACAACAACCCCTACCATTACAATGTGGAAAATATATTATTGATACTGCTGCAGAAGAACAGGCACGACTTTTTGGAGCAAACAACAGATCTACACTCATTGTAAATAATATGGTACGTGTGTACTTTTACATTGTGACAAATGATGATGGCAGTTTGCCTGCAGCTACGCCTGCACAGGTAGAAAATGAATTTAGCCAAATCGTAAATGATTATGCAGCCAACAATCTATGCTTTGCAAACATGGGTTTTCGTTACATAAATAGTACCAATATAAACTTTAATATAAACTGTGATAATCCGGCATCGTTTAGTGCGCTTAATCCTTGGCTAGTGCCTAATTGTATTACCATATTTTTTCAACGAGCACTGGGCGCAAATGCTGGTGGCAGTTATGGGGGCAATGCTTATACCATTCCAAATACATTTTGCTCTGTTGCTACTGGCAACATTAATAGTGGAAGAACTACTTCGCACGAAGTAGGGCATTGCCTAGGCTTGTTACATACTTTTGAACCAGTAAATGGTTTTGAAAATATAAATGGAAATAACTGTAGCACAACCGCCGACAGAGTATGTGATACACCTTCTGACCCCTGGGCAAGAGGTGCATGTTTTTCGAGTAACGGCTGTAGCTATAATGGCAACTGTGTGGATGGAAATGGAGCAACAAATTTTTCTCCTCCATTTGCAAATATTATGAGTTATTGGTGGGGCAATGGTTGTATTCCTACAAACTTTACTGGGGGTCAATTTACAAGAGCCAATGATTTTTTAAATACTAATGCAGGATTAATAACTACACTCACGCCTTTAAATGTTGTGCACGGCCCCGCTACTTACAACAATACTTACGGTATGATTTCAGCCATAAACGCACTTAGCACAAGCGGAGCAGTGGTATGCACAAACAATTGTGTGGTGGGCATGGCAGGCAGAGTAGTTACTCTTAATCCAGGTTTTAGAGCAACACCTACAACAGGTAAAATTACAATAAGAGGAAATAGTTGTTTTTATTAAAATACTGAATGGAAGATTAAAAGTTAGCACTGCATAAAATAATTAAAACAGCCTTACTATTAAAAACGATTATTTCAAAAAAATAATTTATCAACTTAAACATATAATTAAAAAAAAACATGAAAAAATATATTTTGTTTTTAGCATTATCATTTTCCATTACAGCTTGTAAAAAAAGCAGTCCCAGTATCACTCCAGTACTGCCTACTAGCGGTGCTTACACAAAAATTGAATACACCGCAACAGCTAATTTATCCGAAGCAAGAAAATACCTAGCCGCCGCAGCAGCAGGCAACAAAATTGTTTTTGCAGGTGGTAATATTTCGCTTGCACCATATTATTCCAAAACCGTTGACATATTCGATGTATCCAATAATACATGGGCTACTGCCCAGCTTAGTGAAGCTAGATCAGAATTAGTTGCAGCAGCAGCAGGTAATAAAATAATTTTTGCTGGTGGGCGCAGTGCAACAGGATATTCCAAAGCCGTAGATATATATGATATAACCACCAATACCTGGGCCATCTCGCAACTAAGTGTTGGAAGGTCATCCATGTGTGCAGTAGCATACGGCAATAAAATATATTTTGCTGGAGGACAAACCAACGGAGGAACAACAGGAGCTTCAAAAGCGGTAGAAATTTATGATGTATCAACCAATACTTGGGCTACGGCTCAATTGAGCGAAACCAGAATCAATATATCTGCTGCAACAGCAGGTACAAAAATACTTTTTGCCGGAGGGCATAATACGGCAACCGCTCTAACATCAAAAACGGTTGATATATATGATGTACCCAGCAATACTTGGACAACTGCTCTGCTAAGTGTTGGAAGGTATGGTTTATCAGCATCTGCTACAAGCAATAAAATTGTTTTTGCTGGTGGAATTAATGGTAGTACAGGAGTTGCACTAAAAAATGTTGATGTATATGATGTATCCACAAATACTTGGAGTACTGACCAACTCAGTGTGCCAAGGTGGGGATTGTCTTCAGCAGCAGGCGGTAATAAAATTGTTTTTGCTGGTGGTTTTGATGGTGGTCCAACATTTAAAATTAAAGATGTTGAGGTTTATGATGTAGTTACCAATAGTTGGGCAACCCTTCAACTTAGTGAAGGAAAAGGGGGCATGGGAGCGGCAACAGCAGGAGATAAAATATTGTTTGGTGGAGGAGAAACTGCTGGCGGTGGTGCTACAGGCTATTCTAAAACTGTTGAAATTTTCACTTTGTCAAATTAAAATTATACATGTAAAACACATCCACCAAAATGTACTAAAAAATGAGAAGAAATAATTTTATATTATCCATAATAGCAATTGTATTTTCACCATTTTTAGTTTCTGCAAAAGGGTTCATTGAAGGTATAAAAAAAGGCTTTAAAATAAATGCTGGAGAAGGACGCATACATGGGCATATCAAACTAAAAGGTGTAAATTCGAACATATTAGATTTAAAGATTTCTGGTAGTGATAATGATGGTGGATTTGCCCTGTTTGAGCAAACTTCATTATCGCAAGGCATGGGTACACCCTTGCATATACATTATTTGCAGGATGAGGTTTTTTATGTAATTGAAGGAAATTATTTTTTTCAAGTTGGGGAAGATAAGTATCAACTTGGTGCAGGAGATAGTATTTTTTTACCAATGAAAGTTCCCCATGCATGGACGCAGGTAAGTGAAAAAGGAAAAATGATTGTTCTTTTTCAGCCAGCAGGAAAAATGGAAAACTTTTTTGTAAAACTAGCAGCTATGGAGCATGAGCCAACTAAAGAAGAGATGAGTAAATTATTTGCTGACAATGAAATGAAAATTGTAGGATCTGTTTTAAAAGTTAATTAATCAGCTACTTCCTAATAAAATTAGATTAACTTTAAATTATGCGTTTAGCCTTAGTACCAATACTTATTTGTATAACTACCGGTTTTATAAACTCGGCAAGGGCACAGCAACAAATTTTTAAAAACTATACTGTAAATGATGGTCTTGTTTCTAATACTGTTCGCAGCATTTTTCAAGATTCAAAAGGGTTTTTATGGATTGCAACCAGCGAAGGCCTTAGCAAATATGATGGCAGTGGCTTTAAAAACTTTAGTACCGCTAATGGACTCGCACATAATTTTGTAAATGACTTTTACGAAGCCAAAGATGGTAGATTATTTGTAGCACTTAACAATGGCACAATTGATATAATTGCAAATGACAAAGTTGTTCCCAAACCATTAACAGATACTATAGTAGTAAATCACTTTATAAAAACACCATGGCAACAAGTGATTGCAATTACGGATAACAAAGGGCTGCAGGTATTTAATGATGCAAAAATCAGTAAACCAGTTCAAGAATTTCCTTCGGCTACTTATATAAACATAGCAATACTAAACGATACCTCATTTATTACAGCGGGTGTGGAAATTTGTATCTTCAATAAAAATTATCAGCGCATTGCTCAAATTGAAAATCCGGAAAGTAAGTACAATGAAATAAAAATTTATCAAGATAAAAAAAAACGAATTTGGGTAGGTGGCAATAATGGACTTAAGTTAATAGCAGAGATACCTGATACAAACACGCCCATTACTTTTATTTCGCTGCCTCGATTTTTTAATATTCCTGCATTAAATCAAAAAAAAATTAATGATATATTTGAAGATGAAGATGGTATAATGTGGTTTGCAACGGGAGCTGGCGTTGTAAAAATAAATACCAATGGTGCAAATCAATTAATAACAGTAAAAGACGGGTTACCCTCCAATATTGTTACATCCATATTTCAGGACAAAGAAAAAAATATTTGGTTTGGCACTGCGTTAGGTCTTTCCAAATTAATTACCAAAACTAATATATACCTCTACCCTTTAGAAAATGGAGTGTGGTCATCTGAAAATTCATATCTATTCTATCTTTTAAACAAGGAAAAAATTTTGGTAAGTACATCCATGGGTACTCAAATATTTAATAAGAAGACAGGAATTTTCCGACCAATTAATAAACAAAGTACGGAGTTTTTTTATAATACAGTAAAAAGTACTCACCCTCCTCTATTTCAAAGTATGTATAGGGTTGCAGTTTTTGATACTGCAAAACTACAATTTGAAAAAACGATTCCACTACCCATAAAAAATGTATCTAAAATTATAACCGATAAAGCTGGCAACTTTTTTTTGAGTGATATTTATCAATTATTTTTTAATGCAGGTAGTACGCTAATAAAAGTGCTTGATTACCGCATAACTTATTTACTTATTGACAAACAAGGAGACTTGTGGGCTGGCACTTGGCAGAACGGTCTTTTTCGAATCCGATATAGTTTTGTAAATAATAATTTTAAAATAATTGCGACCAATCATTTTATTCATACCGAAAATATCAGGTCCTTATTTGAAGATTCAAAAGGAAATATTTGGGCAGGCACGAGGTATCAGGGGGTATATTATTTTAAAAAAAATGTCAACAATAGTTTTATTATTTCA
Organism: Ferruginibacter sp.; assembly: GCA_031408295.1. GTDB lineage: Bacteria > Bacteroidota > Bacteroidia > Chitinophagales > Chitinophagaceae > Ferruginibacter. The sequence goes on from JANNVW010000123.1 coordinate 54,621, forward strand.
AAATATGATCAAAGTAAAGGGCTTACTTCTAATTGGATAAAAGCAATAAGAGAAGATGTTAAAGGAAATGTTTGGATTGCATATTATGCAGGAATAGACAAGTTAATTAAAACAGATAGTAATTATCGTGTTTTTAATTTTAGTAAAATTAATAATTATTTTGGAAGTGTAATTGGCATGGAGACAGATCAAAGTAATTCCATATGGCTTGTTACCGGTGAGGGGTTAACAAAAATAGAAGATGGCGAAATGGAAAAATTACCTGCGCTTCCTGTTTATATAACGAAAGTTTTTTCTTCAGATTCTGTGTATCCTTTACATGAAAAAATAATGCAATTAAATTATCGACAAAATCAACTCCAGTTTGAATTTTCGGCCCCTGGATACATTAACGAAAAACAAGTCTTATTTAGTTATCGTTTATCTGAAAACTCAGTGCAAGAATGGACAAAACCAACCAATCAGCATAATGTTTCCTATGCAAGTTTACAGCCAGGCAGCTACCTTTTTGAAGTACGCACTTTAGGATGGAATGGAGAATGGGGAATACCTGCTACATTTGAATTTGTTGTTAACCCTCCTTTTTGGAAAACATGGTGGTTTATTTCCTTACTAACACTTTGTATTTTATCGCTTGGTTTTCTATTCGTAAAAGGGCGAGAAAAAAGTTTTAAAACAATAGCAAGGGAAAAACTGAAAGTGCAACAACTAAATGCCGAAAAATATAAAAATAAACTAGAGTTAGAGCAAATCATCAATTATTTTTCTACGTCAATTGTAGATAAAAAAACAGTAGATGATGTATTATGGGATGTGGCTAAAAACCTTATTGCCAAACTTGGTTTTGTAGATTGTATGATTTACTTATGGAATGATGACAAAACAAAAATGATACAAAAAGCTAGCATTGGCACTAAAGATTCAGCAGAAGAAATAAATAAACAATATTTTGATGTGCTGCCAGGCCAAGGACTGGTAGGTTTTGTAATGCAAAATAAAGAACCTGTTGTAGTGACAGACACATCTAAAGACAGTCGCTATAGACAAGATGAAATGGCACGATTGAGTGAAATAACAGTGCCTATCATTTATAACAATGAACTACTAGGCATAATAGACAGCGAGCATCCTGAAAAAAACTTTTATACACAACAACATTTGCAATTGCTTACCACCATAGCTACATTGGTTGGCGATAAAATAAAATCTATTGAGGCCGAACAGTCACTTCAACAATCGCAATTTGAAATGTATAGAATTAATGAACAACTGTCAAAAACCAAGCTAGAAGCATTGCGTAGCCAAATGAATCCTCATTTTATTTTTAATTCGTTAAACGCTATTGATAATCTTATACAAACAAATCAAAAAGAAAAAGCTACCACATACCTTGCTCGTTTTGCAAAACTCATTCGCAATGTACTCGATAGTTCAAAAAATGATGTAGTAGCTTTTCAAAAAGATTATGAGACCTTAGAGCTTTACTTGCAAATGGAACAGTTTCGTTGCAGCAATAAATTTACCTATGAGTTAATATCTGATGATGAATTAATGTATGGCGATTACAAAGTATTGCCATTAATTGTACAACCATTTGTAGAAAATGCCATTCACCATGGCTTGCTTAATAAACAAACTGGCGAAAGAAAATTAATAGTATCTGCCATTTTGGAAAACGATTACATTACATATACAATAACAGATAATGGGGTAGGCAGAGCAAAAGCGCAGCTATTAAAAGAAATAAATAAACCAGAACATGTATCGTATGGAATAGATATTACCAAAGAGCGTATTCAGTTATACAATCAAAACGGAGAAACCAATAATGTAATCTTTACCGATATGGTTGAAAATAATGAACCCGCAGGCACAAAAGTAGAAATAAGAGTAAAGATATTTTAACCTGATAAATCACTAATATGCTTAAAGCTATCCTAATAGATGATGAAGAAAATAGCATTAGTTCACTCAAGGAAAAATTGCTGACGCATTGCCCTCAGGTGAAAATTATTGCTTGTTGCGATAATGCTGCAAAAGGCATAGAAGGCATTGATAGCATGCATCCAGACATTGTTTTCTTAGATATAGAAATGCCAGTGATGAATGGTTTTCTAATGTTACAACAACTTACTTATAAAAATTTTGAACTCATATTCACCACTGCATACGACCACTACGCCATCAAAGCCATTCGCTTTAGCGCATTAGACTATTTAGTAAAGCCAATTGAAATTGATGACCTAAAAACTGCTGTGATAAAAGCAGAAGAAAAGAGAAACCACTCCTACCCTAACCCACAAATTGAATTATTGGTAGAACAGCTCATAAGTAAGAAAAATAATTTTAGCCGCATTGCAATTCCAACAAATGAAGGTTTGCAATTTATACGAATAGAAGATATAATTTACCTAGAAGCCAGTAGCAACTATACCCATATATTTACTACCGAAAAAAAGAAATACATCGTAAGCCGTACGCTTAAAGATTTTGAAGATATGCTACCGACTGATATATTTCTTCGCATTCACAATTCATACATCATCAATAAAAATTACGTAGAAAAGTATATAAGAGGCGAAGGTGGGCAGGTGGTACTTTTAAATAATGTTACTTTAGATGTAGCCAAAAGAAAAAAAAGTGAATTTTTAAAAGCGATAGGGCATTGAAACAATTTTATTGTTAGCCCTTATCTTTGTGTTATGGAAAAACACTTATTGGATTTATTTGCCAACCAACAATACACAAAAAATAATTTCTTTCTTATAGCAGGACCATGCATTACCGAAAGCGAAGAAATCGTAATGGAAATTGCCGAAAAAGTTTCTGCGATTTGTAAGCGCTTAGAAATACCCTATATTTTTAAAGCATCGTACCGCAAAGCAAACCGCACCAGTGCCAATAGTTTTACAGGCATTGGCGATGAAGCATCCTTAAAAATTATACAAAAAGTTGGGCAAACATTTGCTATACCAACAACCACCGATATACATGCACACGAAGAAGCGGCTATGGCTGCGGAGTACGTGGATGTTTTACAAATACCAGCATTTCTATGCCGCCAAACCGATTTACTAGTAGCGGCCGCAAAAACTGGTAAAATTATAAATGTAAAAAAAGGACAATTTCTTAGCGGCCCATCTATGAAATTTGCGGCAGATAAAATTAAGCAAGCAGGTAATGATAAAGTGTGGCTTACGGACAGGGGAAATACTTTCGGCTATCAAGACCTTATTGTAGATTATAGAAACATTACTTGGATGAAAGAAATTGGTGTGCCAGTAATTATGGATTGCACGCATTCTTTGCAACAGCCAAATCAAACAAGTGGGGTAACTGGCGGTAATCCATCATTGATTGAAACCATTGCAAAAGCAGCCGTGGCAACAGGTGCAGACGGATTGTTTATAGAAACGCACCCAAACCCTGCCGAAGCAAAAAGCGATGGTGCAAATATGTTGCGATTAGATTTGTTGGAGGCATTGTTGGAAAAATTGGTGAGGGTGAGGCAGGCGATTTTGTAGAGTATTGAGTACTTAGTATTGAGTATTTAGACAGAACTGCGAAGATTATGTTTTTATTTTTTAGCAGTATTGAGTACTTAGTATTGAGTATTTAGACAGAACTGCGAAGAATATGTTGTTATTTTTTTAGCAGTATTGAGTACTTAGTATTGAGTATTTAGACAGAACTGCGAAGAATATGTTGTTATTTTTTTAGCAGTATTGAGTACTTAGTATTGAGTATTTAGACAGAACTG
>JANNVW010000124.1:0-12167 GCA_031408295.1 Ferruginibacter sp.
GGAAGGATACTTTTAATTCGGTTAAATCAGAGAGAAATATCAGATCGAATAAGAAACAATTTTTTCTGCGAAATAATTACTCTGCTGTGGACCTTCCATCGTACATCAAACTATATAAAGTTGGTGAAGAAAGTCCAATTGAAACCAAAATCGAAAAGCCAAAAACAAAGGCAGGATATGATTATAAATTCGATCCTAATGATACAATTAACAAAGAATTCAAAACAGTTATACTATCGCAAGAATGGATTGATGCTTTTTTAAAGGAAGATAAACCAGAAGGAAGATACGAGACATTCATTGAATACTTTGGCGATAAAAAAATAGATGAATATTTTAAAAAACTAAATAGCCTCATAGCATTCAACAACAAGAAGATTGAGACCCTTAAAAAGGAGTTAAACGGCATTCAATTAGAATTGAAATTTGAAGGCGATAAGGATATTCTTAAAAAAGTAAATGAAAAAATCATTTCACTAAACAAGGCAGGAGAACATTTAAAAGAGATTGATGAATTTTATTCTGATACGGATGCTCTTAATCTCTCAAATACCATATCAGAAAGGACAAGTGATTTAGATTTTGAAATTAAAAAAGCTACTGAACACATTAAGTATTTAGATATTTTCTTCATTGGTAATGAAGAAATTGAAGGAATGACTAAATATTTTGAATCTAAAAGTCAAATAGAAAACCTTGAAAAAAAACTCAAAGAAAATAACTCCATTCTTGAGAAATTTGATAAAAAACAAAAGTGTGCAAATGAGATTGATTCGCTTGGAAAGCTAAATGAAGAACTAAGCACAAGAATAAAAAGCTTTGAATCTATAAAAAATGACTATAAAGAATATGAAAAAATAGTCAAAGAAATTTCGGCAAAAAGGTTAGAAAACGAAGAGCTGAAAAAAGAACTATTAGCATTAACAAAAAATTTGAATGCTCAAAAACAAAATGAAAGCGAAAACTCCATTAAACAAAGCTCAATACTTAAACAAATTTCTGATTTGGAAAAAATTATTTCTGAAACACCGAAACTTAAGGAAAGCCTTGACAACACTAATGTAAAGCTACAAGAATCAAATGCAAAACTTGTTGAGGTAGAAGCGAGGATTATAAGCTTAGAAACGGAAAAAAGTTTATTTGAAGTACCAATAAATAATCTCAAAACTTCGATTCAAGAAATCAACAAGGGTGTTTATCCTTCTGTTTCCGATGAAGCATATTCAAATAATGATAAAATCATTGACGAGCTTACACAATTTGAAGATTCATTAATAACCGAAAAGAAAGCCCTTAATGAAATTAATTCTAAAATAGAGGCAAGTGAAAACTTTCAAAAAGAAGTCGAACAATTTATTTCAAAAGGTTCAGAAATTGTCAATAAAAGTCAAACAAACGCTTGTCCTTTATGTGAACAGCAATATGAATCGTTTAGTTTTTTGGCTTCAAAAATATCCAGCAACAAACTATTATCAAATGTTCTTTCAAGTTTACTGCAAGAAAGAGATGATAAAAATAAAAGCATCAATCAACTAAATGACTCAATAAAATTAAAAAGAGAAAAAATAATAGCTGAAATAATCAAGAGATTAGAAGAAATAGAAAAAAAACATGCAACAATTTTAGATGATTTAAAAAAACATTCTGATTTGAAATTCGGGCTCACAAAAGAGATAGAATTAAATACTAAAACTCTTAATGAAACTGTTTTAAAACTAAATGGAAAAACAATTGAAGTATTTGAAAGAGAAGCACAAAGCTCTTTAAGCAATTTAAAATCTGAACTCGAATCATTCATCAAAAAGAATGAAGAACTTAAAACTTTAGTTGTATCAGAATCATTGAAATCAGACAATGCAAAACAACAATCTTCCAAGATTTTAGTTGAACTTGATAGACTTAATGAAGAAGCGTTATATCAAAGGGTTATTGAGTTCTTTAAGGTAAATTATACTGAAACAGAAATCAACGAAAACGTATTAAGCGAAGAGTTAACAAAGAACTCAAGCAGCATAAAATTTAATTCTGATAGAGAGATAAATTTGAAAAGGGAAATTGAAGATCTTAATGCTACTCTAAACTCTTTTAAAAGTGAAGATGTTCAAAAGCAGAATGAACTATTAGAAAAAACAAAAGAATTATACATTAAGGTAATAACTGGTTTTGAGCAAGAGGTTAAATCGAAACTTGGTATTGAATTAAAAGAATACAACCTTGGATTGTTTACGAAGTTTTTAGAGGATACAAAAAAGAGAAATAATGAAGAAATCAATAAACTTGAGCTTAGGATAAAGGACTATAATCTTTTAGCAAAACTCAAAGAAAATGTTACACCTTATTTAAAGTACGAGAAGGCAAAAATTATAGAGAAAGACACTAAAGCGAGAATTGATTTATTAAAAAATAAAGTTGGTAAGGAATTATATAATGAATTAAAAAGTGTAGCTGATTATTTGACAAAGCAAATAGATTCCTTCTTTTACGAAGGGTTGATAAATGAATTATACAGAAAAATAGACCCACACCCTGATTACAAAACTGTAACCTTTAAATGTGATTTCTCAGACGCAAAGCCAAAACTTAATGTCTGTGTTTATCAAGAAAATCAAGACGAATTAATAATTCCTAATCTGTATTTTAGTACAGCACAATTAAATATATTAAGTTTAAGCATCTTTCTGGCAAAGGCACTAAACGCAAAAGACGACAAAGGAATTCCAATTGAATGCATATTCATTGATGACCCTATTCAATCAATGGACAGTATAAATATTCTTTCTACAATTGATTTATTAAGAAGTATCGTTGTTAATCACAAAAAACAAATCATACTTTCTACTCATGATGAAAACTTCCATAATTTGTTAAAGAAGAAAATGCCTACAAACTTATTCAATTCAAAATTTATGGAACTAGAGACTTTTGGAAAAGTAAGAACAAGTAATAATTACCCTACTAGCGCTGCTTTGTAAGCATCCAATTGATTAAAAACTATAGCTGCTCCCTTTGCCTGTGTTGGTCACCTCGTACCTTCATGAGCGCTCATACCTCCAACCGTGTGACGCCGAGGCTTGGCCCTTCGACCAGCCGACCAAGCAAAAGAAAAGAACATACATAAAATTGAAAATATTTTACAAATAGGCTTTGCTGGGTCGAGACCATGCAAAGGCTTGTGAAAATGGAAAGAAAATAGCGAGCTGCTTGCTAAAATATTAACGCTGAATAATTACTTAGTTTTGTTTTAAAATATTGGTGGTTCTTTTATACATCGGGGTTTCACCAATTGTGGTTTTTTAATGTTGGGGTATATGCTGGTGAAAACCCCGCTGAGACAAACATTAATACCGGTGTGTTTATTTTACGAAAGAGATTGGTTTTATTATACTGCATCGGTAATTTGTTTTGGGATAAAAAAGAAATTATTCTTAGTAGAACTAAATAAAAATATAGTTGATTTATATGGCATTAACGATGTAATGATAATAATTTATAATGAAATTTGTTTTCTACCTATCCCGCCCTTGCTTTTTCTCACTATTATCTTGTTGCACAGTCTCAGCTTTAAACCACCGATACAGAAACGTAATGATGCAATCAGATAATTTGAAGGAATTTATTTACAAAATTTATTATCCAAAGGGCAAACATCATCACACGACAAAAACCACTAATAAATCAGTGGTTCTTGTACCTTTGTTTTATTCTTAAAATTCATGCATATATTTTAAAGAAAAACTAAAGCGTTATTAGATGCGGCACGCCATTTATAAAAAGTATGGCTTGGTTATCGCAGTCGCCATTTCCGTAATCCAACAGCGCATCATTGCCATCCCTTACAAATTTTACCGTACCCTTTACTATCCAACGGCAAGTAAATTTCTTAATAAGCGGATCTATAATTAATGATGCCCAAGTATGGCCGGCAGAGTTGGATCCTCTTGCCCCACCAGTAATCTTATATACATCATCTAGCGGAAAATTGGGCGTACCGTTACCAAGAATTTGTAAAATATTTTTTGTACTATTCCATTTTACCCATTTGTTGTTATTGGTATTTAATATTTTTGCATCCAATACGGTTAGCTTCCATCCTTGCATATTGGATGTACTAGTATTTTCAGAAATATGGGTGCCTTCTATTTTAAAACTATCTACAAAATAGTTTACAAAGGTTGTGGAAACCTTAGCTCCCGGTATCCGCATCCTGTTGCTGTAGATGGAAACGATTTTACCCTTTCTAAATTTTCCATCACGGCCCAAGCAGCCATCGCCAAAATTAATGGTAACAACCTTCGGAAAAACGCCCGGTATATTTGGCACTACTGTAATCCTGTAGCAACGTCCATTGGAGTCTGGTCTAGCTCCTAGTTCGTCAAGTCCAGATACGTTTTCTCCCAATCCCAAATCTTCTCCGGCATTGGAAGTATTCATGCTTCCGGTAATGTTAAAGATGTCATCAAATTGTTCTTCTGACTGTGCTTCTTGTTTGCTAGCTTCTGTAGTAGCGGTAGTTAATGCTATGGCGGCTTCTGGCGTTGTAGCATTGTCTGTTAGTGTTGTGCTTTCTTTCTTGCAACTTGCAAATAACAGTGTTCCAAATAGGGCAACAAATAATAGCCCTTTGGATAGTTGACTTGTTTGTTTCATAAAAAATAATTTTAAATTTTGTAAATAAATCCTTCTCAAATAAGACTAGGTGCTATTAAAAAAGTTTAACAGGATTTAATTTTTTTTCAGCCTTCGTTAGTACCTCCTACTCACTCCTCTAACGCAGACTTCCCTTGCGCAGATATGCAGCATAGCAAAAGTGCGGTGGCGTATCTGTGCAGCTACACGTAGGTAATATGTGTTGGCTTTTTATGTAGCAGTATCCAATACTTGCAAATTTTAACAGGTATAGATACTCACTGTTACCAAACCATACCGCATATCTTTGCCTGCGTTGGTCACCTCGTACCTTCATAAGCGCTCATACCTCCAACCGTGTGACGCCGAGGCTTGACCCTTCGACCAGCCGACAAAAGAAAAGAACATACATAAAGTTGAAAATATTTTACAAATAGGCTTTGCTGGTCGAAGACCATGCAAAGGCTTGTGAAAACGGAAAGGAAATAGCGAGATGTATGCAAAAATACTAACGCTTAATAATTGCTAAAAAAACAAAATAAAGCATATATCGCAAAAGGTTTTGCAGCGACAAATGCAAAGTAATTTGGAGTGATATATAAAAAATTAAGGTCACTATATACGAGTTGGGACAAAAATATAAAATAAAAAGCGACTATTTTTTATTCAAATGTGATGGTCTAATATACATGATGAGTGCTAAATATTAATTGTACTATACAAATTTTTATAATTCGGCTATCTCCTTTTCAGTACAGCACTCTTTTTTAATAACTTTCATTAGCCTAATTGCTTTATTTGAAATTTCTTTATCATTTCGATAATGTTGATAACGTGCAGTCATAGACAAATCTAATAGCCAATCATAATCTTCTGAAATATTTGGACATTTTTCAAAGGCTAAGCTAGACATTAGTTCATGCTTACTCTTTTTCTTAGTATTGTTATAGTTGAAATAGTGGTCAATACTTTCAATTGAGGTGCTTTTCCCAGCTATAGAAGGCATATTAAAAGGGAAAATCTTAAATGCAAGAAAATGTAAGGAAGCATAAAACGAAGTAGTAATAATCCAATCTGACATATCTTGCCTCAAGTTAAGGTAATCGCATGCAGATTCATTGTGTAATGCGTGCCTTAAACGGTCGTTATTTTTTATCATACTTAAGAAAGAAGCCATCCGCAATTAGACAGTCTTCATTAAGTTCTGCCGATGAGGGAGTGAATGAAAATGATATATAAAACTTTTCAGTTTCAGATTTATTTTTAACCCCTCGTGAAAGAGTGTATACCTCTCTAAAAGAATCATCTAAAAAATCTTTTTTATCTACAATAAACAAGGTTTTAAAACTTGTTATATCATCGGCCTTTATCCTTATATCAACAGGATTTATTTTTAATGCTAAAACACTATTCATTAATTCTTCTGAAAGTTCAGTTGCATTTTGAACATTTTCTTTAAATTGAGAAAGCAGTATTCGGTAATGTTCATCTTTACCAGCTTCCTTGCCTATTAGGAAAGCGTCAATTAAATCATCACCAGTATATACATGTTCAATTTTTTCCCAATTAGGATTAACAGCAGGAACTTTAGTTGCGGGTATAGCTACGTTTTGTTGCATTTTTGTGTAAGTGTCAATTTTTTAAAAGTGCAGTAAAACAGTACAATTGTAAATTATTTACAATAATCCAAATGATTATTATAGTTTTTACTATTCACCTTATGTTATAAAAGTAAATAGTTTTTATACAAAATATTCACAATTTAAAGACCTCTAAGTATTAATGCTAAATAATATAGTCTATATATATTAGCAAATACAAGATTACCAATGCTTTTGTAGAAAGAATTGGTAATCCTGTAGGAGGAAAAAAGTTATTAACAATTTTACAAATTATCAAAAAAACAGTTTATTTTAAGTAAATAACGCATGAACCGGGGGATAATTAGAATTATTTATGATTGATATTTAATCAAATTAGTTGCTTGCAACTCCGCCTTCGCTGGTAACCTTAATCATCTTGAGCACCTATGGCAGTTACTCATAAGCAGCTGAGGCATGGTCTTCGACCAGCCGACCAAATTATAAAAATTAAAAAAACATTAATACCGGCGTACTTTATTTTACAAAATAGGTTGGTTTTATTATACTGCATCGGCTGGTTAAAAACCAAGCCTAGGCGAATGCGGGATAGGTAGCCATGTAAAAATACTTGCGAAATGTACTGCCATATAAAATATTTTACAAGATTACAATAAGCACAGATGCGCAAGGCTATAAAGCCATGCTGCATATCTTCTCTAGTTTATTGAACGAAAGAAAGTAGCTCAATCATTCTCACAGTATTTAAAAAAATATTTTACAGCTGTAACAAACCTTCTTTTTTATTTGTCTATAAAATAAAAACATTATGAAAAAGATATTTTTCCCACTTATTACTGCCATTGCATTATTGACTGTTTCTTCTTGTAAAAAGTGTAAAGTTGCTGACTGTACATTAATACCAGCTAAAATTATTCGCTATGACTGCGACAAAGTTATTTTTCAGTTGCTTACCAATGAGGGTATTGGGGATGCAAACTGGATAGACGTACAGACTGGGCAAAATTATACCAACGTTGTTTATTATAATAATACTTGTACCATTGCAGCATTGAGTAAGGGAGAAAAAGTTACGCTATACGTAAATTTGAAAAAAGTTAACACAAATGTTATTCCTGCTGGCTGTGTTCAATGTCAAGCTATTTCTCAAAGCCCGCCAACTACACAAGTTGATATGACTAATATTTCAGCAAACCCTTGCGACTTAGACGGTAAATAAAAATATACAAAAAGAAATGAAATTAAAATTAGCAATTACATTAACCGTGGTATGCATACTTTTACTTTTGGTAGCATGTAAAAAAAATAATCAACATTATAATTGCCAAACATCTCTACCACAAAAGCTAGACACAATAAATATTGAACCGTCTATGAAAGGATGGGAACTTTATAGTGGCCTAGTGCAACACAAGGCTGCGATGATTGGAATTATGTAATATTGCCAGGTACAAATAGGCTTAAGTTGTACACTGAGGTTACCAGCGATAATGTTTTATTTAGGGTGGTTGGAAATGAGCAACTAAAATTATTGCTAAATAAATTTCCAAAAAATGAATACATTTCTTGGATGAGCGAAGATTGGCTTACTACAATTTGGGGTAGTAATAAAAATTTAAAATTGCCTCCTACAATAATAACAAATGAGATTAAGCAGCATTTTTTACAAGTCGGATTGAGGTTAACTATTTCTTGATATAAATAGTTGCTGTATTTATGTAGTTAATTTTTTTATATTAAGGATGCCAACTTTTTAAAAGTTGGCATCCTTAATATAAAATCGCTTAGGTAAATGTTGAAAATAATATTTTGCTGCTGAGCGAAGCCACCACTTTCAAATAACCAATGCAATAGCAGTATAAGTTTACTTACTTTGTCAATTATTTATTCATTTTTAGTTTTTAAACTATCTCTAATTTTTTGATGTTTTTTTTGGATGGCTTCCATTAGTGGTATTCTTTCTTTTCTTTGTATATAACGTAAGACACTACTTTCTTTCTTAGTAAAAACTAGAGAGTCATTGTATTTTTTATAAAATCTTTCTTTTGCTATGCTAATCATTTCAGATTTAATAATATTCTCTTCTGTTGTATCCTGCATATATTTTATAAAATACCAAGCACTGTCAAATCCTAATTTATCATTATAATTTTTTATTTCTGTTTCACTCATCATAAGATACAATGTCATGTCTCTCCACCCCAAAGATTTTTTCGAATATGGAACAGAATATTTTCGTTTTTGGTTTTTGAAAGCTAAAGAGTCGCCTTTATACATTTTTTCGATAAGCATTAAGTCGACTTCGTTTAAATTTCCAGAAAAAGCTAAAGAATCGGCTTTTCTTTTATATTCAGATAGATTAACTCTACCAGGTGGAGTACTTTTTTTTATGTTGGTTGTGTTATGATTACAACTAAGTAGAATGAATAAAAAAAACAAGGATATAACAAAAAAAGTTATTTGTTTATTAATATAACTATTCATGATTTTCTTATTGAAAACTAAATATAGTAAATAAATTATGACCGCTCAAATACTTTTGGCATATTTGAGCAATCATAATGAATTGATTAAGCACAATGAAAAAGACTCCAAATATCAAAAAAAGTTTCCGCTTCAATACCAATTCTAAGAGCTTGGCTTGCCTGATAGGTTACACATGGTAAAAACCAATTTCCATCTCTTTCACAATCATCTAAATATGATTGCTCACTATCATCAATTCCCCCTTCCATTAAATAAGATACACATGTAGGACCAACGCCTGCTCTATCACACTGTTGGTCAAATTGGTATCCCTGAACTTCAAGTGCATCCATTATGTAATAAAATGGAGTGCCCATAAAAGTCATATAATCACCATTATTAGAGTTTACAATATTCAATACAAAATCGCCCGACAAAGAAGAACTAAATTCTTTTCTATTTATTTCTTTTTTCTGTATTGCTATTTTATATGCAATATACCAATTTTTAAAGCTGCCAAATCTTTTAATAATTTCTGCATTAAAATTTGAAGTTTTTTCAGCTGTAACTTTTTCTGCATCTGCTTTTTTTAACCCAAATTCATTCATTATTTGCTCTAGTGTGTAAGGATTTTTATACTGTATATTCTTAGCATTTTTTTGTGGCAGTGCTACTGAATAGTAATAATTGACTTGTTCCTTAGAAATGCCAAGTTTGTTTAAAAAAGTTAAAGTAGTTGGTTTACTAATATCAAGAGCATTAGAAGGTTTACTTTGAGGACTGGCAGGTTTTTCGATTTCGCTCTCTGATAAAGTACTACTTTGCTTTGTGCATGAGTTTATTAATAAAGCAAATGAAAATGTGGCAACAAATAATAAATTCTTTTTCATAATGTTTTAATTTTTGATTATTAATATTTTATAAATTATAATTATTTATTAAAAATAAATTTATATTCTTATTTAATTGACATTATAATCATTATACTTTATAACTTTAGCCTTATATTTTATAACTTTGATTAATAAAAATTAAAAGATAAGTGCAGCCACAATAAAATTTTTTAGAAATAAAGAAAACTATACGCAGAAATATGTTGCAGGTGTATTAAATATCAGTCAACCTGCTTACGGGAAATTAGAAAATGGCAAAAGAAAAACGAAAGTGATTTCAAATGAAGTTGCAGAAAAATTATCAAATCTTTATAAAGTGGAAAAGGAACTATTTTTAGAAGAAGGAAATAGTAACATAAATTATGTTACTGGCTCTCAAAATAAGGGAATTATTAGTGAAAATTATTATGAGGCAGGCAAAGAATTATTAAAAACAGCTTTTGATAAAGCTGACGAAATATTATTACAAATAACTGAAGAAAGAGCTTCGCTAGAAAATGAACGTAAACAAATGTTTGAATTATTAAATAAGTTAGTAGATAAATTTAAAAGTTAATTTTTTATTTTAAGGATGCCAACTTTTTAAAAGTTGGCATCCTTAAAATAAAAACGCTTAGGTAAATGTTGAAAAATGTTTTGCTGCTGAGCCTAGCCCGCATAGGAGCGGAAATCCTTTTTTTGAGGAACGAAAAAAAAGATTGCAGCGCATAGGCGGATACCAATGTTTGGATTTGTGCTGTTGATGATGCTTCTTGTCAGTTAGCAGTGGGCAAAAGAGCAGTTGGCAATTACCTGCGTTTTATAAAAATGATAAATGTTCAATAATCAATGCGCAACTTTCAATGTTCAAATATTAAACTAAAACCCCCTTCATTGCTGAAAGGGGTTTTACACACACTACACTCATTAAACAATCAGGGGTTTTTCTAGGTAGTTATATTAGTCGGGTTTTTTCCCGTCGAGAAAATTATTAATGGTATTTATTTCTGCTTGATTATTGTCGTCGGACTTTACGGTGTAGTTGCTGTAGAAGGTTTCTACATCTGCAATTTGGTTGTGGATTTCCATATTACGACGGAGGTATGCCGGCACCGATTCAAACTCATTGTTTGGATCGGATGCGTTAATATTGAAAGATAGATTCCTCAACTTCGCAATCCGATCTGTAGCCCGGCGCCTGAGTTCTTCTGTTTCGTCCTGCATTGCAGGTTCCTCTACAGGTTTACTCATATAAGGCTGAGTTGTTTCGGTACTTAACGGTGTTTCCTCCGCCGTTTCTAGGGTTTCTTTAACTACCAACTGCATTTCAAAAACAGGTTCGTCGGCCTGTATTGAGCTCTGCTTTGGCAGTAGTTCCTCTTGCGATGTGGATTTTAAAAACTCTGGTTGCTCCTGTGCGTAAATTTGCGCAGGTTTTGCCAGAAAGCCGCCCGACGAAGGCTGGCTTTTATTGCTAGCTTCTTTTATTATGTTTGCTTGTATTTGTGCTTGAGTAAATTCTTCTTTTACAGCTTGTTGTTTTGGTAATGGGGCTATAAAGTCAGTATCAAATTGTATTACTGGCACTTGATCTTGGCTCGAAGATATTTCAAAAAATATTGGCGCATCATTTGTTTTATCCCCAGTAATTGTACTAGGTATTTTTACGATTTCTTCTTCCGAAAGTGTAGGCATCATTAATGCTTCTGCTGAAGGAGTTGCTATTGGCTCTTCGATTTTGTCTACTCGTCTGTCTTCAAACTGTAAGCTTGGTTGTGTAACTACAGCAGCTGGTGGTGCAGTAGTGTTCATATCTAAATGCATTACAATTTTTTCGTCTTTTGGTGCTACTACTTCTACAGCATTTTTTCTTGCAAAAGGATCTTTGTGCTCAAAGCCAGTGGCTATAAGTGTTATACCTATTTGTGCTCCTAAACTGCTATCGTACCCAAGCCCTAGTATTACATCTGTTTCTTCGCCTGCTTGGCTTAAAATATAATTTTGTATTACTTCTACTTCATCCATTGTAAACTCATGCTCGCCTTCGGCAGAGTTGATATTTATAAGTATCCATTTTGCTCCACGTATATCATTATCATTAAGCAATGGTGAGGTTAATGCGTTTTCTATTGCAGCATGTGCCCTATTTTCTCCTTCGGCAGTTGCGCTACCTAAAATGGCTACACCTCCATTACTCATTACGGTACATACATCAGCAAAATCGACATTTATTTGCCCTGTACTATTTATTACATCTGTTATACATTTTGCAGCGGTGGCTAAAATATCATCTGCTTTATTAAAAGCTTCTTTCATTTTTAGATTGCCAAATTGGTGGCGCAATTTATCGTTGCTTATAACCAATAAAGTATCTACATGGTTTTTTAAAAGCATGATGCCTTCTTCTGCTTGGGCTACTCTTTTCTTGCCTTCGTATGCAAATGGTGTGGTAACAATACCTACCGTAAGTATGCCCAGGTCTTTACAAATTTTTGCAAGTATGGGTGCGCCACCGGTTCCGGTACCACCACCCATACCGGCCGTAATGAATGCCATTTTGGTATTCACTTCCAGTATCCGTTTTATTTCTTCCAGACTTTCT
>JANNVW010000125.1:0-23796 GCA_031408295.1 Ferruginibacter sp.
TGGGCAGTGGGCAGTGGGCAGTGGGCAGTGGGCAGTGGGCAGTGGGCAGTGGGCAGTGTAATTTAGGAACTGCAAGGTACTTATTATTTACCTTTTTATAGTTTTTAGAAAGGCATAGTAACAAGAAAAATAAATTGTAATAAAGCATTCTTTGGTCTTGTTTTTATACGTAACATGTGACTGAGGGACGGCGAAGCCCTGCCAACTTGGTAAAATTAATTTGAAAATGAAAAAAATTGGCAACACAAAAAAAATGGTATGTAGTATATACAAAACCGAGGTGGGAAAAAAAGATAGCAGATGCATTAGTAGCAAATGGAATTGAACAATATTGCCCATTAAATAAAGTAACTAAGCAGTGGAGCGATAGAAAAAAAATAGTACTGGAGCCACTTTTTAAAGGGTACATTTTTGTATGCCCACCAAAAGATGAAAAGTGGGATATAAAAAAAATACCTGGTATTTTGAACTATGTACACTGGTTGGGTAAACCAGCAGTAGTAAGAGATGCAGAAATAAACATCATTCGTAAGTTTTTAAATGAGTTTAGTGATGTAGAGGTTACAGAACAACATGCTACCGTAAATGAAACTGTAGTAATAAAACAAGGAATATTTATGAATTATAAAGGCCTTGTATTGGAAATAATTGATAATAAAGCTAGGGTGAAAATTGAAGCAATTGGGGTTTCGCTTACGGCAGTTTTTGAGAGAAAGAATTTGTTGAAAGTTGGTTAGGTGTTTGGTGTTTGTTGTTTGGTGTTTGGTGTTAGTTGTTAGTTGTTAGTTGTTAGTTGTTAGTTGTTAGTTGTTAGTTGTTAGTTGTTAGTTGTTAGTTGTTAGTTGTTAGTATGATATTTCGCAATTTACTATTTCGGTAATATATCAAACACAATCCTACAACTTCTATCTGCTAACTTCTTTACTCTTTTAAATAATCCCTTACCATAAAATTATAAAATCTTATACACTCCTCTATGAATCTTAACGATAGAATATATGTAGCAGGGCACAATGGGCTAGTAGGTAGTGCTGTTGTACGTCTTTTAAAAAGTAAGGGCTATAGATATATAATCACTTGTAACTCCGCTGAACTCGACTTGAGGGATCAATATGAGGTAAAGAAATTTTTTCAGAAAGAAAAGCCGCAATTTGTTTTTTTAGCAGCGGCAAAAGTAGGCGGTATTATGGCCAATAAAACTTTTGGTGCAGAATTTATTTATGATAACCTTACCGTGCAAAGTAATGTGATACATGAGGCATATAAAGCTGGGGTAGAAAAATTATTGTTTTTGGGTAGTAGTTGCATTTATCCCAAACTTGCTCCACAGCCCATGAAAGAATCGTACTTAATGACAGGAGCTTTAGAACCCACCAACTCTCCGTACGCAATGGCAAAAATAGCTGGTATAGAAATGTGTAAAGCGTATAACACCCAATATGGCTGCAAGTTTATCAGTGTAATGCCTACAAACTTATACGGGCCTGGCGATAATTACGATTTGCAAAATGCGCATGTATTGCCAGCATTAATACGTAAGTTTTATGAGGCAAAGCTTAATAATGAAAAGCAGGTAACTATTTGGGGTACAGGTAAACCCAAGCGAGAGTTTTTGCATGTGGATGATGCTGCCGAGGCATGTTATTTTGTAATGCAAAATCATAATAATTCTGAAATTGTAAATATAGGTTGTGGAGAGGACTATTCTATTAAACAAATGGCTGAAGCTATTAAAAAAATAGCGGACTATAATGGAGAATTGGTTTTTGATACCAGTAAGCCAGATGGTACTATGCAAAAATTATTAGATGTGACTAAACTTACCAATATGGGTTGGAAGTATGCAATAAATCTTACCACTGGGTTACAATCTACTTATCAAGATTTTGGTAAAAACTATGACTATTATATAACCAGAAAATACCGTAGCTCTTTGCCAGAAAATGTGTAGGATAGCAGGAATTTTAAACACTGCGTTACCAATAGTAGCTTTAGAAAATACCGTAGAGCAAATGTGCGTTTTGCTAAAGCATGGTGGGCCAGATGATGGAGGCATATTTACAGTAGCAACTCAACATTTGGTATTAGGTAATAGGCGTTTGTCTTTATTAGATTTATCGGCTGCTGGACATCAGCCTATGCACTATGGAAATAGATTTACAATTACCTATAACGGAGAGTTGTATAATTATGCAACATTAAAAAGTGAATTAATAGCAGCGGGTATGCAGTTTACTACAGGTACAGATACCGAAGTAATATTAGCTGCATTTGCAAAATGGAATACACAAAGTTTTGAAAAGTTAAATGGTATGTTTGCTTTTGCCCTTTGGGATAATAAAGAACAAAAACTTTATCTTGTAAGAGACGCTGCTGGTATAAAACCATTGTATTACTCTACGGCTTCGGGTGCAATTGCTTTTGCCTCGGAAATGGGGGCATTTGCTCCTATAGAATATTTGCAAAATAAAAATGAAACTGCAAATGTTTATCAATTGGCTTATGGTTTTATACCCGAGCCAGTAACAACTTTAGCTCATGTAAAACCTTTACCTAAAGGATGTTTTTTTGCTTACGATACCAAAACTAAATTGGGGAGTTTGCAATCTTTTTCTTTCTTTAGTTTTAGTGATACTATAAAAGATGAAACCAGTGCAAAGCAAATAATATCTAATGCTTTAGAAGGCGCTGTGCAACGTCAAATGATTGCTGATGCACCAGTAGGTGTTTTTTTGAGTGGTGGTATAGACTCTGCCATTATAGCCCAACTTGCAAACATTAATAGGAATAAAGAAAAGCTACACACGCTTTCTATTTATTTTAATGAATCAAAATATTCTGAAAAACAATATCAAGATATTGTTGCCAACCGTTTAAACAGCACACACCATTCTATACTTTTAAAAGAAACAAATTTCCATACATATTTTCCTCAAATATTAGATGCCATGGATATGCCATCATGCGATGGTATTAATACTTGGTTTATAAGCAAATTTGCTGCCGATGAAGGCTTAAAGGCAGTACTGTCTGGCGTTGGCGCCGATGAATTGTTTGGTGGTTATCCTTCTTTTAATAGAATGCAAAAAGCTCTTTTGCTTCAAAAACTTCCAAAAATAGCGTTAAGTATTGGAGGCGTATTTAATGCTAAAAAATATGGTCGTGTTTCTTATTTACAAATAGCAGGTATACGTGGCTTATATCTTTTTTTGCGAGGGCACTTTACGCCCTTACAAATTGCCAAGCAATTAGGCGGATACGAAAAAGAGATTTGGCAAACACTCAATGAATGCCCTGTATCGCCTACACTGTCTATAGAATCTGAAAAAAATGTAGCCAGTTGGATGGAGTTTAACATGTACATGCAAGATCAATTGCTTAGAGATGCAGATGTAATGAGTATGGCTAGAGGGCTAGAAATACGAGTGCCATTTTTAGACAATGAAGTTGTAAAGCCTGTATTTGCAATGAGTAGTCAAATAAAATTTTCAGGAAAAGTTTCTAAACATTTACTTATAGATTCGTTTGATAAAATACTTCCAAAAGAAATTTGGGATAGGCCAAAAATGGGATTTAGTTTTCCTTTTGCAGAGTGGCTGGCCAATAGTGTATATGTGAGAGAACTTGAGCAGAGTAAAAATGCGAATACACAAAAAGCTTGTAAAGATTTCTTACAAGGAAAGCTGCATTGGAGCAGAATTATGTCGCTTATTGTTTTAAAAAATAAGTTAGCAGCACAAGCATTTTAGTGGTTATAAGTATTAAAAACTAGATATAACTGCTAAGAAACTGTTTAAAAATGCTTTTAAGATTCACTATGTGAAAATTCGTCGCTACGAATTACACAAATTAACACAGCTTGTCCCGATTTTTTCTTATCAAGTGGACACATCTTTCATATGAAAAATGGAACACGGATGACACGGATTGAACGGATTTTTATGGATAAAGAAATATGGATTTTATTTTTTGCTAGCAAAAAACCGTTTAAATCCATCAAATCTGTCTCAGCTATGTTCTAAAAAAAAATTGCGAAGCAAAAAATATTTTTTAAA
Organism: Ferruginibacter sp.; assembly: GCA_031408295.1. GTDB lineage: Bacteria > Bacteroidota > Bacteroidia > Chitinophagales > Chitinophagaceae > Ferruginibacter. Next base: position 4,056 of record JANNVW010000125.1, read on the forward strand.
TCCATTCAATCCGTGTCATCCTTGTCCCAATTGTATTTGTGTACACACTATAGGCTTTTTCTGGGGAATAATAAAACGCCATTAGTGAAAATTCGTTGCCAGAAAACAACGAATTTTTTTCAGAAAACTTATTTTCAAACAGCTTCAAAATATTTGTTCAGTAGAGTTAAATAAACAATCACTAAAAAAATAAAGCATTAAACGAATATTATTTTTAACACTCAAAGTTTTTTCTGCTACTGGCGGTATAGAGAAAGTATGTAAAGTGGCAGGTAAAGCATTATACGAATATGGGCTTGCCAATAACAGTACCTTGCATATATATAGTATGCATGATAGCAAGGCAGATTCGGAGAACAACAAATATTTTCCTTCCGAAATTTTTTCTGGCTATGCTGCTGCAAAAATAAAATTTGTTTTAGCTGTAGCAAAAGCGGGAGTAAAAGCTGACGTAATTATTTTAAGCCATATTAATTTATTGTTGGTAGCTTGGCTTATAAAAAAAGCAAATCCAAAAGTGCAAATTATATTAATGGCTCATGGGATAGAAATATGGGGGAAGCTATCGCCAGCAAAAAAAATGATGTTGGGCTGTTGCGATAAAATAGCATCAGTAAGTAGCTTTACCAGCAATAAAATTCAAGAAGAACAAGGCGTAGCAAAACAAAAATGTTTGGTACTTAATAATTGTATAGACCCTTTTTTAGAACGCTCTATAGCCAGACTAAGAGATGAAGCTTTAGCAAAAAGATACGGTATACAAAAAGACGATATTGTTTTGCTTACACTTACCAGGTTATCATTAAGAGATAGGTATAAAGGATACAATTATATCATACAGGCGTTGGCTGCTTTATTGCCAACCCACAAAAATATTAAATATATTTTGGCAGGTAAATACAGTGAGTCTGAAAAATTGTATATCGATGAAATGATTGCTATACTTAAGCTTCGAGAGCATGTTATACTTACTGGATATGTGGCGGAAGAAGAGCTTGCCAATCATTTTGCACTAGCGGACATATACATTATGCCGAGTGTAAAAGAGGGGTTTGGAATTGTATTTGTAGAAGCTATGTATTATGGCACACCTGCAATAGCAGGCAATGTAGATGGCTCTACTGATGCCTTGCTACATGGTGCATTGGGATTGCTTATAGAACCTGATAACGTAGGAGCTATAACTGAGGCGGTACAAAAAATAATAACAAATAAGAATGATTTTGTACCTGACCATGATTTGCTTATGGAAAATTTTGGGTATGATGCGTATAAAAGAAAACTGGAAGCGATAATTTAAGCCACTAAGAAAAAAGAGAATAAAAGACACACAAAGTTATTTATTGCAGCAAGGCAATTAACTTATTGAGAAACTGCACTTATTAATAGTTTAGTAATTAGTAGGTTTTTGTTACTTTACAGTGTAGGAATTTAGTTCCGATAATTATCGGAATAGATGTTTAGCTTGCGTACTAAATTGCAAACTATTAATATTGTAACTCATTTATTTTCAGTGTGTGTAGGGTTAAAAATATAAAATGGAAAAAACAATAACAGAAGAACATTGGGACGAAATAATACAACCACAGGCCAAGTTATTTGACCTTAGGCTTAGAGAGGTATGGCGTTATAGAGATTTACTTATGCTTTTTGTAAAAAGAGATTTTGCAGCCCAGTATAAGCAAACGGTACTAGGGCCTTTGTGGCATCTTATACAACCCGTTTTTACTACATTGGTTTTCTTAATGGTTTTTCATGGTATTGCTAATATATCTACTGATGGTATAGATGCTGTATTATTTTATATGAGCGGCATCACCATCTGGAATTATTTTTCATCTTGCCTTACTGCCACATCTAACACATTTGTAGCCAATGCTGGTATTTTTGGTAAAGTATATTTTCCTAGATTAGTTATACCATTAAGCACTGTACTTAGCAATATCATAAAATTTGGCATTCAATTTTTTTTATTGCTTCTTGCTATGATTTGGATAGGTGTAAGAGACAATAATTTTCATTTCGGTTTAAGTTGGTTATTAATACCATTATTAGTAATAATGATGGCTGGCTTAGGACTTGGTTTGGGTATTATTATATCATCGCTTACTACAAAGTATAGAGATTTTACAGTGTTGATAGGCTTTGCAGTACAATTGTTGATGTATGCAACACCTATTGCTTATCCACTTTCATTTTTAAAAGGTAAAAGTTACGCTTGGCTTATTGAATATAATCCGCTCACACCAATAGTAGAAGCATTTAGATATGCATTGTTGGGTAGAGGAAGTTTTGAACCGCTGCATTTATTTTATGCTGGTGTTTTTATTATAGCCGCATTATTATTTGGCACACTAATATTTAATAAGGTAGAGCGTAGTTTTATGGATACGGTGTAGTTGAAGGGTTGAATGGTTGAAGGTTGAAGGGTTGAAAAGTTGAAGGGTTGAAAAGTTGAAGGTTTTTAAGACAGTAGATATTTTATGGAATGGACAGCTTTTGTTTGGATTTTTAAAATAATTTAGGGGTGTAAATATTACCTGTAGTTTATTAGTTTTTTGAATGGAGAAAAATGAAGTTTTAAAATTTGCGATAGTAGGGTGTGGAAGAATAGCCCAACGACATGCGGAGCATATAAATAATAAAACTAAGTTGGTAGCTGTTTGTGATATTGTACATGCAAAGGCGGATGCGTTGGCAAACGAATATGGGGCTATTGCTTTTTATGGTATTGAAGAAATGCTTGCGGCTGATATAGATATTGATGTAATAGCGGTATGCTCGCCAAATGGATTGCATGCCACGCACAGTATACAGGCACTGCAAGCAGGTATGCACGTAATATGTGAGAAACCAATGGCTATATCTTCGGCTGACTGTGGTAAAATGATACAGGCTGCAGAGCGAGCAAACAAAAGATTGTTTGCCATAAAACAAAACCGCTATAACCCACCCGTGGCTGCGGTAAAAAAAATAATTGATGAAGGGCGTTTAGGAAAAATACAAACAGTGCAACTAAGTTGTTTTTGGAACAGAAATGAAGACTATTATAAAAATTCCTGGAAGGGTACAAAAGAACTTGATGGGGGCACACTGTTTACACAATTTAGCCACTTTATAGATTTGTTGTATTGGATGCTAGGCGATATTGTGGAGGTAAAATCGTTTAGTAATAATTTTCAACACCAAGGCATAATTGAGTTTGAAGATGCAGGTGTGGTAATACTTCGTTTTGCCAATAATGCTATTGGTACAGTTAATTATACTGTAAATAGTTTTCAAAAAAATATGGAAGGCTCGCTTACTATTTTTGGAGATAAGGGAACAGTAAAAATTGGTGGGCAATATTTAAATGAATTGGAATACCAATGCATAGAAAACTATACAATAGAAAATTTGCCAGAAGGAAACAAAGCAAATAATTATGGAGACTATGTTGGTTCTATGAGCAACCATGATTTGGTTTACGATAATGTAATAGCCGTACTACAGCAAAATGCTGCTATCACAACGAGCGCATACGAAGGTTTAAAAACAGTGGAGATAATTGAGAAAATATATGCCTCTGCAAATGTATAAACCAGTATTAAAACAAATAGGCATAGTAGATGTTATTTTTGGTGAAAATGTAACCATCATAGAGCCGGTAAATATCTATGGTTGTAGAATAGGCAATGAAACTTGTATTGGGCCTTTTGTAGAAATACAAAAAGATGTAGTAATTGGGAGCTCATGCAAAATACAATCACACAGTTTTATTTGTACACAGGTAACTATTGGCAACAATTGCTTTATAGGACATGGGGTAATGTTCGTTAATGATACCTTTAGCACTGGTGCTCCTGCCAATGGAGATACTAACCAATGGAAAAGTACGTTTATAGGTAATAATGTATCCATAGGAAGTAATGCTACCATATTGCCTGTGCATATTTGTGACGGTGCAGTTATAGGTGCTGGTTCAGTGGTTACAAAAGATATATTAGAAACGGGCATATATGCAGGTAACCCAGCAAAGTTGATAAAAAAATTGTAGTAAAAAGATTGGTTGTATGAGTGTAGTAATAAAAGTAGAAAACATATCTAAACAATACCGCTTGGGAGATGTAGGTACAGGTGCGCTTGCGCATGATGTAAATAAGTGGTGGTATAAAATTAGAGGTAAAGAAAACCCGTATTTAAAAATAGGTGAGGCAAATGACAGGGCTACAAAAGGTGAGAGCGATTATGTGTGGGCCTTAAAAGATATAAATTTTGAAGTAAAGCAAGGTGAAGTACTAGGTATAATTGGTAGAAATGGTGCAGGCAAAAGTACGCTCTTAAAAATATTGAGTAAAACAACAACGCCAACCACTGGTAGTATAAAAATAAAGGGAAGGATAGCAAGTTTGTTAGAAGTTGGTACAGGCTTTCACCCTGAGCTTAGTGGTAGAGAAAATATTTTTTTGAATGGTGCAATACTCGGTATGACCAAGCGAGAAATAAAAAGTAAGTTTGATGAAATAGTGGATTTTGCAGGTGTGGAAAGGTATATCGATACACCTGTAAAGCGCTACAGCAGCGGTATGTATGTGCGACTTGCATTTGGCGTAGCTGCACATTTAGAACCCGAAATATTAATTGTGGATGAGGTGCTGGCGGTGGGAGATGCAGAGTTTCAGAAGAAGGCTTTGGGGAAGATGAAAGATGTAAGTGAGCAGGGGGGAAGGACGGTTTTGTTTGTGAGTCATAATATTACTGCAATTAAACAATTATGCAACAATTGTATAATTTTAAAAAATGGGAATCTTATTGACCATTCGGATACAAATAGTGCAGTGAGTAAGTATATGGCTGTGGATAGCTTAATTCGATTAAAAAAATCTTGGAGTTTAAATGATGCGCCAGGTAATGAAGTTGTAAAATTATTAGATATAATTATTCATAACCAAAATGGGCATACACCAGAAGATGGGAATTTTATAATAACAGAAACTATTGCGGTTACTATTAAGTACAACGTTTTAAAAGAAGGTTCTGTTTTCATTCATGGCGCTAATATTTATAATGATGAGGATGTAAATATTTTTAATTCTCATGATGTTACATCTGAAATTCGTCATAATAAAAGGGAGATTGGTTTTTATGAAGCAACTATGTTTATTCCCGAAAATTTAATGAGCGAAGGGAATTTTACTATTAGTATTGCTTTGTTTATTCCATCACCACTTGAGATATATGCTTATGCAGAAAAAATATTAACTTTTAGTATTAGCGATGATATGCAAGGCAATTCTGCAAGAGGACAATACACGCAAGATTTCGCAGGCATGGTTAGACCTTTATTAAAATGGGAAGCAAAAAAAATCAGCAACTTATGATAGAAAGAGTTTTAAGGAAATTTGGTTATATCAATAAAAGTAAATTGTACGAAACTAATTATGTTTTGCCTAAGGCAGAGATTACTTATTCTAACGATTTACTGTTCACTTACCATAACGCTGATTTTTTGAAAGATCCACTTTTCATAGAATCTTATAATCTTGGGAAAAATACTGATGGCGGAACGTTATTAAAAAATTATGATATTGAATGGCGTATACATGTTTTGTGCTGGGCCGCTAAACATGCTATGCAACTCGAAGGAGATTTTGTAGATTGTGGTGTGCATACAGGCATCTTTGCACGTGCAGTAATGAATTATGTAGGTTTTAATAAATCACAAAAAAAATATTATTTACTCGATACATTTAATGGTTTAGATAAAAAGTATAGTACGGAAGAAGAACTGTTGAGAAATACGGCTATGGGGTACGATAAAGAAGATTCTGAAACACTTTATAAACAAGTAAAGCAAACGTTTAAAGATTTTAATGTTAAAATAATTAGGGGTACTGTGCCAGATACACTCATTGATGTGGATTCTAACAAAATTTGTTACTTGTCAATAGATATGAATTGTGTGGAGCCAGAAGTAGCTGCGTTAGAATTTTTTTGGGATAAGATGGTAAGTGGTGGAATGATAATTTTTGATGATTATGGTTATGCAAATATGAGTAATGACCAAAAAATGGCACATGATAAATTTGCAGAGTCAAAAGGGGTTAAAATTTTAACTTTACCAACATGCCAAGGTCTTTTAATAAAACCATGATTGATTTTTATAGCATTTAATAATTATAATAATTTCTTCAAAAAGTAATTTTAAGAAAGTGATAAGAAAGATATTGGGTAAACTGAAAAGAATATTTGAACCCAAAAAAGAAATTTATGATTTTAATAAATCTAATCCTTTAGGTGGGAATGGTGAGAGAGTAGATATTCAAATAAATGATAAATTAAGTTTTGATAAGCTAGATGTATATCAAAAAAATCATTTGAAACGATACGAATTTGCTAAACAATTTATAAATGAAGATGAGGTATGCGGCGATTTTGCTTGCGGTACTGGCTATGGTTCAGTTTTAATTGCATCTAAAGCAAAACAAGTTATAGGAGCAGATATAAATGCTGAAGTAGTACAAAAAATTGCGGTAAGATATGAGGGTATTAAAAATGTTAGTTTTTTTCATAAGAATATTTTAGAGCTCGACTATGAAAATAAATTTGATACTATTGTTTCGTTTGAAACGCTAGAGCATTTTGAGGAAGAAAATATTATTAACCTGTTTGCAATATATAGCAAAGCCCTAAAACCAAAAGGTAAAATTATTTTTTCTACACCTTACATGCAAGAGAAAAGTGAAGAAGCAATGAAGATGGGATTTCATTTTACATTTTACATTAATGAAGAAAAAATTGAAAACTGGTGTAGGGAAACAGGGTTTGAAATAGAAGTATTGAAATTTCAAAATTATGACACACATCATATTGAAAATGACCTTCAAAATAAAGAATTTATTATTTGCATTGCCTCAAAAATAACTATTGCATAAAGCGGCGTTTCACTTTTTACGAACCAAATCTATTCTTGTATAATAAATTAAAACATATTATTACTTTTCGACTAAAAAGATTGCGAAATAATTTTATTAATTCTGATTTTTATTATAAGATAAAGTTGTACTATCTTTTGCCGTCTGGTCTTTATGATAAAAAGTATCTTAATGCAGCATTGGAAGATGTATGGGAGGATAGAATAAAAGATGTAATTGATTCAACAGATAATAAATTAATAGATAGGCATCTTGATGCTGGTAAAGTAAAAAATGGTAAGCAAACAATGCATAATGGTATTGTTATTACTTTGGGTGGATACTATGGTGAAGCTATAACACAGATGTTACATAGGAATAAGGGTGTACATGAGCCTCAGGAAGAATATGCCTTTGCCGAAGTATTAAAAAAAATAAGGCAAGGTGCTACCATGGTAGAATTAGGTTCTTATTGGTCATTTTATTCTATATGGTTTAATAAAACGATTCTTAATCCTAAAAACTTTCTTGTGGAGCCAGAGAAAGCAAATATGCTCTATGGTATTAATAATTTTAAACTAAATAATGTTAAAGGAAATTTTACGAAAGCTTTTGTAGGAAAAGAGGCTGGGATGAATAACGGCACTCCAATTATTTGTGTTGACGATTTTGTTGCAGATAATAAAATTGAATTAATTGATATTTTGCATTCAGATATACAAGGTTTTGAGTATGATATGTTATTGGGTGCAAGTAAGACCATCAAAGAAAATAAAATCGGATATTTTTTTATATCTACCCATGGCAATAAAGTGCATTATGAATGTATTGAGTTTTTAAAAATGCACAACTTTATTATTCTTTGTTCTTGTGATGAATTTGATACTTATTCTTTAGATGGTCTTATTGTAGCTAGATACAAAACGTATAGCGGAATTGATAGTTTGAACATATCATTAAAAACAAAAGCAGTTTAAAATTTATTTTTGTAATGATATTCATAAGTTTTAATCATAAATAGTTTTGCCTAAAGTATCTATTTGCATACCCGCCTACAATCAAATAGAATATTTGAAAAGAACCATTGATTCGTCACTTTCTCAAAGCTATACTGATTATGAAATTGTAGTAACAGATGATTCTACTTCAAATATTGTAGAAGAATTAGTTGCAAGCTATCAACCTACCGATAAAATAAAATATTTTAAAAATCCAGTTGCTTTGGGACCACCAGAAAATTGGAACGAGGCAATTAGAAGGGCATCGGGTGAGTATATAAAGATTATGCATCATGATGATTGGTTTTATGATGAAAATAGCTTAGGTAAATATATTGCATTGCTTGACAATAATCCCGACGTGAATTTTGCATTTGCGGCTACATTAGCTTCTTCTCTAGAAAATAATGATTATGTGCATATGGTGAGTAAAGACCAGCTTATTGAATTAAAAAGCAACCCAATAGTACTTTTTGTAAATAATTTTGTAGGAGCTCCTAGTACAATTCTTTTTAGAAAGAATAAAAGATTTTTTTTTGATAAAAAATTAAAATGGCTTGTAGATTTTGATTTTTACATCCGCTTACTTTCGTCAAACAACAATTTTAAATATTCTAATGAAGTACTAACGGTTACTTTTAAAGCAGAGGGAAGGGTTACTGACAGTTGCGAGAATAATAAGGAAATAGAAATTTTCGAATATTTTTATTTAATAGATAAATTAAAAAAAGATTCGACAATAGCAAAATCTACAGGCTATAGAAAAGCTATTATAAAAGTAATAAGTATATGTAAAAAGTATGAAGTAACATCTATTGATGAAGTAATAAGTTGCGGTTATAAAGGTGAGATAACAATAATAGTTAGACTTTTTTTTAAACTAAATGCTTTAAGTAACTTTTTTGGTAAGGCATATCTAAAATTCTTAAATACTTTTTATGCCAAATAATATTTTATCCCTAGTATGAAAAAAATCATAAGAAAAATTATAAACAAATTTTTTAAGAAACAGAAAACCGAAGATTTTCACAATATTTCTTTTTCTCAATCAGGAGAAGATATCATTATTGAATACTTGTTTCGCTTAAGGAAAATCACTAGCCCTAGCTTTTTAGATATTGGAGCCTATGACCCAACATTTGCTAATAATACGTATAAGTTTTATTTAAATGGTTCAAAGGGAATTAACATTGATGCTGACCCCTCGGCTATAGCGAAATTCAATTTGAAACGTATAAAAGATATCAATCTAAATATTGGAGTCGGAAGCATTAGCGGATTACTTCCTTTTTATATAATGGAAGAATCTTCACTTAATACTTTTTCTAAAATAGAATTAGATAACCTGTTACTTACTGGGCAAAAGCTAAAGAATACAATAAATATTGCTGTATTACCTATTAACGAGATATTTGAAAAATATTTTAATGAAAAAGCATGTGATCTGTTATCTATAGATGCGGAAGGGGTAGATTTTGAAATAATACAAGCAATGGATTTTAATAAATATGCACCTAAAGTTATTTGCATAGAAACTATTAATTATACGCCAGATGGCACTGGCACAAAGCGTGAGGATTTATGCAGCTATATTGAAAGTAAAGGTTATTATGAATATGCAAACACTAACATTAATTCTATTTTCATTAAAAAGGGTTGGTGGTTTAATAAAAGTTTAGTTTAAAGTTGCCATTGTTCTTAAATATAAAGTTTAAAGGTGGACTTGGTAATCAGCTTTTTCAATATGCAACTGGTAGAAGTATTTGTATCAGATTCGGTATTCCCGTTTTGTATTTCAACGTCAGTGAATACAAAAATGAATCGCTTTCAAGAAATTTTTCACTAAAACAGTTTTGCACAAAGGGACACATACCATTTCTAACTGTAGTGAGAAAAATATTTATTTCAAATACAAAATTGAATAGATTTTTTAAAGGTATAGGTTTACATAGCACGATAAAAGAGAGTGGCTTTATTTTGCAGCATCTAAAACCTAAGAAAGCTTTACTTGCTAGCTTAGATGGCTATTGGCAATCTTCGTATTATTTTGAAAGCATACGTAAAACGTTGTTGAAAGAATTGCAACCATTGCATATCCCTACTTTTCCTGAATGGATTAAGAAAGATAATACAGTAGCCGTACACATAAGACGCACAGATTATTTAAATGAAAAAAGATATGGTTTTATTGGATTGAATTATTATACAAAGGCAATGAGCTATTTTCGAGAAAAGTTAAATGAGCCCTTATTTGTAATTTTTTCAGATGATTTAAATTGGTGTAGAGAATATATAACGGGTAGCGATGTTTTGTACCTTCAAGAAAAAGATTGGTCTAAAGATTATTTAGAGCTTTATTTAATGTCTAAATGTAAACATCAAATAATAGCAAACAGTTCGTTTTCGTGGTGGGGAGCATGGCTTAATGACAATGAAAATAAAACTGTTATAAGACCCCTAAGGCCGTTTATTGATGAAACACTTTTATATGAATCTCATTATCCTAAAGAGTGGATATCAATTCAAAATTAATGCAGGAAATTACTATTGGGGTTTCTGTAATTATTTGTTGTTATAACAGTGCCTTAAAATTAGAATCGACTTTAACGCATCTAGCATTACAAGATAGTGCTCCAAGTATTCCTTTTGAAATTATATTGGTAAATAATAATTCTACCGATAATACAGTTGAAATTGCAAAAAAAAAATGGAAAAGTGTACAAGAGCCTTTCCCTTTGTTTGTGATAGATGAATGTAAGCCTGGCTTAAATAATGCAAGGCTCAAAGGGATTGAGAAAGCAAAGTATGAGTATATAATTTTTTGCGATGATGATAATAGTTTATGTAGTAAATATATATCGACAGTTACATCCATTTTTGAAAAAAAAAATGATGTAGTTATGATTGGTGGAGTAGGAGAAGCTGTTTTACAAATAACTGCTCCGAGTTGGTTTTCGGAGGTGAAGGGTTTTGGATATGCTGTAGGGAACGAAGCTAGAGTTAAAGGTTATACAGATTCAGTTTATGGCGCTGGCATGGCAATAAGAAAGTCGGTTTTTAAATATTTGCAAAACGAAAATGTAAAATTTATTCTTACAGATCGCATTGGAAAAACATTGTCTTCGGGCGGGGATACTGAACTTTGCACATTGATTAATTGCTCAAAGGGTAAAATATGGTTTGACGAAAGTTTAACTTTCAAACATTGTTTAGGAGAACACAGAATTAATTGGTTATATTATTTAAAACTAAGAGCTTCTTTCGGAATTGCAAATGCATATTTAAATTTATACCTAGACGAGTATACACAAACAAATTCAATAACTGCATTTATAAACTTTGTAAAGTTTGTGATAAGGTATCCTCATTTAATATTTCTTGCAAAGTGGAAGTATAAGGCAAAATATGCTGAAGCAATACAACGCTATAATTTTTTAAAAACAATTTATGTGCAAAGAAAAAACTTGCGTGATAAGTTACTAATAGCAAAAGCAAATATGACTTTTATGAGAATGAATGAGTAGCAAATTTATAAATTTGAAAATAGCATATATTTCTTATGAGCTCCCACCCGATATTCCTAAAGGTGGAATTGGTACATACACTTTGCAAATAGCAGAACTGATAGCAAAATCTGGCAATATTGTACACATATTTGCTGGTAGCCATACAAGGAATGTTACAGAACAAATTAATGGAGTTATTATTCATCGCATACAATGTAAAACCCCAGAAGATTTTACAGAAAAGCTGTTAAATAACTTTGCAAATGTAAATGCTGAAATTGATTTTAACATTGTAGAATGCCCAGAAATACATCACCATGCACTCATTATTAAAAAATCATTCCCTAATTTACCTCTAGTTGTTCGTTTGCATGCGCCTAATTATTTGGTAGAGATTTTAAAGAAAAAATATATCCCTTTTATAGCTAAGTTAAGATTTGTATTTGGAGCGTTAAGACGTGGAAAATTTGATTTGGGCTTTTGGCGTAAATATGATTATGAAAATGATATTGAGTGTAAGTTTACTCGGATAGCCGATAAAATTACTGCTCCATCAGAGACAATGAAAGCATGGGCTGTAAAAAATTGGAAAATTGATACAACAAAAATTGAAGTAATCCCTAATCCCTTTGTTGCGCCAAAGACACTTTTGGATTTACCTATTCACAAACTAGCCATACATAAAAATATTGTTTTCTTTGGTAGGCTAAATGTACTTAAGGGTTTGGTAAATGCAACATTAGCCATGAAGAGGCTTTTGAAAGAATATCCTGAATATCGGTTTAGTGTAATAGGCGATGATGGACCAGGACCATACAATAATGCAACCATGCGCCAATGGATGCAAGCAGAGCTAGAAGATGTGAAAACGCAAGTTACATTCTTAGATGGGCAGCCTTATGATAAATTACCTTTTGTATTAGCGGATTCTGAAATAGCTTTATTGCCAAGTATGTTTGAAAGTTTTTCATATACCTGTGCAGAAGCTATGGCTGCAGGAAAAGCCCTAGTTGGCAGCATTGGTACTGGTATGGAAGATATGATAGTAGATAGTAAAAATGGAATGATGGTTAATCCAAAAAACGCAAAACAAATATATAATGCTTTAAAGAAGTTAATTGATGATAACGAATTTCGATACAGCATTGCAGTAAATGCAAGAAACGATATTGCTACAAAATATAATACAAGTGCTATTGGCAAGCAATATTTTGAATTTTATAACAAAGCAGTAATACAAGCTTGAGTAAAATTAAAATATATCATTTTCATAATGGTAGTGGCGGAGGTGTTTTATCGGTAATAAAAAATTTGCTTAGGTTTTCATCCAATGATAATATAGAGAATCATATTATACATGCTGTAAATGAAAAGTTATATCCAGAATTTAAAATAGAACCAATTGAAGGTTCAGTTTCTCAGCAGTTATATTTTTATTCGCCTAATAATAATTTTTATTTTACTTGTAAGCAGCTAGCAAAATTGCTGCCAAACGATGAAGCCATTATAGTGGCTCATGATTGGGTAGAGCTTGGACTGGCTAGTAATTTAGGATTGCAAAATCCAGTTGTGCAAATTTTGCACGGTAATTATGATTATTATTATCAATTAGCTGAGAAGCACCAACAAGTTGTAGATGCTTACATCTGTATAAGTCCAAAAATATTTGCAACTTTACAAGATAACTTACCATCAAGAAAAGAGGATATTTTTCATTTGAATTTTCCTGTACCAAACATAAATCAGAAAACTACATATGAGGATAGCTTGCAAATCTTTTATTCTGCGGGGAATCTTAACGATAAAAATAAACAATTCCAAACCATTATTAAAATTGCGGATATCCTTTCTTGTTTCGAACAAAAATGTTATTTCACAATTGCTGGAGGAGGAATTAGTAAAGAAGAATTTGATAAATGTTGGCCGTTACAAATGAATACTCAAGTTAAATATTTAGGTCTTGTAAATAATGATAATATTCTAAACATATTGCCAAATCAAGATATCTTTTTATTGCCATCTGAAGTAGAGGGATTACCAGTTTCACTTGTAGAAGCTATGAAAGCTGGAGTTATTCCACTAGTAACAAATTGGGATGGAGCAGTAGATGAATTAATAACCCCCGCAAAAACGGGGTTTTATTTTAAAATAGGTGCTGTAAATGATTATGTGGAATGTATTGAAAAATTGAATAATGATAGAGTTCTGTTAAAGCAAATTTCCATTAATGCCTCGCAGCGAGCAAATGCTTTATTTGACCCGATGAAAAATACACTACAATTTGAAGAAATATACATAGACTTAAACAACAGGAAACAGAAATGTAAGAAACCTAAAAAAGTATATGGAAGTAGATTAGATTATAGGCTAATACCGAACTTTTTTACTACTTTAATTAGAAATAAGAAATGAATAATCCATTAGTAAGTGTTTTAATGACGGCCTATAATCGAGAAAAATATATAGGCGAAGCCATTGAGAGCGTACTTTTATCTACTTATAACAATTTTGAATTAATAATCGTTGACGATTGCTCAAGAGATATGACCGTTTCAATTGCAAAAAAATTTGAAGCAACTGATGATCGAATAAAAGTTTATGTAAATGAAAAAAACTTGGGAGATTATCCAAACAGAAACAAAGCTGCAAGCTATGCCAAAGGTGAATATATTATGTATTTAGATTCAGATGATAAAACATACCCAGATAGTATAGAATATTGTTTAAATGAAATGCTAGAAGATTCAAAGATTGATATGGGAATGCTATGCAGGATTCCGGAATTATGTGGTAAGATTTTATCTCCAGCGGAATCAATAAATCATCATTTCTTTTGCAATCAAATTTTAATTATGGGACCAGGGGGCACTATAATTAAAAAGTCGTTTTTTGACAATATTAACCAATACCCAGAAAAATATGGACCTGCAAATGACATGTATTTTAACTTAAAGGCAGCATCTGTTGGTAATATTAAGTATTTGTGTAAAGAGTTTTTATTTTATAGAATACATGAAGGGCAGGAAGCAAATAACGGACTTAGTTATCTATCTAATAATTATTTGTACACTAAAGATGCCTTAAAAGAATTGCAACTGCCATTATCTAAAGAGCAATTGAATTTTCTTAGTTTAAAAAGTAAGAGAAGATTTGTTCATAATATTTTTAAGTTTCTAGTTGAGTCAAAAAGTATTTCACAAACTTACATGGTAATTAAGAAATGTAATTTTACAGTGAAGGATGCATTGCAAGGGATTTTTCATTAAAAAATAAATTTGAGTTGAAAATAATCTTTTGCCTTCGTGATTTTTTACCAGATAGAGTAGCAGGTACTGAAGTTTATGTGTATGGCTTGAGTAAAAATTTACAAAATTTAGGTTTGGAATGTGTTATTGTAAAACCTGGTTTTGATAAAGAAATTATAAGTGAATATGATTATGATGGGATAAGAGTTATTGAATATCCGCAGTCTTCCGAAAATAATAGAAATTTAATAGTTGGAAATAGTGAACCTACAGGCTTACCCTTTTTTGAAGAAATTTTAATCTTTGAACGACCGGATATAGTTCACTTTCATGAAATAAGTGGTAGTAATGGAATTACGATTGCTCATATTAATGTTACAAAAAAATTAGGAATACCTATTTTTACAACACTTCACCTTGTTGGGTATGTTTGCAAGACTAATATGCTGCTTTATAAAAACAAGTATAAGTGCGATGGCAATATTAAAACTTTTAAATGTGCTGTATGCAGTTTGTATAACCGTAATTTTAAAGCAGGTACTGCAGAGTTTTTAACAGCAGTGAGTATGCCACTTCAAAATAACAAAAATTTAGATTTGTTTTTGCCTGCAAAAATATCTGGTATATTATCTTATCCAAAATATATAAATAACCATCGAAGCCAACTAAATAAAATTTTTTCTGACAGTAAAAAAGTTTTTGTATTAAGCACTTGGTTTAAAAAAGTGCTTTTGCAAAATAATTTGCCAGAAAGTAAAATGGTTCTAATGCAAAAAGCACTTCCCCATTATTTAAAAAGTAATGATAAAATTGCAAAAAAGATTGATGTAAAAAATATTAGATTTATTTATTTGGGTAGAATAAGTGAAATAAAAGGACTACATATCTTAATAGAAGCATTAAATGAAAATCAGTTTACGAATTGGAGTCTTGATATATACGGACAGATAGGTGAAATTTTGTATAACAAACGTTGTAGAGAATTGGCTATGCAAAATGAACAAAAAATATTTTTTAAAAATATATTACCACCAAGTGAAGTTATAAGTGTTATAGAAACATACGATGTTTTAGTATGTCCTACAATAATTGAAGAAATGGTAGGTTTAGTTGTGATGGAAGCATTTGCGGCTGGAGTGCCAGTAATAGGATCACGTTCAAAAGGGATTGCAGAACAAGTTACCGATGCAGTAAATGGTTTTTTATTTAATGCTAATTTTAAAAACGAACTAGTTCAAATATTGGAGAATATATGTAAAAATCCCGCTGTATTAGATACGTTAAAGAAAAATATAATAAAACCACAATCTTTTGATATTGTTGCAGAACAAGTTTATGCAGAATATAAAAAAATATAAATCTTAAAAGTACTTAACATATTTTTATATTCTTTGAATTAACTTTTTGAAAAAGATTGTACTCATAACAACAACCCAACCATCTGTAAACCCCAGATTAGTAAAAGAAGCTGATGCATTTTGTGATGCTGGTTATGATGTAACCGTTTTGTATAACTTTGTTGCAGATTGGGCTCAAGAGTTGGATAGAGTTTTAGTGGCAAAAGCAAAATGGAAGTATATACAAGTTGGAGGAGAAAATAAAGCAGCATGGAAATACCAAATTAGCAGAATACGATTTGCATTTTATAGGCTTGTAAATGAAAAAAAATCTGTAAAATTATTTGCTGAAAAGGCACATGCTAGATGTTACAGTGCATTGCTTGAATGTGCAATAAAATTAAATGCTGATTGGTATATTGGGCACAATCCTGGAGCAATGGCAATAGCTGCAAATGCAGCAAAAAAAGTAAATTCTAAAGCTGGTTTTGATTTTGAAGATTATCATAGGGGCGAGTATATTGATTTGAATAGCCCTGCTTTAAAAAGACAAATATTTATAGAAAATAAATATATACATAACTTCAATTATTTAAGTGTAGCAAGTCCATTGATAAAAGAAAAAATTGAAAGCGATTATCCATCGCTAGATGTTCCTTTTATTACACTACTAAATAGTTTTTCAATAAAAGAGCAACCAGCTTTTGCACACTCAAATGTAGAGGACAATTCATTAAACTTATTTTGGTTTAGCCAGCATGTTGGAAAAAACAGGGGCTTACAAATAATTTTTGAAGCTTTAAAGGAAATAAACGATAGCAATATTGAACTTACACTAGCTGGTAATTACACGAGTGATATTAAAAAATACTTTTTAAATTATATGCAGGGCTCAGAAAATAATGTGCATTTTATAGGAGTAATAAGCCCTAACGAATTGGCATCAGTTTCATCTAAATATGATGTTGGGCTTGCATTAGAGCCCGCTTTTTCAATTAATAATGATGTAGCGCTATCAAATAAAATATTTACTTATCTGTTAGCAGGCAATGCCCTTATTTTATCTGAAACTTCCATGCAAAAACAATTTAATGCGGAGCATCATGTTGGCGTATCTTTTCCAATAGAGGATAAAAATGCATTAATAGATTGTATTAAATTTTACAAAAACAAAAATAATCTTGTAAAACAAAGGGAAAGCAATTTTTCATTAGCAAGTACTGAAATGAATTGGGAAAAAGAATCGGATAAGCTATTGGCAATAATTGAGTAAAGTGCTTTTTTGTAATTCCCACTATTTTTTTTTTGAGAATTGATTCTAAATATTTATACAAATAAAAAATAATTCATGGCTTCATCTTTTATAGATCAAACCCCCACAATAATACATTTACTTCAAAAATTAAAACCAAAAAGTGTACTTGATATTGGTAAGGGTTTTGGGAAATATGGTTTTTTAATTCATGAATATTTAGGTATTGATAATACAAAAAAATTAAACCCTGCAAAATCTTTAAAAGAACTTAGTGATATTTCTATTGATGCAGTAGAAGTTGATGAGGATTTAATGTTGCAGCATCTTTCGCAGTTATATAATAATATTTACTTTGGAGATGTATTACAATTGTACAATGATTTGCCTATTTATGATTTAGTATTGATGATAGATATTATTGAGCATATTGATAAAGAAAAAGCTTTGGTTTTATTGAAATATTTTTTAAACAAAGGCAGTAAAATAATTATTGCAACACCTAAAGATTTTTTTGAGCAGGAACTTTACGAAAGTGAGTTTGAACATCATGTATCACATTGGACTATCAATGATTTTAAAAGCATAGGTTATTGTGCTTCTCAAAATATAAATGCTGGCACTGTATATTTACTGTCTAATGAAAATACGGATATTAGAGGCTTTGGGAATTCATTTATTAAAAAAATTAGGCGTATTGCACGAGCCATTAAAAATGAATTTTAATTTTAATTGAAAAGAATTTTAATTTTATATCCTCATTTTCCACCATCAAACCTTGCAGGTGTGCATAGAGCAAGGTTATTTGCACAACACTTACCAACATTTGGTTGGGAGCCTGTTTTACTTACCGTACACGAAAATTTTTATGAAGAAAAACTTGACTTTAATCTCGTAAAATTATTACCAAAAGATTTAAGAATAGAAAAAGTAAATGCATATCAAGTTGGCAAAAATCGTTTTATTGGAGATATTGGATTGCGAGGAATTTTTCAATTGTATAAAAAAGCTAAGCAACTAGTTACTGAAGAGCATTTCGATTTTTTATACATCCCTATCCCGTCTTTTTATTGTGCATTACTTGGGCGATGGTTGAATTACTCGACAGGTATAAAATATGGTATTGATTATATTGATCCATGGGTACATACATTCCCTGGCAGCGAAAAAGTATTTAGTAGGCATTGGGTTAGTACAAAGTTAGCAAAGTTATTAGAGCCTATTGCTGTTAAAAATGCTTCGCTTATAACAGGTGTAGCTGAGGGTTATTACAAGCCAGTTCTTGATAGGAGTCCTCATTTAAAAAAAGTAGTAACAGGTGCAATGCCTTATGGTGGTGAGGCAGGAGATCACGAAATTGTAGATTCATTAAATATTGTTCCTTACCTTTTTACGAAGAGCAGTAATAAATTTCAATTTGTGTACGCTGGAGCTATGTTGCCAAAAGCATATAATCCACTAGAAAAGATATTTGAAGTTATAGCAAATGAAAGAGATAATTTTAAAGAAATAGAATTTCATTTTATAGGAACTGGTAAAAAAACTGATGATGAGAATGGATTTAATATAAAGCAACTTGCCGAGAAATATAAATTGTGGAATAGTATTGTTTTTGAATATCCAAAGCGTATTCCTTATCTAGATGTGTTGGTTCATTTAAATATAGCGGATGCAATTTTTATACTTGGAAGTACTGAGCCACATTATACACCCAGTAAAACTTTCCAAGCTGTCCTAAGCCAGAAACCAATTTTTGCAGTGATACATTCTAATAGCACAGCTGTAAGTGTAATAAGAGATTCTAATGCTGGTAAAGTTCTAGATTTTGATGGTGAAAATGGTTTGTCTGATATTAATAAAAATTTCAGTATTGAAATTAATCAATTCTTTGAATTTGCTAAACATTTTACAGCTTCTAAAGTAAGTATGGAAAAATTTGCTGAGTTCAGTGCCTCAGCAGTTACTAGTAGATTGGCAGAATTATTAGATATGACTTTCTTGAAACCATTAGGAAACTTCAAAAAAAACAATGCAAAAAGCTAGAATTGATGCGCTTGATGGACTAAGGGCTTTTGCTGCATTTGGAGTTGTATGGATACATACTTGGAGTTTTTATTCAAATCCTTCTTTAAATATTGGGGGTGTTGACTTATACAAATCAGTGGCGATTTTGGGAAATGGCGTTGACTTTTTTTTTGTAATAAGCGGTTTTTGTATGTACCTTATATCAGGTAATAATTTTATAAAATTAACTGATTATTTTTACTTTTTAAGGAAACGATTTTTTAGAATTGCCCCCGCTTATTATCTTAGTATTTTTGTGTATGCGCTAATAGTTTTCTATAATAATGACTCTTTTTTAATAGTTCATAATCATTGTTGTCCGACAAAAATAAGCAATAAATTACCTATACTCTATATTGGATAAAGGTTTTAAGCCAAAACAATTTGGTTCAATAAGAGGGAGTAGGTAGCATAGTTAATTTTATGGGCTAAATGCCATTGGTGTA
>JANNVW010000126.1:0-4893 GCA_031408295.1 Ferruginibacter sp.
AGAAGCTGGACAATTTAATTTAAACTTTGTAAAGCTTGATGGAAATGTGGGTTGTATGGTGAACGGTGCGGGACTTGCGATGGCTACCATGGATATGATAAAACTAAGTGGTGGTGAGCCTGCAAACTTTTTAGATGTAGGCGGTAGTGCCAATGCACAAACGGTGGAAGCTGGGTTTCGAATTATTATGAAAGACCCTAAAGTAAAAGCGATTTTAATAAATATATTTGGTGGTATTGTACGCTGCGATAGAGTGGCACAGGGCGTTATAGATGCTTACACAAGTATTGGCAACATTAATATTCCTATCATTGTGCGCTTGCAAGGTACCAATGCAGATGTGGCTAAAAAATTAATTGACGAGAGTGGATTGAAAGTACAGAGTGCTATTTTGCTTAGTGAGGCTGCGGATTTGGTGGGGAAAGCGGTGGCGTAAGAAAGTATATAGTACTAAGTATTTAGTATAAAGATTTTAAAATCCCATTTGCCAAAGGCAAATGGGATTTTTGTTTTGTGAACTAAAGAGCAATGATTGAACTTTAGTGGCGACGCTCCGTTGGACAGTATATCTTTGTTCATCTTTTATTGTGCAATAGATAGAAAAATTTTTGTTTAGAACAGATATTGTATTTTCTTTTTTATAGAACGCACACTCTTATTTTTTAATGCGGCAACTTCTCCCTCAATAATCCATAAACCCAAGTGCCAAATATGGCAAAAAATAAGGTTACCAACATTACAGAAGCGCCTGTACCTATTTGTGCAAATATTGGCCCCGGACAAGCACCTGTAATTGCCCACCCAAAACCAAAAATTAGGCCGCCATATATTTGCCCTTTATTAAATTTTTTATTATGAAATTCTACTTTTTCACCGTAAATAGTTTTAATGTCATATTTTTTAATTAACAAAACTGAAATAATACCCACTACAACAGCACTACCTATTACACCCAACATATGAAAAGATTGCAGCCTAAACATTTCTTGTATGCGATACCAACTTATTATTTCGGCTTTTATAAAAACGATACCAAATAATATACCTACCAAAAAGTATTTTACATGGTGATACCATTTGTGTATTAAATGACTTTCATTTATACACACGGTATCTAATGAACGCACTTCAAAATCTGTATTATTATTTTGCATGTTTATTTATTTAAAGAGAAAGAATAATTGGCAATATAAAATTTGCCATTATAAAACCACCCACCATAAAACAACAAGTGGCTATAAGTGATGGCCATTGTAAATTAGAAAGACCCGAAATGGCATGTCCGCTGGTACAACCACCTGCATAGTGAGAACCGAAGCCTATTAAAAACCCACCTACTACCATCATTAAAAAACCTCTTAACGATAATAGCGATTGCCAAGAAAATAATTGTTCAGGTAATAAGCCACTGATATTGGTAATGCCATAGCTTTGCAATTCTGCAAAAAGTTTTGCATTTATTTGGATAGGTGCAGGATTAGATAAAAATGAAAAAGTAATAATGCCTCCAACTAAAATTCCTACAGCAAAATAAAAATTCCAAATTTCTTTTTTCCAATCGTATGTAAAGAAATTAATATTTGCAGGCAAACAAGCCGCACATATATGTCTTAAATTGGCACTAATGCCAAATGTTTTATTGCCTAGCAAAAGTAAAGTAGGCACGGTAAGTCCTACCAATGGCCCTGCTATATACCATGGCCAAGGTTGTTTAATGAATTCTATTATACTCATTCTTTATTTTTAATTGGTAGTTATTAATTTACTTTGGCAAACAAAATCTGTTTTAGGAATAGTTGTTTCGGCAATGGCTTTAAAACCTCCTGCCACTTCTGTAAAATTTCTATACCCACGGCTTTGTAAAATACTTGCTGCTATCATACTTCTATAACCACTTTGGCAGTGCATAAAAAAATGTTCAGCAGGGTTTATATCTTTTACCCATTCATTTATTTCTGCAAGTGGTCGGCTGTAAGCTTCTTCTACGTGTTCGGCAGTATACTCAGTTTGTTTGCGAATGTCAATTATTTTATCATCTCCAATTTTTGCTTGTGCAGCAAATGCTTCGGCAGAAACTCTATTAACAGTGTCTATTTCTTTTCCTGCATTTTTCCAAGCTTCAAACCCTCCTTGCAAATGCCCTACAATATTATCAAACCCAACCCTTGTTAATCGTGTAACGGTTTCTTCTTCTTGTCCGTTTTCTGTTACTAAAATAATGGTTTGTTTAACGTCGCCAATCATTGCGCCAACCCAAGGTGCAAAATCGCCCTTGATACCAATATTGATAGACTGTGGAATAAACCCTTTTGCAAATACAACATTATCTCTTGTATCTAAAATCAATGCGCCTGTAGCATCTACAATTAATGCTATATCATTTGCATTGATTTCTTTCATACCGCTTTTAAAAACAGTTTCAAAACTTTCATAACCATTTTTATTCATAGCCACATTAGCACCAAAATATGCAGGTGCTGGTTGCAAGCCATCAGTAACTTCTGTTACAAATTCGTTTTCTGTCATACTAGCTCTTAATGCGTAGTTTAATATTTTTTGAATGCCGATTGTAGAAGTAGTTTCTTTACTCATATTTTTACCACAAGCACTACCTGCGCCATGTGCAGGATACACAATTACATCATCAGGCAAGGTCATAACTTTTGTACGCAACGAATGGTACAGGGTTGCAGCCAATTGCTCTTTCGTCATTGTTGCTGCTTTTTGTGCAAGGTCGGGGCGGCCTACATCACCTATAAATAATGTATCGCCACTAAACAATGCATGCTCCACTCCATTTTCATCTATCAATAAATAGCAAGTACTTTCCATGGTATGACCAGGCGTGTGCAATACTTTTATTTTTATATTCCCAACTTCAAATATTTGTCCATCAGCTGCACTTATAAAATCAAAAATAGGGTTAGCATTTGGCCCATACACAATTGGTGCTTTTGTGGCTTTACTTAAATCTACGTGGCCACTAACAAAATCTGCGTGAAAATGTGTTTCAAAAATATATTTTAGTTTTACCCCGTCTCTTTGCAATCTATCCAAATAAGGTTGCGTTTCTCTTAATGGGTCAATGATAGCAGCTTCGCCATTGCTTGTAATGTAATATGCTCCTTGTGCTAAGCATCCTGTATAAATTTGTTCTATTTGCATTTTTGTATTATTTAGAATGTAAAATTATTATGAAAAAAAGTTTTTTTTGGTGATATATATCACTTAAAGAAAATTTCTTTAGCAATAATATAAATGCCCATTACCAATACAAACCAACCAAAAGCAGGTTTTAATTTTTCACCGTCAATTTTTTTAGATAAAGCCGTACCAATAAACATACCTACAATTGCAATGGCAGAAAGTATGCTCAATAATTTATAATTTAATTCAATACCGTTAATTACATCGCCACCAAAACCAATGAGTGAATTAATAAAGATGATGAGTAAAGATGTGCCTACGGCTTGTTTCATAGGTAACCCTGCGAAAAATATTAACGCAGGTATAATTAAAAAACCTCCACCTGCACCTAAAAAACCTGTAACCAATCCCACTAAAAAACCAATGATGGATAGTCGTATATAATTTACTTTTTGGGGAGCAATGTTTTTATTTGTTTTGATAATCATAGATACAGATGCCACTACCATTAGTAATGCAAATACAAGCATTATGAAAATACTTTTTGTAACCTCCACATTGGCAATTGTAAAAAGTGTGGCAGGAATTTTTGGCAAAATTATTTTGCGAATAAACAATAAAGAAACAATCGATGGAAAAGCAAAATACAAAGCAGATTTTATTTGCAGGTTGCCCATTTTGTAATGCCTAATAGAACCAACCATGGCTGTGATACCCACAATAAATAAGGAGTAACTTGTAGCTTGCTCGGGTGTTACAGCAAACAAATAAACCAAAATAGGTACCGTAAGAATACTACCTCCGCCGCCAATTAAACCAAGCGAAACGCCAATAAGCAATGCTGCCAAATAACCTATAAACTCCATTATTAATTTTTAGAATACAAAGTTGCACAATCTAATTTCTAATAACAGTAACATTTATCACACAAGCATTATTGTAGTAAAGTAATATGACTTCTGTGCAATTTTATCAAATCTCGTTGTTCCATTTTTTTCAGCAAACGAGATATTACCTCTCTTGATGTATTTAAATCATTGGCAATTTCTTGATGCGATAATTTTATATCAACGCAATTGCAAGCCGCTTGTTGTTTTTTTAAATAAAACTGTAAACGTTCATCCATTGCCCTAAAAGCAATATTATCAACTAGCACCAACACTTCTTCAAACCTATTTCGATACGTATCTATTACAAACTCATACCAACTGCGGTGCTGCATCATCCATTTATCCATTAATGCTAGTGGCACCATTATCAACTCTGCATCTTCGTCCACCTTTGCCATTATTTGGCTTGTCTCATTTTTGGTAGCACATATCATACTTATAGCGCAGGCTTGGCCTGGTTGTAAGTAATACATAAAAAACTCACCGCCATCTTCTCCTTCTCTATAAATCTTTATGGTACCCTTTAAAACCAATACCGTATTTTTTATATACTGCCCTGTACGCATCAATACTTCTCCTTCTTTAAAAGATTGTATGCTTGCATTTGCTTCAATATCGTTTATCAATTCTTTACTAAATGAGGGAAAATTTTGTTGTAAGGATTGCATTTTATTTTTTGTAATTAATAATTTAACTAGCCACTAAAACAATATTGATAATCATTGTTGTCCGACAAAAATAAGCAATAAATTACCTATACTCTATATTGGATAAAGGTTTTAAGCCAAAACAATTTGGTTCAATAAGAGGGAGTAGGTAGCATAGTTAATTTTATGGGCTAAATGCCATTGGTGTA
>JANNVW010000127.1:0-41855 GCA_031408295.1 Ferruginibacter sp.
CTTACATGCAAAACTACCTAAACGAGTTTTGCTATAAGTTTAACAGAAGATATTTTGGAGAAAAGTTATTTGATAGATTACTTGATGCTACTCTTTCTAATGCATGGTATAAACCTTTTCCAAATAGCGTATAGTCATTAACTATTTTATACCAAGCTAGTGCTTTTAATGAAAATACTAGGGTTTTTGCTCCTAGGTACAGGCAAGCGCACATAAGAGCTTTTTTTATTCCCGAGAATGAGGCGGCACCATATTTTGATACTGCATACGCTGACATTAAAAATGCATTTGAATACTACCTAAAAGAATTAAATAATGGTAGACCAATTATTATTGCAGCACATAGCCAAGGAACATTTCACGCAGCAAGATTATTAAAAGAATATTTTGATGGCACACTTTTGCAAAATAAACTGATATGTGCTTATCTACTTGGTTTGCCAGTGCCAGAAAACTATTTTGAAAAATTACCTTCTTGTAAAGATTCTACTGCCACGGGCTGTTTTGTGAGTTGGCGCACTTACAAGCGTGGCTATACTGAACCTAATTTTGTAGCTAAAGAAAACTTTAAAGCTGTAGTTGTAAATCCGCTAAGTTGGACAATGGATACGACTTTTATTTCCGCTAAAAAAAACGCAGGTGCGGTGTTAAAAAAGTTTAATAAAATTGTTCCTCATGCTGTAAATACAAATATTCATGGCAATGTTTTATGGTCGGGTAAACCAAATGTATTTGGAAAATTCTTATACACGCAAAAGAATTACCATATTGGTGATATTAATTTATTCTACATGAACATTAGGCAAAATGTAAAGACTAGAATTGGTATATTTTGGAAAAAATAAAAAAGAATTTTAAAAAGGATAATTGATGCCTAGCGAAAAATTAAAATTTTCGTACCTCCACTTTTTATAGATATTATCGGGGCCACTAGTAAATATTTTTCTTAGAGCATCGTTAAAACCTATGCTGGGAGCTTGCCAACCGTTATTGATATTGCTTGTTTCCGGCCTTTTAAAACGAAAGCCAAAATCGAAACGAACTACTGCATAAGAAGCATCAAATCTAAAACCATAGCCAGCAGCAATACCTGTTTGTTTCCATATATTTTTAAATTCGAAAACTGCCTCGTTTGTAGCGCCAGCTATTGTAGACCTTTTTATATCCCAAATATTACCAGCATCTACAAAAAATGCGCCCTTTAGTTTCAACCATGAAAATAGAGGCACAATATCATGCCTGTATTCTGCATTAAACTCCAATTGCATATCGCCAGTGCGGTCATTAAAAGTGCTACTACCAAAGGGTAAAAGTTGTTGGCCACCTCTGCCAATACCTCGTATAGGCCAACCTTTCATACTATTACTTCCTCCTCCAAAAAATTGTTTAAAAAAGGGTAAAGAAGGTGCATCAAATAATGGTGTGCCAACACCTACAAATGCCCTTAACGCCGCAGCAGATTTTTTATAAGTAATAATTTTTTTAAACTCTACATCTAGCTTTGCATATTTTTTTATATCCTTTATTGTACCAAAAAAAGGGAGTGCTCCCCATGTAAGCCCAGACTCCTCTATATTTAATTTAAATGAATTTTCTTTAGATTTACTGGTAGGATGACGCTTACTTAAACGGGTGCTGCTATAGCCTCCAGCCATACCCAATACAAGTGAATTGTTATAAGAATACCTTAAAAAAGGTGTGGCATTGAGTATTTTCTGAAATGTGTCTGATATACTTATGAGATTTCTATATTCTACAAAAAGCGGTTTAAAAATAAAACGATTTCCTTTTTTATTAATGAAATTGTAACCATAGTCTACGGTTACTGAAAACAGGCTAAAAAAACCTAGTCTATTGCTGTAAGCAAAATTTGAATTCAAAAAAGTTTCCCCTGCTTTTACTTTATTTTTACTTATTTGGTTTTGGTATGGAAATATTAATCGTGGAATAACAATATTATTGCTATAACTAAGTTCATTGGAGTTTATAATATTATTACTTATAGTGTCTTTTTTGCTTTTAAACTCAATGGTGCCTCGTAGGTTATGCGTCATACGAATGGCTTCTTTATTTACATTCTTATCTGTTAAAGCTAGGTTTAATGATATGCCAAATAAATTGCCACCCAATGCATTTGAACCCCCTCTGTTTACTGCATAACTTCCTTCTAGTGCATTTTCATTAATATATTTTTTACTTGGTATTAATTCTACAATTAAATCTACTTTGTTTACCTCATCTAAGTTTTCTAGTATGTTTATATTTACACTTTGCCATACAGCTAGTTTGTTTAAATTATTTAGTGTTTTAAAATATTCATTTTGCTTGTATAAATCTCCACTGTGCATAGTTATGGTTCTGTCTAGCAAAACATTGCTAAATAGTTTTCTATGGTATCTATGTATAAAATTCTTTGTGCGTATTTCGTATAAATTTACAGTATCTGTTAGTACATCTCCGGGCCTATAATCGGATAAGATATAAATTTTGTTGACATAGTATTTATTAAGTTTGGTTGTATCTTCTGGCTTGTTTATTAAAATGGCAAGCTTTACTGTTGGTGAATCTCTTTTTTGTTCTGCCTCGTTTAATAACCTTAATTGTTCAAATGGGTCGTCACTAATGGTAGTAAGTGCAGCAATTGAGCTATCGCCCCTTACCCTCAATTCTGCTGCTGTAAATTTGTAATAACCATTATTGCGAAAGCTATCTACTAGTCTATTAATTTCAGCAAGTACAGCAGTTTTCGAAACAGGATTATTCTTAATTAGAAAAGATTTGTTTAAGGATGCAGTAGCTATGTTTTGAAGCCCTTCGTTTTTTAAGTTGTAGGCTATGGTATCTATTTTTGTGGGGTTACCAGCGGTTACAATATATTTCATTTTTACCTCCTTGCCCTTTATGTATGCGGTATCTTTTGCCTTAGCATTGTAATAACCTAAATGATGCATAGATCCTTCCATATTAGATGCAGACAAGCGAGCATAAACAGAGTCGTAAGCTGGTGGGTTTTTTAAAATATGAAAGAATAAAAATTTGTCAATAATGTTTACTTTGGAGCTATCGTCTAATTGATTTAAAAGGCGGGTTTTTACAGCTTCTCTTTCTTCTTTGGTAAATTGTCCACCTATTAGTTCTATTTCATAGGGTTTTACCAAATATGGTTTTTCTTTAGGTGCATTTCTTGTAATAGTGCAAGAAGCTGCAAAGAGTAAAAGAAAAATTATATTTGTAAAACGTAAAAAATTCATTTTGCGAAAACTGCAGTTATGCTGCTTATAATTTAATTATGATTAGTAAATCAGTTGTCAAATATATCCAAAGTTTACAGCACAAAAAATTTAGAGATGAGTATAATGCTTTTTTTGCTGAAGGACCAAAGGTTGTAAACGAACTTTTGCATGAAAATATTTTTGAATGTGAAAGTGTTTACTGTACAAAAGAGGGGTTAATGGATTTTGATAAAAAACTTGTGGAATCTCTTTCAGATAAAATTAATGTAGTAGAGGACTTTGAACTTGATAAAATATCTGCTTTTACGACAGCTAATAAAGTATTGGCTGTTTTTAAGAAAAAGCCAGTGCCTACAGAGCTTGACTTGAAAAATAAACTTACACTTGTATTAGACGATATACAAGACCCTGGAAACTTAGGTACTATTATAAGAACTGCTGATTGGTTTGGTATAAAAACAATTTATTGCAGCCCAGCTACGGCAGATTGTTATAACCCAAAAGTGGTGCAAAGTACGATGGCAAGTATTGGCAGGGTAAATATTTGCTATGGCGATATTAAACTCGTATTGGAAAAAAATGCTACTATTAAAAAATATGCAGCAGTACTTTCTGGTAAAGAATTGAGCAGTTTTGGGAAAATAAAGGAAGGATTTATTATAATTGGCAACGAGTCTAAAGGAATATCTACAGAAATACTGACGCTAGTAGATGAAAAAATTACTATTGGAAGAGTAGGGGAGGCTGAATCTTTAAATGCTGCGGTGGCTGCTGGTATTATTTTGTTTTCGGTGCTGTGAGGGATATCAACATAAGTCTAAAAGTTGGTGCAGTGGTGAGAGCAGTTTTATGAACCAACAATAATTTATTAAGAAAATAACTCTACTTAATTACCTGACTTAAGAATGTAATTATAAATTTCTTGTACTCCTTCTACATTGGCGTAGGTGTAAAATTCTATTGGTTGTTTAGCTACCAAAAAATATGGATTAAAGAAAAGTTTATTTTCAACAAACGTTAGATTATGTAAACGTTGTTTATTTTTTCTAGGTTTTAATATAATAAAATCTCCTTGTTTTGACCAAGTTCCTTTTTCAATTGACTCCTTATTCATTCTTGGGCTGCAACTTAATCCCATTAAATAATAGGATTTGTCTTTGTTTATATTGATTAAAAAATTCTCAAAAAAATGATAGTTTCCAACAGTGCCAGATAATAATTTAAAGTTATTTTCTTGTTGACACAAATAAGTATCGGGAATCAAGTAATTACCGTTTCTTTTGATACTATTCCCATAAAATACATTTTTTGCATTTAAACTTTTAGTAATACTTCTATTATTAAAATATTTTAAATAGTCTTTTATATAATTGCTATCACATTTGAATGAAATTGTGGAATCCGTTAAAGTGTATTTGCCCATAAGTTCAAAAATACCTGGCACATGAAAAATAAAATTATAGGATGTATCTAACTTTAACCACCATTCTTCAGATTCTGATAAATAATTGTGTAATTGATTTTTACTGACTGCTTGCGCTATTGTTTGTTTTGAAAAAACGAATGCAAAAAAGTATAATAGGAGAAAACGCATGGTTTACAAAAAATATTAATAAAAGTTTAGAATTTTTAATTGAATGGTAAGATATGAAAATTTACTACATATTAATCTGTTTTTAGAAACGCTACTTATTCTATTGCAACAATAAAAACTGAAAAATGTTTCTTCCGCCCTAGGGCAGCGGATAGAATGGGAAATCCTTTTTTGCTGCCTTTGAGCAAAAAAGATTGTACCGAATAGCCGCTACCGAAGTTGAAAGATGTACTTCAACCCTTTGCCCCAAAAGAAAAAAAGTCAAACCAAATCTTACAAACTTCCCAACCTTCAACCTTGAACCTTCACCCTTCAACCTTGAACCTTCAACTTTCAACCTTGAACCTTCAACTTTCAACCTTATATTTGCAATTATTAACAAATCTCAACGAAATACATGTCAGTTTTAGTAAACAAAAATTCTAAAGTAATTGTACAAGGTTTTACAGGTACGGAAGGTAGTTTTCATGCTACACAAATGATAGAGTACGGTACAAATGTGGTAGGTGGAGTTACGCCTAACAAGGGTGGCACTCAGCATTTGGAGCGCCCTGTGTTTAATACCGTGGCCGATGCGGTAAAAACTACGGGTGCTGATGTGAGCATTATTTTTGTACCGCCTGCATTTGCAGCCGATGCCATCATGGAAGCTGCCGAAGCGGGTATTGCATTGATAGTTTGTATTACAGAAGGTATTCCTGTGGCAGATATGGTAAAAGTGAAAAATTATTTGCAAGGTAGTAATAGCAGATTGATAGGACCAAACTGCCCAGGTGTAATAACGGCTGATGAATGTAAAGTGGGTATTATGCCTGGTTTTATTTTTAAGAAAGGGCGTATTGGTATTGTATCTAAAAGTGGAACGCTTACTTACGAAGCGGCAGACCAAGTAGCAAAAGCAGGACTTGGAATAAGCAGTGCTATTGGTATTGGTGGTGATCCAATAATTGGTACAACAACTAAGCAAGCGGTAGAATTATTTATGAATGATGATGAAACCGATGCTATTGTAATGATTGGTGAAATTGGTGGCGGAATGGAAGCAGAAGCTGCAGAATATATAAAAAGCACTGGCAATAAAAAACCAGTTGTAGGATTTATAGCTGGGCAAACAGCACCTCCGGGTAGACGTATGGGGCATGCAGGTGCAATAGTAGGTGGCGAAGATGATACCGCTGCTGCAAAAATGAAGATAATGGCGGCATGTGGTATTCACGTAGTGGCTAGCCCTGCAGATATTGGTAAAACAATGGCAGAGGCGTTGAAGAAATAAGGTTTACTGTAATTTAATAGTCATATTAATACAAAGGGCGAAATTAGGATTAAAATAATCTTAGTTTCGCCCTCGTTTTTAATCCAATAAACCTTTTTGGTATAATAACCGTCTATACTAAAAAACCTCCTCTATGAAAAAGCTATTTTTACTTATTATTTCCGTTTACTCTATTCAACATACTCATGCGCAGTGCCCAACATTAAATGGTGCTATGATAAATGCCTGTGGTGTATCTGAAGGTTTAAATGAATTTGTATTATTTACAACAGCTACTACAGCAAACGTAAGTACTTATATTGTAAATTATGGAACAGCTAACCCTCCTGTAAGCAACAGAATGTCGGGTGTAGATGCTAGAGTAAAAACGGGCACTGGGGTTATTACAGCTACTGGTGGTTGTACTGTTAATCTAGTTACTGATCCAAGTACCTCTATTCCTGCAGACTCTAAAGTAATTTTTATACCTGCTGGTACCGATAATAATTATGACCTTTCTACCTTATGTGCTGGGGGAAATATATATGTAGTGTATATAAATACCGTAGCACCAATTACAGGAACTACAAGTTGGACTACTGGCGGTACACTTGCTAATACTGCTACTACTGCAAGGTTTGTACAAGTAACTAGTGCAACTGTGGGTTGTAATGCGGCATCTGCTCCTGTGTTTTCTTACATTGGCTCTAGTTTTACTGCCAATGCCGATGGAAATTTTGTAACATGGAATACAGGAGTACCAAATTATAGCAATAATGGTTGTACTTCAATAGTACTGCCAGTGTCGGTTATTAATGTGCAAGCGTTACCCATTAAAACATACAATGCTATTAATTGGCAAACTACAGAGGAAATAAACGTAAAAAGTTTTATTGTTGAAAAAAGTATTGATGGTATTAACTTTTCTGTAATTGGAAATGTTATTGCAAATGGAAACAATTCGAGTTATAGTTTTAAAGATTATGCTGTAGAAAAAAAATCAGTGTACTATAGAATTGTAATTGTAAATAGCGATGGTAAAATAGCTAATTCTAATATTGTAAAACTTACTAATGATATTTCTACTGCTGCAATAAAATGCTATCCAAGATTAGCACAAAGTAAAATAACAATAGAATGGTATGCTAGCGATAATACTAACGCAATTGTAACAATAATGGATGCAGTTGGAAGAGTAGTTTTCAATAAAAATTTTGCTAACACTATCGGCATTAATAAAAATGATGTAGATATAATAAACTTAAAAGCAGGGCAATATTTTGTAAGAGTAAATAATGATAATAGTAAAACAACTGAAAGTTTTATTAAACAATAATTAAATTTTGATAAATAAAAGCCCCGTTCTGCCTAAATGAACGGGGCTTTTTTATATGGAGTTGTTATTTTATCTTCTTATGAATTGTAACAATTTATCTTTAGAATCAGAAAAACTCAATGCATCTGTTAATTGATAATAATTGTTTTTATCAACAGTGCGATTATAAAAATATTTAGCTACATCAAGCTTGCCTTCATCAAAACTAAATATACTCATCAAATCTCTTACTTGTGCGGTAGAAAAATTATTGTTGCCTGCCGCTTGTTTGGCAATGTTTATTCTACGGTCATCAAAGGCTTCGTTTCTTATGTATTGCTTTAGTATGCCAAAATCATAGTCAGATATTTGTCTGTTATTGCCAGGGTATTGGTTTGGATAACTTCTATCATCGTCATTATAACTGCTGTACTTACCATGCTTTTTATGTTTGTCTTTTTTTCTACCATAGCCGTATCCTTTGCCATTTCCATTGTTGCTTGGTCCGCAAGATGAACCATTACCATTACCGCCATTGCCATTATTATACAATGGTCTTTCATTAATACTCACTTGCCCATTATAATTTATGTTGATACTGGTTTCGGTACTTGGTTTAAAATACAATATAGAATTATAAATTTGTTGTGGTCTTTGAGCACCCAAAATACCTCGCTTTATTTGATAGATAGTAACGGTGTGGTTGCCTGCTTGCAAAGCACCCACGTTTACTGTATTATCATTACCATTGTTGCTACTACTTGGGTATTGGTTGATATTATCTATAGTAACCACAAATCGATTTTGCAATGCTGAGTTTACAACCAAGGTACTATTTTGATTGTTGTTGTAAATACCAGTATTGTTTCTATCATTATTTCTTCTGCTGTATTGCTCATTGTCGTTTCTGTCATCATCTCTATCATCGTTACTGTATTGTGCAAATGAGGATGTGAAAAGTGCTGTAGCAAATAAAAGAGTAATAATTTTTTTCATAGTTGTAAAATTTAATTGTGAATAAATGCAATTGTTTTATTAACTGCTTTGTGTTGTATATTCAAATGATATGCCATGTGCCAGAAATTTAATTAAGGGAATGTTAAAGAAGAATTTTAAAAAGATATACTAAAAGAGTAAGGAAATATTTTTTTTTCACGGATTGCTTTGTAAAAGCTAATAGCCACAAAGGCTCTAAGGTACAAAGTTTAAAAATGCTTAGTATTTTTTTAGGCTGTGCATACATTGCACTTTTTATTTTTCTTAACAATAATTAATAAACTAATTCCGCTTTCATTCTCAAGCTGACGGTGTTTGCAACCGCCATCAGGGTTTTGCTAGCCTTCTTTTCGAAGCAAACCAAAAGCGAAGCTTTTCCCTTTGTGCCTTAGCGTCTTCGTGGCTAACTCTTTTTTTGCGAAGCAAAAACCTTTCCGCCTTCTATTTGCAAATAATAAATTAGCCGGAAAGTCGGTAAGACGTATATTACAAAACGCCTTCCCGCCTTATCGGCAAAAAAACCTTTGCCAAGCAAACAGAATTTATGTATTTCCTCCTACTAATGCATCTATTAATTAAACTTATAAACTTTACCCATAATAAACCACTGTTCAATAACAAATTGTACCTTGTAATTAAAATAAACACATTATGTTTTTAAAGAAATTTTTCATAGCAATTTTTAGTCTATTATCTATAACAACAATGGCACAAACAAATAAAGAATATACAGCGGAGTGGAAAAAAGTAGCAACTGCTGACAGTAAAGGTTTAACAAAAGATGCCCAAAAAGTAGTAGAACAAATTTTTGCAGATGCCATAAAGACGAACAATGACCCACAGCAAATAAAAGCTGCCATGCACATCATGAAATATAGAAACATGGTGGAAGAAGATAACCAGCAAAAAAATATTTTTTATGTGGATACATTGATTGCAAAAACAAAAGCACCAGCAAAAAATGTATTGCTTAGCATGCAAGCACAATTGTTTCAAAATTATAAAGAAGAACATCGTTATCAATTATACAATCGCACAGCACTTACTGAGGAAAAAGGAGATGATATAACAACTTGGAGCATTACAAAACTGAATGAAAAAATTGCATCGCTATACAAAGCATCTTTAAAAAACGAAGACCTTTTAAAAGCAACAAAAATTGATGCTGTAGATGTTATTATTGAAAAAGGGAAAAATACTAGAAGCCTTCGCCCAACATTGTATGATTTTTTAGGCCACAGGGCATTGGATTATTTTATGAATACAGAAAATGATGTAACGAGTGCTTCTTATAAGTTTATCATAAATGAAGATGTGGCATTTGCACCTGTAGCAAAATTTATGGCGCATAATTTTAAAACAAAAGATACCGCTTCATTGTATTTTAATGCGTTAAAATTAATGCAAGGTTTATTGGCATTTCATATTAACGATGCACAGCCCGAAGCCTTACTGGATGCAGATATGAAAAGATTGGCATTTGTAAACGAACATGGGGTATTTACCAATAAAGAAAAGTTATACGAAAATGCATTGCTAAATATTGAAACAAAATATGGTAGCAGCCCTACATGCGCACAGGCATCTTACTTACGTGCACAGATACTTATGCAAAACGGCGGTGAGTACAATCCATTAACCAATACAACTGCACAATTTGACATTGTAAAAGTAAAACAAATTTGCGAAGCGGCTTATGCAAAATTTCCAAAAAGTGAAGGTGGAATAAATTGTAAAAACTTAATAAACAGTATTGAAAGACCAAGCCTGCATTTTATAACTGAAAAGGTAAATGTAAACAACCAAGCTTTCCGTGCATTGGTACAGTTTAGAAATGTACAAAATATTTATTGCCGTGTGATAAAAATGACAAGGGAAGAAATTAAAAAAATAGAAAACAATACTAACTACGAAGCGGTATGGCCAAGTATTGTAGCATTGAAACCTACAAAAGCATGGATGGTAAAAATGCCTGACCAAAAAGATTTTCAACAGCATAGTGCAGAAATAAAAATAGAAGCTTTACCACAAGGGTCTTATTATTTATTGGTTAGTATGAAAGAAGATTTTTCGCTAAGCAATAATATTGTAGGGCGAATAACGACTAATGCAAGTGATATTAGCTACATCACAAACAACAAAAATGAATTGTATGTGCTAGACAGAGAAAACGGAAAACCGCTAGAGAATGCTACTGTGCAAATATGGAACAATGTATATAATAACGGCACAAGAAGAAACGAAGAAGTAAAAGGCACAAAATACTCAAGCGATAAAAATGGTTTTGTAAAAATGGCAAAGCCAAAAAATTATGAAAACTATTATTTGCAAATAAAATACAACAATGATGAATTGTTTACCGATGATGCCTACAACAGTAATTATTATGATGGCTATAACCAAAACAGACAAGCCGTAAAGCGTACATTTTTATTTACCGATAGAAGCATTTACCGCCCGGGGCAAACCATTTTCTTTAAAGGTATAATGACGGAAACAGATAGCAGCGGTAGAAATAGCAAAGTGGTGGCAGATAAAAAAACTACCATACGATTGCATGATAACAATGGGCAAAAAGTGGGCAGTGTATCGCTTACAACAAATAGCTATGGATCGTACAATGGCAGTTTTAAAATACCAGAAGGTTTGCTTAATGGAAATTTTTATATTCAAGATTCTATAACCAATAGTACACAATATTTGAGTGTGGAAGAATACAAGCGACCAAAATTTTCTGCGGAAATAAAAAAGCCCGAAGGCACATACAGAGTAAACGATAGCATAAAAGTAACAGGCACTGCAAAAGCATATGCAGGTAATAATGTGGATGGCGCAAAAGTAAGTTACAGGGTGGTAAGAGAAGTGCGTTATCCAATATGGTGGGGCTATTACAGAGGCTACTATCCAAGAGGCGGCAGCGAAGCCATGGAAATTACCAATGGCAATACAGTTACAGATGCTAAGGGAGAATTTACGATTACATTTAAAGCCATACCAGATGAAACTGTGGCTAAAAAAGATCAACCCACTTTTGATTATAAAGTGAGTGTGGACATTACAGATGTAAATGGCGAAACAAGAAGTGCATCTACAGACGTAAGCGTATCTTACCAAGCATTGAAACTAGATATTATTGCGGATGAAAAAATGAATGCAGATAGCATAAAAAATATTGGCATTAGTACAACCAACACAAATGGATTGTTTGAAAAAGCAACGGTAAATGTGGTGATGTACAAATTGCAAGAGCCCAATAAAATATTTAGAAAAAGATATTGGGAACAGCCAGATGTATTTACGATGAACAAAGGCGAGTACTACCAAAGTTTTCCGTATGATGTATATGCAGATGAAGACCAAATGGGCAAATGGGAATTGGGAGAAAAGGCAATAGATAAATTTGATACAACAGGAAAAGACACAAGATTTAAGATATTAGACACAAGACTAAATGCAGGTTGGTATAAGATTATAGCCACTACAAAAGATAAGTACGGAGAAGAAGTAAAGGCAGAAAAATTCGTGCAGATCTATTTGCCGGTCTCGGCGTCACCCTTCTCCACTGGTGGAGAAGGGACGGGGTTGAGGGCGGGGGGGTCGAGGGAACCAATCTCTATTGATGTAAAAAATAAAATAGCAGATCCCAACGAAAAAATAACCTACAGCATTACCACTGGCTTTGAAAAAATATGGCTCATACAAAATGTGGTAAAACCCAATGAACAATATAAAATTACCTACCCTACCGTAAGCGCAGGAGAAACATTTACCAATACTATTGATGTAACCGAAGCAGACCGTGGTGGTATAAATATGAATTATGCATTTGTGCAGCACAATCGCTTTTATACTGGTGCAGAAAGTTTTGCTGTGCCATGGAGCAATAAAGACTTGAATATTTCTTACGAAACATTTAGAGATAAACTAGAACCTGGTAGCCAAGAAAAATGGAAGATAAAAATAGCAGGAAACAAAGCAGAAAAAGTAGCGGCAGAAACATTGATAAGCATGTATGATGCGTCGTTGGATCAGTTTAAACCTCATGCATGGAGTGCATTGAGTTTATGGCCCGGATTAAATAGTTATTATAATTGGAATGGTAATACATTTAATGAAGTGGCTTCAAATGATAATGAAACATATCCAAATGTTTATTTGAATGCGTTGGAAAAACAGTATGATTATTTGTTGAATAATGGGTGGAATGAAGTTGGGTATGGCGTTCGAATCAGATTGAGTGGTATGCAGAGAGTATATGCACCAGAGTCTGCGCCGGTTGCTACAATGGCAGCAGATGCAAGTATGGAAGTTAGAAAATCTCCAAAAATGGCAAAAAGTGTTCAACAAGGTTTAGCGGGAAATGTTGCAGGCGTAAAGATTCAATCAAAAGCAGAAAAAGATTCTGCATTGATTTGGGTAAATCCAATAGATTATGCCTACAGTGAATTAAACATCAAAAAACAAGTTAGCCCCGAAATCAAACTCCGTAAAAACTTCAACGAAACCGCTTTCTTCTTCCCAGCATTGCAAACAGATGCAGATGGTAATGTAGCATTTTCATTTACCATGCCCGAAGCACTTACGCAATGGAAGATGATGACCTTGGCACATACAAAAGAATTGGCGAGTGCTGTTTCTACAAAAACAATCGTTACACAAAAGCAATTAATGGTGCAGCCCAATGCCCCACGCTTTTTAAGAGAGGGTGATAGGATGGAGTTTTCGGCAAAAATTGTAAACCTAACAGATAAAGAAATTACAGGAACGTCACAATTAGAATTACTAGATGCTGGTACAAACAAGCCTGTGGATGGTTGGTTTAAAAATGTATTTCCAAACCAATATTTTACCATACCTGCTGGGCAAAGTGTGGCCGTAAAATTTCCGATGGAAGTACCGAGTAATTTTAATGCGGCTATGATGTACAGAATTAAAGCCATTACAAAAGATAATTTATACAGCGATGGTGAAGAAGCTGCATTACCTGTACTTACAAATAGAATGTTGGTTACAGAAAGCATGCCGCTAAATATGAGAAATGTTACTAGCAAGAATTTTACATTTGAGAAGTTATTAAACTCTGCATCATCTCCAACATTAAGCACACATGCACTTACGGTGGAATACACAAGCAATCCTGCATGGTATGCTGTGCAAGCTTTGCCATACTTAATGGAGTATCCTTACGAATGTGCTGAGCAAAGTTTTAGCAGGTATTATGCAAATACTTTGGCATCGTTTATTAGCAATTCATCTCCAAAAATAAAACAAGTTTTTGAGAAATGGAAGATTACAGATACCGCTGCACTCATGAGCAATTTGCAAAAAAACGAAGAATTAAAATCGGTGCTCTTGCAAGAAACGCCTTGGGTGCTAGATGCACAAAACGAAACACAACAAAAGAAAAACATTGCACTGTTGTTTGATATGGTTCGTTTAGCCGCAGAAAAAAATAAAACATTGGCAATATTAAAAGACATGCAAACAGGGAATGGTGGTTTTGCATGGTTTAAAAGTGGTAGAGATGATAGATACATTACGCAATACATTGTTACTGGCATTGGGCATTTAAGAAAATTAAAAGCAGTACAAGGTAATGATTATGCAGAGCTGAAACCAATAGTGGATAAGGCTTTGCCATATTTAGATGCAAGACTAAAAGAAGATTACGATAATTTAATAAAGTATAAAGCAAAATTGGCAGACAACAATTTGTCTTCTACCGCTGTTCAATATTTATATATGCGTAGCTTTTTTACAGAAACGCCCATTAATGCATCTGCAAAAAAAGCAGTTGATTATTATACAAGCCAAGCTACAAAATATTGGTTGAGCCAGAGTAAGTATATGCAAGCCATGATAGCGCTTGCATTGCATAGAAAAGCAGATACAAAAACACCCAAAGCCATTATAGAATCGCTAAAACAAAATAGCATCAGCAGTGAAGAATTTGGTATGTATTGGAAAGATTTTAACAAAGGCGGTTACTATTGGTACCAAGCGCCCATTGAAAGTCATGCCATGATGGTAGAAGCTTTTACAGATATTGATGCCAATAAAAATACCATAGATGATTTAAAAACATGGTTGCTCAAACAAAAGCAAACACAAAATTGGGGCACTACCAAAGCCACGGCAGAAGCTTGTTATGCTTTATTATTAAATGGTAGCGATTGGTTGAGTGAAGAAAAAATTGTAGAAATAAAACTCGGTAACACAACCATAAAAAGTACAGACGATAAAAACGAAGCTGGTACAGGCTATTTCAAAAAAAGAATAGAGGCCGCAAAAGTAAATCCTAGTATGGGAAATATTAGCGTTGAAGTAAAAAGCGCAAACAATCAACCAATCAACCAATCAACCAGCTACGGTGCAGCCTATTGGCAATACTTTGAAGACTTAGATAAAATAATCCAGAACTCAATCGGGACAGAAACACCGCTTAAATTGGTAAAGAAATTATTTATAGAAAAGAACTCCGATAAAGGCCCAGTGCTACAAGTCATAAAAGATGGAGATGCTATAAAAGTAGGTGATAAAATAAAAGTGCGTATAGAATTAAAAAGCGATAGAGACATGGAATATGTGCACATGAAAGACATGCGTGCATCGTGCATGGAGCCTACAAACGTAATAAGTCAGTACAAATACCAAGGTGGGCTTGGTTATTACGAAAGCACCAAAGATGCAAGCACCAATTTCTTTTTTGGTTGGTTGCCAAAAGGCAGTTATGTTTTTGAATATTCATTATTCGTTACACATAATGGAAATTTTAGCAACGGCATTACAAGCATACAATGTATGTATGCGCCCGAGTTTACAAGCCATAGTGAGGGGGTGAGGGTTAACGTAGAGTGACCTACAAACAATTAAAGAGCCATATTTGATTATTGAAAATTTAGCATAGAGTATTGAACATTTTTTTAGATTGAACTTTTTAAATGTTCAATATTCAATTTTCAACGCTCAATGCTCAAGTGTAAGTCTCTAATACTTTATAGTGCTTTTCTTTAGCAAAGCTTTTGCTCTACTCCGTTGCGGTCTTCAAGTAATTCCCCTCCAACGGAGGGGTGGACGCCGCAGGCGGACGGGGTGGGTTATACTGTGGCAATTTTCAACGCTCAATTTTCAAGTGTAAAAGCGCATTTTAGTTATTTTATTTTTAGCTCGTCTTCCACACTAGCCTTATCTAAAAAGTATCTTTTGTACATACAAATTTTACTTTCGTCAATAATGTTTACCAAGTTTTTAAAGCTAGAAAATTTACTTGGCTTTATAATCAGTATTGCATCTTTACCATTGGCCTCTACTTTTTTCTTTTTGTCCATCATTAATTTTCGTAAGCCAGAAGGAGAGTAATCAGTAGTTTTAAGATTACTACTTTCATTGCCTTCGTAGTAATATAACTTATTATTTGCAGATGGTAATACGGTAATAACTGTGCTTTCTGGTATGTCAGTTTCTACAGTTGTATCATCTTTAGGTGTTACCATTCCCATAGCTGTTGTTGTGCTCATGGTTGTTGTAAATACAAAAAAAGTGATGAGTAAAAATCCTAAATCTACCATTGGAGTTAAATCTACTTTTGTACTTTTTTTAATGCAGCGCTTACCGCTTTTATTGCTGTTGGTTGTTGTTATCTCTGCCATAGTTGTAGGTTTTTAGTAAGATGAAAGATGGGATGGATTCCATAAACCTCACCCCTCACCCTTGCCCTCTCCACGGTGTGGAGAGGGAGGGCTCGAAGATTTTAGCGAGGAATGAAACGAAGACAAAAGCCTTTTCCTGTGTTGTGTGGTTGGGTGTCTTAGCACAAAAACGACCTTATAGAATTGAATAAATGCCTTTTAAAGAAATGGGTATCAAATAGTATATTATAAAAAAAATTCTTGTTCTGTGTGTCTAATCGGATAAATGGAAACTTTTTAATGTGTTTTTATTTTCGCTTTTATAATACGCTAATATAAAAGATGATTAAAGCTAAACTGTTGAAATGTGCCCTTCGATAAACTCAGGATAAACTCGCCAATGAAGTTGAGTAATGCTAAGTTTTAGTTGGGACAACAATATTTTTTTAAAATATTATCTAAAACTAATAGCTTTTACTGGTTGCACTTTTTTTACCAAATAGGTGGGAATAATAAGTGTTGCAAAGCAAATGAGCAGGGTTATAATATCTACCGCTATTATTTGCAACCAATTAATATCTGCTTGCGCTACACTCATGTAATAAGATTCTTCGTTTAGTTTTATAAAACCTGTTTGTTGTTGCAAAAAACAAATGGCTAGCCCAAAAATAGTACCCGCCAAAATGCCAATAATTGCAATACCAGAAGTATTAAATAAAAATATTTTTTGAACATCCCAATTTGTAGCACCCATAGCTTTTAAAATACCCGTCATGCTGGTGCGCTCTAAAGCCAAAATTATTAAACAAGTAATTAAGTTTACTACAGCAATAATTATCATCACAATAAGTAAAATATTTTTTAATTGCCCTTGCAAATTTAACCAATCAAATATCTGAGGCTGAATTTCTCTTACACTTTTACTGTACCAAGTATCTGGTAATTCATCATACATTTTTCTAGCAATGGTATCAGTTATTTTATAGTCTTTCAATAAAACTTCATAACCACCAATTTGATCTGGCTGCCACTGGTTTAATGTACGAATGAGGTTAATATCGCATAATGCAAAATTTTTATCATACTCTTCTATGCCTATTTTATAAATGCCAGCAATATTTAGTTTTCTAATTCTTTTTGTACCATCAGTATTAAAAAAGTAAACGATTAAGCTATCGCCTACATTCAATTTTAATTGTGTAGCTGTGTAATTACTAATATTTATTTGTTTACTATAACTACTGTCTGTAAAACTTATCCATTTTCCTTTAACCAAAAACGATTGTAATCTTGCAAAATTATAGGCTTTATCTACGCCTTTTAAGAAAACACTTTCTATATCTGTACCATACTTTAGAATTGCAGATTTTGTGGCATATTTTTCTACAGATATTACTTCGGGCAGTTTAAGTAGGTAATTTTCTACGGTGTCATTTGCAATAGTTGGGTATTCTTCCGAAGAAGAACCACGCTCTTCTAGGGATTGAATTACCCTTACATGACCCCAAAAATTGAACACTTTGGTACTTATTACCCTTTGAAAACCATTTACAAAACTTAGGGCTACAATCATTACTGCCACACTTAAAGTGGTGGCTGTAACGGCTAATCCGATGATGAACCTGCTAAACGTTTTTTGTTTAACAGATGCTAATCTTTTTGCAATAAAGAAAGAAACATTCAAAATGGTCTTAATTTTGTTTATCTTCAAAAATAATAATTAAAGCTGTAATGAGTATTAAAGATTTAAGGATAAAAGTTTTTATAGGTTTTGCACTGCTACTATTTCTGCAAACCAATGCACAAGGGCCAGAAAAAATATACAAACCATATATTGCCACTGCGCAGTTATTTGAATATGGAAACCAAGCACAAATGCCTGTATACAACTTAAATGGTGGAACTGGTTTTCAACTTCAGTTTGATGATTTGGAAGGTAATTATAAAAACTATTATTATACCTATCAACTGTGCGATTACGACTGGAATCCAGTAAACACCTTGTCTTCATTCGATTTTATAAAAGGATTTACGCAAAATAGAATTCCAACATATCGGTATTCATCTATAGCTTTAACAAAGTATACCCATTATCAAATTACGCTCCCAGAACAAAATTGTTTGCCAAATCGTTCTGGAAATTACTTGGTAAAAGTTTTTTTGAATGGAGATACTACAAATTTGGTATTTACAAAACGCTTGTTGGTGGTAGATTCTAGAGCATCTATAAGCGCTTCTGTCGTCCAATTACAAGGAGCACAAAATTTCACTACTTATCAAAAAGTACGATTTACCGTTACCACAGGCGATTTGAATGCCTTTAGTGCGGCACAGCAAGTAAAAGTTGTTGTGTTGCAAAATAATCGTTGGGATAATGCTCAGAGAGATATTAAACCCATATTTGTACGTGGAAATGTATTGGATTATACCAATGATAATATAGCTCAATTTCCTGCTGGTAAAGAGTGGCGTTGGTTAGACCTTAGAAGTTTTAGAATACAAAGTGATAGAATAGATCATGCAGATTATGGCAAAACATCTACTACTATGTACATGGTGCCAGATATTGACAGAAGTGGACAACGATATGTTTATTTTCCAGATTTTAATGGCACTTACAGTATTGTTGCTTACGAAAGAATAAACCCTTTTTGGCAAAGCGACTATGCTACTGTAAAATTTAGTTATGCTACACCAAATGGAAAAGCTTATGAAGGCAAGCGTATGTTCATATCTGGCCAGTTTACAGGCTACGATTTGGCTGAAAAATATGAAATGAAGTATAACGATTCTACAGGTTTGTATGAAGGGTCAGTGTTTATGAAACAAGGTTATTACTCATACACATATACACTTGTAGACGAAGATGGAGCAGATAAAACTAATTTTTTGGAAGGTAATTATTGGGAAACAGAAAATAATTATACCATACTTGTATACTATAAAGGTTTTACTGATCGTACAGACCTGTTGATAGGGGTTGGGCAAGTAAACTCTCGAAGAGATAGACCTGGATTGAGTTTTTAACACTACAAATTTTATTGTAGCATTTTTCTTCATAAATAATGGAATGGACTTATTAAATAATTTTAAAGTATACATACAAAAAGAAAATCTTTTTACTTCAAAAGATAAACTATTATTAGCTGTAAGCGGTGGGGCAGATAGTGTTGCGCTATGTGCGTTATGTGCTATGCACAACCTTCATTTTTCTATTGCGCATTGCAATTTCAAACTGCGAGCAGAGGAGAGTGATAGAGATGAAAATTTTGTACGAGAATTAGCACGCCAATACAATGTACCTTTTTTTGTAAAGGAGTTTGATACCATTGCAGTTGCCAAAAATAGTAAAACAGGAATTGAAGAAACGGCTCGTAACCTAAGGTATACTTGGTTTAACGAACTATTGCAAGAGAATAAGTTTGCTTTTTTATTAACTGCTCACCATGCAGATGATAATATAGAAACAGTAATGATGAATTTTTT
The DNA here is from genome assembly GCA_031408295.1 of Ferruginibacter sp. Classification (GTDB taxonomy): domain Bacteria; phylum Bacteroidota; class Bacteroidia; order Chitinophagales; family Chitinophagaceae; genus Ferruginibacter. The sequence continues at coordinate 19,505 of JANNVW010000127.1, forward strand.
TAGAGGTACCGGCGTAAAAGGATTAAGGGGTATTTTGCCAAAACAAGGAGTTGTAGTGCGGCCATTATTATTTGCACGAAGAGTGGATATTGAAAATTTTGTAAGCCAGAATAATATTTTATTTGTAACAGATAGCAGCAACGCTGAAACTGATTACAGCAGAAATTATTTTAGGAATGAATTGATTCCACCTATAGAAAATATTTACCCAAACACTACAAAAAATATACTCAATAATATTGAACGATTTACAGATGTTGCATTCCTTTACAATGAAAGTATTAATAAAATAAAGGCAAACCTTATAGAAAAAAAAGGGAATGAATTTTATATTCCTGTTTTAAAATTAGCAAAGGTGAAACCTTTAAAAACGATTATTCATGAAATTATTGGTGAATATAATTTTACTGCCGCACAAGTAGGGGAGGTACAAAAATTATTGAATAGTGAGTCCGGTAAGTTTATTACTTCTGACACCCACAGGATTTTGCGTAATAGAAATTGGCTAATAATTTCTCCTGTAATAAGTAATACAACAAATGCAATTCATTTAATTGAAGAAGAAACTATTGAAGTATTTTTTGATGAAAATAAGTTGCAATTAAAAAAAGTAAATACACCTGAAACCTTTGCTAATACAGCAAATATAGCTTGTATAGATGCTTCGCAATTGCAATATCCACTATTGCTACGCAAGTGGAAACAAGGAGATTATTTTTACCCACTTGGTATGCAAAAAAAGAAAAAACTAAGCCGTTTTTTTGGTGACCTTAAGCTATCGCTCATACAAAAAGAAAATGTATGGGTAATAGAGAGTAACAAAAAAATTGTATGGGTAGTAGGATATAGAATTGATGATAGGTTTAAAATTACCTCGTCGTCAATACATATTCTAAAACTGAGCTTAGCTCCCTAGTGCCAAAAAGGCTTGGCTTTTTTAAGTCTTCTAAAATATAAGGAAACAAATCTGCCCTTACAACTGCTACAAGAATTATTGTAAATACAAGACCAAATACAGAACCCCATAAATGCGCATCGTGGTTTACATTGTCTGCACTTTTTTTACCCATATAAACACAATATACCAAATATAGTACCGCATAAAGCATCATAGATATTGGAATGCCATAAATTCCAATTTGCCCCCAAGGGCTAAAAACAATAGAAGCAAATACTACTGCCGATACTGCACCGGATGCTCCCAATGATCTGTAATTTTCATCATTATTATGTTTTACATAACTTGGGAGGTTGGCTATTACCAAACCAAGAAAGTATAAAGCCAAGTAAGCTATATTGCCGCCTAAGTGTGCGGCACTAAAAATAAGCTCTAAATTTCTGCCAAAGAAAAAAAGTGTAAACATGTTAAAGATAAGGTGCATCCAGTCTGCATGTAAAAATCCAGAAGTTATAAATCTGTAATATTGTTTTTCTCTTTTTTCGTAATAGGGCCAACCTATTGTTTTCAATAATAAGGTTTGATTTGAAAATCCAATAAAGGAAAAAATAACATTAGCTGCTATAAGCAACATTGTAACAGGGTATTGAGAAAAATCCATAAGTTATAATTTGTGATAAAGCTATGTAAAAAGATTTGGTTATTGGGCTTTTTTAATTGTTGTCGCCAGTGTATTAAGCATGATGGTATTTTTCGTTTCGTATAATACTACAGGCTCTATAAATTTGCTCTGCAAGTATAAGCCTTACCAACTGGTGTGGAAATACTAATGGCGATAAGCTCCATTTAAAATTTGCTCGCTGCATTACTGCATCACTCACACCATAAGCTCCTCCAATGAGAAAAATTAGATTTTTTGTACTTTCCAGAGTGCGTTTTTCTATAAAATTTGAAAAAGCTTCGCTTGTAAATGTTTTTCCTCTTTCGTCTAACAAAACCAAATAATCATCCTTTGCAAGCATGGCTAAAATGGCTTCTCCTTCTTTTATTTTTAAAATATTGGATTCCATAATGCCAGCATTTTTCGGCATTGGAATAATTGTCCAATCTATGGGGAAATAGTTTGTTATTCTTTTAGTAAAAAGATTTATACCTTCTTTTACGAAAGTCTCGTGCTGTTTTCCAACACTCCACAGTTGTATTTTCATGTATTTGAGTTTATGGATTAACTTGTACTGTAGGTTAGAAACTTTATACTTGTGTATATGTAAATAAGATAAAACCACTTTTTTGAAAATCATTTTTCACCTAGCTGCTTTTTTAGTCTTGCAACATTGTTATTGGCCTCTATTAACTTCAATTTCATTTCATGTAATACTGGTTCAGCTTTTGCAAAAAAACTTTCGTTTTCTTCATTACTTTTTTGCAGCAATAAAATATCATTATCCATTATCCTAACCAACTCTTCTGCTTTACGTAATTTTTCTTTGGTAACGAGCAAAGTTGCATCTGCAGATTGTATAAGAAAGGTATTCTCCTTTTGCGAAGTTTCTTTTTTTAACTTTTCGCTTTCCAATAAGCCTTGGGTACTCTTATATTCTTTTTTAAGTTTCATTAGGTTTATCATTTGTATAACCCATGCAATGATAAAACCTGCCACAAAAGAACATATTATGTATAAATATATTGTCATGCCATAAAAATAATACTTTTATAGTTGTTGACAATTAGTACTAGAAAATTCTATTATTGAACACTGTCAATTTTTATAGAAGTATTGTTTAAAGATTGCAATAATGTACTATCTGAATTTACTTCTTTAATCATCCATTTCGGTTGAAAAACCCATTTTCCTTTTACCTGCTTCATTATAAAAGATTGGGTAACCTCCCCTTTTTGTGTTTCTATAGTGTAAATAAATTCTTTAATACTATCTGTTGTATTCATAGCAACGAAGTTGTATATGCCCTTGTTCTCCGCCTCATTAGCATCTAGAATAATGGCGTTAGAAACTTCCATTTTTACTTTAGATTTTGCTTTGGTTATTTTGGTATATATGGGTATGGCAGTTAAGGTCTTTATTGCCAATTGCCCTTCTGGCTTAGCTATTACCTCGGCAGCTTGTTTTATAGCTACACTGTATTTACTAAAAGTAGCATTTGCTTTTTTGCTAGATTGTGTTTGTGTAAAAAACATTGTTAAGGAAATAGAAAACAAACAGATTATTGCCAAGGCATAAAAACTAGTGTTATTTTTTTTGATTTGTGAATCATCCTTACAAAAAAAGTTTACCCTTTTTAATAGTTGGTTGCTATTGTTTACAGCTCCAATTTGAAACGACTCTACTTTATTTACCTTCTTTGCAATTTTGAGCAGTATTTGTGCATACTGTATTTTATCGTATTTAAAGTTTATTACCTGTAAGTCACAATTTTTTTCTCTTTCTAATTTTATGTTTTCTACCAATATTTTTATAAATGGATTAAAATAGTAAATCAACTCTATTGCCACAAGTACCCAATTTAATAGGTAGTCTTTGTGTTTTATATGCGAAAGCTCATGCAAAATAATAGCTTCTACTTCCGGCTGTGTGAGATTACTTATCAAGCAGAAAGGCAGTATTATCATTGGTTTTATAAAGCCGAATGTAATAGGCGCTTCAATACTATTGCTATACCAAAGTTTTACTTTTCTTTTTATACCCAATTGGTAACTCCTAAGCTCAGTAAACACTTTTAATTCTACTGATGGTTTTAATAATGATTTTGAGTAATTACTTTTAAAACTATTCCATTTCCAAAGTAGTGCCATTAGGCGAAACAATAGCAGTGTAATATATATTGAAAATAGTAAAATTGAGTTGTTGTCAAGCCAATTTGTATTAATAAAATCATTTGTAGTAAAACGAAAAATGTTTATGTTGTTACCATTAAAATACATATTGAAAGTAATGGCTGAAACAATAAATTGTATGGCTAGCAATCCGTATAGGAAGTTACGCTTATTTATGGGATGTATATTTTTGAACAAAACAGTAAAACAAGAAAACAGTAGTACTAGCAAACCTGCTTGCCAAATACTATGAAGAATTGTTTCAGTAAATGCATAAAAAAAATCCATTGCTCTTATTTTTTATTTTTTATGGAGGCTATAAGGGCTTCTATTTTATTAAGTTCTTCTGCTGTCGTTTTGTTACCACCAAGTGCTTGTAAAACCATTTCTGCTGGTGAGCCTGCAAATAAATTTTTAATAAGTTTATTTACAATTTGCATTTGTGTTTTTTCTTTATTTATAGCAGCAGTGTAAATATGAGTCTTACTAGCTGTGTTTCTAGTTACCAATTCCTTTTCGTGCATTATTTGCATAAGCTTTAGCGTAGTGGTATAGCCTACATCTTTAGTACTTGCAAGTTCTTCATGTACCTTACGCACAGTCGTTGGCCCTACCGACCAAAGTACTGTCAAAATTTCTAATTCGCTTTCTGTAGGTTTCAATATTTTGTTATTTTCCATTTTTACGATTAAATTCGTACAACAATATTACTATTAATTTTTAAGCTGAAAAAAAATATTTTAGGAATGGTAGGAGTTGTTTTTTTTTAAAAAATATAGGTATGGTATTTTTATTTTTTTAATTGTAAATAAGCGCCAGCTTGTATTACAGGTATTTTTTTAAGTCTTCAACGCTTTGTTTTATTAATTTTTGAATTTCTATATAAAAAAACTAACAGAATATTTATGTTTTTTGAATTTTAGCACGGTTATTGCATATACATTATTCCCCAAATAAAAAAATATTTTCTTCCGATTTTTTTGAATAACAGCGTATTAAATGTACCTTTGCAGCCGTTTATCATCATATCCGAACAATATTAGCAAACTAATTATTTATAATGAGGCAGTTAAAGATAGCAACCCAGATTACAAATCGTGATTCTCAAGCGGTTGAAAAGTATTTACAAGAGATTTCTAAAATTTCGATGATAACTCCTGAGGAAGAAACCATTCTTGCTCAGAAAATTAAAATGGGAGACCAAAGGGCATTAGATAAATTGGTGCAAGCTAATTTACGCTTTGTGGTTTCTGTTGCTAAACAATATCAACACCAAGGGCTCTCATTATCTGATCTTATAAATGAAGGTAACCTTGGTCTTATAAAAGCTGCACAACGTTTTGATGAAACAAAGGGTTTTAAATTTATTTCTTACGCTGTTTGGTGGATTCGCCAGTCTATTTTGCAGGCTTTGGCCGAGCAAGGTCGTTTGGTACGTTTGCCACAAAACAAAATTGGTACGTATAATAAAGCCAACAAAGCCTACATGGCTTTTGAGCAAGAGCACGAGCGTGAGCCATCTACTGAAGAGTTATCAGAACTATTGGAGATGAGTGAAACTGAGATTAATAATATTTTCCAAAGCAATACCCGCCATACTTCATTAGATGCGCCAGTACATGAGGCAGAGGATGTGGCTATGGGCGATTTACTTAAAGGTAGTTCTGAAACCGACGAAGATGTAATGCACGATTCTTTAAAAAGTGAAATTCGCCGTGTACTAAAATCTTTAAGCCCAAGAGAAGCAGAAATTGTAAATGCATACTTTGGTTTAGATGGAGAAAATGGTGTTACGATAGAACAAATAGGTCAAAAATACGATTTAACAAAAGAGCGTATTCGCCAAATTAAGGAAAGAGCCATTAAGCGTTTGCAAAAGGCTAGATACAGTGGTGCTTTAAAGGCTTATTTAGGATAAAATTATAAAAAAAGTATAGAATTAGAAAAGGGTTTGCAATATTGCAAACCCCTTTCTAATTAAGTGTATCGGTAGATTAATTTCCTTTTATCATAAACACATAACCTTCCATTTTCTTTATTTGTGTTTCTCTATCTAGCCCTCTAAGAGATGGAGCAGAGGTTATTTTTATTTTTGAATCGTCTTTTTGTTTTTTCACTTCGTTTACTGCCCTATGAATATTTGCAGATTTTATTGCAAATACTACACCTGTTGCATCTGTTTGTTTACTAGCTATTACAGCAATTAAATCTCCATTTTTAGTAATTACAGGAGAGCCACTATTACCTTCATTTGCAGAAGTACTAATTTGGCAGTAGGTAGTATCCATCTTATATCCATTTCTTGCACTTACGTAACCTTCGCCGTACACAATTTCTGCTTTAGGATAGCCCATTAAAAATATAGCTTCACCTAAGTTTGCACCTGATTTTCGTATACTGTAAGGCAAAGCAGGTAAATGTTTAAAACTAGAATCTGTTATTTTTATGATAGCTAAATCTTGCGCTACATTTACATAAACAGCAGTAGCATCGTACTCAATACCTTTATTATTTTCTACAATAAGATGATGAGCAGCTTCTTTTACTACGTGAGCATTTGTAACAATGTAATTATTAGTAGCATCTATCATAAAACCTGTAGCCCTAAACCGAGCATCAATTGGCTGTCTTGTAGGTACTGCATTGGCAACTGGTATGTCTTTTAAGGCAGTTTCTATCTTTTTCGTTTTTATAGCTTGGTCATTTATTTTCTGTACAAGTAAGTCTAACTTAGGATTACTTTTGGTAACAGAAGAAACCACAGATGCAATAAGTAAAGAAACAATACCAGCAATAGATGCTGCAACCGCAATATCTTTCTTATATCTATGCCAAAGTTGTACAAGTTTTCCTTGTGTTTGTGCTGCAGAGCGTGTAATAAATTTTTCAGTAATAAGTTTACTTTCTACATCTAAAAGCAAAGCTTTAAAATTCTTTGTGCTGCTATAATTATCCAATTGGTTCAAAAAGAAAAGTTGCTCCACCACAGCTTGATCCAGCTCAGGATTGTTTTTTCTTAAATCTTCAAAATAAATTTTTTCTTCGGCACTCATTTCGCCTTTTGCAAAGCGTTCCGCAGCGTCCATTAGTAAAGTATCTTCCATTATTCTATGTTTTTATATTGTGCGAAAAAAAGTTTCTTTAGTCGCACAAGGCATTTATATTTTTGTGTTTTAGCATTGTCGGCATTTGTGTAGCCAAATTCTTGCGCTATTACATTCATATGTTTCTTTTGCAAGTAGTATGCTTGTAACAAACTTTTACAAGGCTCCCCAATTTTACCCATAGCTGTCTCCATAATGGTAAAATCATTATCTAATTTCAAATGATGCTCAATTTCATCTTCTACTGGCACAGCTTCTTCCAAATCATCTGGTTGACTAGTGTAACGCTGCTGCTGTTGTAGCTTTTTTAGCCATAATCTTCTAGCAACAGAGTAAACAAACGTTTTTAAAAGACAGGTAAGTTCAAAATTGCCTGTTTTTATTTTTTCAAAAAGAACGATTACGGTTTCTTGAAACAAATCGGCAGCATCATCTCTAGTACCAGCATTTGCTATCACCATACTTTGTACCATATTATAGTGCTGCTTATACAATTGTTCTATAGAATCTTTGTTTTCTGCTGCAATCCCTTCCAGTAAAAGCTTATCTTGTTCTAATGTACTCACCTAGTATACTTATTTATTAATACAAAATAAAGCTTTTAGTAACCCAAAAAATAATTTTAAAATATTTTTTTCACAATAGGGTTACCTTTTTTTCGTTTTTGTATTAACAACTGAATTATATAATTTAAAATTAAAAAAACACAAAAATGAAAAAATTTCTTGCAATCGCAGCTATCGCTGTAGCATTCGCTTCTTGCGAAGAGAAAAAAGTTGAAAATGCTGATGCTCCTAAAACTGATTCAGTAGTTGCTGCTATTGATACTGCTGCTGCTGCAGTTGACACTGCTACTGCTAAAATGAATACAGTAGTTGATTCTGCTGCTTCAAAAATGGAAGCTGTAAAAGGTGCTGCTGAAGCTGTAAAAGGTGCTGCTGAAGAAGTTAAGAAAGTAGCTGAAGAAGTTAAGAAGTAATTCTTACGAATTCATAGATTCTTTTAACAAAGACATCATTGCCACTCTGGTTTTCCAGAGTGGCATTCTTTTTTACAAAAATCTCTAGTAAATACCATCCTAGCAGTAACTTTACCGATAATACTAAATAGTTCTGTTTAAAAATTATTAGAAGTGTATATAAATCAATAAATTAAGATTAATAATTGGTCAATGAATAATTCTCTCTTACAAATTTGGAACAAACGACCGCTTATTATTAGTGGACCATGTAGCGCTGAAACAGAAACCCAAGTACTTCAAACAGCTAAAGACTTAGCCGCAACTGGTAAAATAGATGTACTTAGAGCTGGTATTTGGAAGCCTCGAACAAAACCAGGGCTTTTTGAAGGCATTGGTGAAATAGGTTTGGAATGGCTTACTACCGCAAAAAAAGAAACGGGTTTGCCCACAACTGTAGAAGTAGCCACTGCACAACATGTGGAACAGGCTTTAAAACACGGAGTAGATATTTTATGGATTGGTGCACGCACTACTGTAAATCCCTTTAGCGTACAGGAAGTGGCTGATGCACTCAAAGGAGTTGATATTCCTGTGTTGGTAAAAAATCCCATAAATCCAGATTTGGAGCTTTGGAGTGGTGCAATAGAAAGAATGCAAAAAGTAGGTCTACAAGATATTGGTATGATACACCGTGGTTTTTCATCTTATGGAAATACAGAATATAGAAATGCACCCATGTGGCATTTGGCTATAGAAATGAAACGACGCTTTGCAGATATGTTATTAATTTGCGACCCATCGCATATTTGTGGTAACAGAATTATGTTGCAAGAAGTAGCACAAAAAAGTATTGATTTAGATTTTGGGGGGCTTATTATAGAATCGCATATAGATCCTGATAATGCTTGGAGCGATGCAAAACAACAAATAACACCCCAAGTATTAGATAAAATGCTATCCGATTTGGTATGGAGGGTAAAAAATAAAACAGCAGATAGTACAGGGTTAAGTTTACTAAGAGAAAGGATAGACCAAGTAGATGATGAATTACTAACACTACTTAAAAGAAGAATGAATATTGCAGATGAAGTGGGCAATTACAAAAAGGAAAATAACCTAACCATTTTACAAACTGCAAGATGGAACGAAATTTTAGAAAGGGCTCTTTTAAAGGGAGATTCTCTGAACTTAAGTAAAGAATTTTTAATAAAATATTTTGATGCTGTTCATATGGAAAGTATAAATCATCAAAATAAAATAATGAATGATGTGGGAACAATTTTAAATAAGTAAGATGACTAATTATTTGATAATACCTGGTCTTGGCAACTCTGGGGACGAACATTGGCAGACATATTTTGAAACAAAGGGAAATCATTTTATTCGTATAAACCAACAGGAATGGGATGCACCTGATTGTGAAGATTGGATACAAACAATTGATAAGGCAATGGCTGAATATGATTTGTCTACAGTTGTTTTTATTGGCCATAGTCTTGCATGCACCACCATTGCGCACTGGGCTAATCGATTTGGTAAAAAAATAAAAGGTGCTTTATTGGTAGCACCGAGTGATGTAGATATGCCAGGTTATAATTTTCCTACAACCGGCTTTTCGCCTATACCCAGTAATACAATAAATTTTAAAACAATTGTTGTAGCTAGTACAAATGATGAATGGGTTACATTGGAAAGAGCACAATATTTTGCTAGCAATTGGGGAAGTGAGTTTGTAAATATTGGAGAAGCAGGACATATAAATGCTACTGCTGGTTTTGGTAAATGGAATGAAGGATTAGCATTGCTAAAAAGATTTGAATAAGAAAAAGGTTATTAAGTTTTATTTTTGAGCAAATACAAAAAACAAAAATTTGAAAATAATAGAAACAGTATTGGAAGGTGGAAAAGTAATCACTTTAATGGATGCTCATTTTGAGAGTATTAATGATTATCATCAAAAAGAAAAAATAGTTATCCTTACAGATGAAACCGTTTTTGCATTGCACAAAAATAAGTTTGAAGGATACATCGTTCTTACAATAGGTGGTACAGAAAAAAATAAAACGCAACATACAATTGATGGCATCATACATCAATTGCTTGAAAAAGACATTGATAAATCTTATATGCTTGTAGGCGTAGGTGGAGGTGTGGTTACAGATATGGCGGGCTATGTAGCAAGTATATACAAGCGTGGCATAAAATTGGGGCTTGTGCCTACTACCATTTTAGGAATGACAGATGCTGCTATTGGTGGAAAAAACGGTGTGAATGTAGGCGTGTATAAAAATATGGTGGGTACAACCTACCGACCACAATTTATTTTATACGATTTTTCATTTTTACAATCTCTACCAAAGGCAGAATGGATAAATGGCTTTGCAGAAATAATAAAACATGCTTGTATAAAAGATGCAATTATGTTTGAAGATTTAGAAAAAAATAATATTGATTTTTATATTGCAAATAAAGAAGCTATTGCAAAACTTATTGAAGATAATGCTGCCCTTAAAATGACTGTTGTAAAAAATGATGAACACGAAACGGGTGAAAGATACATGCTCAATTTTGGGCATACTTTTGGGCATGCAGTAGAAAATTTATACAAAATACCGCATGGTAGTGCGGTAAGTATAGGTATGGTAATGGCTGCAAAAATATCTGAGGAAATAAATAATTTTGAATCTGATGCTAAAGCAAGATTAATAAAATTGTTGCAACAATATGAATTGCCTATCAATTTTGAAATTGATAAGCCACAAGTTTTATCATTATTAAAAAAAGATAAAAAACGGGCAGGCGATGAAATAAATTTTGTGCTGCTAAATGCTATTGGAGAAGCCATAGTGCAAAAAATATCTTTCGTTCAAATAGAAGACTTACTAGACCAAATTTTATAATGACTACAACAATTTCTCCTGCTATAATAAATGGAACACTTGCTGCGCCTGCATCTAAAAGCAGTATGCAAAGAGCGTGTGCAGCGGCACTCTTACATAATGGTGTAACTACTATACACAATGCGGGTATAAGCAACGATGATAAAGCAGCACTAGATATCATTACCCAATTAGGGGCAAAAATTTATAGTAGAGAAGGTTTTCTTGAAATTATTTCTAACGGATTTTCTGCAAACACGGCTGCTGAAAACAAAACAATTAATTGTGGCGAAAGTGGTTTATCTATAAGAATGTTTTCGCCTATTGCAGCTTTATCATCGTATACCATAAATATTATAGGAGAAGGTAGTTTACAAAAAAGACCGTTGGATTTTTTTGATGAAATATTTCCACAATTGGGTATTGAAATAATTTCTGTAAATGGAAAATTGCCTTTAAAAGTAAAAGGGCCATTGCAACCAAAGTATATTACGATAGATGGTTCATTGAGTTCACAATTTCTTACAGGTTTATTATTTGCCTTTGGTGAAGCTGCTACAGAACAAGTAACGATAACGGTGACTGATTTAAAAAGTAAACCATACATTGACCTTACTTTAAATATTATGAAACACTTTGGTTACAATATTGTACATGAGAATTATGAGCGTTTCATTATTAACCCAAAGACAAAAAATGATAATGAAAAAATTGAATATACCGTAGAAGGAGATTGGAGTAGTGCATCTTTTTTATTAGTAGCAGGCGCTATTGCAGGTGAGGTTACTGTAAAAGGTTTAGATGTTTTTTCTACACAAGCTGACAAAGCTATTTTGCAAGTTTTACAAATGAGTAAAGCGCATGTAAGTATATCTGAAGATGAAATTGTGATTAAGAAAAATAAATTATCTCCATTTATTTTTGATGCAACCGATTGTCCAGATTTATTTCCTCCAATGGTGGCATTGGCGGCATACTGCGAAGGTAAATCTGTAATATATGGCATACATAGATTGGCCGCAAAAGAAAGTGATAGAGCAAAAACCTTGCAAGATATTTTTGGAAAAATGGGTATAAAGATAACCTTGCAAGAAGATGATGCAATGATAATAGAAGGTGGTAAAATAAATACAGCCACTGTATCTTCGCACCATGATCATCGAATAGCAATGGCTGCTGCAATTGCAGCATTGGGTGCAGAAGGAGATATTACGATTACAGAAGCTGATGCTATTAATAAATCGTATCCGGGGTTTTATGAAGACTTAAAGCAGTTGGCAGTAGGCGAGTAGCAGTGGGCAGTGGGCAGTGGGCAGTGGGCAGTGGGCAGTGGGCAGTGGGCAGTGGGCAGTGGGCAGTTTAAGATTTGTATTATGCAATGTACTTCGATTTTTTTTAAACCTTCAACTTTCAACCTTTCAAACAATTTTCAACAACATTCAACCCTTAACTCATAACCCCTCAACCCGTAACTTTACAACCATGAACAGTTTTGGAACTTTATTTAGTGTACACATTTTTGGAGAATCTCATGGGCCATCTGTTGGGATAAATATTGATGGCTGTCCTGCTGGTATTCAACTCACGCAGGAAGATTTTTTGGTAGATATTACTAGACGCCAAGGTGGAACACAACCTGGTACTACACCAAGAAAAGAAGCGGATATTCCTATTTTTTTAACAGGCGTTTTTAATAATAAAACTACAGGCGCACCGCTTACCATTATTTTTGAAAATAATAATACCCGTAGCGGCGATTATGAAAAGCAAAGAGCGGTGCCAAGGCCAGGGCATGCAGATTTTACTGCTTCACAAAAGTTTGGTGGCTTTGAAGATTTTAGAGGCGGTGGACATTTTAGCGGCAGGCTTACGGTTTGTTTGGTAGCGGCAGGCGTAGTGGCAAAAAAAATATTACAACATGCAAATAAAAATATTTCTTGTGTAGCTACTTTAAAAGAAGTGGGCGGAGAAACAGATATTGAAAAAGGAATTGCAAAAGCTATGGAAGTGGGAGATAGTGTGGGGGGGATTGTAGAATGTGTGGTACAAAATTTACCAATTGGTTTGGGCGAACCATTTTTTGATTCTGCGGAATCATTATTGGCGCATGCTGTATTTGCTATACCTGCCATTAAAGGGATAGAATTTGGTAGTGGCTTTGCAGCTGCAAAAATGTTTGGCGTAGAACACAATGATGCCATACAAAATAAAGAAGGATTAACGCTTACAAATAATGCGGGTGGTATATCTGGTGGTATTACAAATGGTAATGATTTGGTTTTTAGAATTGCAGTAAAACCTACATCATCTACACCAAAGCTACAGCAAACGTTTAATAAAGAAACAGAAACGATAGAAGAGTTTTCGGTGAAAGGTAGACATGATTTATGTATTGCATTACGTGTGCCAGTAGTATTAGAGGCAGTAACGGCAATGGTTGTAGCAGATTTGTTGTTGCTAGAGCATAAACTAAATCGTATTTTTTAATTTTATAAAAAGTACTTATCAATATTAATTTATTGAATAATAAAAAATATAAACATTGGCAAAGGGATCCTACATACAAAAGCATAGAGAAAACATAGAAGCAGAAAATGGTACACTGCAACAACCAAAACTGCCGTATGTGCAGGTGAGCGACCAAGTAAGAAAAACTTTTGAAGAAGGTGAAGTAATTTTAATAGATAAGCCGCTGCATTGGACATCTTTTGATGTAGTGCGTAAAATTAGAAACTCCATAAAAATAAAAAAAGTTGGTCATGCAGGTACGCTAGACCCATTAGCATCAGGTCTTTTAATAGTATGTACAGGAAAGTTTACCAAAAAGATAAATGAGTATATGGCGCAGGAAAAAGAATACACGGGTACATTTACACTTGGAGCAACTACGCCAACCTACGATAAAGAAAGTGTGCCAGAAAACCACAAGCCTTACGACCATATTATAGAAACACAAATACAAGATGCTACAAAAAAATTTATAGGAGAGATACAGCAACTACCACCAATTTTTTCAGCTATAAAAAAAGATGGTGTTGCATTGTATGAGCTTGCACGTAGGGGAGAAGAAGTAGAGCTAAAAGCAAGAACGATTACCATTACCGAATTTGAAATTACAAAAATAGAAATGCCCATTGTACATTTTAGGGTAATTTGTGGCACGGGTACATATATACGTAGCCTTGCACACGATATGGGTGCTGTACTTGGCTGTGGAGCGTACCTTAGTGAACTACGTAGAACAAAAATTGGTGACTATGAAGTAGATAATGCTTTGAGTATGGGAGGTTTTTTAGAACAAATAGCTGCTCCATAAATTAAAAACCCTCCATTGTGGAGGGCTTTGGTATCGAGTCATTATATTTCTTAAAATAGATTGTAAATATTATTATCGCTCCCATACTAATGCGCTTGCTCCTAGTATGGCTGCATCGCTTTCTTTCAATTCGCTAAAAATAAGTTTTACTTTATTTTTAAAAATGGGCAATAGATTTCGCTCCATACTTTCTTGTATAGGGTTCATTAAAATATCTCCAGCTTTTGTAAGGCCACCAAATAAAATAATAGCTTCTGGTGAGGAGAACATTACAAAATTTGCCAATGCCATTCCTAAAATATCGCCAGTGGTTTTAAATACTTTTTGTGCTAGTGAATCACCTGCAAGCGCAGCATCAAAAACTGCCTTGCTATCTAAATCGTCCAAAGGGATATCTCTTAGCGTACTAAGTTCTTCTGTACCTGTTAAATATTCTTTGGCGGTAAAAGTTACACCTGTGGCGCTGCAATAAGCTTCCAAAGATCCCAATGTTCCTGTGTTTGGGTGTAAACGCCCACCAGGCACTACAATGGTATGCCCAAGCTCACCAGCAAATCCATCGTGCCCAAGTATCAATTCGCCATTGGCAAAAATACCACTACCTACACCTGTACCAAGGGTAATCATAATAAAATCTTTCATGCCTCTGGCGGCACCATACATCATTTCTCCAACAGCTGCAGCATTGGCATCGTTGGTAAGTTTTGCAGGCATTTTAAATTTATCTTCCATTAGCTGTGCTAGCGGAATAATACCCTTCCATTTTAGGTTAGGTGCATACTCTATAGTGCCAGTATAAAAATTACCATTGGGTGCGCCTACACCTATGCCTATGAAATTAAGGTCTTTCATCCTTTCTATTTCGGGCTGTAGTTTTCCGTACAGGGCATCTATAAACTCGTGTACATCGGTGTATTTATCTGTTTTAATAGAGCCTTCAAAAACTATTTGTCCACGGTGGTTTACAATACCATATTTGGTATTTGTACCGCCAATGTCTATTCCAATTGCATGATCGTTAGATAAGTCTAGCATCGTTCTTCGCTTATATTTTACGGTGTTTTTATTAATGACCTGTTGATTCTGCTGCTGCATCATAATCTATACCTTGTTTGCTTAAAATTCCTTTTACTGCAAATGCAAAGAAAGCTAAGTATGCATAACATGCTGCGGCTATCCAATATGATGCATGAATACCAGAGCCTGGTACACTAGAACTTGCTTGTAAATAATCTGCAAATTTTCCTTGAATAGGAGGGATGATACCACCACCAAGAATCATCATAATTAAAAATGCAGAACCTTGTGTTGTCCATTTGCCCAAACCTGCTACTGATAAACTAAAAATACATGGCCACATAATAGAGCAGAATAAACCACCACTAAGGAAAGCATAAATGGCCACTGTGCCTGTAGTAAGTATACCAATAACCATGGCTGCTACGCCAAGTAATGAAAAAATTAATAATGTTTTTGCAGGTTTATTATTGCTAATATAGAAAGCAGCAATTTGAATTAGTACACAAACAATGTAGTAATAAAGCGGGGTCATATCATAATTAAAAGCGGTATTTACTGCTAACAATATTGCAAACGCAATTAATGGAACTATAAACTGTAAAATCATTCT
Source organism: Ferruginibacter sp. (assembly GCA_031408295.1). GTDB lineage: Bacteria > Bacteroidota > Bacteroidia > Chitinophagales > Chitinophagaceae > Ferruginibacter. Next base: position 35,125 of record JANNVW010000127.1, read on the forward strand.
TTTTTGTTTGCTGAAACCAAATGCACCTACAGCACCTGCCCATCTTCCAATCATTAAACTACCCCAATACATCGCAATATATGGTGTAGCTTCTGAAGAAGAAAAACTTCCAAACTCTGGATATTTCATCAACTCAGCAAGGTTACTACCTACCGTAACTTCCACACCTACATAAAAGAAAATACCAAGCATACCCAATAATAATTGTGGGTATTTCATAGCACCCCAACCTTCTGCATTTTTCTTAGCAGATACATTTACATATACCAAACTAACTACAATTACTGCAAAAGCACCCATAAGCCATTTGAGTCTGTATGATTCTAAATCATGTTTTTGAATATCACTTAATAAAGTTGGGTCACCTTTGTAACTACTGAAGATTGGTACAAACATTACGGCCAAAAGTCCTGTCATAATTAACAACATGCTTAAAGCTTTATTTGCTTTATCTGTTTTTTCTATAGTAATACCACTTGGTACTTTTTTAGAAGTGTAAAACATAATGGCTGCACCAATAAAAAGCGCACCTACGCAACTATATAAAAGAATAACTTTTCCTAAACTTAAACTAGCAATTTTTTCATCGGTAATAGCAGCTGTTGTGCCAAATAAAGCTAGTCCAACAACCAAAGGCCCAATAGTAGTACCAAAAGAATTAATAGCACCGCCAAGTGTTACACGGTTAGTGCCAGTAGATGGGTCGCCTAGTGCAATAGCAAAAGGCTGTGCTGCGGTTTGTTGTAAACTAAAACCAAGCGCTACTATAAATAAACCACCAAGCATACCTGCAAAAGTGCCAAGGTTTACAGCTAATATCATTGCAGCAGCACCCAATGCTGAAAACAATAAACCATATACAATACTCTTTTTATACCCCCATTTTGCTACAGGGTCACTGCCCTTCATGGCACCTACGGCAAATAAAATAAGTGCACCTACAAAATACGCAAAGTAGAAGGCGGTGTCCACCAATTGGCTTTGAAATAGATCTAATGCAAATTTGTGTTTACAAAAAGGAATAAACACACTGTTACCAGCGGCTATAAATCCCCAAAAGAAAAATACAGTTACTAAAGTGCCCAGTGCACCATAGTTTGTAGGTATTAATTGTTTGCTTGAGGGGTTTTGGGTGTTGTCTGTAGATGAAGCTATCATATGCGAAATCGTTTTAGTTGCTCAAAATAGCATAAAAAAAGTATTAACTTAAAATTAATTTCAACTTAAGACTAAAAAATAAATTATTTCACTTTATTTCAAAGATTTATCAACATTTAAAATTTACTTCATAAATTCATCCTAAAATATTTTATTAGGCTATGGAAATAATTCATGTAAGTGCAGAGTGTTACCCTATGGCAAAAGTAGGTGGACTGGCAGATGTGGTAGGTGCATTACCAAAATACCAACAAATTGAAGGGCATACTGCCAAAGTTGTGGTGCCTATGTATAGAACTAAATTTTTGTACGACAATGAATGGGATGTGGTGCATAAAGGTAATTTTTCTATGGAGAAAATGAATTTCGACTTTACGGTTATCAAAGAAAAGCACAATAAACTTGGGTTTGATTTATACTGTGTAGATATTAATGGACTGCTAGATAGGGAAAAAGTATATGGTTATGATGACGATACGGAGCGGTTTACAGCATTTCAAATAGCCGTGTTGGAATGGATAAGTAGATGGGAACATACCCCAGATGTAATGCATGTACACGACCACCACGCAGCACTTATTCCTTTTATGATGCAAGAATGTTTTGCGTATCAAAAATTAAAAAATATACCTACCATATTAACCATACACAATGCACAATACCAAGGTTGGATGGGTTGGGATAAGGCAGCATATTTTCCAGCATGGAATACTTGGCGCTGGGGTATGCTTGATTGGAGTGATATGGTAAACCCTCTTGCTTGTGGCATAAAATGTGCAGCAAAGGTAAACACAGTAAGCCCTGGTTACATGCAAGAATTAATGAGCGATGCAAACGGGCTAGAGCCTTTATTTAGATCTGAATATGCGAAATGCACGGGCATCATAAATGGTATAGATTATAAAGTATGGGATCCAGAAAAGGACACTTATATTTTAGATAATTTTTCTATAAAAGATTTTACAGAGGGTAAGGCATTAAATAAGAAAAAATTGTGCGATGATTTTTCGCTAGACCTTAATTTACCTTTATTTGTTTTTATTGGAAGATTGGTAGGGGAGAAAGGTGCAGACCTTTTGCCTGGCGCTATAAATAGTGCATTGAGTAATTATTATGGAAAATTAAATTTTTTAATTTTGGGTAGTGGAGATCCTTTTGTAGAAGATGCCTTAACTTCATTGCAAAATAAATTTGTTGGGTATTACAATACACAAATTACCTATAACGAAAAACTGAGCCACCTTATGTATGCGGGAGCCGATTTTTTATTAATGCCTAGTAGGGTAGAGCCATGTGGACTAAACCAATTGTATGCATTGAGGTATGGTACAGTGCCCGTAGTAAGGCGTACAGGAGGATTAAGCGATACAGTAAAAGATATTGATGAAGAAAACGGATATGGATTGTGTTTTGATTATGCCTCGTTAATTGATATTGATATATCTATACAAAGAGCGTTGGAATTGTATGCCGATAAAAAGAAAATGGCAAGCATAAGAAAATATATGATGCAAATAGACAATAGCTGGATAGCCAGTGCACAACAATATTTAAACCTTTATACATCTGTACAATAATAATTTAAACCATGACTAGTAAGCAAGTAGTATCCGTAATTTTAGGAGGAGGTGCAGGTAGCAGATTATTTCCGCTAACAGCCACCAGAAGTAAGCCAGCAGTGCCTATTGCAGGTAAATATAGATTGGTAGATATACCAATATCAAATTGTATAAATAGTGGCATAAATAGAATGTTTGTGCTTACACAATACAATTCTGCATCGTTAAATAAGCATATAAAAAACTCTTACCAGTTTAGTAGTTTTAGCAATGGCTTTGTAGATATTTTGGCAGCAGAACAAACGCCTGATAGCCCAGGTTGGTATCAAGGAACGGCAGATGCGGTGCGTCAATCTTTTAAGCATATAGAAAAACATGATTTTGATTATGTACTTATTTTAAGTGGCGACCAATTGTACCAAATGGATTTTGCTGCTATGATAGATAATCATAAAGCTGCTGGTGCTGATATTACTATTGCTACCATACCTGTAACTGCTAGAGAAGCTACTGAATTTGGGCTGCTAAAAACAGGAGAAAATAATACAATTACATCTTTTGTAGAAAAGCCTCCTGTAGAGCTTTTACCTGATTGGACAAGTGATACAGGTAGCGAAATGCAGGGTATGGGTAGAAATTATTTAGCATCAATGGGTATTTATATTTTCAATAAAAAATTGTTGTTTAATTTATTGGGCGATGAGAAAAAAGATGCCACTGATTTTGGAAAAGAAATTATACCAGATGCTATTGATAAATACAAAGTAATAAGTTATCAATATGGTGGGTACTGGACAGATATTGGAAATATTTATTCCTTCTTTGAAGCCAACCTTGCACTTACTTTAGATATACCACCATTCAATTTATTTGATAGCCAGCAAATGGTATACACCCGTGCTCGCATGCTGCCACCTGCAAAAATAAGCGGTACTACTATTACACAAACATTAATATCTGAGGGTTGTATTATTCATGCAAAATCTTTGCATAATTCTGTAATTGGTATTAGAAGTAGAATAGGAGCAGGCTCATCTTTAGATAGTTGTTATATAATGGGTAGCGATTTTTATGAAACCATAGAAGAAATAGCCAAAAATTTTGCAAAGGGTATTCCTAAAGTAGGGATTGGCGATAATTGTGTTTTTAAAAATGTAATAGCCGATAAGGATTGCAGAATTGGAGATAATGTAAAAATAACGGGTGGTAATCACCTTGCTGATGGCGACCATGAATTGTTTACAATAAAAGAAGGAATAGTGGTTATAAAGAAAGGTGCAGTTATTATGAATGGGTTTGAGTTGTAAAGGATTAATTTATTCGGTTATTTATTTTATAACTTTATACTAAAGAGGCTGCCAAATTTGGTAGCCTCTTTAGTTTACTATAAACCCATTACTCAATTTTATTTTTGTGTTAGCATCGGTTATTTTTATAAAATACATACCCGCTATTATTTTTTTGATATTTACAAAAGCTGTTTTTGTTTTCGCTGAAATAATAACAATTTCTTTCTGTACAAGGCTTCCTTTGCTGTCAAAAATTTCTATGTATTGGTTTGTAGAAATAGGCTTATCCCAAACGATATTTAATTTTGAATTTGATGAAATTGGATTTGGGAAAATGCTAACACCACTAGACTTATTTTCAAGTATTGATTTTTCTTTTATGGGGTTAGTCAATTGAACAGACTTTGAATAAGCAACATCACCCATAGAAATTCTTAATCTACCTTGAGTAACATTTGATTTCACAAATACTTCCTCTAAATCAACGATGCTATCTTTTTTAACCTTTGCTATCTTACTTGCATAACATAGTATTTCTTCAGCTTTAATTTGCTTTTCTACTAAAACTGTGTTTTCTCTAATTGAACTTTTTTGTCCCCAAGATTTTTGTGAAAATAAAAATGCAGGCAAGGTTATCGTAAAAAAATATTTTAGCCAAGGCAATTCTCTTTTGGGAAGAGCAATTTGCTTTTCTAATTGATCATCATAAAACCTCCCGCAAACATTATTCGTTTTCTTTTTAAAAAACTGGGCAAGTTGTGCATCTGTCATGGCAGTAAAATCAACAACTGTTTTTTGGCAGGCATTGCAATGTTTGCCTTGTGTATTTGGTAGCATAGCATCCCAATCTTGCTGGCAGCTTTTTGGTATTTGTATGGTAATGTATTTGCCCATATTTATTAGGACAAAGAATGTTTGAGATTAGCTGCATGCGTTTTGTATGTTGGTTCAACCTCATTTCATGATGACTCGAAACAGGGTGAGGGAGTTGTTTATAAACGCATAGGATTACAATTATTCATCTGATAAAATTCATTTAAAAAAGTATAGATGAATTTAATTAACTTTTTCATTATGTAGAGGGAGGCAATGCGCTTTTTTATCGAAACCTAAATGAGTTTTATTGGTTCGCTCAATTACCAGCCTGCACTACATACCAATCAATGATTACAACCAAGCTTTATTTTCATTAATATAATTAGACAATGTTACACCTATAACTTGTTTAACGCAGTTATTGTTAATTTAACCCACTTATAAAATAGAAACCTACAGGGATTGTTTGTTTTCATAATTTAGCATTGCTATAAAAAAGATATACAAACAAAAAAATAATGATATCTCTAGAAGCCAATAGAATCAAAAAACTACGTATTTATACCTAGGTAAAATGCCTAGTTTTTGCAATAAAAAATAGGTGTTTTATACAGTTATTTTATAAAATGAATGAACTTTCTTTGTGTTAGAAAGCAGGGTTTTGCACAAAAAGATAGTTTATATAAGTATTGTTGTAACAAACATAACTGTAATTGACAATATTAAATATTGGTGAAAAAAACATCAAACTTTGATGATGTCCTCTATTTTGTACCAAACAGGCAGCTTACTTTTATAAAAGATAACAATTAGAAAACAGTCTAGGTTTATTAAGCACAATTTAAAACAGTAATTATGCACCATATAAGCAATTTTATTGATAAAAAAATCAGGGTTTTTCCTGTTTTTTAAATCAAACTAACCGTATACATTCACAAATTATTGGTATTTACAATCAAAACATCGGCTTATGAAATTGAAAATATTTATTGTAGTTTCTTTCATTATAGTGTGTGCCAAAAGCCAAGCACAAGCAGATACTAGCCTAGCCGATAAATCATTCTACGCTACAAACTTTATAAATACGGTTAACAATAAACTTTCAAAATTCACCAACAAAATATCTCGCCGAACAGACAAAACCCTCCAAAAATTTCATAAAGCAGAACTTAAACTCCATAAAAAGATATTTGCCAAAGACTCTAGCATGGCTAAAGCCCAGCTAGCGGAAACTATTAGAAAATACGATGAACTAAAAAATGCGCCTCAAAAAGTAGCTACAGTATTAGAAGGAGAATATAACTCTTACATAGATTCTGTGAAAACTTTTCTTGGTTTAGTAACAGCCAATAGAAAAAACTTTCCTGATGTAAGCAATAGCCAAATAGATAAAGCAAAAAACTATTTAGCACAAGCAGAAACAAAATTGAAATACTCCGATGATGTAAAAAAATACCTGAGTACACAAAAAGAAATGCTAAGAAATACAGTAACCCAACTAAAAATATTTAAGAATTTTAAGCAACTGGAAAAAACCGCATACTATTATAATGAATATGTAAAAGAGTACAGCAGCACTCTAAAAGATAAGAAAAAAATTGAAAAAAAATTAATGGCACTGTTAATGAATAATGGCAAAGTGAAAGATTTTTTTGCTAAAAATTCTATGCTTGCTAGTTTGTTTAATATGCCTGGAGATGGAGCTGTAGATATGTCTAATATACCTGTACTTGCAGGTATACAAACTAGAGCAAACGTACAGTCTGCCATGCAAACAGCAGCTTCCGCTGGAGGTCCAAATGCAATGACTCAAGTAAAGCAGCAGTTACAAGCAGGGCAGGCAGAGTTGAATAAATTGAAAGATAAAATAAGTAGTTATGGGTATAGCTCTACCGATGCAGAAATACCA
>JANNVW010000128.1:0-20138 GCA_031408295.1 Ferruginibacter sp.
TTTTACAGAAACACAATCGCCTTTTAGAATATACAACTCGTTGCTTAGCGAATATGCGGTGCTTGGTTTTGAATATGGCTATAGTATGGCAAACCCCAATGCGTTAGTTTTATGGGAAGCACAGTTTGGTGATTTTGTAAACGGATGCCAAATTATAATAGACCAATTTATAGCTGCTGCAGAAACAAAATGGCAACGCATGAATGGTGTTACATTATTATTGCCACACGGGTACGAAGGACAAGGCCCTGAGCACAGCAGTGCAAGAATGGAGCGTTTTTTACAACAGTGTGCGGAGTTGAATATGGTGATTACAAATATTACCACTGCTGCAAATTTCTTTCACATGCTGCGCAGGCAAATGGCTTGGCCGTTTAGAAAGCCTTTGGTAAATTTTTCGCCAAAAGCAAATTTGCGCTTGCCTGCTACATACAGCGATGTGAGTGCATTTACCGAAGGTGGGTTTACAGAAGTGTATGATGATGCTACCAACAAAGATGCAAGCATCATTAAAAAAGTATTGATGTGTAGTGGTAAAATATATTTTGATTTGCTAGAGCGTAAAGAAAAAGATGGCAGAGATGATGTGGCAATAATTAGATTGGAACAATTGTATCCGCTACCGCAAAACAAATTGGATGAGTTGTATGCGAAATACAGCAAAGCCATTTGGCATTGGGTGCAAGAAGAACCGCAAAACATGGGTGCTGCTTCGTACCTGCGTATGAATTTGGAGAGCATTAATTTTCACATCATCAGCAGAAAGGCAAGTGCAAGTACGGCTAGTGGTTATAGTAAAATACATGCTAAGGAACAGGTGGCGATTGTGGATACGGCGTTCTCGATTTAAAGCCTCCCTAAATCCCTCCACAGGAGGGACTTTTGCGAAGATTGTGTTTTGATATTGAAGCGAATTGTTTTTTTGCCGAGAAGGAGGGAAGGCGTTTTATTTTTATTTGTAACAATTAAAAATGAAAAGGCGGGAAGAAAAATCGCTAAAGCGATTTAAGCGAATGGGGTTTATTGGGAATGCATTTTTTTCTGTGAATCTGTGGCAAAAAAATAAAAATAGATTGCAATGTTTTCAGCTCTGTAGGAGCGACATGTCAGTAGTAGTAAGAAAAAAATTATAATGTTCACGTAGCTCCGTAGGAGCGACATGTAAAAATAAAAAAATCGATAAGTAAAACATAATAAAAGCTAAATAGTAAAGTGAAGATGAAATGTGCGACGCCACTGAAGATTCATCAGGGAACTGAAGCCCATAAAACAACAATCAAAATTTTATGCAAAGCATAAAATAAATTATTAAAAAATCTGTGAGCCAAAATTAAATTAAAACTTTTGCGCCTTTGCTCCTCTGCGAGCTTTGCGTGAAATAAAAAATAAAAACATGTTTCAAAGTTTAAGTGAAAAATTAGAAAGTGCGTTTAAAAATATAAAAGGCGAGGCTCGCATAACCGAGCTCAACATTGCCAATACGGTAAAAGATATTCGCCGTGCATTGGTAGATGCCGATGTGAATTATAAAATTGCAAAAGAGTTTACTGACAAAGTAAAAGAAACTGCCCTTGGCGCCAAAGTGTTACTAGCCGTGAATCCCGGGCAGCAGATGGTAAAAATTGTGCAAGACCAACTCACCGAACTTATGGGTGGAAAGGAGAGCGAATTTAATGTAAACGGTAACCCTGCAATAATATTAGTAGCGGGCTTGCAAGGAAGTGGTAAAACAACATTTAGCGGCAAGCTTGCCAATTATTTAAAAACAAAAAAAGGTAAATCACCCTTGTTGGTAGCGGCAGATATTTACCGCCCTGCGGCCATAGACCAACTTGAAGTGCTCGGCGGACAAATAGGTGTAGATGTGTATTGCGAACGTGAAAACAAAGACGCCGTAAGCATTGTACAAAATGCCATAAAAGAAGCACGCAGCAAAAATAAAAATGTAATCATCATAGATACTGCGGGCCGCTTGGCGGTGGACGAAGTGATGATGACCGAAGTTGCCAATGTAAAAGCAGCGGTGAGTCCACACGAAATTTTATTTGTAGTAGATAGTATGACGGGGCAAGATGCAGTGAACACAGCTGCGGCGTTTAATGAGCGTTTGGATTTTAGTGGCGTAGTGCTTACAAAACTCGATGGTGATACAAGAGGTGGTGCGGCGCTATCTATACAATACACGGTGAACAAGCCCATCAAATTTATGAGCAGCGGCGAGAAGATGGATACGCTAGATGTGTTTTACCCCGAGCGTATGGCGCAGCGTATTTTGGGCATGGGCGATATTGTGAGCTTGGTAGAAAAAGCGCAAGAACAATTTGACGAAGCCGAAGCAGCGAAGCTTGAAAAACGCATTCGCAAAAATCAATTTGACTTTGAAGATTTTAAAACACAGCTTGGCCAAATTAAAAAAATGGGCAACATAAAACACCTCATGGTTATGATACCCGGCGTAGGCAAACAAATAAAATATGTGGACATAAACGACGATGCATTTAAAGGAATAGAAGCCCTCATTAATAGCATGACCGTTATAGAACGCCGCAACCCCGACCTCATAAACCCAAGCCGCAAAGCTCGTATAGCCAAAGGCGCCGGAAAAGATATTGCAGAATTAAACGCCTTCCTCAAACAGTTTGAACAAATGAAAGGCATGATGAAAATGATGAACAAAATGCCGATGGGGAGAATGCCGGGGATGCGTTAGATTTCTGATTTAAGATTTATTGATTTAAGATTTTATTTGATGCTTGCAGTTTGTGAAAATTGTGAGCATTTTTTATTTGTAAAATTCGCAATTGTTTCGCTTTTATCTTCGCTACTATCTTCGAGTTCCCTCTCCTTTGGAGAGGGGTTGGGGTGAGGTTTTTTGGAGCATGGGCTACGGAAGCTTTACTGAACATTTGCACCACGCTATTCGCTGCAAGTCCTCGCCTTCGTTCCTCAGGCTGTGGGCTTTCCGCTGCTATCGTGGCTAGGCTGAGCAGCGGAACTTTTTTCGGCTTTTATTGTGCAAAAGATAGAAGCGGAGATTGACGAATAGAAATAAAAAGGAATTATTATATTTGTAGTAGCTAAATTTATAATCATGGCAGCGATAGCAGGTATAACAACTAAAAAAAATGCACGAGGGCAAATAACTCACGTAACAGTTGATGTAAGAAAACACAAAGAAGTAATACCCATGTTTAACGAAATAGGGTTGATGCCTAAAACGAAGTTTCAATTAGAATGCGAAAAAGGTCACTCTGCTGAAGAAACAAGGGAAATACTTTTAAAACATGTAAGAAGTTTTCCATGGAAAAAATAATTTACAGTCCTTTATTTATATCTATAGTAAAAGAATTATCAACCAAACTTTTTGAAAATGAGTATTTTGGTTTTGTTGTAGATGCAGAAGAATATGTAAATAATATTTTAGATTTTATAGATACAATTCCTTCCTTAAAACATAAACGAACTTTAAATACTAAATATGGGTTGTATTATATTAAGTATAAACATAATCATAAAACTACTTGGTATATAACTTTTGATATTGAAGAAGAAATCTATCTCATAAAATATATTACCAACAATCACTCAGCAGATTACCCAAAATTTATTAGTTGGTTGCAATAAAAATGTAATAGCAAAGCTTACTCCAATATTAACTTATGGTAATTTACAAACGTAATATTTATAAAAAATTATTGAGTTTACGTATTGTATTCTTCGTTTTAATAACGAGTTTTTTGTTGTCGTTTAAATATAATCAGTCAAATCTAGGTTATTTCACCTCAGTAGTTCTTATCACACTAAGTATTATTGTTATCAAAGATTTTATTGTATTTGAAGATTCTTTTCAGGTGTCAAAATATTATTTCTTCGGTTTAATAAAACGAAAATGGCAGTTCAATAAAAGTGATAACATTAATGTAACTTCATCTTGTTCAGAATTTGGGCAAGATGATAATATGCCAAACATAGATGATTCTATAGGTTCAGGGCTTGGTTGTCTTTTTACTATTTTCTTTATTTTTAAACCATCAAAAATTGTAAATAGGCAATTTAATTTTGAGCAACTAGATGAAACATTTACACATATAAAAAGTGTAAATGTGGCTTTGGATAATAATGAGTTTGGTTTTGTAAAGAAATATTATCTAAAGCTAGAAGAATAAATTTTATAGCAATATAATTTATGTAGCAAAAAAGACCTATTATACCTATCAAACCTTTGTCAGATATACTTAAAACCTTTCATTGCCAAAAGTAACAACCCAACTATTTCAAGCATCAAAATAAATACGAATAATAGTACTCTAAGTAAATTTTCTTTTTTGCCATAACTATTTGAAAAAGCAGAATAGTAACTATAGAAAAGATACACTAAAATAGATAATGGCGTTAGATAATCCGCAATAAAACTTAAAAAATTGAAGTTTTTAAGATAGTTAAAAAAATAAAAAAGGTTACCTACTAAAGTAATTGTCATTATTCCTAAAAAAGACATACCTGCTATTATAAAATGCTCTCCTAGGTTAAACTTTTTTTTATTGAAAATAAGATAACTGTTTATTGCAAAAAGGGGGATAAAGCATAAAATCATAATTTTAGCATTTCCCGATAAAAAAGTTTGCAATTTATCTTTCGAATTATTTAATAAAACCGCATTGGAATTAGGAAAATATTGTGCATCTAGATTCCCTATCAAACTTCCTATAAATATATTAACACCTACAATTAAAAGTATTAAATAAAAAATATTGTAGTAACGAATTCTCTTTCCAGCAATATAATCCAATGCCGCTTTCCCAGGCCTTATCAATGCTTCTTTAATGGTAAATAAAATACCCTTTTCAAAATGCCAAACCCCATGAATAATATCATGAGATATTAAACTTTTAAAAGTAATTCTATGTGTATTGGTTTTCTGCCCACATAAAGAACAAAACTTATTCAATGTTGTTTCATCACAATTTAAGCATATCGTATTTTCAGTCATACTGCTAATAATAGTTTTTGATAAATAAAATTACTTGTAATCAAATATCAACAAATAAAGTTAGAATTCACAAATTAGTTGCCAAGCAATATCATCAAACCTTAGTGTCAAATTTCCACTACCCAACCTTATTAACTTAATAAGCTAATAAGGTTGCTGCCATTTGTCATGCACCTTTCTACTAAGGTTTTTGTAATTCTATATTTCACAATTCTTTCAAAATGCATTATACTTTAATATATTTTTTTTAAAATTTGAGCAGCAAAAAATTTACCCCATGCTCACCTTCACAAAAGAACAAATTAAAGAAATTGCAGACGAACTAGATAATGGTTTTAGAGCTTTCTACCATAAACAAAATGGAGAGTTAATTTTTGTGCCCAATAGAGAAAGGCATTATGATATGGATACCGATGCTTGGCAACAAGAATTGGATAAGCTCGATGAAAATTTTACAGATTACAAAGAATTTCAAGCAATGGAGTCCAGCGATTCATTTTCGGTTATGGAAGATTTTGCAAACCAAATAAACGACACAAAATTACAAGAAAAATTATTTAATGCACTAAACAGAAAACACCCATTTAGAGAATTTAAGTTTGTAATAGATAACTCGGGAGAGCATAGAAATGCATGGTTTGATTTTAAAAATAAGCAATATTTTAAGTGGGTGGAAAATCAGATTGATTTGTATAAAACTAATTAAATAATATCTACACCTTTCCACAGCACCACCAAACCTTAGTAGCAAATTTCTCCACTCTACAACCCAACCTTATTAACCCAATAAGCTAATAAGTTTACCACTATTAATTATGTAGCTTTTTACAAAAGTTAAATTTTAAACAATTTGTAGTTTTGTAACTACATTTTAGTTACTTTTACGTTCAGAATGAGTAAACAGGAAAAATTATTAGAACGGTTTTTATCGATTCCAGCAGATTTTACTCGGGATGAATTAAAAAAAGTTTTGGCTGCACTTGGTTATTCGGAAATAGCAAAAGGAAAAACAGCAGGCTCTAGAAAAAAGTTTGTGGATAAGGATGGGAATTTAATTTTATTGCATAAACCACACCCAAGCAATATCGTAAAAAAATATGCATTAAAACAAACTATAGAAAATCTTAACGAAAAAGGAAAGTTAAACCATGAATGATATATTACAACACAAAGGTTATTATGCAGAAGTACATTTTAGTGCTGAAGACGAAGTTTTCTTTGGTAAAATAATTGGCATAAACGACCTTGTAAATTTTGAGGCGGATTCTGTAAAGGCATTAAAAAAAGAATTTACAAATGCAGTGACAGATTATATTGCCACCTGTCAAGAGCTTGGCAAATCACCAAACAAAACATACAAAGGCAGTTTTAATGTACGAATTCCATCTGCTTTGCATAAAGAAGCAGCTACTTTTGCAGCTCTAAAAAAAGTTACATTAAATGAGTATGTACGTTATGCCTTAGATAATACAATAACAAAAGAAAAATTATCTTATTAATTATTTACTTCACTAATAACATTTCCTCTCAAACATACATAATTCACATCACAGTCCGATATAGAACCAATTTCGTATATCTTTCAAGAATGATTATTGAATAATATACTGTTATGCCTCTAATAGAATTCACCAACAAAGGACTCTTTTGCCCGCAAGGCAATTTTTATATAGACCCATGGAAACCTGTGGACTTTGCCGTAATTACTCACGGGCATAGTGACCATGCAAGATTTGGTAGTAAAAAATATCTTTGCCACACAGATACAAAACCTATTTTACAATTACGATTAGGAGAAAACGATTATCATACCATCGGTTGGGATGAACCTGTATTTATGAATGGTGTGAGCATTTCACTTTATCCCGCAGGACATATAATTGGTAGTGCACAAGTGCGAGTAGAGTACAAAGGCGAAGTGTGGGTTTTTACTGGTGATTATAAAACAGAAGATGATGGTATAAGCACCGCTTATGAACCTGTAAAATGTCATACATTTATTACGGAGAGTACATTTGGTTTGCCCATTTACAAATGGCAACCTCAGCAGCAAATTTTTGATGATATGAAAACATGGATTGCCGCTAACAAAGCCAATGGAAAAGCCAGTGTTTTCATAGCTTATAGTTTGGGAAAAGCACAACGTATTTTAAAACCGTTAGCAGAAACAGGTTTGCCTATTTATGCGCATGGTGCAGTTTATAATGTGCACACAACATTACAAGCTGCGGGTTGGGCTTTGCCAGATGTAAAAAGAATAACAGCAGAAACCACAAAAGAAGAATTAAAAGGATGTATTGTAATTGCTCCATCAAGCGCAGAAGGAAGCCCATGGATGAAACGATTTTCTCCTTATGCAACGGGCATCTGTAGTGGATGGATGCAAGTAAGAGGCAATGTTCGTAGAAAGAATGCAGATGCAGGTTTTGCATTAAGCGATCATTGTGATTGGGATGGATTGTTGAATGCAGTAAAAGCAACAGGCGCAGAAAAAGTATATGCCACACATGGTTTTCAAGCAACTTTTAGCAGGTATTTAAATGAACAGGGTATTGAAGCAGGCGAAGTGAAAACGGAATATGGAAATGAAGAACAAACGGAAAATGAAGAAGTGAATGTTGAGAATGTGAATGATGAAGTTGTAAAAGTTCAATTGTAAATAATGGTAAAATTTCTTTATTAAAAAAGTGTCCGCTTTTTCACAGGGCAAATCTAAATACTCAATACTTAATACTAAATACTTTTCCTTGAAACGTTTTGCAATATTAATAATGAAGTTGGCTACTACCACAAAAACCAATGCAAAGTTGGATGCCATCATTGCGTATTTTTTGGAAGCAAATAGTGAAGATAAAATTTGGGTAATTGCATTGTTTACTGGTAGAAGACCCAAGCGTTCTATAAATAGTGCCTTGCTACTTGGCGCATGTATGCAAGCTGCAAACATAGAGCCATGGTTGTTTGAAGAGTGCTATCATACAGTGGGAGATTTAGCAGAAACCATTTCATTGCTTATGCCTGAAAGCAATATCGATACAAATGATGTAGTGGATTATTCGCTTACACACTACATGAATTTATTAAGAACGATTGGCAAAGAAGATGATACAATAAAACAACAATTTGTAACAGAAGCTTGGGCACAAATGAACCGAAGTGAAATTTTTGTGTTTAATAAACTGATGACGGGTGGTTTTAGAATTGGAGTATCTCAAAAGTTAATGGTGAATGCAATTGCAAAAACAACCGCTGTATCACCTTCCATTATAGCACACAGAATTATGGGTGATTGGAAACCTGCAACCATTTCGTTTGATGAATTGATGAGCACAGAACACAGTGCAGCAGATGATTCCAAGCCATACCCTTTTTATCTTGCTTATGCAATAGAAAATGAAGTGAGCGAATTGGGTAATGAAAATGAGTGGCAGGCAGAATGGAAATGGGATGGCATTAGAGGACAGATTATAAAACGAAATGATGAATTATTTGTGTGGAGCCGTGGAGAAGAATTGCTAACAGATAAATTTCCTGAGTACAAAATATTGCAAGATTTATTGCCCAATGGTACCGCCATAGATGGAGAAATAATCAGCCTTGCTGCACCGCCTGAGGGAGAAACTTTTGCACCACTTCCTTTTGCAGCTTTACAAACAAGAATTGGCAGAAAAAATATTACTACAAAGCAATTGAAAGAAGCACCCGTAGGTTTTATTGCTTATGATTTGGTAGAAGAAAATGGGGAAGATATTAGAATGATTTCGATGAATGAAAGGCGGAAGAAATTGGAAGCAATTATTGAAAAAATAGATGTTCCTTTTTTTCATTTATCACCCATTATTAATTTTGAGAAATGGAATGATTTAATCGAGATAAGAAAACAAAGTAGAGATAAAGGTAGCGAAGGCATAATGCTAAAAAGAAAAAATTCTGAATACAAAGATGGTAGAAAAAGAGGCGATTGGTGGAAATGGAAAATAGATCCACTAACTATAGATGCCGTTTTAATTTACGCACAAAAAGGGAGTGGAAGAAGAAGTAATTTATATACTGATTATACCTTTGCTGTAAAGGATGGCGATAAACTAGTAACATTTGCAAAAGCCTATAGCGGCCTTACAGATAAAGAGTTTGCACAGGTGGATAATTTTGTAAAACGAAATTCTCTCGAAAAATTTGGCCCTGTACGAACAGTAAAACCTGAACTTGTTTTTGAATTGGCTTTTGAAGGTATAGCAGAAAGCAAAAGGCATAAAAGCGGCGTAGCACTTAGATTCCCACGTATGAGCAGATGGCGTAAAGATAAAAAAGTAGAAGATATAAATACCTTGGATGATTTGAAAATGATGTTGAAGGTTTTTAATGAACAGTATAGTTCTTCGGTTTAACATCAAAGCCATTTTATAAGTATTTATTGCAATTGCAAACCTATCAATAAAATACCTTCCTTTATTGTACAATCAAATAGATAGCCAGTTTATAAACCTACAAGAACCAATAATTTAAAACAATATCCAATATTCAATCTACATTTATTCATTATCATATATATTTGCCTTACTAAAAATAAACAAAATGAAAGTAACCGTAGTAGGCGCAGGCGCAGTAGGTGCATCATGCGTAGATAACATTGCTCGCAAGCAAATATGCGACGAATTGGTAATTGTAGATATTAAAGAAGGGTTTGCGGAAGGCAAAGCCATGGATTTGATGCAGACGGCACAACTAGAAGGGTTTGATACCAAAATAATTGGTAGCACAAACGACTATACAAAAACATCAGGCAGTACAGTTGCAGTAATTACATCGGGCATTCCTCGTAAGCCAGGTATGACCCGAGAAGAATTGATAGGCATAAATGCAGGTATTGTAAAAACAGTTGCAAAAAATATTTTGGAGCACTCGCCAAACTGTATCATTGTAGTTATTAGCAACCCAATGGATACCATGACATATTTGGCATTGAAAGAAACAGGTTTGCCCAAAGAAAGAATTATTGGGATGGGTGGCGCATTAGATAGTGCACGTTTCCGTTATTATTTATCGCAAGCTATGGGTTGTAGTGTAAACGATTTGGGAGCTAGTGTAATTGGTGGGCATGGTGATACTACCATGATACCACTTACAAGATTAGCAACTTACACAGGTGTACCAGTAGCTCAATTTTTAGATGCAGCAGCATTACAAAAAGTAGCAGCCGATACTATGGTGGGTGGTGCTACACTTACTGGCTTGCTAGGTACAAGTGCTTGGTATGCGCCAGGTGCTGCAGGTTGTGCAGTGGTGGAAGCAATCGTAAGAGACGAAAAGAAAATGATTCCTTGCTGTGTTTACCTTGATGGTGAATACGGACAAAAAGATATTTGTATTGGTGTACCAGTAATCATTGGCAAAAATGGTTGGGAAAAAATTGTAGATTTTCAATTAAACGACGAAGAAAAAGCTGCTTTTGCAAAAAGTGCAGATGTAGTGAGGAGTATGAATGAAGTTTTGGGCACATTGAGTATTTAGCAGTTGGCAATGGGCAGTTTGCAGTGGCAAATTGCATCTAGAAAAGTAATAAAATAAAAAATCGAATCGGTTAATTACTGATTCGATTTTTATTTAAACGATTATTTTAATTTGTTTTGAATAACTTTATTGCACAATAACTGCAAAATGTCAAAACTATACCTAATTTTTCTTGTTATTATATTTCCTTGTTCAACATTAAAAGCCCAGCTAATCATTACTCCACAAAGTAATGCTTTGGCTCTGGTCCAAAAACTTATTGGGCAAGGTGTCACAATCAGTAATGTTACATTTTCAGCGGATAACAGGTCAACAGGTTTTTTTAATAATATTTCGGGTACTAATATTGGTCTAGATAGTGGTATAGTTTTAACAAATGGAAGGGTGAAATCTATTACTGGAAATTTTGGACTAGATGGTAATGGAGTAACAATGGCTTATACTGGGGGGCTATGCCTTCTTCAACTGGTGCTTTTGCAGATCTTGATCTTTTAAGAGCAGGCGATGCAGATTTAGATAATTTAGTATTAGATCCTACTCAAGATGCAACAATTTTAGAATTTGATTTTGTACCAATAGGAGATACAATAAAATTTAGATATGTTTTTTCTTCAGAAGAGTATCCTGAATTCCCGTGTACTGGCGTAAATGATGTGTTTGCTTTTTTTATACAAGGGCCGGGGTATCCTATAAAAAGAAATATTGCACTAATACCTGGTACAGCTTTTCCAGTAACTATTGATAATATAAATGATAGTGTAGGTTGTGGATTATTTCCACAATTTTATTTAAGCAATCAACCAAATAAATTATTTACACACAATGCTCATACAAAAATTTTTACCGCAAAAGCACTAGTACAGCCATGTCAAACATATCATTTAAAATTAGCTATTGCAGATGTAGGAGATGGTTTTTATGATTCTGGTGTTTTTTTGGAAGCTGGTAGTCTTAGTTCTACATCTACAACCATTACAAACATTACACCAATAGATGCTTTCGGTAATAATTATCTTGCAGAAGGGTGTGTGCCAGGAAAAGTACGAATAAAAAGACAGGTAGCAACAGCTCTACCGTTAATAGTAAACTTACTATACACAGGCACAGCAGTAAATGGAACAGATGTTCAACTTTTACCATTAGCAGCAACCATTCCAGCAAATCAAACAGAAGTAGATGTAGATATTTTTGCTTTACAAGATAATATTAATGAGGGGATGGAAAATTTGACTATCTCTATAATTTCAGCATGCGGTTCTGGATTTCCTTCTTCAGCAGCAACAATCCAAATAAAAGATTACGATAGACTTTTATTATCACCAGGAAGAGCACCTGATACGGCATTTATTTGCAGAAATACTAGTCAACTTTTAACTGCAACCACAGGGTATACAACATATACTTGGACAAATAACCCAACACTGAATAATGTAAATATTAGAACTCCACTTGCTACACCAGTAAATAGTATTTCTAAATATATTTGTACAGCTAAACTTGGATTATGTATAGCAAAGGATTCCGTTAATTTAAAATGGAAAGATGTTTCAATACTTTCCAAAACTAATATTGCATGTGCAAATGGAAATACTGGTCAAATAAAAATTGAAGCAGGTTCCTCTGTAGAATGGATAGCGCCCTTGCAATTTTCTATAAATGGTAATCCTTATCAATTGGATAGTACTTTCAATAATTTAGCGCAAGGTTTTTACACAATAAGAATTAAAGATGCTTCTGGTTGTTTAGATAGCATTTCTACTAGCTTGGTAGATTTATTTTTGCCTATAAGCTTTACAACTCAAAAAGTGCAACCTACGTGCCTTTTAGGTGCAACAGGTTCATTTATTGTAAATGCTCAAGGAGGTAAATTGCCTTATACTTTTTCAATTAATGGAGGCGCTTATCAATCATCAAATATTTTGGCTGCAATGAATGGTGTACATACTATAAGTGTAAAAGATGCAAATGGTTGTATTAAACAAAGATTGGATTCTCTTGTGCTAATTAATACTGTCACTTTATCTACACTTACACCTAGTGCAATTTGCGAAGGATTAAAGACTACATTGAACATACTATCGAATGCTAATAGTTTTGAATGGAATCCTACAAATGCATTATCAAATGCTAATGTGATTAACCCAGTTGCAAATCCTACTATTACTACCAAATACTATGTAAAGGCTATAAAAGGAATATGTTTTAAATTGGATTCTATTACAGTAAATGTAAACCCTGCGCCTATCCCAAATGCTGGAACTTCTGAAACAATTTGTTTTAACGCCGATACACAATTAAATGGATCTGGAGGATTAATTTATACTTGGTCGCCAACCACATATTTATCAAATCCAAATATTCAGAATCCTTTGGTTATTCAAGCAAAAGTAAATACTACTTACAGTCTTACAGTAACAGACCTAAATGGTTGTAATTCTTTAACGCCGAGCCTTATAAAAATATCAATAACTCCGAAAGTTAGAATTTTTGCAGGTAATGATACGCTAGTAGCCATAAATCAACCAGTACAGCTAAAGGTTGTAGAGTTAAGTAACGCAGGTGTTATCAAATACGAATGGACTAATCCATACAAACTAAATTTCACAAATATTTATAATCCTGTAGCTACAATTGATAAAGATTATGAGTATCATGTAACAGGAAAAACAATTAATAATTGTGAAGGAAGCGATACCATAAAATTAAAAGCATACAATGGTCCAGAAATATATGTACCGAATACTTTTACGCCAAATAGAGATTATAAAAATGACCTGCTAAAACCAATTTGCATAGGCATTAAATCTCTACATTATTTTAAGGTATTCAATCGATTTGGTGAGCTTATTTTTGAAACTTCTACCATAAATAAAGGGTGGGATGGGTTCTATAAAGGGAAGTTACAAGACATAGCAACTTTTGTTTGGATTGCAGAAGCTGAAGACTATTTAGGTAGATTAATACAAAGAAAAGGAACATCAATTTTGGTACACTAATTTCAAAATAAAAAATCGAATCAACTTTAAAAATTGATTCGATTTTTTTTATTGATCTATTTTTAATTTATTAAAAAAGCCCAAACAACTGTGCATCTACTCCACTAATAATTTGACCTAGGTGATCCTCATTTTCTGCAAACTTATTTGTGTCTGCATCTATTATTAATAGTTTCCCTTCCTTGTAACCATCTATCCAAGAGTTGTAATAATCATTCAGCTTTTTTAAATAATCAAGCCTTATATTTTCTTCATACTCTCTTCCCCTTTTTTGAATTTGAGAAACCAAAGTAGGTACCGATGCTTTTAAATAAATTAATAAATCCGGTGGCTGCACCATAGATTTTAAGGTTTCAAAAAACTTATAGTAATTTTCAAAATCTCTTTTTCCCATAAGTCCCATATCATGCAAGTTGGGCGCAAAAATATTTGCATCTTCATAAATTGTTCTGTCTTGTATAATCGTTTCAGAACCTCGTTGTATTTCAAGCAACTGATTTAGCCTACTATTTAAGAAGAAAATTTGCAGATTAAAACTCCACCTCGGCATATCTTCGTAAAAATCATTCAGATAAGGGTTATGGTCCACATCTTCAAACTGTGGTATCCATTTGTAATGCTTACTTAGCATCTCTGTAAGGGTTGTTTTACCGGCTCCAATGTTACCAGCAATAGCAATATGTTTCGGTTTTTTTATCTTGGCCATGAGTATCAAAAAAGTTAATTTATACGGATAACGAATGTAAGGGTATTTCTCATTTATTATTTATTATTTACCATTTATTATTTATCCTTCACTATTTATCATTTATTTTTTACCATTTACCATTTATCATTTATTCGATTAGTGTGGGTTTTATACTTGATAATTGAGGGTTTAACACCTGCCTGTCGGCAAAGGCAGGTTGATTATTGAACATTTGTGTTTTATTTTTGCCAATTGCAAACTGCCTCCTGCACACTGCTTCTTGCCCACTGCCAACTGGATAATTGCCAACTGCTAATAATTCATCTCCATAGCTTCTCTTACTATTTTCATAGTTTCATTTGCACTTTTATTGGCTTTGGCTGCACCTAGCTCCATTATTTCTTTTAGCTTTTTCTCATCATTCATTATATCTAATGATTTTTGCCTTATTGGGGCTATAAAAGTTACCATATCCTCTGCCAAGTCTTTCTTTATATCGCCATAGCGTATGGTCATTTCATTAAAATCGTTTGTGTATTTATCTATTTTTTCTTGGCTACTTACCAACTCCAAAAGCGAAAAAATATTTTGAATAGATTCAGGCATTGTGCTATTCTTTTCAGTAGGTGCTACATCAGTCACAGCCTTCATTACTTTTTTGCGAATAGTAGCATCATCATCAGCTAGGTAAAGTGTAGCTGCTTGGTTTTCACTTTTACTCATTTTTCCTGTATTGTCAAGAGATGGAACTTTTACCAATGCTGCATTGTAGTTAAAAGCATGCGGTTCTGGAAATACATTGCCGTATCGGTGATTGAAACGATTGGCAAAAGTGCGTGCCATTTCTAAATGTTGCTCTTGATCTTTACCAACCGGTACATAACTTGCACGATGCATTAAAATATCTGCTGCTTGTAATACAGGATAGGTAAGCAATCCGGCATTTATATTATCTGGATTTTGTCTAGCTTTATCTTTAAATGTAACCGTTTTCTCAAGCTCCCCCATATATGCAAGCATATTCAAATACAAATACAGCTCCGATGTTTCTCTTACATGGCTTTGGCAATAAAATGTAGCTTTTTCGGGGTCTAGTCCACAAGCTATATTTTCAGCTAAAACCCTATATACATTTTGTTTTAATGCTGCGGTATCGGGGTGTGTTGTAAGGGAATGCAAATCTGCTACCATAAAATAGCATTCAAATTCATCTTGCATCTTTACATAATTTCTTATTGCCCCAAAATAGTTACCCAAATGCAAAAAACCAGTAGGTCTTATGCCACTCATAACTATTTTTTTTGTAGTAGAAAAAGTTTGCTTATCCATTTTTATAATATTGCAGCGAAGATAATAAAATACCTTACCTTTTTTACTTCACAATCTATTTCCGTTTATATAAAATGATTTATGGCTGTGCTTGTAAATCTCTAAATTTGTATAATGGAAATAAATGAAGCTACAATAGACAAGCTAGCCAGCCTTGCAAGGCTTAAGTTTAACGAAACCGAAAAAGTACAGATAAGAATTGACTTGCAAAATATGATTAGCCTAGTTGAAAAAATGAATGAGCTAGATACCGAAAATATTGAGCCTCTCTTGCATATGTCTAGCAATGTAAACACTATGAGAGAAGATATTGTACAAGGAAGTATAGCTAACAAGGATGCTTTACAAAATGCTAAAAAACATAAAGAACCTTATTTCATAGTGCCGACAGTAATAAAAAAATAATTTTCAATTTTATAATAATGGAATCATCAATTATACTTCAATTAGAAGATATCAAAAAAAGTTATTACTTAGGTAAGCAGGAGTTGCCTGTTTTAAAGGGTATTTCTCTAAACATTTTTAAAAATGATTACGTAGCACTTATGGGACCTAGTGGTAGCGGAAAATCTACTTTAATGAATATTCTTGGCTGTTTAGACTCCCCCACTGCAGGTAAATATATCTTAAATGGTAAGGATGTAAGTATTATGGAAGACGATGATTTAGCTGCTGTGCGAAACAAAGAGATAGGATTTGTTTTTCAACAATTTAATTTGCTACCAAGGCTTACTGCTGCAGAAAATGTAGCGCTCCCACTTATCTATGCGGGTATAGGTAAAAAAGAAAGAGCGGAGAGAGCCGAAGCTGTACTACACAAAGTGAGGTTAGAAGATAGAATGCACCACAAACCAAATGAACTTAGCGGAGGGCAATGTCAGAGAGTAGCTATTGCTCGTGCATTAATAAATAATCCAGCCATTATTTTGGCAGATGAGCCTACGGGTAATTTAGATTCAAAAACATCGCATGAGATAATGGAAATACTAGGCAAACTGCATGATGATGGAAATACGATTGTATTGGTTACACACGAAGAAGATATTGCTGGTTTTGCAAAAAGAGTTATACGATTGAGAGATGGATTGGTGGAGAGTGATAAATTGAACGGGGTTAGGGAAGTGGTGAATAGGTAGTTGGCAATTTATCATTTACAATTTATCATTGTTTTCCACAAGTAACCTCTATACTAAAATTGCAACCACCAAACACCCCAACACCAAACAACAAACACCAAACAAAAAACAAACTTTTAATTTCTTAGCATGTCCTTCAAAATATATACTAAAACTGGCGACCTTGGTAAAACGAGTTTAATAGGTGGCACCAAAGTGCTCAAAAGCCATTTACGCATAGAAACTTATGGAACAGTAGATGAGCTTAATTCTTATATTGGTTTGTGTAATGATCTTATTGCTGATAGCCATTGTAATAAAATATTGAAAGAAGTACAAGATAGATTATTTACCATAGGCTCTTCATTGGCATGTGACCCCGACAAAGAACCGCTAATGAAGATTCCAGATTTATTAGAAGATGATATTATCTTTTTAGAAAACGATATAGATAGAATGATGGAAATTTTACCTCCCATGAAATTCTTTATTCTTCCAGGTGGGCATCCTACTGTGTCTACACTTCATGTAGCTCGTTGTGTATGCAGGCGTGCAGAGCGTATTTGTGTGCAGCTACAAGAAGAAAATATTTTTGTAGACCCACTTGTTATTAAATATTTGAATAGATTAAGCGACCATCTTTTTGCTTTATCTAGATATGCAGCACATATTTTAAACGTGCCAGAAATACCATGGATACCGAGAGTGAAAAAATAAATGATGTACTAGAAATTATTTGAAGGAGGTGCCGTTTTTACTGGAGCTGTTGCAGCAGGTGGTACTACCATTTCAGTTTCCTCTTCTTCTGTTCCATCATCATCGTCTTCTTCATTCAAATCTGTGCTGTTTGTAGTAGCACCGCTTGGATTGTATTTCTGATTTATATAACCTTTCGTAGGTATTGCAAAAACGGTAGACAAAATAGGAGCAGATTTAATGCTTACGGCCGTATATTCTATAGACTTGCCATCTTTTGCATAAATATATTTCATTACCAATCCAGGTACAAGTGCAAATAATGGTTCGGCTGCCATTAATTGTTTGCTTTTTATTGTTGGTAGATAATATACAGTAAGTGTACTACTGTCTTTTGTAGTTATTATCGCTTTGCTGCATAGCTGGTCAAGAATGCGAAGCGTATCTTCTTTATAAATTGTAACCCTAGCGCTATCATTTTTTTTATTGTATAATTTCCATTCTTTATCATTCAAATACATTTTGGCTCGCTCTTTACCAGACTCTTTTACCACGGCTGCAAGCTTTGTTTTTAAACCTTTTTTGTTATTAAAATATATGCTTTGAACACGCATTAAACTCACCAATCTCAGTCGCACTAAATCATTTTTTACAAAAGCTGTCTTTAATCCACCGTTATAAGTTTGAGAAATACGGTCTGGCTTATCACCATTTACTACAATAGCGTAAGAAATAACAAACTCTTTTGTATTAAATTTAGGAGAGGGCACGGCTTTCTTGGAAAGCTGTGCTTCGGTGTTAATTGAAAATAAAATGCACAAAACAATAAAATTGCTCCTTATAAAATTAGGGCTAAATTTAAAAGTATTTAATGCCATGTTAAGCGCTTATTTTTCTTACAAAGTAAAGCAAAATACTTTTTGTTATTACTTATTCAAAATAAAGTTTCCTAAATCCATTGGATCTAGAGGATTTGTAGTAGAATTATTGTTAAAATAATCTGCATCTGATTTTTTCCACTTTTCTAATTTCTCTTTTTGTTTTCTTGCACGTCTGGTAGGCTTTCCACTTTTCTTGGTTTTATACATTTTCTTCATCATAGCAGCCATACCTTCTGTAATAGTTATGTCAGTATAATTATCTACCGTAATGCTTGTGGCTACAGGTTTGTCAGCCTGTAAAAATAATGGAAGATTAGCTTCACTAAAAGAAGTAAATGTTACCAAATAATCGTTGTCAATTATTGAAAAACTACTTCCGTTAATTTTCATTTCCGTCATTGGAATACCATCAGCAATAGAAGCAGTATCCATATTAAAAGAATTTCTTTTTCTAAAAATATTATTTTTAGAAAACCCTCGTCTTTCCATTTGGTTAGTACCATTAATTCCTGCAATGCTAGTATTATTATTTACAATATTTACAGAGTCAGAAACATTAGGATTAGTATCTTTTACATTGGTAGGCGTTGGAGCTATTGCAAGATTATTTTCAGTTGCAGTATTACCTGTACTGCTTTTTAAAATAAAATAACCAGCTGTAAGTATTAATAAAACTGCTGCTGCGGCTGCTATTCGTTTAAATGAAGTAGAAAAAGCAATTACTTTTGCTACAGGTTTTGTAGACGTATCTAAAAATAATTTTCTAATTATTTCCATTAAAGCAGTAAAAGAAAGAGGAGCTTTAACTTCATAATCTTTTAGTGGCTTAAATGTGTTTAGTTCGTCAGCTTCTTTAATACGATTCATTATAGCACCAAAACTAATAGCAGGCATATTTGGCATAACTGCATGTGCAAGCAAAGGCTTAAATGTATTTTTAAAATCCATATCCTCTCCTTCAATTCTGTTCAATATACTTTTGAACAAAAAATCTGGTGGAGCCACTTGGTGGTTCTTAAGGTTGCTTAATAATATGGTTTCGTTGTTATTCAATTTCTGCCTGAGGTAGAAGGTTTTTTAAAAATGTTCTTGCTTTGTGTAATTTAGATTTACTTCCACTTTCAGAAATGCCCAGCATATCTCCTATTTCTTTGTGGCTATAATCTTCAATTACATATAAATTTATTATTGTACGATATCCCGGAGGTAAATCATTTATAATTTTCATTAAATGATCCATAGATAACTTATCAAAAACACTATCACTAGGACTTTCAATATTAAAGTTTTCATCAAGATCGGCAAACGGTATTCTTTTCTTTTTTAAGGAATCTAGAGAGGTGGTAACAAATATTCGCCTTGCCCATCCTTCAAATGAACCATCGTCTCTAAAAGCACCTAAATTTTTATAAAGCTTTATAAAGCCATCTTGAAAAAAGTCATTTGCCTCATCGGTACTATTAGCATACCGAAGGCACAAACTGTACATTTTACCAGATATTTTATTATAAATCTCATTAAAGGCTCCTTCATCTCCTTCAGAGGCTCTCTTTATCAAGACTGCATTAATGTCCGAAATGTCACCGTTTACATTCATTATTTTTTTAGATTTACTTAGGGTCTAGTTAAATCACTTCAATCGTTTGCGAAAATAAACTAATTTATGTTGATTTTTGCACTTCTTTCACATTTATTATAGATGTAAAACGATGGAAATTAGTTTTTATTCTTTGAATTATGATGAAATTATTAAAATTTATAAAGCGATTTTATTTTCACATATAAAAAAAGTAATGACTGTACGCAATTTGGAATAAACTAATTTATTTAGTATGTTTGTCTAAAATAGTTAGTTATGAATATGTCATTTTTCTTTAGTAATTATGCAACGGAAGAAAGTTGTAAGCTTTTTTTCAAGGCTAGAAAAGAGTC
>JANNVW010000129.1:0-18121 GCA_031408295.1 Ferruginibacter sp.
TTTGTCGCCGGTTGGGATGGCGGCTGTTTTGATTTAAAAAATAAAAGTACTGACTTAAAATAGATAAATGGAAGAGTGGCAGTCTTACAGGTTATGCTGGCTTTTTTGCAGCCACGCTGCGTAGCTAATTATAAATGCACCCTTTTAAAGCGGATAAATAATATTTGGCTACCTTTTTAATAACACAGAAATAAAAATTGCTATGAGTATATCTTGATGAGCATGCCATTTTAATTTTATAAGCCTTTCTATTTTTAAGATTTCTTTCACGTTGCTTTCACAAAATAATAAGAATCTCGCTTTTAGTTTTATGGCATACAAATATTTATAACTAATAAAACTAAAAAATCATGACGATTCAAAACAACAGAATGGATGTAGTACTAAGCAATGAAAACATTACAAAAATGAAGGAAGGGTTTAAACTTATAAACAGTGTACTAGAGCCCATTGCGCAAGGGCTTACTGCCACTGAGCGACAAACCCTTCCTAAAATGGATGTGAGCAACAAATCATTTGTGGGCGATGCTATTTTAGCCGTAAAAAACAACCCTGATTTTTTGCCCGCTTATCTTACTGCTAATGCTATGGATAACGATTATCAACTTTATCTACAGTTAGATGAATTTTTAGGACTAACAGAAACCCTCTTAGAAAAACTCTCCGACACACAAATGCTTGCAGGCAGTGAGGCTTACAGTAATGCATTGGTGGCTTATCGCTTATTTGGCTCTGCTGCCAAAGCTGGCCTAAATGGTGCAGATAGTGTGTATGATAAATTGGCTAGCCGTTTTGCTGGGCAAGGCCCAAGTGGAAGTAGTACTGCTCCCGCTGCACCTGCTACAGCTACAGCTTAGTTTTTAAAAATGCTTTTTCTTGAGAGTAACCCATACAGCCCTGTTGTAATCTTGCAACGGGGCTTTTCTATTGTTTGCATTAAGCGCTATAAACTACTTATTTTACATTCCATTAGATAAAAGCATATCTATATCCGCCTTTACAAGTGGTAAAATTTTCTTTGACAGCAGAAATAACTCTGTTGTTACTAGGTCTGGTTTATTATCTGTAGAAGAATAATTCATTTCTGAATTAAGAATAGCTGTTTCAATATACATTGGATGCTTGTTGGCATTGAAGCCTCCCTTAATAACTTCGTTCAAAAAAGCCTTCCAATTTTCAATATGTATTGTAGGCTTTGTTTTTTCAAAATGATAATACAACCATACTTCAAACGAGGGATTGCTTTGGGCCACAAACCAATTTTGATGTTTTCCAATATTGTCTCTTAATACATCAATTTCTTTGCCCCATTTGTCTGTGTCTATTATAAACCATACTTCATCATCACTGTTTAGTTGGTAAGAAGGGGAGTGTTTTCCATCAGACTTAAGTAAATGTGCACAGGCATTGTTATATAAGCCCATTGGCGAATTTTTGCCATCTGCAATGGGTACTATTTGTACAATAATTTGCGATGCTATGCGATTGAAAAAATGAAAATAAGTCGTTTCTTTTTTCTCTCCTTCGCAAAAGATAAAGTAAAGTTTTCCTTCTTTGGTGGGTTCTCGCCTTGTGTACAATTTATTCCTTTTCATCTTGAAATTTATGCCAGTTTAAGTCTTGTAAATTTCCTAAAAAAGGTATAGCCCCATATCTGCCATTCAAATAACCTTTTCTTATATCTATTGTGTTGTGCTCTTTAAAATCGCTTAATGAATACAATTTAGTAGCACCTAAAAGATTTTTTTCCGTAAACCAAATTTCGTCTGTTCTAAAAACCTCTTGGTCTAGCAAATTCGACTCGTGTGTAGAAAAGATTAACTGCCCTTTTGTAGATATGTCTTTTGAGAATTTATCTATCAATTCTTTTATGATAAGCGGATGAATACTTCTTTCAATTTCATCAATTATATAAGTTGCTTCATATCTAATTAAATCGTCTAAAGCTGGAAGGTATTCTACTAATCGCCTTGTTCCATCAGACTCTTCCGTAATTTTAAATTCTATATCTTCATTTTTTTCTCCTTTGTGCAAAAAAAGTAAACGCTTCACAATTATTTTACCATTTTTATTTACAATAAGAATTTCTTCATTTGCATTTCTAATTTGTCGTATTATGGCTTTCTCAGGGTTATTTTTTACAAATGTATAAATCTCGTCAATTTCCTTTTGATTATCCTCCCCAAAAAATGCTTCTAAGGTATTTTCTTCCACATGTAAGTTTGCAATGCCAGTATTAAAAGAGCACATCAGTTCATTAGCAAAATCTTTAAAGCCTTTCACAGTATCCATTATATGTGTCAAATTAGTTGGCCTAGTATCAGGATATATAATTTTTAACCCCCAAGTAATCCAATCCAAGGCGTCTTTAATATGAATAAAAGCATTGTTACTTATGGTGCTTAGCAAGGTAAATAATGGTTGCTGTGGCTTTAATAAATCTGTTTCAATAATCTTTTTTAAAACCTGATTTTCCTTATTATCTTCAAAGGCCTTAAAAAATGTTATGGCGTTTTTTTTATCTTCATATACTCTATGAAAAATCATGTCATCTTTTTGGTTCTTATCGTTGGCACTAAAATATTCATCTATAATAATTCCATTGTTCACAGAAATTGAGTAGTAATAAATTAAATTATTAGCAAAGAATTCAATAGCTAATTCTGTAGGTTCATCTAAACAAGTTTTTGAAAGTTTAAACTTTTGATTGTTTATTTCAGTCGGAATTACACCCGATATAAGCATTTCTTTAAGCAATGAAATAGAGCGTATCAAATTAGATTTTCCTGAACCATTTGCACCATACAATGCTGTCAATTTTAGCACTTCAATGCCATTTCGTTCATATTTATGGTGATTCAATCTCTTTACCCTCCCTGGCAAAAGGTTAAATTCAGTTTCTTCTTTAAATGAAAAAAGATTTTTTATAGCGAACCTTATTAACATTGCGTGATATTTTCACACAAATATACTATTGTGGAACTAAAAATGGCTATTTTGTTTGTTAAAAATATTAAAATATGTGATTATTTCACAAATATTGAATAAAACCTACTTTAACACTCAGTTAATTGAGTTCTGAACTCAATTTAATTATACTTTTACCTCAATTAACCCACTTCATACCTGCGTTCATTTGCCTTTTAACTCAATGGCATTATGGTTTTACCTCAATTAATTATGTTCGGAACTCAATAGAATTATGGTTTTAACTCAATTAAGCCACTTCATAACTGGGTTCATTTGGTTTTTACCTCAATTGTATTATGGTTTTAAGTGAGGTAGTGGGGTTTGGAAGTGGGGGGAGGGGGTTGGGTAGCCCTCCTTACAGAATAAAATAATAATTTATGGAGATTTTATCCCAATAATTTATCTCTTACAAAACCACCAATTACATAACACTCCACGCCAATGTTTTTAGCAGCGGTAGATATTTTTTTGAAAATTGTGCGTTCTTGGGGTGTAAGGTTTATTTGCATAAAACGCAAAAATACAATCTTCAATCGTTAAATTGTTGATTGTATTTTTTTGCGACCTTTTAAAACGAAAACCAAAACATGAAAATATTTAATGCAAATCCCTAACATAACGATTTAACCTACTCTTTTTTTACTTTTAGCGCAAGTTTATCATGATCAATACTAGTTACTTCAAATTTAGAAGCTACTTTTTTGGAAACTTCATCAATAAATTCGTCAGAACTTCCCGTATGTGTTACCGTAAATGTTGCTGTTTGATTTTTAAAAGTTTTTTCCGCAGATTTATATGATGATAATGAGGATATAAAACTGCTAAACTCATTGTATGCAGCAAAATTTGCTTTGTTTAAGATTATTTCAGTCTCCGAAGTTTGAATTGCCTTAGAAGTATTTTTTACAGGTGTTACGCCATCAATAAACATTTCATCTTTTTTAGATGCTAAAAATTCAACGGCTTTTATTATACCAAGTTCGCATGCGTTGGATAGTGCTGGGTCACTACCGCCAGAGCTTACTACATTTACGCCAAAAGCGCCCACTTCGGTACCTCCTCCTGCTTTACCTTCCACATTTATTGATTGCGAAAAAATAACATCCCTTGTCTCTGGATTAATCACTTTTAAAACAAACCCAATTTTTGCTTTATTAGAGCCTACTCTTACCAAACCTATTCTAGTGGCATTTTCTTTTACACTATACTCCGTTAGCTCACCCGTTACTATTATTTGAGCACCCAATTGCTTCCCTTTTTTGGGAGCCGATTTCTTTTTGGCATACTTACTTTCTCCATAATCTATTTCATCGTTCATATCTGCTTTGTTAATTAGGCTTTCTAAAACCCTGTAACAGTTTAACCCTTGTAAAGCATTGGTAAGCATGGTAGCCAAATTGCCCCCAAACTCCGAAGGTGCATTTGTGGTAACAGAAAAACGAGCAACTGTAAGTCTTATTCTTTTGTCTAATGGAATACCCTGACATTGCGCTTTTACTTTTTCAAAAGTGGTTGTTACATTTTTTTGGGAGAAGGTAAGTTGGCTTAAAAAAAAACTTGTAATTATTAAAAGGATTTTTTTCATTTTTAAAGTTTGAAAAGAAATTAAATTTTAGTCTTTTACGCAGCGAATAGAACAACCAAGACCTTTAGGATCATTTGTACTTGCATCAAAATATGCTACATCATGCTGTAACTGAGCAAATCTACCCTCACTGCCAGCTATATCTGAGCTCCACCAATTACCAAGTGTTCCAAAATATCCAAACCCCGACGAAGAAGACCAGCTTCTAGACCCTCCTGGTAAAGCAGTAAAACCACTTACATTTGTAGCACCAGTGTTTGGGCTCGCCCAACTACTTGTACCTGCTTGTTTTAAACCTCCACCCGACAGATTACCCCCACCTAAGTATGCATTTAAGACTGTATACTCACCTGTGCTTGGCACATGCCAACCAACAGGGCTAATTTGCCTGGGGTCAGTAGCGGCATACCAATTATACAATTTACCGTAAGTGTTATTATAGCCAGCTGTATTGTTATAGTAACACCATGCACCTGTAACAGTAGCACTCCATAGAGTTTGAGTTGTAATATTAGGTATCACATCTCCATTTTGATATTTTGTAGTTCTTAAATTTTGCACCATCCATTCCTTATCTCCTAATATTACAGTTGTATATGTATTGCCATCTATATCAGTTACGCCATTACCAGGTATAGATAAAGGTTTAGTTGTAAAACTTACCTCGGCACCATACAATGTAGTTGTACTGTTAGTGGCATAGGCACGTACATAATAGGTAGTTGCATAAGTTAAACCTGATATTGTAGCAGTAAAACTACCGATACCACTACCAGCAGGTACTTTATTATTTAATATTGTTGGTGTAGGAGCAGTATTCCAACATATACCTCGTGCAGTTACAGCAAGCCCGCCATCTGCAAGTATATTACCACCAATTATAGCAGATGTTTGCGCTACAGAAGTTGTTGTACTATTTGTTTGTATGGTGAGCACATTAGGTGTTGGTGCTACAGGGTTTGCACCAGCATCAGTCCCTCCATTTTTACTACAACTAATTAGTAGTAATTGAAAAATAAAAGCAGCTAGAATTATGTTATTTTTTTTCATTTTTTCTATTTTTTTGCAAAGTATAAGAATCACTTAATTATTTGGTAAAAGTATATTTTGGTGAAGTCCTATTTGTAGGGGTTAATGTACCTGTATATGTTTCCAATATTTGGCTATTGCGTAAAAGTCTTAATGTATAAGTTGAAGCTTGCGAACCTGAATTTCCACAGTCATCATAGTACTCTACCCAAAATTTATAAGCGCCAGCTGGAGCTGTTCCATCTACCCAAAATATATTTTCATTAGGGCCATTAGGGCAATCTCCACAAAGGCAGTCCACATCAAGTTCACCACCTTGTGCTGTTTGATTACTATAATAAATTTTAGTACCGTTGGGCGTTTGTACATATAGGTCTAAATCAACATTTGCCTCATTTGTAAATTGCAAATTAAACCGAGGGTTGCCAGGATTGCCCACTAGAGGTGTATCAGGCGGCAGTACATCTTCTTTTGTTTTTTTGCAACTAACCATCATTAGTAGGCAAATAGCAGTTAATGGAGTAAAAAAAAGAGTAGTTAACTTTTTCATATTTGTTTTTTTTGTTTTAAAAAATAGTTTAAAAATTAAAATTTATACCGCCCCTCAAAAAAGCAAAATCGTACCCTGCTTCTACAAACGCTCCAAAGTTTTTAGCGAAATTGTATTTTGCCCCAACAAAAACACCGACTACTGGGTATACCGTATTGTCGTCTACAGAGTATGAGGTGTAATAAGAATCTTTGTAAGTATTTATTCTTACACCTGCTGTTACACCTGCGTATGGGTCAAACTTGTTATTTTTATCGGCTAACAAAGTAAGGTGGTAAGTAGCCCTAACACCAATTATATAGTTTTTCCAAGTGGCTTTTTTTCCTCCAGAAGAATATTTGTATGTAGCAGATTTCATTGCTATGATGCCGCCTATACCTAAATTACCAGGTCCTAAATCATCTTTTATTCCGTGGTCAAAAGACAACAAAAATGTAGGAGGGCTTACTATGCCTGTATAATAGGAATAGCCACTGTAATAATTGTAATTATTTCCAATACCCACACCTAGCGCAATAGTATTAGAACCTTTATGAAAAGGGGTTTCAGATGAACTAGATGAGCCTTTTTGTGCAGAGGCACTTATAAGAGAAAGTGAGAAAACAGCTACCAAAACGACTAGCTTATTCGAAATAATGAAAAAAGATTTTTGTTGCATACAGTTTTATATTGCTTTGGCTAGAAAAAATATTATTAATTAAAAATAAATACTACAAAATTTTATATGTGTGCCTACAATAGGAACTCTCTCACAGCTATATCAACTGCAACTCCCTCAAATACTCCGCTACATTTCTAGCATTCTCAAAACGCTCTCCAAACAATACTTCTCCTTTGCTTAAAATCCTTTTGTTGTATGTGCCTACCGTAGCTTTTTCTATTTTAAAAGCTTTGGCTATGGCTTCGCTAGTTATGTTTTCTTTTTTGGCATATCTTTTTAATATGCGTAACTCTTGCACAGAAAAACATTTTAACTCATCAAATTTTTTCCTTACCGCTTTATTTATTATTTCAATTTGTGTAGTTATTTTTTCATCAGCTGCACTCCATCGTATATGAAAAGCCTCGTTACTATACTCTTTAATAATGGTAAATTCACTCAAATATTCTGTTACCCTTTTATCAGTTGTTAACTGAAATGGCGAGCATTTTCTTATACAATAAAAATATTTGCCAGCTTTATTTTTTAAAGCCAACGTGGCAATAGCAGCTGGTTTTAAAAATTGGCAACTTATTTCTTTACTTATTAGCGTTTCAAAAATTACACTTGCATATAAGCCCTGTGGCAGTATATGTGCATTTGCTATTGCTGACAAATACTTTTTCTTGGTAAAATGTCCATCCGTATATCCAAGCCATTTGTTTATACCATTACTTTTTATGATTGCACCTGTTTTTACATCCGTTACAAAATAAAATTGCTCTTTATCTATTTGTTTATCTAGCTCTTTTAATATTGCTTCTTGTTTTGCAATTGTTATTGTATTTTCTATTATGGTTTCTGGCAAATACAACTGTGCAAAATCGTTATACGATTTACTTTTATTGAAAATATTGTTAGTTGGTATTTGCAGCATTATTTTTTGTATCTATACTAGTAATAGCAAAAACCATTAGTATCTCATCAGTCTTTTTAAATTATTTTTTAATTTTTTAAAAATGTTTGTGTTTTACCCTCAGATAATTTTAACCTATACAAGCCTGGCAATAAAATAGGTAAATTAATTTTTTGAATATTACTGGTTAGTAATCCTTGCAATACAGCTGCTCCATTAGCATTGTAAATAGTATAGGAAAGTGCAGTGGTAATAGGTTCACTTAGCACCACCCATATAAAATTTGTGGCAGGGTTTGGGTACAATACCAATACATCGGCAGGTAAAAATTCTACCATTTTTATTGTACTATATTCTTTGGTAGTATTAATATTTACTTGCTCTAGCCTATAATAATTTTTTGATATGGCAGGCGTAGTATGTGTATATGTATAAGCTGCACCCGCTAGTACATTACCTATCGTAATCCAAATTGTACTATCAAGCGAATGCTGAATATTAAATTGTTGCACAGTTGTACTGCTTGCTACTTGCCAGCTTAGTACAGGTTTGTTATTTATTTTTTGTGCAGAAAAATTAGTAATATTTGGAACAACAATATTACCTTTCAATTTTAAAATCCAATAATCTATATAGCCATTATTACCTGTTACATCTCCTCCACCAAATGTAGCGTAGCCTGCTACAATGTAGCCGCCATCAGCAGTTGCTTTTATACTATAAGCATCATCTCTATTGCCACCACCATATTTTTTTTGCCAAATAATATTGCCATTAGTGCCATTTGCTTTTACTATCCAATAATCTCTAAGGTTTATAAAATTTGTAATATCTCCGTCAGTAGAACCAGCAGTACATGCCATAGTAATTGTGCCGTCAGTATTTTCCAAAAGCGATGATGCATCATCATTTGTAGAACCACCATAACTCTTTTGCCAAAGCAAATTTCCTATGCTGTTTAATTTTAATAACCATGCATCGTCAAAACCTTTATTGCCTGTTACGTCTCCACCATTGCCACCATTATAACCTGCTATAGCAAAACCCCCATCGTTGGTTTGTATTATGGAACGTGCAAATTCTCCACCTGCACCGCCATATAATTTTTGCCATATTAGCCCTCCTGTACTGTTTATTTTAACAATAAAAAAATCGTAAGTAATGCCAGTTACTGCTGGATGATAATTAGGCAAATTACTAGAAGCTGTTT
Organism: Ferruginibacter sp.; assembly: GCA_031408295.1. Classification (GTDB taxonomy): domain Bacteria; phylum Bacteroidota; class Bacteroidia; order Chitinophagales; family Chitinophagaceae; genus Ferruginibacter. The sequence continues at coordinate 8,901 of JANNVW010000129.1, forward strand.
CTCCAGCAATAATGTAACCACCATCTGCTGTTTGAATAACGCTTTCAAACCGCTCATGGTAATTTCCACCAAAAGGCAAAGACCAAGACACAACTCCTGTACTTGTTAATTTTACTACCCAGCCATCGTCATAATCAATAGAGGTAGTAGTTAAAATGTCATAAGCATTACCAACAAAAAGATAACCTCCATCAATTGTTTGAATAATGGAACGAGCACTGCTAGAAATTATTCCTCCATTTATAAATTTTTGCCATTGTATAGCGCCAGTACTATTTATTTTTACCACCCATGCATGGTTGTTTGCTATGCCAAAAGTATTTCCGGTTACATCCCCGTCTTGTGAGTTTGTTTCGCCACCAATGATATAGCCACCATCGCTTGTATTGGCAATGCTGTAGCCAAGTTCGGCATTGCTACCACCATAGCATTTTTGCCATTGTATATTGCCTGTACTATTTATTTTTACTACAAAAATATCCCAACTGCCATGGTTAGGGATACTTGCACTAGTAGATTTTGTAGAGCCAACCACTATGTAACCGCCATCTGGCGTGGGTTGTATTTGTGTAGCAGCTTCTTCGTCTGTTCCACCAATGCTTTTTTGCCAGTCTATTGTGGGAGTTTGGCTTCTTACAATTATTGGAGCAGAAGTAATCAATAATAAAAAAAAGATTGATTTTTTAACACAATTAAAAAAATACATACGCTAAAGCAGTTATTGATAAATAGTATTTACAGTTGTTTTGAAAGCAGTTGGCTATCAACAAGTAAAACTACTCATTACAATAAATTACCATGTACATATAGTAGGTACTTTTGTAAAAAATTTTGGGACTAAAAAAAATTACAGAGATGACATCTTTTAAAAAGATGTCATCTCTAGAGAGTGCCGTATAAAATTATTGCACCAATGTAAACCCTGCCCAATAATAAGGTGCATATTTTTTTCGCATGGTTTGTTGTGTAGCTAAAAAAGCTTGTCGGATAGTTTTGCCTGTAAGCCAAGTATTGTAAAAAGTATTCATAAACTCTGCAGTTTCTTTATCTGGCACTTGCCACAGGCTTGCCATTATATAATTTACTCCTGCCAGTTTAAATGCACGCTGTAGTCCAAAAATTCCTTCGCTACCTCTAAGCTCACCTGTACCTGTTTCGCATGCGGAAAGCACTGCTAGCTGTGTGTTCTGCAATTGTGCAGCAGATATTTCTAGGGCAGTTAATATACCATCATCTTCGTTTGCATTTGCTTTGCCCTGCCAGCCTTTGTTACCTCCCGCAAGTACAAGACCAGAGCGAAGTAGAGGGTTATCACTCACTTTAAAAGTATTGGTAGTAGTATAATTTTTTGCAGTATCTATTATAGTAAAGCCATGCGTAGCAAAATGTATAACAGAGGGTGAAGTTTTATTACTTAAATTTTTAAACGCTGTTTCTGTAGCTTTATCTCCGCTAAAAAGCAATACTGATTTTTGTTTAACTTCCATACTTTTTTTAATGTTCTGTACCTCTCTTAGTGTATTAGGTAAGTACGAAAAACTATCTACAGCACCACTTCGGTTTTGCAGATATACATAAGAGTAAGGGTCTGCAACTGCGGCAGTGTTTGTATCTACGTTTTGCCTATTATAATTTATACCCCCAAATAAAGCTATAGATGCTGGTATAATATTTTCTTTTTCTTTAATGGCTATTTGCCTAGTAGAAGTAAGTTGTACCAAATTATATTTATCGCTTAATAGCAAATTATTTTTATATGGGATAGCAGCAAATGCAATATTGTGCAATAAGCCATCGGGTGCAAAATAAATTGTTTTAGTATTTTTTAAATATGGTTCTAAAGGCTGCCAAAGCAAAGTATAAATATCTTCTTTATTATTATTTTTAGTAGCATCATATTTGCTGGCGGCTTTATAGGCAAAGGTTTTTAAAGCATTTTTCAATTTGCTTTCTTCAAATAATTTTATAAAAACAGGCACAGTAGCTTGCTTGCGAAGCAACATAGCTGCATAATAGAAAGTATCTTTTTCTGCAATCTTTCTTTTTATATTTTTAAATCTTACAAATTCAACTGCTACATCATTTTCGTTTAATCCATTTCGTACATCTTGCCATGTAATGTTTAGTTTTTCTTTCATACCTCGGTATTCAGTAGAATTTCGAAGTAGTTCTTTTTCTTGTTGGTTGCAGATGTTGGAGAGAGAGTCTGTGTTAATATTTCTTTTTGCTATTGGTTGAGAGAGAGTTTTGTTTAGAAATGCTTTATTTTCTTTAAAATTCTGTAAAAGATTAATTAGCAAATCATTATTTGAATTTAATATCTGATTCCTAATTGTGTTTACATTTTGCAATGACACATTTTTAAAATATAAAATTGAGTTGAAAATTGAACTTTTCATATTTGAATTATTGTATTTGCATACAATCGAATTTAAAAGATTTAAAAAACTGCTTCTTTCTTTTAAATAAAGTAAAAGTTCATTCTCTGACAAAAAGTCTAGTTTGTTTGTGAGCATTTCTTTTTCTAAGTCTAAAATTCTTTCCGCATTTTTTTCGAGTATATTTTTATTTCCTAATAAAAAGTCTATGGAAGAAGTTTGAATCAAAATATCAGCATACAAACTATTTACTATTTTATTATCTTCATATATGAGTAAAGCTTTTTCAAATAAATCTCTTGCAAGTGAAAGACTATCCAATTCATAGTACAATAACCCAAAGTTGTTTAAAGATGCTGCATAATCTGGATGGGTTTTTCCAATCACTTTTTCTCGAATTTCAATTGTCCTTAATTGCATTTCTTTTGCTTGCACATATAAATGCACAAGTCTGTAGTATTTCGCTAAATTATCCAATGAGTTAGCATAATCAACATTATTTTCTCCTAAAACTTTTTTTCTGATTTCAGAAGCTTTTAATAATAACGGTAAACCAGCTTCATATTCTCCTTTTTTAATAAGGTTAACCCCTAAATTATTTAATACTCTAGCATATTCAGGATGTAATTCACCAGATATTTTTTTTCTTATTGGTACAGCTTCTGATAGAAGTTTTTCTGCATTAATGTAATTTCCTAATTCACCATACAAAACGGCAAGATTATTTAAAGTTAAAATATAATCTTCATTTTCTTTACCTAACACTTTATTTTGAATTTCTAACTCTTTTAAAAACAGCAACTCGGCTTCTGCATAGTTTCCAATATCTTTATATACCATAGCAATATTTCCAAACGAAGAAATATAATCAGGGTGATTTTCACCTAAAACTTTTTTTCGAATTGGTAACATTTGATTAAATAAAACTAACGCAGTATCATACTTTGCAACTGACGAATATACAGTTGCTAGATTGTTTAATGAAGCCGCATATTCCTCGCTATATTCTCCCAATATTTTTTTTCTAATTGCAATACTTTGTTTATGGAAGTAAAAAGAAGAATCATACTTTCCTAGTAATTGGTATAAAGAAGCCAAATTATTTATAGCTTCTGTATAATCTTTAGCTCCCGATGGGATACTAATATTAATATCTTTACCATTTAACTCAACAACTCTTTTTGCATAAAATACTGCCTTGTAGTAGTCCCCCTTTCCATAATATAACATCATTGAGTCTTCGGCTTCTTTTTTTGCTTGCGCACAGGTATTATTTAAAAAAAAGCTAACCAAAAAAGAGAGTACAAAAGTTTTAAGCATGATTTTATATTTTTTAAAATGACTTTAAAAATATAGCTATTCGATTAATTGAATAATTTTCTTAACTTCCTTTTTGTACCTACCATAGCTACCTATCCCTTCCAACAAAACTTTCGCCTTCCCCGTATTCTCTTTTTTCAAATAACCCAAAGCCAAGTACCACCTTGCATTTGCTTTCATACTATCAGTAGTAGCATTATTTTTTACCCATTGCAGGTTTGCAATAGCATCATCTAGCTTACCAAGTTTTACTAAAGAAATACCTTTGTAATAATGTGCAAGCTCTTGTATAGCTTGCTTATCCCTCCCTCCCCTAATTTCACTAATATTTGCAATGTCTAATTTTCCCATGCTAGTGTAATCTCCTTTTTCATATTCCGTTAATTCTGCTGCTAGTTGTATGGGGTAGTTTTCTGGGATTTTATCTGGCACAAAATTATCATCAAATAATTTTACAAAATCTATTTTTGGGGTAGTATCTTTTTTTTCTGGCTGTATTTTTACCAAGCCAGTATCTTTTACTTTTGCCGCTAAAGTATCTTTATGTTGTACAGTATCTACAGGTATTGTTTTATTTGTTTGGCTAAAATAAAAAATACTCAGCCCTAAAATTAAAGCAGCAGCAGCAGCTTTCCACCAATTATTTCTATTAGGTAATTTTATAATTTTCTTCTCTTCTTGCGTTGGCTCTTTAATATTATTTTCTTTTGCGCCCAAAAAATTATTTCGCACCGATAGTTCAAAATTGAGTTGACTGCGCAAAATATCATCATTGGCTAGCTCTTTTTCAAAAGCAGCCATTTCCTCCATAGACATGTTAGCGTCTAAAAAATTACACAATCGTTCATATTGTTCATTACTAAGTTCCATTAATCAGTATTTGGTTTTTCTATTAAATTTTTCAAGCGTAGCATGCACCTATATATGCGATTGCTGGCTGCTTCCTTACTAATATCCAAAACTGTAGCAATCTCATCAAGTGTTTTCTCATCAATTTGTCTCCATACTATTATTTGTTTATCTAAAGGCTCCATTTTATTAAGTGCTGTTTCTATGGCTTTGTATTTTTGCTCGCTGTAAAACAATGCTTCGTTTTCTAAAAATATATTTTCTATAACTGTATCTTTTTTATATTTATTTACTTTATCTGTTAATCTATTTTCTGTTTGCAAAAGCCCTAGTAGAGTCATATTAAAATAGGAATGCAAAACAGTTTTAAGTTTTGCATTGCTATTATATAATTTATTAGCTTTGGCATCTTCGGTAAATTTTAATAGACCATCTGTAAAGGCAGTGTTAGAAATAAAATTAATTTTATCTATACCATATTTATTGTAAGCCACGCAAGCCCATCCTACAAAAACTTTTTGGTAGCAAGCATATATACAACCTATTATTTTTTTTACAAAAAAAGAACTTGCATTTTTAAAACCTTCCACCACTTCGGAAGGAGTTGATTTTAAAATATGCTCACAATCTTTTGTACACATAAAAAAAATTACAGTTAAAACTACATAAATGGTTTAGAGATAATCGAATGTATAACTTTTTTAGATAATTTATACTGTTAATTTATTGTAAACTATTTGTGATAGCTGCTATACATGTTTTTTCTTGCTGCAATAAAGCAATTTTTATATCAAAATGCGATTGCAATAAAGGATGTGCATTTTTAATTTTTTTGTGAGCAGCTAATTCTATGGCTTTGAAGACGGCAATTTCAATGGCAGTATTTTTTTTACTTTTATTTGCTTTTAATGCACTCAACAAAGCTAAAGCATGAGTGGCGTGCTTTTGTAGCTTTTCTATTTGCTCCAGTTTTTTTTGTTGCAGCAAAATTTGGTAATCTATCTCTTTTATACGCAGCTCCATTGTTTTTAAAAATGCAGCTGTTGCTTTTTTTGTAACCAGCATACTGGCTTCAGTAGCACTATTTTTGGGTAATGCTTCCATTAGTAATTGAAGTTCGCTCATTTTCAATAACGCTTTTGTAGGCAGTGTCCTTTTATTGGTTTCTACCATTCTTATCATACTTACGCTGCATTCTAAATATACTGCAAGTTCCATTTGTGTAAGTCCTATTATTTGCCTCAAAGACTTTATAGCATTCATTTTGTGATTATTTTTTAGGTATAAATGAATAATCACAAAGTTGTGATGTTTTTGTTGTGATGTTTCGAAAAATCACAAAAAAATAATCACAAAAAATTGCCAAAATTATACTCTCAACAAAAACTTATCTCAAATATACCATAACACTTTATAGCATAAATTTTGGTGAAGTAAAGCTATTAGCTTTTTTCTTCTACACAATGCATAATAAAAGATGATAAAAGATAAAATGATGAAGGGCTCCGCCGCTTAGACGGAAATCCTTTTTTGCCTGCCTTTGAGGCAAAAAAGATTGGAGGCGGGCGGCGAACAAATGTTCAAATATGCAAAATGCCGACAGCCCCGAAATATTATTTAGCCGAGAAGGCGGAAAGGGGTTTTCTAAAAATGAAGTCGGAAAGTTATTTTACTCCTCCTTTGGCGGACAGGTTCGCAAAATGAGCGAGGAACAAAGCTCCTAAAAACTCGTAACCCGAAACCCGCAAACCCGAAACAACAAGACCTTCAACTTTCAACATATTTCTCGGCACTAATATTGTCCTTATACACTTCCACAAAAAAATACGATCTTTACTGACTATTTTTGACATATTGACCAACTAAACGATTTTAATGAATACGAAGATTTATTTGCAGGGGCAAGACGATGATATGGAGTTTATGCCGATTATTCCCTTAAACGATGAAGAAGATGCAAACGCAGACGCAGAGGTGATTCCAAGCGAATTGCCGATTTTGCCTTTGAGAAATACTGTGCTTTTTCCAGGTGTGGTAATACCGATTACAGTGGGTAGAGATAAGAGTATAAAAGCCGTAAACGATGCTTATAAGGCTGACAAATTGGTAGGTGTAGTGGCGCAAAAAGACAGCAATGTGGAAGAGCCATTGGTAACCGATTTAGAAAATATTGGTACGGTAGCCAAAATTATTAAGCTTATAAAAATGCCCGATGGTGGTACTACGGTTATTATACAAGGGCGTAAGCGTTTTTCTATAGATAGTATTACATCTGAAGACCCCTATTTTAAAGCTACCATCACCATATTAGAAGAAATTAAATATAAAGGTGATGCGGATTTAGATGCTACCATTGGTAGCGTAAAAGATTTGGCGGCACAAATTATTGGGCTATCGCCAAACATACCGAGTGAGGCGGGTATTATTTTAAAGAACATAGAGAACCCATCTTTTTTGGTACATTTTGTAAGCAGCAATTTAAACAGCGAGCTGAAGGATAAACAAAAATTATTGGAGATAAGTGACCTGAAGCAACGGGCAGAGTTGTTGATGAACCTTATGCATACCGAATTGCAATATGCGGAGCTTAAAAATAAGGTTACAAATAAAACCCGTTCGGAGCTAGATAAGCAACAGCGTGAATATTTTTTACAGCAGCAAATGAAAGCCATAAAAGATGAGCTTGGTGGCGATAATGTAGCAGAGGTAAAAGAAATGCAGAAAAAAGCAGATGCTAAAAAATGGCCTGCTGCTGCGGCAGAAATGTTTAAAAAAGGTTCGGAGAAATTGGAGCGGATGCATCCGAGCACACCCGATTATTCTGTGGTGTATAATCATTTAGATTTAATGTTGGATTTACCTTGGGATGACTACACGGCGGATAGCTATGATTTAAAAAAAGCAAAAAAAGTTTTAGACCATGACCATTATGGTATGAACAAAATAAAAGAGCGCATTTTGGAATACCTTGCTGTGCTTAAGTTAAAGGGCGATATGAAGAGCCCGATACTTTGTTTTATTGGACCTCCAGGTATTGGTAAAACAAGTTTGGGAAAAAGTATTGCCGCAGCCATAAATAGAAAATATGTAAGAGTAAGTTTGGGTGGTTTACACGACGAAAGCGAAATACGTGGACATCGTAAAACCTATATTGGTGCTATGCCTGGGCGTATTTTACAATCTATACGCAAGGCAAAAAGTGGTAACCCAGTAATGATTTTAGATGAGATAGATAAAGTAGGTACCGACCATAGAGGCGACCCATCGTCTGCATTGCTTGAAGTGCTAGACCCTGAGCAGAACAATGCTTTTTATGATAATTATCTAGAGCTTGAATATGACTTGAGTAAAGTACTTTTTATAGCTACTGCAAATAATATTAGCAATATACAACCTGCCCTACGTGACCGCCTAGAAGTGATAGACCTTAGCGGATATGCGGTAGAAGAAAAAATAGAAATTGCTAAAAGGCACTTAATGCCTAAGGAAAAAGAAATGCATGGCTTAAAAGAGAATAGTTTTAAAATGAGCGATGCGGTATTGCAAAAAGTAATAGAAGATTACACAAGAGAAAGTGGTGTGCGGGAATTGAACAGACAGCTGGCAAGTGTAATGCGTTACCAAGCAAAAGAATTGGTACTTAGAGAAAAACTTAAAGCTACCATTACCAATAATGATGTAGAAAAAATATTGGGTAAGCCTCGTTACAGCAACGAATTGTATAAAACAGCAAACATGCCTGGTGTGGCGGTAGGCCTTGCGTGGACGTATGTAGGCGGTGATATTTTATTTATAGAAACACAACTTAGTGAAGGCAAAGGTGAGCTACAGCTTACGGGCAACCTTGGTAATGTAATGAAAGAAAGTGCAAGCACCGCATTAACATGGCTTAAAGGCAATGCAAAAAAAGCAGGTTTAGATGCAGAGCTTTTTGCAAAGAAAAATGTACACATACACGTACCCGAAGGTGCTACGCCTAAGGATGGCCCAAGCGCAGGTGTAACGATGATGAGTGCACTTGCGAGTGCATTTAGTGGTAGGCGTATAAAACCTTTTTTGGCTATGACGGGTGAAATAACCCTGCGTGGACAAGTGTTACCTGTTGGCGGCATAAAGGAAAAAGTATTGGCTGCAAAACGTAGTGGTATTAAAGAAATTATCATGTGCTATTTAAACGAAAAGGATGTGTTGGAGATAAATCCTCAATATATAAAGGGGATGAAATTTCATTATGTGAAAACGATGGGGCAGGTGCTGGATATGGCGTTGGTGTAGAAAAGGGTTGAAAGTAGTTGAAGGTTGTTGATGGGTTGAATAGCTCCTGGGTCAATTAAACTTAATATTACATTTTTTCATTTAATAAAATGTTATTCGTGTTCCGTACAGCTTTTTTACTTATTTAACCAAATGATATAATAGCAAAAAATGGTTGGTAAAAAGCGCTAGACCTCACTGTTTTTATCGGTCTTGAAAGAAGTTTATTGAAATCGGTTTCAATAAACTTTTTTTGCTTTATGAAAAGTTCAAAAATACGGCTCAGTTTTATTTACTGGGGACTAAAGCTATCTTTGGTTAAAATTAAAACCGATTGGACACAACATTACTATCCCATTTTTTACCCAAAGGCTTACTAGAGCATTTCACTATTACCTCTATAAATGATGTAGAAGATAC
>JANNVW010000130.1:0-2611 GCA_031408295.1 Ferruginibacter sp.
AAGAGAAATACTTTATTTTACCGTTAATGTATAACCCAAATTATTATATCCCGTAGCATCTTCCCACACATCTTTGTTTGCTGTACGAATAGAATACTCAGCACGTGTATTTATTGTAGGATAATTATCAGGCATATTTAACAGTACTTCATAATCACCAGGGCTAATATCAGCAGGTAGTGTAAAGCTGCCATCTAATTTTATTGTACCGCTAAACCAACGACGAATATCGGTTACAAAAGTAAATTTTCTTACAAAGCCAGATACCGTACTACGAAGCAAAAGCTCCACAGGGCGTGGGTTGTAAGGAGATGCATACCCAATATTATCTAAGTTAATAACAACATTTAAAGGCTGTCCAGCCGAAGCGGTTTTAGAAAATGTAGCATTTTTTAAAACAAAACGGTATCCCAATCTAGTTTTAATTTTGAGCATACATCCATCACTCTGCCAATCATTATTTACGGCAGTATTATAATGTGCATTTAAAAAACTGTAGTGCATTTCGGCCATTTCTGCTTGTGCTCTTCCAGCAGGTTCACAATTATTTTGTGGGCTAAAAGCATCATCACAAGTTTCTCCACCTACTGCTACATATTTAGTATCCTGCTTTTTATATTTTCTTAAAGAAGACACTACAATATTACTACTACTTCGTGGCGTAGTGCTGTTTCCATAATCCTCATAAGTACCCACATCATTTGAACTACTTAAAAAACAGTCGTTGTGAAAAGCAATTCTTGCTTTATCTGTTTCTGTAAAACCTTCTGCATCTGTAAGTGCTTGGCTGCTTATATTAGCACTTACGCCATATACAAAGCGCTGTTTAAATTGTGGGTAGCGTACTTGCACCATTCTATCTCTTGGTACAGCATTTAGTAGAGCTTGTAGTACATCTATCCTATCTTGCCAATTGTTGTCTAACAATTTTCCAGTAGTTGCATTACCAGATGGGTCTCCAAAAAAATCGGTATAATAATTTTCTCCCCAAGTACCAATTAAACCAAGTTGTACGCAGGCTATCACATCTGCATTTTCTGTAAACACAGGTTTTAGTTGTGCAATGTGATTTATAATTACCGCCTTGCTTGCATCGCCATAAGGTGGACAAATAAATGCCTCAGGACAGCTACCAGCAGTGGCTGTAACACTATATACAAATCTTGGAATAAGTTTTACACCAGCTAATCTAGCTATTTGAAAATCTGCTTTTATGCTATTTAGTAACGTTGCAGAAAGTGGCATTGCATTAAAACCATCCAATACATAATATCTAAAAACGAGTGTACTAAGCACTTTATGATTAGCACTCCATATCGTTTGTTCGTCTCTATAACTTTTAAGTTCATTGAGATTAAGCGAAATAAAATTGCTTGCCTTTACTTCGCTGTATCTATAAAATCCCCGCTCAGGATTTGGGAAATCTGTGGTTATTTCTACGTAATTTTTTGTTATGCTACCTGAAGTGTTTTGCGCCTCGGTATTCGTTCTTTTACAACACATAAAAAAACAAAGTACAATTGTTACGGAAGTAATTTTCATTAGTAAATATATTTTATTTTTTTTCATTTTTTTAAATTTATTCTTTTCAAAGCCTATATACTTTTTTAAACCTATTTTCAAACTGCAATAAACACATTAAACAAAACGTTTACTTTCAAATTATTAAAATGTCAGCCTGAAATTGTCGAAGGCGGGTTCGTTTACTGCATCGGGTTCGACAAGCTGCTAATGACATGTTTACTAAAAGGCTAATTAATAATTTTTTACAAAAATTAATTTTAGCCACAAAGTCTCGAAGACACAAAGGAAAAATGCGAAGCATTTTTTCTACTTCGTGCCTTTGAGCCTTAGTGGCAAGCTATATTTTTCGCAGCGAAGCTGCGGAAAACTTTTCTTATGTCATTTGCAAAGAGCTTAAAATTTATTTTATGAGTGCCTCACCCTGACACTGCAATAGAATCGAACTTTGTCATTTGCAAAGAGCTTAAAAAACCAATATGAGTTCCTAAGGTTACCATTATGTAATTAAAAAAAATCTCACAACTTTATAAAAATCTTTTTTTTCCACAAGCAATAACACAAACACCACTCCAAAAACAATGTTACAAAAGCTGACATTACTGCTACCCCTTTTTCACACACACCCGTAAACCCTACAAAACCTTTTACAAAAATACCCACTACACCGTTAAACCATTGCACACCTACTGTTTCAAAAAACAAATAAATAAAAATTGCGTTCATACCCACTACTACCGCAACCCAAGCATATTTATTACACTGTTTTACATCAATTAGCCAGTATAAAAATGCCATTATAATCATTACCCAACCGCCAGATACTAGTGCAAAAGAAGATGTGCTTATTCTTTTTATAATGGGTGTAATATTGGCAATATCTAAACCATACCCAACAACTAAACCAATAGCACCTGCCATAAGCAATATGGTTATTTTTTGTTGTACCGTTTTATTACTCACCAATAATTTACCGGCAAGTACGCCCCAAATAGTATGTGCCGCAGTTGGAATAATATTAATAGCTACCCAACCATCGTTGTTTACTTTACCCATCAAAACCATATCCATCCAATTGCCAAAGTTTTTT
>JANNVW010000131.1:0-9168 GCA_031408295.1 Ferruginibacter sp.
TTACATGCAAAACTACCTAAACGAGTTTTGCTATAAGTTTAACAGAAGATATTTTGGAGAAAAGTTATTTGATAGATTACTTGATGCTACTCTTTCTAATGCATGGTATAAACCTTTTCCAAATAGCGTATAGTCATTAAGTTTTATTTATAAAGTCACTTCCATATTTATCTTCACGAATTTTACCGTTAAATGAATTTTCAATATGTTTCCTATCAAAAGGAACAATCACTTTTATGTTATCGTATCGAGTTTCAGCAAAAAAAGTATGAATTGATGACCAAAGTTCTTTTACTTTATCCCCTGGTAATCTATCCATATTATCAAAAACTAAAATTAAATTATGATTATTAGTTTTTAAATCTAAAGAAATGTCTTGCATCCAATTTCTAAATTTTCTTACAGATGGCTCATCTTCAGAAATTGTCTCAAATGTGATATCTTCAGTTTGTTGTTTTTGATACAAATAAAAAAGTTTTGTTGCTGCAATTTTAAATATTGATTTATTCCATTTATTAATCTTCCATTCATCAAGTACATATTTTAAATAAAAAAATAAGAGACAGATAATAGGTATTGAAATTACCAATACTTTAAGATACTTATTACAAACAGTATCAGCTAATAATTTAAATATTGGAGTAGAGATTAGAACCAAAGCAGCGACTATAATTCCATAACTTAAACTTGGTATTGATTTCTTTTCAGTTTCTTTTGACTTTGCAAGTAGTTTTTTAAGTTTTGGCTTCCAATCTTCTTGATTAAGAATTTTATTTTTTTCTGTTAAATCTTCTGTCAATTCTTCTAGAATAGACCTACGCTGTAAATCTTCTTGATGCCCCCAAGCATCATAAATAAAAAAGTGAAACTTATCATCTTTTAATTTCTCACTTGTAATTTTTACAAGATTGGATTTCCCTGAACCCCAACCACCATCAATTCCAATGATTCTACAACTATCATCATTTTTTAGCACAAGACAAATATTGTCTGCAATTCTATCTTGTGATTTGCTTTCAAATGAATCTTCACCAACTGGAGAATTACTCAAAAATTTTGGGTTACTACTATCTACAATCTCATTAACGATTTCCATTTACACTATTATTTTATTTGTTAGTACTTGGTTCTTAATATTCTTCGAAGTTAGTTTGGCGGATAAAGATAAACTTAAATTGCTAATATTAATAGTAATTTTAAAAGAGTTTACCCCATCTCTTCCACATTTAGTTTAATAATAACATTGCCTTGAACATGTTCAATAATAACCTTAAAACATAAACTTATCCCCAACCCTGAAAGGGTTGAACCCACTTAACCATGGGTGCAACCCATGGTTATAAAATATAAAATGGTAATTACCCCAACGGGGTTAAACAATAAAATCGCAATCGTTTTTTTTAATGTGTAAATAGTTCAACCCTTTCAGGGTTGCTGTTGTGCAATCTGCCATAGTCCGTGGGTTGCACCCACGGCTATGGATGTTAAACCACTTCGTGGTTTTTCGTTTTTGTTTTTTACTCTCCATCAATCTTCACTTCTATCTACTCCATAATAAAAGCCCAATAGCATTACCAATGTTCAGCGTAGCCCCGATCCCGACAAAAATATCGGGACACGTGGGCAGTAGTAGCTTCCGCATGCTAAAACTTTAAAGTATTACACACTTGTGGCGGCACTACTACAGACAGCGGGAGTACGGGTGTTCAATAATGGTTTGTTGCTGATGCTTCAAGGCCTCCCTAAATCCCTCCGAAGGAGGGACTTTTGCGAAGATTGAAGCGAAAAAAGCCCCCTTTATCTCTCCGCCGAAAGGCGGAGGAGGAAATCTAGAAGATTGAATCGAAGATTGAATCGAATGGTTTGTGTAGACTTAAACTGTGCTAATATTTACAACTAACTTAATCCATTAAATTAGCGGTAAATAGTATTTTATATGAGTTATCGCCAATTTACCCTCACTAAAAACTTTAATACTACTTTTGAAAAAATATTTTGCCTGCGCATAAGGGTAAGTGAAACTTGGGTTGTTATTAATGTATAGAAGTAAACGCACCGTGTTATTGCAAGTATGGAATTGAACGATACGCATTTTATTGAGTTATTGACAAAAAGGGATGAGCGTGCCTTTGAAAAAGTTTTTAAAGACAACTTTAAGAAGCTACAGAGCTATGCTATTACGATTGTGAGCGACGAAAATGTGGCGGAAGAAATGGTGCAAAATGTGTTTTTTAAATTGTGGGATAGGAGTGAGACAATACATATTCAAGCGAGCATAGCGGCTTATTTGTACAGGGCCGTGTATAACGAAAGTTGCAATTATTGTAAACACCAAAAAGTAAAACAAAGTTTTTTACATTATTCTAAACATGCCATGAGCGATATATCTGCTGAGAAGGCATCTAAAAAAGTAATGGTGACAGAACTGGAGCAGCGCATAAAAAATGCGTTGAACGATTTGCCGGAGCAATGCAGAACGGTTTTTCAACTGAGTAGGTTTGAGGAATTGAAGTATCAACAGATTGCAGATACGCTGGGCATTTCTATAAAAACAGTGGAAGCACAAATGGGCAAAGCACTTAGAATAATGCGGGTGAAACTGGTAGATTATTTGCCTCTAGTATTTTTGTTTTTAAATTATTTTTTGAACATGGAGGATTAGAGGAAAAGGTTTAAAAATTGTGAAGCTTGATGTAAGCGAAAGTTGCGTGAGACACGCACCTAGGCAATAGCTGAAACTGGTAGATTATTTGCCACTGGTATTTTTGTTTTTAAATGTTATAAAATAAATTATTTGAAAGAACATATACATACCACCATGGATGAACTGATTGCAAAATATTTACTGCAAGAGGCTACTGCTATGGAAATAGCACAAGTAGATGATTGGGTAGCGGCTAGTGATGCCAACAAAAAAGCGTTTGCGCATTACAAATTGTTGTGGGAAGAGAGTAAAAAAATAGCAGCTACCAATACCGCAGATGAAAATGCGGCTTGGCAAAAATTTAAAAATAAATTGGATGCGCCAAGGCAAGAAACGAAAGTGGTTTCTATGCAGAAATATAGGTGGATGAGCGCCGCAGCGGCAGTATTGGTGCTAGTTGTAGGCGGTTGGTTTTTGCGCAATAGTTTTAAAGGTACTGATGCAAGTGCGCCATTACTGGTAGCTACACAAAAAAATGTATTGATAGATACCTTGCCCGATAACTCTATTGTAACGCTGAATAAAAACTCTAGCATAGAATACGATGCGAAATTTACAACTGGAAACCAACGCAATATAAAACTAAAGGGCGAAGCATTTTTTTCTGTAACGCCTAATAAACAAAAACCATTTATTATAAAAGTAAATGATGTGGAAGTGAAAGTAGTGGGTACATCGTTTAACATAAAAACGATAAATGGGCAAACAGAAGTGATTGTGAAAACGGGTATTGTGCAGGTAACAAGAAATGGTAAAACAGTACAGCTTACGCCGCAAGAAAAAATACTGACAACTACAGATAATACGATACTTGCTAAAGAAACCACTAAAGACAAATTGTTTAACTACTACGAAACAAAAGAGTTTGTGTGTGAAGAAACGCCTCTGTGGCGGCTTGTGGAGGTTATGAATGAAGCATACGATGCTAATATTGTAATAGGTAGAAAAGAACTACGCAACTTATCTATAACCACCACATTTGCAAACGAACCGCTGGATACTGTTTTGCAAATCATTGCTACCACTTTTCAGCTAAAAATTATAAACAAAGAAGGACAAATTATTTTACAATAATGACAATGATGAATAGATACAAAACATATTTCCTGATAAGTATGTTGCAGTTTTTGATGTGTGCAAGTTTTGCTCAAACACCGTTGCAAAAAAATATTTCTATACAAGTAAAAAGCCAACGACTGGGTAATGTGCTAGAGATAATGAGTAATGCTGGTAATTTTAATTTTTCGTACAACAGCAATATTATAAAAAGAGATAGCTTGGTTACGATGGCTTTTACAAACAAACCGGTGAAAGATATTTTAGATTTTATTTTTAAAACAGGGTACGAATACATTGAAAGTGGCAACTACATTATACTTCGCAAAAAACCAATAGTAACTGCTGTGCCGCAAACTATTGTAAAACCTGTGGTAACAGAAGAGAAAAATTATTTTGTAAAAGGATATATTATTGATGAAGCCACGGGAGAAAAAATAGATGAGGCAAGTGTGTATGAGGCTAAGCAATTGGCATCGGACTTAACAAATGAAAATGGTTTTTTTAAAATAAAACTAAAAAGTAAATACAAAACTGCATCGGTAACAGTGAGCAAACTTTTTTATAAAGACACTACCATTTACATAGAGCCAAAGCTTAACCAAACCATTTATATTTCTATTCAAAAAGAAGAAGATACAAGTTCTATGGTGAATGTAACTCCCGAAGATTTCCTGCTGCCCGATTCTGTGGAAGTAGAATCGCCTAGTGGAGAAAAATTAATTTATACCAAAACAGATTCTATAAAAGTGCAAAAATCTTGGATAGGAAAATTTTTGTTGTCGTCAAAACAAAAAGTGCAGTCAGTAAATTTAAAAAAGTTTTTTGCTACAAGAAACTTTCAATTGTCGTTTGTGCCTGGTACGAGCACGCAAGGAAAGCTAAGCACACAGGTTACCAATAAGTTTTCTATAAATGTGCTAGGCGGATACACAGCAGGGGTAAAAGTTTTGGAAGTGGGCGGTTTGTTTAATATTAATAAAAAAAATGTTCAATATTTTCAAGCGGCTGGTTTGTTTAACACTGTTGGTGGAAGTGTAAAGGGTGTACAAATGGCAGGCATACAAAACCTAGTGTTTGATAGTGTGCGTGGTTTTCAAGCGGCAGGTGTGAGCAATTATGTAAAAGGAAAATTTAGAGGCATGCAAATGGCAGGTGTATACAACCATGTGAGCGACTCTATGAAGGGCGCACAAATAGCTGGCGTTGCGAATTTTAGTAAGCGTACGGTGAGTGGTGTGCAGATAGCGGGCATTTTAAATTATACCAAAAAATTAAAAGGCGTACAAATTGGTTTGATAAATATTGCAGACACATCTGAAGGATATAGCATAGGACTTATAAATATTGTGAAGCATGGCTATCACAAAATAAGTGTGAATACAAATGAAGTTACACAATTGAATGTAGCCTATAAATCTGGTAATCCAAAATTGTACTCCATCTTACAAGTGGGTGCAAATTTTAATACTGATAAAAAATTATTTTCTTTTGGCTATGGTGTTGGTAGAGATAATAAATTGTCGAAACAATTATCATTAACCACCGAGCTTACCTCCAATAATATTTATGCAGGCACTTGGGATTATTATAATTCGCAAAATAAATTATCGCTGAACTTTCAATGGCAGGTTGCCAAAAAGTTTTCCATATATGCAGGGCCATCTTTTTCGTTATTGCTAAGCGACCAAAAAACAGCAGTGCAAGGTTATCAATTTCCACTACCAAGCCCAAGCTACAAGCAATTTGATTTTGGTGGTAATGCTAGTGGGTGGATTGGGTTTACGGTGGGGGTGAGTTTTTTGTGAGGGGTTTTGGGGATTGAAGCGAAAGGTTCGTGGGGACACGAACCTAGGCGAAGGTGAGTTTTTTGTGATGGGGTTACATCAATGGCAATAAATTTTCTTCCATTAAATTAAAACCCCAATCTGCATTGTATAAAAGCATAGGATTTATTATTGCCACTATATCGCCTAAAAAATCTATATCGGTTTTCTTAGCTTCTAGGTTTAGTTTATATTCTTTTTGAGTAGGTATTGGCTTGTTGAGGGATGCTGCCATATATTTTTTGTAACAAGTTATGATATCTTTTGCATTAGGTTTTGCATCTTCAAATGTTTTCCAAATATCAAATAAATCTCTGCCTTTGCGACGTTGGTATAGAGCCCTTAGTTTTGTGCCAAGCAATTCTTCTATTGTATATGTGGTAATAAAGCATTGCCCACTAAACCAACTATTTTCTACTATAAATTCTTTTTGCTGCCACCCCATTATGGTAAAATGTTCTCTACAATTTGTTTCTATTTTTAATTTTAATTTTTGTATGGGTTGAAATTCTGTTTCAAAACCATACCGTAAGGTTACCATCATATTGCCCATTTCTAATTTTGGTTTACCCAAAAATGAAAGCGACTTGCGTAATGCGGTAAGCACTTCGCCTATTGGCTCTTCATCTACCTGCACCAAATCTATATCTTCAGAATACCTAGGCTGTGGACTTAGAAATAATTTGTGCAATGCTGTGCCTCCTCTAAAAGCTAATTTTGTTTTTAAAAAAGGATTCGAAAATATTTCTACCAATGCCCTGCAAATAATTAAATCTTGCTCCACCTGTGCATTGTTTTGCCAAGGCACTATATTGCTCCACTCTGTTATGTATGCTTGTGGTATCATTCTTGTATTTTTATTTTTGCATTATTGGCAACGTTCCAAGTTGTATCAAAATTATTTGTTTTTGTAAGAGCAGCATTTAATTGTACTTGCACAAAACGAACATTATTTTTTTTGCAAACTAATAATATTTTATTGGCTAATTTTTTATTTTCCAATATTTCTGTAAGCATAAAACCTAAGCGTTGTATAACAGTTACAGTATAATTATTTATCAACTCGTTGGTAATGTATTTTTGCATTATGCTTGGTTGCAATTCTGCCAATACTTCTATAGCCCTAGTAAGCCCGCCAATATTTTTTTGGTATTTTACCAAATCCAATGCAGTTAAAAATGGATTTGAAATATTTACATAACCTGTTTCGGTTTTTAATTGTTCAATATTATTTTCGCTTGGTAGTTGGGTAGTGATGATGTAATTTATTTTAATTCCTTTTTTTATTTTGGTGCGCAAAAATGGTGCGGAGGTTACTACAAAAAATTCCTGCGGTTGTTGATGGCTTGCACCTTGGTATGCTGCTGCACTTAGCAACCCCACATAATAATGGCGTTGCAAATGTTTCATTAAATCATGTATAAAAAGTACGGGTGGCAACATGCCTTTGTTGCTATATTGTGGCGGAATAATTAAATAGTATTCTCTAAATATTGACAACACTAGCCCCTTTGCTACCAACCTATTTAATGCACTTAGATTAGCAGTTTTTGTTTTGTGCTTGTATGCTTTTGCAATATCTGTATAAGAAAAAACGTGTTTACCCTTTGCTAGCAAGGATTTTGTCCAATCTTCTATGTTTATTTTTGAAGATAACATCTTGAAATAAATTTATACAAATGTAGTGTTATTCGGTACAAATAGGGTAAAATATTTCAAATATTATGCGTAAATGATTTATAATTAAAATTATTAGGGTTCAGATTTAATTTCAAACTTTTTATTTTTTGGAGCATGATTAGTGAAAGCTATGATGAACATTTGTATGCAGGCTATCCGCTGTACCTTCGCTACGCTGCGGTGCCGCTCCTATCTTGGCTACGTTGAGCATAGAATCTTTTTTGAGCTTTTATTGTAGCGGAGATAGGAGCGAAGATGTGCTTAGGAAATAAAAAGGAGTCGAATTCGACTCCTTATAACCAAGAAGTGGTTTCTCTTTAATAACCCCGAATAGGTTTTCTTTTCTTTTGAATTTTTGTATAATTGTTGGTATATTGGGTAACCACGGAGTAGTTGGAGATAATATAAATAAAACATTTTTTATCACAAACAAATATTACGGTGCGCTGCACCTATAAAACTTTGTGCTGCTCATGCAGCTACAAAGATTGCGGTGCGCTGCACCTATGCGTTTGATATAATTTTTAATTTTTTAAAACCTGAATTAAGAAACGATTTATCATAATGCTACACAGGTGCAGCGCACCAAAACCTTTGTAGTTTAAATAATAACAGAGGTTACACAGGTGCAGCGCACCGAAATATCCATTTGTATTTTTCACTCTCCATCAATCTCAGCTTCTATCTACTCCATAATAAAAGCCCAATAGAATTACCAATGCTCAGCGTAGCCCCGATCCCGACAAAAAAATCGGGACAGGTGGGTTTAGTTGTAGCTGCCGCAAATAATACACAACAAATTATAAAGCAACTTTAATGCGGCACTACTACAGACAGCGGGATTACGGGTGTTCATTGATGGTATGTGGCTCATGCTCCTAAAAAAAATATTAAATGGTAGTGTGCTTTTTTAACATGTCGCTCCTACGGAGCTTCATTGATGTTTTGCTATTTATTTCTACTGACATATCGCCTCTAACGAGGCTTAATACATTCAACTTTTAGCTCCATAGGAGCGGCATGTCAGTAGAATGGCATTGGTATTTGGTATGAGAACTCCGTAGGAGTGACATGTAAATCGCACAATAAATCTTTCGTATCAATTAATGGAAACACAGCAATAATCTAAACCTTTCTGTTAACACTTTCCTAAACCTAAAAATAAATTTCCACCTCACGTAAGGGTATCTTTTTAGTTGGTTGTTATACATGCATAAGCAAATAATATTTACAATTTTAAAAAGTAGAGAGATGAAACAATTATTGATAGTGGCCTTTTTTTTAATGGGCTGTATGGTATTGCAAGCGCAAACATTGAATGCGCCTAAACAAAAAGTAAAAGGTGTGGTAATAGATACCGATTCTAAAAAACCTTTGCATGGTGCTACGGTTAAGATATTGAACACAAGTACGGCTGCTGTAACGGATGTGGATGGTAATTTTAGTTTTGCTGATGTGCTGGTGGGGAGAATAAGTTTGGAGATATCGATGGTAGGGTTTGAGCAAAAAATAGTGCCGGATATTATTGTAATTTCTGGGAAAGAAATATCGCTGAACATTGCGATTGTAGAAAAAATAAAAAGAGAAGAGGCGGTGGTGGTGACGTCTAAAAAAAATAAAGTAAAACCTGCTAATGAATTTGCTACGGCTAGTGCAAGGGCTATCAGTATGCAAGAAACAAAGCGGTATCCTGCGGCGGTAAACGACCCTGCTCGTATGGCGCAAAACTTTGCTGGTGTATCGGCAGATGGGGATGGTAGCAATGAAATAGTGGTGCGGGGAAACTCGCCGCAGGGTGTGCTGTGGAGATTGGAAGGTGTGGAGATACCAAGCCCCAACCACTTTGCAGGCCTTGGCACTACTGGTGGTGCGGTGAGTATGCTTAGCAGTAGTACGATTGGT
>JANNVW010000132.1:0-3986 GCA_031408295.1 Ferruginibacter sp.
CGCAATTGCCATTCCTTTTTTTATAGAAAACTATACTTCTCTGCCTTTAACTGTTGGAATTTTAACTGGACTAATGTGGCTTCCATTAAGTTGGATTATTAATCATTGGGTAGGAATATTCCACGCACTAGTTAGAACAGTATCGGTTTTAGCTCTTTGGTATTTATTTCCTGAGAATAGATTTGTAGCAATACCACTTGCTATTGTGATTATATATATTATTACCATAGCTATTTTGACAAATAGAAAAGCAAAACAAAAAGATTAGTAAATTACTAAAAAAAGTACAATGAAATTTCTATATATCTATTTTTTAATGTTCATTTTTGTAGCAAGTTTTACTTCGTGCAATACAAAGAATACATCGGATCAACATGAGAGCGCTACCCAATCAAATTCAAAATTATTTAAAACAAGTCCTGAAATTCCAATTTGGACAAACACAATTCCTAATGTTGAACTAATAACAGGAAATGAAACTATTATTGACGGAATCGCTAAGAATGTTTCTAATCCAACTATAAAAATATTCTCACCAATTAAAGAAAATAGTGGTGCCGCTGTACTTGTATTTCCAGGTGGTGGATATACTAAAGTTGCAGTTGAATTGGAAGGTTCTGAAATATGTGAATGGTTAGCTTCAATTGGAGTGACAGGAATATTATTAAAATATAGAGTTCCTGATTCAGGACCGCATTATTACAAAGATTGCCATTGTGAAAAAGACCCGATTAAGCCACTTGCCTTACAAGATGCACAAAGAGCAATGGGTTTGGTTCGTTCAAAAGCTAAACAATGGAACATTAACCCAAATAAAATTGGCGTAATGGGATTTTCGGCAGGTGGACATTTAGTTGCAGATGTATGCACAAACTATAGAAAAAGAACATACTCACTAACCGATGACTTAGATAATACAGATTGCCGACCTAATTTTGGAATAGTAATGTTTCCGGGACACATGACTAATCATACAAGTAATCCTTACGAACTTAACAAAAATATTCCTGTTGACAGCAACACACCACCAACTTTTCTATTGCAAGCAGGAAATGACCCTATTGACCCAATCGAAAACTCGTTGGTCTATTATATAGCGCTTAAAAAAGCTAATGTACATGTTGAATATCATTTATATGCTGAAGGCGGGCATGCTTTTGGTTTGAATAGAACCATACTTGATAATCCTAATTGGAATAAACTTCCTATTGCAGACTGGGAAAATTTAGTGGAGAGGTGGTTACAAACAATAAATATGACTACAAACGAATAAGCTTAAAAATTAGCCAATGAAAAATTTTAAAATCAGTTGCGAAATTATTTCGGTTCTATTGGTTTTTGTTTGTTCTTGCAACCAAAAGGCAATTACCAATTTTAAAAATCCAAAAGAATATTCAATTCATTCAGCATTTAAAAAATATTTTGACTCTTGTATTGTTGAAGGTTCTATTGTAATATTTGACAATTCAAAAATGCAATGGATAGTATCAGATTCAATAGAAATAAAAAAAGAAACTTTACCAGCTTCTACTTTCAAAATTATTAATTTACTCATTGCTTTAGAAACAAAAATAATAAAAGACGAAAATGAAATTATAAAGTGGGGAGGAGCAACAGATACTACAAAATATGGATATAGACCAGAGATATACCATGATATGACGGTGAAAGAAGCCTTTGAAGTATCAGCAGGTTGGGTGTTTATTGAATTGGCTAAAAAAATCGGCAGAAATAATTATAAAAAATATCTTACAAAATGCAATTACGGTAATGTAAATCTTTCTCAAAAAGAAACTGATTTTTGGAATTTTGGAGACTTTGTTATTTCACCAATAAACCAAGTAGAATTTTTAAAAAAATTGTACGATGGTAATTTACCATTTTCAAAACAAAATATGGAAATTGTTAAGAGGGTTATGGTAACTGAGCAAAACGACCAATATACTATTAGTGCAAAAACAGGTTGGACAAGGGAGAATAATATCAATACAGGATGGTGGGTTGGATGTTTAAAAACAAAAACTGATATTTATTTCTTTGCAACAAGACTCATACAAGATAGAAAATATAATAGAGCTGATTTTGGAACTTGCAGAAAAGAAATTACCAAAAAAATATTCAAAGACTTAAAAATAATAGATTAAGAAATGCGAATTATTATTTTAATATTACTTACATATGCTTATAGCTTTAGTATAGCTAACGCACAAAACTATATTGGCATTGACCATATCCCGATTGTGGTAAAAAATTTGGATAGCATAAAAAAATTTATGAGCCAAAAACTACATTTTACAATTAAAGAAGGTAAAATTCATGAGGGCATAAAGAACTTTTTTATAAAATTTGATAATGGAAGCTATCTGGAATTTATAGAACCAACAGATACATTGCATTTTATTGGAAAGGAATACTATAAATATTTAGAAAAAAGGCAAGGAGCAACTACAATGGCTATATCAATATTAAACAGTGATATTGTGGTTAACAACCTACATAAATTAAACATGCCTTATCATTTGGACAGCAACAAAATATGGAAAACTGTAGAACCTACAAATGCTAATGTCTTTTATATTGAATACTCAAATAGAAGTTGGCAAGAAAAGAAAGAATTTACCACGCATCAAAATAATAGTACATCATTAAACGCAACATTTATTAAAAGCAAAAATCTAAAACAAGATATAAGTAAGTATAAAAATGTAGGTTTTAAGGAAATAGGTAACACAACTATTCTCGGAACAACATTTAAAAAACTACAAATTGGCAAAAGCATATTGTATTTGTTTGATAGTAAAGAAATAAATGCTACAACCTCTAAATTTCCAAATCAATATTTTTTAGGAATATGTGGAGTTGAAATTAAAACAAGTTCATTAAACGAAATAAGAAAAAATTTGGCAGGCAATTCAAACGCTATTATTGAGAATGATAAAATAGTTTTCTTTTTAAAAGATATTAACTTTTTAATCATTTTCACCGAGTAAAGTATTGATTTATGGAGATGCCATTACTGTATTTGAAGGAGTATTAACTAATGATAATGAATTATGATTGAAACACTAAAAAATTTATTCTCCAGAGATTTAGGACGCCTAAAAATAGAGATTGAATTGTATGCTAATGAAAACAACCTTTGGAAAGTTGAAAAAGACATAGCTAATTCGGCAGGTAATCTTTGCCTTCACTTAATTGGCAATTTGAATACTTATATTGGGAAGGAAATTGGAAAAACAAACTATATAAGAAATCGAGCACTTGAATTTTCTTCGAAGAATATTTCAAAAGTTGAATTAATAAAAAAAATCGATGAAACTATTTTGGTTGTAAATAACTCACTTGATAAATTGACACCCGAAGATTTACTAAAAGAATATCCAATAATTGTATTTGACAAATCTACATCTACTGAATATCTGTTGGTGCATCTAACAACACACTTAACATATCATTTAGGACAAATAAATTATCACAGGAGATTATTAGATAAGTAAGTTGATGAATACACTTAGAAATATATGGGAGGTAGCAAATGAAATAGGTCTGCTCGTAAAATTTTCAATCGTTATAATTTTTGGATTGTTAGTTACTTCTTTAAGAAAAGTAGAGAATAGCACATCTATTGTTTTTTACCTTGCCAATATAGCACTTTCAATAATTGCTGTATTAGTGGTTATTACCTTAATGCCTTCTGGCTATTCTAGGGGTTATGTTATTGGGTTAACAGGAAAACGATTTGATGTGCAGATCCTACCAATTTACCTATGTAGAGCTATTTTTGGTGGAGCAAGATATTCCTTTGTTTATAAACGACTTCTACAGTAAAAGAATAGATAATCTTAAAAAAATAAATTTTTATGCCAACAAACATTTTAGAAATTATAGTAACACAACTTACTATTTATAAAGCAATAGGTGAAAAAGCTATGGCTGATTTAAGTGATGATGAATTATACTGGACATACAATAAAGACAGTAATAGT
>JANNVW010000133.1:0-17582 GCA_031408295.1 Ferruginibacter sp.
GATAACCCTTATAGAAATTATTACCATTGGTGGCCTGCTGAAAAAGGTAAACCTGCATTTAGACCTGGTAGCTTTGAAGTAGATGGAAGTGGATGGCGTTTTGATAGCACAACAAATGCTTATTACTTACATTATTTTAGTTATAAACAGCCAGACTTGAATTGGGAAAATCCTGCATTGCGTAAAGAAATTTATAGCATGATGAATGGATGGTTTAAAAAAGGCGTAGATGGTTTTAGAATGGATGTAATTCCTGTAATAGCTAAGGATACAACGTTTCCTGTAATTACGCAAAAAGAATTAGACGAAAAATATGGCGGCGGATGGTTCACTTATTTTGCAAGTACACCTGCCGTGCATACATATTTGCAAGAAATGAACAAAGAAGTATTGAGTAAATATAATGTGATGGCATTATCGGAAGGTGCAGGTACAACCAAGGCTACGGCTATGAATTTTGTGGACCCTGCTCGAAAAGAATTAGACATGAGTTATCATTTTGACGGGGTCGATTTGGGATATATAAAAGGAAAATACAAAACCATGAATCCAAATTGGAGTTTGGTGGACTTTAAAAAAATATACAGCGATTGGGATAGTGTATTTGCAACAAAAGGATGGGGAACAATTTATTTAGCCAATCATGACCAACCACGTATGGTGAGTCGTTGGGGAAATGATGCACCTGAATTTAGAGAAGCATCAAGCAAAATGCTGACAACATTTTTATTGAGTATGCGTGGTACGCCATACTATTATTATGGTGATGAATTGGGCATGACGAATTTAAGGCTAACTAAAAAAGAAGATTTTAAGGACATAGAAATAATGGCGGAGTTTGGTAAAATTGAAAATGCTAAAGGCGATGTGCAAGCATTTATTGATGAGCAAGTAAAATATGGTGGTGGTAGAGATAATGGCAGAAGCCCAATGCAATGGAATTCTAGCGCCAATGCAGGTTTTAGTGCAGGCATGCCTTGGTTGAAAGTAAATGACAACAAAGCAGAAATTAATGTACAGGCTGCAGAAAAAAATGCAAACTCTACTTTAAATTATTTTAGAAGAATGACCAAGCTTCGCAAAGACCACAAAGATGTATTGGTGTATGGAAAATATACTTTGCTAGATACAAATAATCCTGATGTGTATGCATATACAAGAGAGAGTACAGGTGAAAAAATTTTAGTGCTATTAAGTTTTAGAAAAAATGGAGGAACGTTTGATTTGGGTAAAATGCAATTGGGTGATGAGTGGATTAATAATTTATCCTCATTAAAAGTTGAAGATGGAAAAGTTTTATTACAGCCTTATCAAGCTTGTGTGATTAAATTGAAATAAAATGCGTTGTATTTTTCAATTGTTTTTTGTTAACAAGCTAATACCCTTGGTTGAACTTCAGTGGCGTAGTTTATCCCGATTTTTTTTCGGAACTCCGTTCAACAGCATATCATTTTTGGACTTTTATCGATTATTTATTAAAAATATTAATGCAAATGAAAAAGATAAACACCTTCTTAATTTCTTTTCTTTTTTTATTTTCTTGTAATACAAAAAACAATACCACCTCTTCCAACCCTAATGAAAAATGGTGGAAAGAAGCTGTAGTATATCAACTCTACCCTCGAAGCTTTCAGGATAGCGATGGCGATGGTGTTGGAGATTTGAAAGGTATTACACAACGATTGGATTATTTAAAAGATTTAGGTATAAATGCCATTTGGTTAAATCCAATATGTGCAAGTCCGAATGATGATAATGGTTACGATATCAGCGACTATAGTGCCATCATGAAAGAAATGGGTACCATGCAAGATTTTGATACGATGCTTGCAGGTATGAAAAAGCGTGGCATACATTTAATAATGGACTTGGTTGTAAACCATAGCAGTGATGAACATGAGTGGTTTAAAGGTGCAAAGAGTAGCCGCACTAATAAATACCGAAATTATTATCATTGGTGGCCTGCGGAGAAAGGTACGCCACCAAAGCGTTACAGCCTATTTGATGAAAACGCAGATGCATGGCGGTTTGATAGCACTACCAATAGTTATTACCTACATTATTTTAGTAGAAAACAACCCGATTTAAATTGGGAAAATCCTGCCTTGCGTAAAGAAATTTACAGCATGATGAAATTTTGGTTGGACAAAGGCGTGAGTGGATTTAGATTAGATGCATTTCCTTTTATGGCAAAAGATACAAGTTGGCCAACCATGCCCAAAGATTGGAACAATGAGAAATTTGTTTTTTATTATGGTGCTGATAAAAAAGTGCATGACTATTTAAAAGAAATGAATGACGAAGTATTGAGCAAATATGATGCTTATACTGTTGGTGAAGGTGGTGTGATTCCTTTTAAGGATGTACAAGATTATGTAGGTGCAGATAGAAATGAAATAAATACTTTGTACCATGATGAAATAGGAAACAATTGGGGAAGAGATAGTTTTGGGTTTGGCGATTATAAAGTAGGTAGAAATAATTTACTGAATATTAAAAAGGCTGTAACAAAATGGGATGAAAAATTTATTACAAATGGTTGGAATACTGTTTTCCTAACCAACCATGACCAAAGCCGTGCGGTAAGTCGCTTTGGAAACGATGCACCTGAGTATAGAGAGGCAAGTGCAAAAATGCTATGTACTTTTTTACTTACACAAAGAGCTACACCTTACTTATACAATGGCGATGAAATAGGTATGAGCAATATTCGTTTTAAAAACGTAGAGGAGTACAATGATTTGCAAACTCGTAATAGATACTACTTAGCTTTAAAAGAAAGCCCTGCGGCAGGTGCTGCATATTTACAAATGCAAGCAGAACTTAGTAGAGACAATAGTCGTACACCAATGCAGTGGGATGCTAGCACCAACGCAGGTTTTACGATAGGTAAACCATGGCTACCTATAAATGAAAATAAAGCAACAGTAAATGTAACTGCATCAGAAAAAGATAAAAACTCTATTTTGAATTTTGTACGACAAATGATAAAATTGCGCAAAAACTATAAAGATGTGTTGATATATGGAAAATATGAATTGCTAGATGCTGAAAACCCTGATGTGCATGCATACACACGAACGAATGACAAAGAAACATTTTTGGTTTTATTAAATTTTACAAAAGAGGTTTCTAAAACGGTTATACCAAAAGGATATATTTTGGGGGAAGAATTAATCAATAATTTACAAGCATTAAAATTGGATGGTGGGAATATTGTGTTGCAGGCTTATCAAGCTTGTGTAATAAAATTAAAATAAATCTAAACTATGAATAATAAATTAATTCTTTGGTCAGTGACGGTTGGGTTAGCAGGCTTTTTATTTGGATTAGATGTAGCGGTAATATCTGGAGCCGAAAAAGCCATACAACAATTATGGGGTTTGAGTGACTGGTTGCACGGCACTGCCATAGCCATGGCACTGTATGGAACAGCGTTTGGCGCAGCATTTGGTAATTATCCAGCAAATAAAATTGGTAGAAAAAATACATTGATATGGGTGGGTGTTTTATTTTTTGTTTCTTCAATTGGTGCAGCCTTAGCACCAGAGGTAAATAGTTTTATGTTTTTCAGATTTTTAAGTGGTCTTAGTATTGGTGCATCATCTGTAGTAGCTCCGTTATACATTGCAGAAATTGCGCCACCAAAATATAGAGGGCGTATGGTTATTTCTTTTCAAGTAAATATTGTAACAGGTATTTTAATTGCATATTTATCCAATTATCTTTTGCAAGGTATTGGTGGCGAAAATGATTGGCGATGGATGTTAGGAGTGGTTGCTATTCCGTCGGTTGTATTTTCTGTTTTAATGTTGATGGTGCCAGAAACACCAAGGTGGTTGGTATTGTATAAAAAAGATGATGGAGCGGCTAAAAATGTATTGGCACTTACAAACCAAGAAAGTGATACAGTGATTGCAGATATTAAAGCATCGGTAAATTCTTTGAAAGAAAAATTGTTTAATAAAAAATTTTACAAACCATTATTATTAGCATTTTTGTTAGCTTTTTTTAATCAGCTTTCTGGTATAAATGCCATTATATATTATGCACCAAAAGTGTTTGAAATGGCCGGCATTGGTAGAGAAGGTGCTTTGCTATCTACCGTTGGTATTGGCGCAATTAATTTATTATTTACCATTGCAGGTTGGTATTTAATTGACAGATTTGGCCGACGAACATTAATGTATATTGGTAGCATTGGGTACATTATTTCGTTAGGGTTAATAGCCTACTCATTTTATTCAGAAGCGCATCAATTTATAACATACTATATATTTTTATTTATTGCAGCACATGCCATTGGGCAAGGTGCTGTAATATGGGTTTTTATTTCAGAAATTTTTCCAAATGCTGTGAGAGCCGCTGGCACTTCGTTTGGGAGTCTTACCCATTGGGTGTTTGCGGCCATTATCGCACAAGTATTTCCATACTTTTCTAACAAGTATGGCGGCGTAGAAATTTTTGCCTTCTTTTGTTGTATGATGGTTTTACAATTAATTTTTGTTTGGAAAATGATGCCTGAAACCAAAGGATTAACTTTAGAAGAAATGGATAGATAAATATTTTATGAATGTAAAAAAATTAGAACTCGTAAATGATATAATTATGAAAAAATATATTTTACCGTTATTACTCATCATTACATCAACAATAAATGCGCAGACGAAACAATATACTGAAACGTATAGACCGCAGTTTCATTTTTCACCATCTATAAATTGGTGCAACGACCCTAATGGTCTTGTATTTAATAATGGTACATACCATTTATTTTACCAGCACAATCCTTTTGGCAACCAATGGGGGCACATGACTTGGGCACATGCTACAAGCAAAGATTTAATTCATTGGAAACATTTACCAATTGCGATACCAGAAGAAAATGTAACGATGATTTTTTCGGGTACCTGTGTGGTAGATAAAAATAATACGAGTGGTTTTGGAAAAAATGGCAAAGCACCAATGGTAGCAATCTATACTGGGCATATAGAGAATGTAAATCAGTCACAAAATATTGCTTACAGTTTGGATGATGGCGTAACATGGACAAAATATGCAAACAACCCAGTATTAGATTTAACTAAAAAAGATTTTAGAGACCCAAAAGTTTTTTGGCAAGAAAATAAAAAATATTGGGTAATGGCAGTAATGTTGCCAGTAGAGCATAAAGTACAATTTTATTCTTCCCCTAATTTAAAAGAGTGGAAGTATTTGAGCGACTTTGGTCCTGCGGGAGATACAAGTGGTGTTTGGGAGTGTCCTGATTTAACACAAGTGCCATTTGATGGAAATCCAACGAAAAAGAAATGGTTATTACAAATGTCGCAGAATGCTTCTATGCAATATTTTGTTGGTGAATTTGATGGAGTGAAATTTACCAATGAAAATATTACTAATGAAATTTTAAGACCCGATTATGGACCAGACTATTATGCAGCTATAACCTACAACCAACTACCATCAAATCATTTACCTACTGCCATTGGATGGGCAAATAATTGGAATTACGCAAATGATATACCCACCACACCTTGGAAAAGTGCAATGGCATTGCCTCGTACAATGAGTGTAAAAAAAATAAACGGCAATTGGATTTTATTTCAAAAACCTATAGCAGCAATAAATACTTTAAGAAAAAAAATAATCACATTCCCCGATGAAAATGTAGAAAACAATAAGAAATTACTTTCCGTAAAAAGTAGTCAATTTGAATTCCAGTTTTCAATTACACCATCCAACAAAAAAACAATTAGTGGTGTACGAATTGCTGTAGGTAAAGATTCTTATTTTGAAATTGGCTACAATAACGAAAAACAAACACTTTATATTGATAGAAGTAAAATTGATAATGATAGTTTTAATGTAAACTACAAAAAAATGAATTACTATGAGAAAAGAGTAACTTTAAAAAATAATAAAATTGACTTGCAGATTTATTTTGATAACAGTATAGCAGAAATATTTGTAAATGGAGGTGAAGCTGTCTTTACTTCCCAACTATTTCCCAATAAAGCTAGCAGCGGTATTGAATTGTTTAGTAAGAATAGTAAGACAATATTTAGCAACATTACATTTTATGAAACGAAAAGCGCTTGGAAATAATATATTAAAAAGATATAAAATAAAAATTATGAAGAAAATTATTTTCACATTTGCCTATTTGCAAATTTTCACATTTGCATTCGCCCAAGACCCTTGGAAAATTACTGCCAATAAAATAGACCCCAATAATTATTATGGTGTAACCGTAGCCAACGGAATGCTAGGCGTAGTAAGCAGTGCAGAGCCTTTTAAAGTAAAAGATGTAGTGCTTGCAGGAGCTTATGATTTGTATGGGCGTGGTAGGGTTGGAAATTTTTTAAAGAGTTTCAACTTACTAAACATGTACATGGATATTGATGGCAGACGACTTGGTGCGGCTGATGCTACAAACATGGTACAAAGTATAGATATGCAAAATGCAGCCTTCACCACATCGTTTGATTATGGCGATAAAGCAACCGTGAGTTACACCTATTATGCATTACGACAATTGCCTTATACCGTATTGATGAATGTGACTGTAACTTCAAAAAAAGACATTACCATAAATGCAGCAAGTGTAATGGAAGCACCCGATGCATTAAAAAATGTAGAAAATTATTACAACGAAATTGATAGACCACATGTGGTGATTAGTTTGCTTACTAGTCAGGCAAAAAGCCCAACAGGAAAATTAACGATGTGTGCAAGCAATAGTTTTTTATTTACCGAGCCACATGGCAATGAGCCAAGAGTGATACACGAAATGTGGGACAACAATATGCACTTAATGAAGTTTGGTAAAAAAATAAATGCAGGTACGAGTTATACTTTTTCAATTGCAGGAAGTTCTATAACATCTGCTCATCATGCAGACCCATTAAACGAAGCAGAGCGTTTAACGATATATGCAAAACTAGAAGGTGCAAAAAGATTAGTAGAGTTTCATCAAAAAGCATGGAAAGATTTATGGACGAGTGATATTGTGATAGAAGGCGATGCACAAGCACAACAAGATGTACATAGCATGTTATATCATTTGTATTCTTTTACAAGAGAAGGCACGGCATTAAGCCCGTCACCAATGGGTTTGAGCGGATTGGGTTATAATGGCCATGTGTTTTGGGATACTGAATTATGGATGTATCCAGGTTTGTTGGTATTGCATCCAGAGATTGCAAAGAGTATGGTGGAGTATCGTTTTCAAAGATTGGAAGCCGCAAAAAGAAATGCCTTTAGTGTTGGGTATAAAGGCGCAAAATTTCCTTGGGAGAGTGCAGAAACAGGTGTGGAAGAAACTCCTGTGTGGGCTTTGAGTGGTCCGTTTGAACAACATATTACAGCTTGTGTTGGTATTGCTGCATGGAATTATTATTGCGTAACACAAGATAAAGAATGGCTAAAAGAAAAAGGTTGGCCAATATTAAAAGAGACTGCAAACTTTTGGGCAAGCAGAGTAGAGCGTAATGGCGTAAATAAATTTGAAATAAAAAATGTAGTAGCCGCTGATGAGTGGGCGGAGAATGTAGATAACAATGCATTCACCAATGCTGCTGCAAAAACAAATTTGCAATATGCAAATATGGCTGCACAAATTTTGGGTATTGCAAAAAATACCGATTGGGAATTGGTAGCCAATAATATTCCCTTTACTAAAATGGCCAACGGTGTTACAGCCGAGCATGATGCATACAAAGGCGAAGGCATAAAGCAAGCCGATGTAAACTTATTGGCTTATCCGCTAAAACAAATTACAGATGCTGCACAAATAAAAAAAGATTTAGATTTTTATAGCACAAAAATTCCAAATGAAGGTACACCTGCTATGACACAAGCTATTTTTGCATTATTGTACAGCCGCCTTGGAGATGCTCAAAAAGCAGACTATTGGTTTAAAGATGCATATCGTCCAAATTTGAATCCTCCATTTAGAGTAATAGCCGAAACCAAGGGTGGTACCAATCCATATTTTGCTACAGGTGCAGGTGGAGTTATACAGGCTATCTTAATGGGCTTTGGCGGTTTAGATATAACGCCCACAGGTTTGCAACAAATAAAATCAACCCTGCCTAGTGGGTGGAAAAGCCTCACTATTAAAGGAGTTGGGAAGGATAAAAAGACTTACACTGTTAAATAAGAGAATTATTATCCGCTTTAACTATGTTTTTTATAGCACTTAGAGCGGATAATAATAATAAAAAATTTAGTAAAAAATACCATATCAATAGATTTATTAGTCGCTATAACTATCTTTTTTATACCACTTACAGCGAGTAATAATTTTAAAAAGTGAGCATTTATAGGCTTTTTTAATATATTTGTACTAATAAAATACTTTTATGAGTGAACTTATTGGTAGATTTTATGAAATAGATTGCTTAAAAGAATATACGACATCATCGTCTTCAGAATTTATTGTAGTATATGGAAGAAGAAGAGTTGGTAAAACATTTTTGATAAGAGAAACTTTTAAAAATGATTTTAATTTTTATATGACGGGGAAACCAAAATCAACAACAGCATTGCAATTGCAAAACTTTGTAACAGTTTTTAAAAAATACAACCCAAAGAAAAAAATAGATATTCCTGAAAATTGGCATGACGCATTTCAATTGCTTATCGAATATCTTTAAAAATTAAAAGTAAAACAAAAGCTTGTATTTATAGATGAATTGCCTTGGTTTGACACACACAAATCAGATTTTCTAAGTTCTTTTGAGCATTTTTGGAATCATTGGGCATCTGCAAGAAAAGATATAAAACTAATTGTGTGTGGCTCAGCAGCATCGTGGATTATAAGCAAAATTATAAAAAGTACAGGCGGCCTACACAATAGAGTTACTCAAAAAATAAAATTATTTCCATTTACGCTAGAGGAAACAGCATTATTTCTTCAAACAAAAAATATACATTGGAATCATTACCAAATAATAGAAGCGTATATGGCTGTGGGAGGAATACCATTTTATCTGAATGCATTAAAAAGAGGTAAGAGTGCAACACAAAATATTGATGATTTATTTTTTAAAGACGGGGGGTTATTAAAAGATGAATTTGAAAATTTATATGCTTCATTGTTCAAATTTCCAGAGAAATATATTATGCTTGTAAAAGCGATTAGTAAAAAAACAAAAGGATTAACAAGAGAAGAAATATTAAAAGCCACGAACTTACCTAATGGCGGAGGTATAAGTAAAATATTAAGAGAGCTAGAAGAATGTGGTTTTATAAAAAAATATATTCCATTCGATAAAATGGAAAGAGAAGCAGTTTATCAATTGGTAGATTTTTATACATTATTTTATTTCAATTTTATTTTTAACAAAGATGTTTCCAAAGATAATTATTGGGCAATAACATCAAAAACGCCGCAATACAGAGCATGGAGTGGCTATGCTTTTGAGCAAGTATGCAGCATGCATTTACCACAAATTAAAAAAGAATTGGGTATAGCAGGCATAATGTCTAGTGCTGCAAGTTGGCGTAATAAAGATGCACAAATAGATTTATTGATAGACAGAAACGACCAAGTTATTAATATTTGCGAAATGAAATTTTCGATAAATTCATTTGTCATAGATAAAAAATATGCCGATAATCTTCGCAATAAGATTGGCAGTTTTACCACACAAACAAAAACGAAGAAGGCTGTTTTTTTAACCATGATAACTACTTATGGCATAGCCGATAATGCCTATGCTTCACAATTGGTGGATAATAGCCTAACAATGGACACTTTATTTGTAAAATAAACAACGAAACTGCATTGTGGTTATTTTTTTGCTAGAAATACACAAAAAAGCTATATTCGTACCCGTTTGAAAAAAGTATTTTCCATATTAATATTATTTGTGCTGCTGTTTAATGTGTTCGGTTACCGCATGGTATTTTCTTATTTGGAAAAGAAAGCTTCAAAAGAATTAACTGCGAACATAGAAACGAAAACTTTTGATGAAAATAATCTTGTAGAAATTAAGACCGATTTAAATATGCCTTATGTAGCTGATAAGGAATATGAAAATGCTTACGGCGAAACAGTAATTAAAGGTGTACATTATCAATATGTAAAAAGGAAGATAGAAAATAATGTGCTATACCTTATGTGTTTGCCTAATGATGAGAAAATAGTTTTGGCAGAAGCAAAAAACAATGTTGAAAAAAATAATACAGAAACAAGTAATAGCAATTCTAAACACAAGAGTCCAGTACAAAAAATATTAAAATCTTCGCAAACAGAATATATTCAAAATACATTTTCCTACGACGTTGTTGATTTGGTAAATATAGCAACTACATTACCTAAAGTAACCAACAGTAAGGTTTACAGCTTATATGCTTTACTTACGCCTGAGCAACCGCCGGAAGTTTGCGCTTAATATTTATCTAAAATTTTCTCTCCATCTAATTTTAATTAAATGAAATCATTAAAGGCAATACTGCCTGTAATGCTTTGTGCTGTGGTAGCATGTAAGCAAAAGAGTAACGAGTATAAAACAGCGTTTAGCAATCCCATTTTATTTTGCAAAACAGTAAAGCAATTAAATGATGTGGTATTAGAAAATAATTTTCCGCCCGTAATTGCAAGTAGAAATTATGTGTACGCAAACATAGCAGCTTATGAGTGTGTAGCAGCAGGCGATAGCAGCTTTAAAAGTTTATACAACCAAATAAAACATTTGCCCAAAATGCCAATAGCAGCAGCAGGTAAAGAAGTAAATTATTCCTTAGCGACATTGTTATCACTTACAAAAGTGGGCAATGCAGTCACTTTTCCCGAAGGAAGTATGATGGGGTACTATGATGAATTAAAAAATATGGCAGATAGTTTAGGGATGCCCGACGATGTTTTACAAAATACCGTTACCTACTCAGACTCAGTGGTAGCAACGATTATGCGATGGAGCAAAAAGGATAATTATGCGCAAACAAGAACCGCAGAAAAGTATTCAGTACAATCAAATATTGAAGGCAGATGGATTCCTACGCCACCGATGTATGCATCGGCACTAGAGCCACATTGGAGAGAAATAAGAACAATGATATTAGATTCTGCAGCACAATTTATGCCCCCTGCCCCACCAGCTTTTGATATCAAAAACAAAAATAGTGTTTATTACAAAGCATTATTGGAAGTAAAAAATATTGGTGATAGCCTTACAGAAGAGCAAAAATTAATTGCAGATTTTTGGGACGACAATCCTTTTAAAATGAATGTGGTTGGGCATGCAAGCTATGCTACCAAAAAATTTTCGCCACCAGGACATTGGATGAATATTGTAGGCATTGCAGCAAAAGAAGCGAAGGCAGATTTCAATACAACAGTTGCGGCCTATACACAAACTGCTATCAGTTTATTTGATGGTTTCATAAGTTGTTGGGATGAAAAATTTAAAACAAATTGTGCAAGACCCGAAACTGTTATCAATAAATTTATAACAGATGCTTGGAGGCCATACATACAAACACCACCATTCCCATCTTACACAAGCGGGCACGCTACCATATCTGCTGCTGCTGCAGAAGTAATGACGCATTGGTTTGGAGATAAGCTTCCTTTAAGCGATACTTCATTATTAGAGTTTGGCATAAAAGCTAGAACCATTCAATCTTTCAGAGCTGCATCTAAAGAAGCAGCTATATCTAGAATGTACGGTGGTATCCACTTTAGGCATGATAACGAAGCAGGAAATGTAATGGGAACGAAGATTGGAATATTTATTTTAGAAAGATTAAAATTTAAAAAATAAAATTATTAACTAAAGTTGTCGGTGGGACATCGACAACGGCGCATCGCCGCCGTTCGTGTCCCACGAACGAAAAAATAATAAACATGAAAAAAATATTATTAATACTAATCATTTTTCTCACAACAAAATCATTTGCCCAAACAGAAATGGATGGCTTACTGATGGAGAAAAATTTATTTTGCGTAGGCGCAACTTATGGCAAAACAAATTGGAAAAACTATTGGGAAGGCACTTTAAAAAGAGACAATCAAAACCTTGGAAAAGTAAGTAGTAGCAATATAATGATAAATGGAAACTATGGTATTACCAGTAAACTCAATGCAATCTTCACATTACCATACATCAAAACAAAAGCAAGTGCTGGGCAGCTTGCAGGGCAAAAAGGCATACAAGATTTTTCTCTATATTTAAAATGGGTTGGCTATACCAAACAATTTAAAAAATCAATTTTAAAAGGAATTTTAGTTGGCGGTGCAAGTGTACCATTAACAAAATACACGCCTGACATATTACCATTGTCTATAGGCTTACAAAGCAAAACCGCAAGCATTAGAGCCATGGTGGACTTTCAACAAAGCAATTGGTTTGGTACAGCATCGGGCACATACATTTACAGAGGCAATGTAAAACTAGACAGAAATACATATTACACAACAGAACTGCACTATAGCAATATGGTCCAGATGCCAAATGCTACCAACATCAATATCCGTGGGGGTTACAGGAGCGAAACTTGGATAATTGAAGCCATTGCAAACAAATGGATAACCAATGGTGGATTTGATATTAGTAAAAACAATGTACCGTTTGTAAGCAATAAAATGGATGCAACAACTTTGGGCTTGCATATAAAGTATGAAACAAATTTTGTAGATGGTTTATCTTTTGTAGCAGATGGAATGAAAACAGTATCAGGAAGAAATGTTGGGCAAACATCAGGCTTTATTGTGGGTGCATTTTACATAATGGATTTTACAAAAAAGAAAAAAACAAGTTCTACAGAACCTAAAAAATAAATATCATGAAAAAAATATTTTTATACATAAGCATATTTACAGCAATTACAACTTTAAATGCTTGTAAAAAAAGTATCGTTGAAGAAAACGAAAGGTATCAATTATTAAACCCAACAAGACCCGATGCCAATGCAGGTACATGGCGACCAATATTGCTCACCACTGCAAATGAGTTTGCATGCCCCACTCCCATTGCAACAACAAGCCCAGACTATGTTTTGCAACTAAACGAAATAAAAAGTTTTCAAAATGACATCACACCAGAAAAAAGAAAACTAGTAAATTATTGGGGGGCAGGTGCAGTGCTTCGTTGGAACGAAATTATGCGAGAGCTTGTAGCCAAACATAATGTACCACCTTATCAAAATGCAGATGGTACTTACCCAATACCAAGTGCAAACAATCCATTAGCCTATCCTACATTTCCATTCTCAAATCCGCCTTATGCAGCACGTGCTTATGCCTACCTAAGTGCAGCGCAATACGATGCATGCATTGCAGCATATTTTTACAAAAATCAATACAATCGTAACGCTCCATTTAATGTAGATGGCAACATTCAGACATTGTTACCGAAATCAACCCTACCATCTTTCCCAAGCGAAGATGCAGTGGTGATGGGTGTTTCGGCAGAGTTATTAAAATTATTATTTCCGGGTGACCAAGATTATATAAACCAAAAAGCAGAAGAACATAAGCGTGCAAGATTAATAGCGGGAGCAAATGTACGCAGCGATTTAGATGCTGGAGAAGCACTTGGAAAATTAGTTGCAACAAAATTTATTGCACGTGCACGTAACGACAGAGCAGGTGCAGCAGTAGGTACACCTGCAATATGGGCAGCGTTAGAAGCCAATACTGCCGCTACAGGAGAAATACCATGGATAAGCCAAGAGAGTCCAAAACGCCCAGGTATGCTACCATTATTTGGAAGAGTAAGAACATTTTTATTCGATTCTTTAACCATGGTTACAAGCATTCGCCCATCAGCGCCGCCATCTACATCATCGCCACAATTTGCAACTGAGTTAGCAGAAGTATTAAATTATAGCAAAAATATTACAAGAGAACAATTGCGCATTGCACATTTTTGGGCAGATGGTATAAACACATACACACCGCCAGGGCATTGGAATTACATTGCTGCTACAGATTTTGTACAACAAAATTTTAGCGAAGCTCGTTGGGCTCGCAACATGGCATTGCTCAACATGAGTTTAATGGATGCAGCCATTGCATGTTGGGATGCAAAATATTTTTATTTCAACCCTCGCCCATCGCAAATAAATAACGATATTAAAACAGTAACTGGGTTGCCGAATTTCCCCGCATACATTTCGGGGCATAGCACATTTAGTGCTGCGGCCGCTACTGTATTGGGTTACGTTATACCTGCAAATGCGACAAGTTATAACGCTATGGCAAAAGAAGCCTCTGAATCTCGCTTGTGTGGAGCTATACATTTTAGAAGCGATTGCGAAAAAGGCTTGGAAACAGGAAACAAAGTTGGTTCATATGCGGTTACTCGTGGGCGTACGGATGGGGCGGAGTAGAGTAAAAAAAATCATTAAATAATTGAAATGCAAGACTAAGGCACTCATAAAATAAGTTTTAATTTGATGTATAGAAACATGAGCTATATGCAACTACTTCTTATTTACTATATAAATAACAGTATTATTTTTTTAGCTAAATTTATTTCAAAAGGAAATAATTATTATTTATAACAATAAGTTAATCTTAATAGCATTCCTTTACGTAAGTATTTTTTATTTTAACAAATTAATGGGGACATGTTAACAAATAATATAGACATTTCTGTTTTAATGGCAGTTTTTAACACAGATTTTAACCTAGTAAAAAGAGCTTTAGATTCAGTGCTGATACAAAGCTATCAACATTTCGAAATTATTGTTATAGACGATGGTAGTGATATCCAATGCTTGCAGAAACTCGTTGAATATGTACAATGGCATCAACATAAAATTTCATTTTTACAGCATAAAAATATTGGGCAGTCAAAATCTATAAATAGAGCTATAGAGCATAGTAAAGGAAAATATATTACTATACTTGACGCAGATGATGAATATGAAAATAATCATCTGCAATTGTGCTTAAATCAAATGAAAAAATATGATTTAATAGCATCCACTACAAAAACAATTGTAGATACCGAAAAAGATTATTTTGTAAGTGATAAATATGATGCTACAAAACTTATACATGTAGATAATTGTATTTTATTTGCCACACTATTTGGCAAAAAAGACGTTTTTGAAAAAGTGAAATTTGAAGATAAATATGCCGCCGATGCTCATTTTTATGAATTAGCCAGTACCCTTTTTTCTACTGCTAAAATTGATTTGCGTACTTATATTTATTATAGAAATAACCCCCATAGCATAA
This sequence comes from Ferruginibacter sp., assembly GCA_031408295.1. Classification (GTDB taxonomy): domain Bacteria; phylum Bacteroidota; class Bacteroidia; order Chitinophagales; family Chitinophagaceae; genus Ferruginibacter. Next base: position 15,197 of record JANNVW010000133.1, read on the forward strand.
CCGCTAAAATGAAAGAAAAAAGTCTAGCTTGTATTTCATAGCATTATATGTAAATTAAATTTTCTAATATGTTTGCCATGCTTAACAATGTTGTGCTTGCAAGTTATATCACTGGAGTATATGATGTAAATCGTAATCAAATATTATTAGACGACGATTTTTCTACAATTGAAGCTTGGGCAACATCACTCGCATCTCTAGAGTTGCGTGGTATAGTTTTTCACAATAATTTATCAGAAAAAACATGCCATTTACATACCAGTAAATATTTGCATTTTGTAAAAGTAGAATTAGATACTAGGTTTAATCCAAATGTATATAGGTACTTTTTGTACAAAACATTTTTAGAAACTAACCCTGTGGAAAATGTTTTTATTACTGATATTGGAGATGTAGTAGCAGTACAAAACCCTTTTATTCAAACACTTTTTTTAAACAATGCCAATGCCATTTTTTGTGGGGATGAACCTAAAATACTTAATAATGATTGGATGATTAGCCACAGCGAACAGCTACGCAGCAATATAAATGACTATGCTGCTTATGAAGAAAAACATAAAGACTCCACTTTACTTAATTGTGGAATTGTAGGTGGCTCAATTACCATTATGAAACTTTTTTTAGAAAAAATTTGCTATATACATGAGCAGTTTAATACCAATAACAAAACAGCGTATACTGGCGATATGGGAGCGTTTAATTACTTATTACGTACCCAATACAATAACCGCATAATACATGGAAACCCTGTAAATACAGTATTTAAAGGCTATGAAAATGAAAGAAAAGACTGTTGGTTTAGGCATAAATAAACTACAAGTTTAAATCACCAAAAAATATAAAAATCTTTTACTACGAAGAATATTTCAATCCACACAAATCTTTAAAAAACAAAACCCGAAATTTCAGTTTCGGGTTTTATTTTATTTTTTCATGTACATTACTTCTTTTACAAGCGCAACTGTACGCCCTACATTTGGCAAATAAGCAGCTACCATATTAGGTGCGTAGTGCATAGGAGCATCTACTGATGTAATGCGGCGGATAGGCGCATCTAAATAATCAAATCCTTCTTTTTGTATGCGGTAAGCAATTTCCGAACTTACAGAAGCAAATGGCCACTGCTCTTCTACAATTACCAAACGGTTTGTCTTTTTTACGCTTTCTAAAATGGTAAACCAATCCAATGGACGAATGGTAGCCACATCAATCACCTCTGCTTCTATTCCGTCTTTAGCTAATTCTTCAGCCGCACCAAGTGCTACTTTCATCATTTTATTAAACGAAACAATCGTTACATCTTTTCCTTCACGCTTTATGAAACACTTACCAATTGGTAATACATATTCTCCCTCTGGCACTTCTCCTTTTTCACCATACATTACCTCACTCTCCATAAATACTACAGGGTCGTCATCTCTTATGGCAGCTTTCAACAAACCTTTTGCATCGTAGGGGTTACTTACAGATATTACTTTTAAACCAGGAATATTAGCGTACATACTTTCAAAGGCAGTACTGTGTTGTGCTCCAAGTTGTCCTGCACTACCATTTGCTCCTCTAAATACAATTGGGCAGCCAACTTGCCCGCCACTCATGGCAAGCATTTTAGATGCCGTGTTTAATATTTGATCCAAAGCTAGTACAGCAAAATTCCATGTCATATACTCCACAATTGGACGTAAACCATTTTGCGCAGACCCTACGGCAATGGCTGTAAAACCAAGCTCAGCAATGGGTGTATCTATTATACGCTTTTCGCCAAACTCTTCTAGCATGCCTTGGCTAACTTTATAAGCACCATTGTATTCTGCTACCTCCTCTCCCATTAAGTACACCCTTTCATCGGCTCTCATTTCTTCTTGCATGGCTTCTCTGAGGGCTTCTCTAAACGCTATTTGACGCATATAGTATTAAGTATTTAGTATTGAGTATATAGACTTGCGTCTTTTTAAGTTTGAGCAAATTTATTGTATCGGGATTAAACTAGCAAATCAATAAACTATTCTGAAAACTGTAGTAAGATTATTTTTTTAATTTGAGAAAAATATAGTGTTTTAAATGGAGACTAAAATTCACAAAACTACTAATAGGCATTCTCGGTAAATAATCACATCAATTCACGGTTAAAAAAATACAGTTCACAGCACAATGCTTATTTTATTCAATTTTTGTTATTAAGTTCGGGTTATCAAAATACAAAACTATCTGAATTTCGTACTATTACTAACAAATAGCTATGTACAAATTTTTAAATGACTATACGCTATTTGGAAAAGGTTTATACCATGCATTAGAAAGAGTAGCATCAAGTAATCTATCAAATAACTTTTCTCCAAAATATCTTCTGTTAAACTTATAGCAAAACTCGTTTAGGTAGTTTTGC
>JANNVW010000134.1:0-51813 GCA_031408295.1 Ferruginibacter sp.
GCTAAAGCCCCTTTTGAGGAAATCTTTTTAACACCGACCTAAAGGTCGGTGCAATTAAAAACCCTCTTAGCTAAATGCAATTAATTTATAACAATAAAATAATCACTAAAACAATCTTAATCAATTTTAAAAAAACAAAAAATATGAGCGATTTACAATTCACAATAAACGGTAAAAGCATCAATGCCACAAAATTTACTGGAGAAACAAGACAATTTTTACATACCGTAGATGAGCCTGCAGCTTTGGGTGGCGCAGATGATGGTGCAAACCCAGTAGAGTTTATTTTAGCAGGTTATGCTGGTTGCTTGAATGTAGTAACTAATCTTATTGCAAAAGAATTAAATATTCCAATTAGCAATTTGAAAATAAATGTTACAGGAAATTTAAACCCTGCAAAATTTTTGGGTTTAGATAATACAGATAGAGCTGGGTTTAAAAATTTAGAAGCGAGTATAGAATTGGAATCGCCTGCAAGCGAAGAACAAATTTCGTTGTTATTAAAAACGGTAGAAGAACGTTGCCCAGTAAATGACAACCTAAGCAACCCAACACCAATAAGCGTTTCTATAAAAAATAATCAACCTGAATTAGTTTAATCTATGCATTCATTTATCAGTAAAGAAAAAATATTCGTACTAGAAAGTGGTAAGCAATTTGAAAACCTCACCGTTGCTTACCACACTTATGGCGAATATAAAAAAGGTATAACACCAGTTATTTGGGTATGCCATGCACTAACCGCTAACTCCGATGTAGCAGATTGGTGGGCAAATATTTTTGGAGAGAGTAATATCCTTAACCCTGAAAAATATTTTATTGTATGTGCTAATAATTTGGGTTCTTGCTATGGTACTACCTCGGCAATAAGTTCGCACAATGGTACCAATAAAAAATATGGAAAATCTTTTCCCGCAATAACCATTAGAGATATAACTGCTGCGCATATTGAGCTAAAAAATTATTTGGATATTGATGAAATATTTTTATTGATTGGCGGCTCTATGGGTGGGCAACTAGCCATGGAGTGGGCTATACAAGAACCAGCCACCATAAAAAACTTGGTGTTGTTGGCTACTAATGCTAAGCATTCCCCATGGGGTATTGCCTTTAATGAAGTGCAACGTATGGCAATAGAAAATGGTAAGGATGGGTTAGAAGTAGCTCGTGCAATAGCTATGCTTAGTTATAGAAATTACGAAATGTATGAGCGCACGGCTAAGCCAAATGAAACGGTTGGTAATTATGGCGCAGCTTCTTATCAGCGCCATCAAGGTGAAAAATTAGCTTTGCGTTTTGATGCAGATTGTTATTACACATTGAGTAGTGCCATGGACTCGCATGATGTAGGCAGAGGTAGAGAAAGCATTGCAGCTGCACTAGCAACAATTACTGCAAACAGCTTGGTAATAGGTATTGCAACCGATATTTTGTTTCCCATAAAAGAGCAAGTATTTTTGCATGACAATATTCCAAACTCCACATTAAAATTGATTGACTCACCTTATGGGCACGATGGTTTTTTAACAGAAGGAGAAGAAATAAATGGGATTATTGGAGATTTTTTAAAGAAATCTTTTAAAAAACCAACTGAAAGGGAATATTATTTTTCTGCTTCCCTTGCCTCCACTTCAAATTTATTATTATGATACCCAACCCTCAAACTTTCCCATAAATATTTTACAAGAAAAAGTACATACCCGTGCTCTTTAAATTGTTTTACATGGCATAGCTCGTGTTTTATCCAGCACTCATCTGCTAAAAATTCTTCTTTTGTACTGCCAAATAAATGTATGGTTTTACCAAGCACCATTGCTAATGCATGTGCTTTCATTTTTTTGGCAGCTATTTTTGCAAGCCAAGAATGCTCTTTAATATAGTATACTGGTTTACTCATACCAAGCAGCTAAAATTTCATCTGTATGGTTTTTTGTATCTGGCTTGGTAATAATGTTTTTTATTTTTCCATCTTCACTAATTAAAAATGTAGTGCGGTGTATGCCATCGTATGTTTTACCCATAAATTGTTTAGTGCCCCATACGCCATATTTTTCTGCTATACTATGGTCTTCATCAGCAATGAGGGCAAAAGGTAACTCGTATTTCTCTTCAAATTTTTTATGCTTTTTTACGGGGTCGGGGCTTATGCCAATTATTTCAAAACCATCTTGTAAGAGGTTGCTGTAATTGTCTCTTAAGTTACATGCTTGTGCAGTACAGCCTGGCGTATCATCTTTTGGGTAAAAATATACTACTGTTTTTTTACCAGCGAAGTCCTTTAATGCTATTGTTTCTCCATTTTGGTCAATACCATAAAATGCAGGAGCAAGTTTGCCTACTTTTAAATTGCCAAAAGGTGGGGTTGTTATTTCGTTTTTCATAAAATTTCTTTAGTAAATTGATTATACATTAATCGTGTTATCTTACGAAGGTAATGAACAAAATATTTGTATTAGGAACTTGCCATTGAAAATTTAATACTTCTTTCTTCTTTAGTTTTAAATAAGGACTTGAGATTGACAAAAATGCATTTTGTAAAGCCAAATAATTATTCTTTATTCGCACTGTCATGCAACTATCTATAGTTATAATAAATTTTAATGTTAAATATTTCTTAGAGCATTGTTTGTTCTCTGTACTAAAAGCTTGCAAGGGCTTAGATGCAGAAGTTTTGGTAGTTGATAATGGCTCTACAGATGATAGTAAAATGTATTTAGAAAAAAAATTTCCATCAGTACAATTTTATTGGAATGCAGAAAATATAGGATTTGCTAAGGCAAATAATTTTGCCTTGTCGTATGTAAAAGGAGCACATGTATTATTCCTAAACCCCGATACGATAGTGCCTGAAGATTGTTTTGAAAAGTGTTTACACTTTTTTGAAAAGCATGCTGACTGTGGAAGTTTAGGCGTGCGAATGATTGATGGTAGTGGACAGTTTTTGAAAGAAAGTAAGCGTGGGCTTCCAACTCCAGTAGCAGGTTTTTTTAAGATGACAAAACTAGCAGAACGATTTCCTAAGGTAAAAATGTTTTCTGGTTATTATGCAAGCCATTTACAGGAAAAGGAAAATAATATTGTAGATGTACTAGCGGGTGCATTTATGATGGTTAGTAAGCAGGTAATAGATAAAACAAACGGTTTTGACGAAGATTTTTTTATGTATGGAGAAGATATAGATTTGAGCTATCGGATACAGAAATTAGGCTTTGTAAACTATTACTTTGGAGAAATGAGTATAATTCATTTTAAAGGAGAAAGTACTCAAAAAAAATCCTCTGCTTACATAAAGCATTTTTATGGTGCTATTAAACTTTTTATAGATAAGCATTATGCTCAGAATAAGCTAAAGTTCTACCTAATGGCGATAGTAATTTTTCTAGGAAAATCTTTAGCTACATTTAAAAATATTTTTTCTAAATCAGAAAAAACCAGTTTCCAATCTTCCACAAAAATCAATACACTTGTTTTGGGTAATGAAAAGGAGAAGGATAAGATTTTATTACTACTGACGAATACAAATTATACATGCACAAATAGTTTTTTAACAATTGAAAATACTAATGCAAATGAAATTATTTCTGCAATGCAGAGTGCTAATTTTAATGCAGCGGTATTTTGTGAAAGTACTATTTCAAACAAAACAATAATCAGTTTGCTTGGGCAAGTGCCAAAAGATTGCCTTGCGTTATTTTATGCTAAAGGAGCCGATAGTATTATTGGTAGCAACAATAAAAATACAAGGGGTATTTTTATAACAACGAAATAATGGCTTCATTTAAGTTGTTATTTTCTAATGTTGGGTAGGGTACTAGCTTTGTATTATTAATTTTTTTTAATGCAGTTTGTAAGTCAAATTGAAATTGATTTTCGTAAGTACAATACTTTTTTTCTGCTAAGTACGCTGCTAAATATTCTTGCTCTGTTTGCCCTTTAGTTGGCACAAATACTGCTCTTTTTTGAAGTTTTGCCAAATCCATCACGGTTGTATATCCACTTCTTGCTACCACTACCGCTGATGCTATAATTAGTTTATTTAAAGCATCACCAGATAAATGACTATAAACCTGTAATCCACTTATTACTATATTGGTTTGTGTTATTGGCAAACCTCTTACTAGTACTATTTTCAGCGGCAATATTTGTATTTGTTCAAGTATCGTTTTTTCAAAAATAGTGCGCTGTGGCTCTGGTCCGGAAAGTAAGATTAATAAATCTATATCTTTCTCTAGCCGTTCATTTTTAAACCGAGAAAGTGCACCAATGTATGTAACAGGTATTGATGGAAATATGGTTGGGTGAGATAATTCTCCTGCAAAGTTTTCTTTTCCAGCTTCATCTGGTATCCAACATTCGTTAAACTTATTTATAAAAAAGTAATTTATTTTTTGTGCAATTTTTTGAGTAAAGGAGTTACCTATTTTTATTTTTAATTGATGTGTAATAAATATGCAGTGCGCATTTTTATTATGTAAACCAAAACGATTATCAGAGAGTACAATATCTATTTTATATTCTTTAACTATATTATTAAGCCAATGGTTTTCATATTTTATTGCTGCTTGTACTTTTGGAAATTGCACTAAAAGCTTCAATAAAAAAGAGCTACTATTTTTACTGTATGTAATATTATATCCCTTTAACGGTAATATTTTCAAAGTAGGAAATTCTTTAGTTAGCAGAGCACTACCTGCTTTTTCAGCTGCTAATATTACTTCAAACCCATTAGCTATAAGTGCTTTTATTATTGGGATGCAACGTGTGGTATGCCCTAAGCCCCAGTCTAGTGGAGCTACCAAAACCCTTTTTTGAGCATTTATTTTGTTAATATTTGTGTTATTTGACACTTATCGCAAAACTTTTTAACACGAAATAACGTTATTTTGTATATTGTGTTATGAAAAAATCAATTAATATATTATTTCTTGTGTCTATTGCTATAGTTTTTGTGGCATCTGGTTGTACAGCGTCCAAAAAACAATCATGCGGTTGCTCAGGTATGGTAGGGTATAAATAAAAAAAATGTCAACTAACAGAGATTTACTTGTAATGTTTAGGCAAAGCTCAATGACCCAACAGGATATTGATAGGCAAGTATTGCTTTTAAATGAATTACTTTTTACAACTGAGCGATTAGATAATTTTGTAAATGCTCATGAGGTGTTAGATTTAAATAAGTATAAAATAATATCTAATCCTGTGGCTATCAAAAAAATTATTCGTCAAAATAAACTAATTAAACCTTTTGTTTTTTTTAGCAATAAAAATTAATTTATTATTTGCATTTTTCTAAAGCTACTTCTAATTTCCCCAACATCTCTGTTATTTCTTCCTTTTTTACACAACCCACACTTATTCTATACCAAGTGCTATCATCTTTTGCGCCAAAGCAATTAAATGGCACAATAGCTAATTTAGCTTCGTCTAAAATATATGCGGTTACATCAGCTTGGCTCTTTAATGCTTTACCTTCGGCAATTTTCCCTGCTAAATTTATTTGTACAGTAAGATAAATTGCTGCTTGTGGTTTAATGGCATCCACTGTATAACCATCATTTTTTAGTTTTGTAAAACCTTCATAAATATGTTGTAGTCTGTAAGATATTTCTTGCTTAAAAACATCAAAATAACCATCTACAGCTTGTTCTTGCACTAAAAATTTTGCAACAGCTTTTTGTTCTGCCATTGGCGCCCATGCACCTACATGACTATTTATAGCTTTCATTTTTGCAATTACTTCTGCTGGCCCCATGCTCCAACCTACTCTTACACCAGTAGCTGCAAATGCTTTGCTAATGCCGTCTATAAAAATAGTATAATTTTTCATTTCTGGACGCAGGCTCACAGGGTTATAATGAACAGTATCTCCAAATGTGAGTGTCCAATATATTTGATCGTACATTAGGTACAATTTCTTTTCACCTTCTTTGCGTTGAGCATTTTCTTCTAAAACTAAATCACATATTTCTGTAAGGTCTTCTTTTGTAAATACAGTGCCTGTCGGGTTTAAAGGCGAGCATAATGCAATAAGAGATGCGCCTTTTACATGAGGTCGAATTTGCGCAGCCGTTGGCATAAAATTATTTTCTTGTGTGGCCTCTATCATTACATGTTGCCCTTCGGTAAAGTGGGTGTAGTGGTTATTATTCCAACTTGGTACAGGGTAAATTACTTTATCGCCTTTATCTACAATGGCTCTGTATGCTGCATAAATAAGCGGCCTACCACCAGCACCTATTAATATTTCTGATATGGTATAATCTAAATTTTCTTTCTTTTGTAGAAATGCGGATACCGCTTTTCTTAAATCGGCCTCACCATCTGCAACTGGATAAGTGGTAAAGCCGTTTTGGTATGCTTCCTTTATTTCTTGTAATAGCAATGTAGGTATTGGAAATTGGGAAGAATCAAAATCACCAATGGTATAATTATAAATATGCTCACCCTTGCTTATTTTGTCTTTAATAATTCCACCAAGTTTTACAATTTCGGAGCCTATTAAGGTTTCAGCAAGCACACTTAATTTTATCTTTTCCATATTTACGATACAAAGAGGGTGAGAGGCAAATGTAACTTAAATACATATTATTTCAATATTTGAATTGAAAATTTTCAACTTTTATGTGTATATTCTTTTGTTATTTTGCATGAAAGCTAAAATAAAATACACATATATATTATTTTAATATGTATATTTATTAAGGAATTTGAACTAAAATATAGCATCTATAAACTACAGTTTTTAGTTGTAATGAAACTTAAATGTAGGCAAAAAAATAGCCAAATCTTAGCAAGATTAAATTAAAGTACCACCATTAGAGTGGGAGAAGAAATAGATATTGCAAAATCTTTTCGGGAATAAAATTTGCAGTATAACACTCACCCTTAATAGGTAAGGTTCTAATTATTTTGAAAGGCTATTTTAGCAGATAAAATTTTTCAATCTAATAAAATCAGCTTTATCTGTTGGCTGAAACATTGCTTTAACAATACCAGCGAAAAATTTTGCAAAAGCATTTTTGGAAACGCTCTTTTTTTGAGTTTTTACCATGACTTTGGATTTAGGACTGTAAATATATAACGTATTATTCTTTCCTATTATTGTACATAGTACCATTTTTTAGTAGAAACTTTTCTACACTAACGAGCAAAATTAACCCTTACGCTAATGTTTAAGTATACAAATAGCTAGGTCTAAAAACATTTATCCTATTATATTTGTATAAACATAATGCTATGTACGATTTTGGTAAAATAACTATTCAAGAAATCATAACAGTAACTTTTACACTTTTTGCTGTTATAGATATGTTGGGTAATGCCCCTGTGCTTATTTCGTTAAAAGCAAAAATGGGAGGAAAAATAAATACAGTACAAGCCACATTAGCATCGGGTGCACTAATGGTTTTGTTTCTTTTTATTGGAAGACAGTTTTTAAATATACTTGGGTTAGATGTACAATCGTTTGCTGTGGCGGGTAGCATTGTTATTTTTATATTGGGCTTAGAAATGGTGCTTGGCCTAGAATTTTTTAAACCTGAAAAAGATGCCAAGAGTGGCAGCGTAGTGCCTATTGCTTTTCCGTTAATAGCAGGAAGTGGAACGCTTACAACCATTATGTCTTTAAAAGCAAATTTTGAAGATGTAAATATTTTGATTGGTATATTGATAAACTGTGTGATTATATTTTTGGTACTGGGTTCACTTAAATGGGTGGAGCGAGCACTTGGCCCTAGTGGGCTATTGGTAGTAAGAAAATTTTTTGGTGTAATTTTACTGGCTATTGCTGTAAAAATATTTGGAACTAATATTGTAAAATTTGGAGGGTAAAAAGTTTCTAATTTGCAAAATTTAAAATAAATCATAAATCTAGCGAAATCAATAATGAGCAATAAAATTGGCCTCGTAGTATAATGGATAGTATTAGAGCCTCCGAAGCTCCAGATCCAGGTTCGATTCCTGGCGAGGCCACTTGATAAGAATCTTTAAAATTTTATACGAAGGTTTTGTTTTTTGCAGAAAGTATTATTTGTATTGCATATTATGAAAATGGTAGGTGGATAGGATTAATTCGATATTTTTATGCATAACTCTTTATTGAAAAAGTATATCTAATACACATTTCACATACTCCCCATTACTTCAGGCTGCCTTTGTGCCACTTAGTGAATAAATATGACATTAAAGGTTTTTAAATAAGTTTGTAATTTTGATGACCCTTAGAAAAAAATATTTCCGTTCTGTATTAAACCTTTTCTGTAAAATACTGTCTTCATAAACTTAATGATGAACGAACTGCATTTTGATAACATATACCATGAGCACAAAGCAACTGTGTTCAATATATGTTTACATTATGTATTGAATGCAGAAGATGCACAGGATATTACACAGGAAACATTTGTAAAAGTTTATCAACGATATCATCAATATAATGCGGAAGCAGCATCTTTAAAAACTTGGATTTGTCGTATAGCTATAAACCATTGCCTTGATTTTTTGAAAGCCAAAAAATCTAAAAAAAGATTCGGTTTTTTAAGTGCTTTATTTCACACAAATAGTAACGAACCTATTAAAGATGCTATAGAAATTAATCACCCAGGTATAGAAACAGAGTATAAAGAAGCGCTACAAAATTTATTGCAAATAATTTATACCTTGCCTGATAATCAAAAAACGGCTATTATTTTAACCAAAATTGAAAATCGACCACAAAAGGAAGTAGCTGAAATTATGAACATTAGTTTAAAGGCTGTAGAGTCACTTTTGCAAAGGGCAAAACAAACCATTCAGAAAAAATTAATAGAAAACAAAGGGTTTTAGCATAAGTGTCGTATAATATTTAATAACTAGAGAAATGAACATTGATAATAAATTAGATTTACTAAAGAATATTAAGAAAGTGGATACGCCACCGTTTTTGCTTACCCGAGTAAAGCAACAAATACTTAATTATAGTAACGTAGAAGCTCCTGTAAAATGGAAATGGGCTTTTGCGTTGACTTCTGTAATTGTAATCATGCTTAACGTTACGATTTTTTTAAAATCAAATCTAACATCTGAAAAGAAAAATACTGCCGTGGAAAATGTAATTAATGGAATGAATCTTTCTGCCAAAAATGACTTTTATAATGAGTAAAATAAAATTATTAAGTATTGCCGTTATTGGCTTGCTTGCCGCAAATATTGCTGTTGTTTGTTTTTTATTATTGAGAAAACCAATGCACCCTGAGGGTATGCCTCAAGCAGAAAAAAAAGAAGGGCCTAAGCAAATCATCATTGATAAATTACATTTTAGCAAAGAGCAAGTTGTAGCTTATGAAGCTATCATTGTTAAACATAGAGAAGCTGTAAAAGGATTAAAAGATAGTATTAGCAATACAAAAAATAATCTTTATCAATCTTTAAAAACAGAAACTTTTGCTGGTAAAGATTCTTTAATAAACCTTTTAAGTGATTTGCAAAAAAGAATAGAGACTGTACACTACGAACATTTTGCGCAAATAAAAAAACTTTGTAAGCCCGAGCAGATAGAAGATTTTAATAATCTTACCAATGAATTGGCTTTTTATTTTACAACTGAAAAAAAATCTACTCAGCCACCACCAAATAATTAGCAAATAATTAATTGAGTACAATTGAATAAATGCACCTCTAGGGGCTGCATAACGGTATAGTTGTGTTTACTGTTGAAATTATTATTAACGAAAATAATTTAAAAAAAAATAATTTCTCCCAAAGGATTTATTTCATTAAGTCGTATAAGTATTATTATTAACTAAAAAATTAAATTTTATGAAATTATCATTGGGGATATTTTTAACCAGTTTTGCAACAGCAGCTACTATACTAATAAGTTGCAAAAAAAATGATACCACTACTCCTGTTGTTGAAGATACATCAGGCACGATACCTGCTGTTATTAGTAGCAATTACAAACCAGCTGTAACATTATCAGCATCTGCAACTACTGTTACTCTAAAATCTAATGGATTACCTGACCATCTTTCTCCTTATTGGGAAACTACTAATGCACTCTATGAAGCACCTATAGCTCCCCAAACAACAGCAATGCTTACTCCAGGGGGTATAGCCGCTCAAAATTATTCAATGACTATTCCTATTAATCCTACAGAGGCAGCTACCAAAACAGCAACAGCGTTAGGGCCAATTGGTATGGCTTTAAATGGGGTAGCTATTTATAATGATAGAGAAGGAGGGAATTTACCAGTAAATGCTCAAACATTAGGTTCTTTTGACAGAGGTGGAGGACACGGAGGACCAGGGAGACTATACCACTATCACTTTAATGGTGATTTTACATCGGATGATGATGCCAAACTAATAGGATGGTTAAGAGATGGCTTTCCTATTTATGGCAGAAAATGTAGTTCTACAGGAAATTATGCTACAGGTTTAGATGTCAATGGTGGGCATACAACTACTACTACTCAATATACAACTGCAATTTATCATTATCACTGTTCTAATGTAGATTATATGAATTCAGGTTTTTATGTTTTAAAAGCTGGGAGTTATCACGGCACACCTGGAACATTTACTTTTTAATATTAATTGTATTTAAGCTCGATATAAGAATCTATAAAAATAAAATTAGCTTTTTATTTTTATAGAATTAAATAAAGTAGCAATATCAAGCAGACAAATTTCACAATAGAATGCTGATAGGTTTTAAAAAAATTATAACATTGGTATGGGTTTTAGAAAATATTTATTTATCCCCTTACTGTTGCTTGTAACAGGACTATTTTTTTTAAGTAGTTGTTCAAATATATGTAAAGAAGAGGAGGAAGTTATTTCCTCCTCTTCTTTCATTATTGATACAACCCAAATACCAAAAGATACTATTTTATCTACAGCACCAAACTTAAAATTGGATAATGGACTTTATTATCTAGACAATAAACCTTTTTCAGGATATAGGAAAGAGCTGAATGAAAACAAGCAAGTAGGCTTTATTGGAAGCTATTTGAATGGCATGCAGCACGGCATTACACTCACTTATTTTGACAATGGAAAATTAAAAGATAGCCGAGCATACAAACTAAATAAAAGTTTTGGAAAACATTTTGGCTATTGGGAAAATGGCAACCAAAAATTTGAATTTTATTATGTAAATGATAAAAGAGAAGGAGCTAACAAACAGTGGTACATAACAGGCAAACCTTATAGCTTTCTACATTTTAAAGATGATAAAGAACATGGCATGCAACAAGCATGGCGTGAAAACGGCAAACCATATATTAACTACGAAGCAAAAGATGGCTTTCGGTATGGACTGCAAAAATCAGGATTATGCTATACTCTGGCGGATGAAAAACTAAAAACTGCAAAATGAAAAATATTATAGCTTTTATTTTTCTATGTATATTAATTTCTTGCAACGAAAAAGTAAGGAAGTTGCCTTATTATGATACCGCAGATTTTACGCCAAAGTGGGAAATGGAAAATAAAGAAACATTTCATGCCATAAGAAAATTTAATCTTACAGACCAAGAAGGAAATTCTTTTACAGAAAAGAATTTAGATGGCAAAATTTGTGTAGCCGATTTTTTCTTTACTAGCTGCCCTGGTATTTGCTTAAAAATGGCCGTTAGCATGACTGATTTGCAAAAAGAATTTTTATATGATAACGCTGTACAACTTGTATCACACTCGGTAACTCCAACAAAAGATAGTGTGCCCATTTTAAAACAATATGCAGAAAATAAAGGCGTGCAATATAATAAATGGAAATTGCTTACAGGAACTGTTGGAGAAATATATGACCTCGGACGTAAATTTTATTTTGTGGAAGAAGACCTTGGTGTAAAAAGTGATACGAGTGTTTTTTTACATACAGAAAATTTTGTACTCATTGATAAGAACCGCCACATTAGAGGTATATACAATGGGCTTGATAATAATAGTATGACTGCTTTAAAAAATGATATTAAAGATTTAAAGAAGGAAGATTAATATATTTGATAATTACTATGAATAGAAATGCTTCAATATTAATTTTATCATTATTCTTTTTTGCTTGCAATAACAATCAAAATAATAATGCAACATCTGCAAAAGACACTACACATTCTTGCATGAATATACCATCAAGATTTACTGGCACAGATAGTTTATCACAGAATATGATTGTATCAACCGATACATCTAATAACGGCATGGTATTTATACAAGGCGGCACTTTTGATATGGGTGGAGATAACAATCAAGCATCGCCTGATGAATATCCAAAACATACTGTAACAGTAAATGCGTTTTATATGGATGCAACAGAAGTTACAAATGCACAGTTTGAAAAATTTATAATCGCTACAAATTATAAAACTACAGCAGAAAGAAAACCCGATTGGGAAGAAATAAAAAAAACAGTTCCACCAAATACTCCCAAGCCTGCAGATAGTTTACTGCAAGCAGCATCGTTGGTTTTTAAACAAAGTACAGAGCCAATACCTTTAAATGATTATACACAATGGTGGAGTTGGGTAACGGGTGCTGATTGGAAACATCCACAAGGGCCACAAAGCAATATTATTGGTAAAGAAAATTATCCTGTAATACATATTAGTTGGGATGATGCTAATGCTTATTGCAAATGGGCAGGTAAACGTTTGCCAACAGAAGCCGAATGGGAATTTGCTGCAAGGGGTGGTTTAAAAAATAACATTTATCCTTGGGGTAACGAGGTATTAAATGTAGGTAAGCCAAAAACAAATTATTGGGAAGGAAAATTTCCTTACCTAAACGAAAAGAAAGACGGCTACATAACAGCTGCACCTACAAAATCTTATTTGCCCAACGGCTATGGCTTGTACGATATGGCAGGCAATGTATGGGAATGGTGCAGCGATTTGTATAACCAAGATTATTATAAAACATTAGAAGGAAAGACAACTGTAAACCCAACAGGTGCAACAAAAAGCTATGATGCTGATGAGCCTTATGCTATAAAAAGAGTTTTACGTGGCGGCAGTTTTTTATGCAATGATAGTTATTGCAGTGGTTACCGTGTAGCAAGAAGAATGAAAAGTAGTCCTGATACAGGTTTAGAGCATACGGGATTTAGGTGTATAAAAGATGTACAATAAAAAATTATTATGAAACCTGCTCATAATCTAGAGAAATTTATCATTACAATTGCACTTATATTATTATCAGTTAGCGGAAATGCTCAAACCAATGGCCGCTCATTTATAGATACCATAGAATATAAAATAGTAAGGGTAAAACCAAGTGCTACAAATGTAACTATTCATACTTGGGATACTGCACACGCCGTTTATTATGATGCTAAAATAAAGAACAATAAAATATTGTTATGGCTTGCTGGCACAAACGGTACAGCACTAAATGTTCCTGTTGAATTTTTTAATACTGCACTTAACCAAGGCTATAAAATAATTGCATTATCATATATTACAGTACCAGCAGTATCACAACTTTGTAAAGATGAGGTATTGGATGCAAATGCTGAATGCGCTGCTGACTTTCGTAGAAAACGCATTTATGGTGATAACAATTTTTCCCTTATTAGCGATGAGCCACAAGATGCCATAATACCAAGGTTTGTAAACTTACTACAATGGTTGGCAAAAAATGACAGCTCATGTAATTGGTCTCAGTATCTAAACGAAGAAGGAGTGAGACCCATTTGGAATAAAGTAGCCATTGCAGGGCAATCTCAAGGAGGTGGTATGGCAGCGTTTATTGGACAGCAAGAATCATTAGCAAGGGTAATTAGTTTTTCAGGAGGCTGGGATTATTCCAATTCCAAAGAAAAAAAGATTGCTGGATGGTATTTTAATAAAAACGCAACCGCAATGAAAAATTGGTATGCTACCTATAATATAAATGAGATGGCAGCAACTCCTTTAAAAGAAATTTGTACCGCTTTGCAAATACCTGCTTCGCATATTTTTGCTTTTGACAAACCCCTTTTAAATGTAAATACGTCTAAAGAAAATACAAATCCATATCATGGAGATGGTATTAGAAATACGGTTTATAAATCTATTTGGATAAAGATGCTTGGAAGCGGTGCACAGGCAAGTAAATAATTTTTTACACAACTGAAGGATTTTGTAAAAATGGTCGTAAAGAATATTTCAACTATAAATATTCTCTATATGTATAAGTTACCTATTGTTTTTACCATTATTTTTCTTGCCAATAGCGCATGTAATAATCCTAAAAAAGCGTCCTCAAATTCAGAAGTATCTACAACTGAAATAAAAAAAGAAAATAATTATTTAGGAGCATACACAATAAACGATAATGTTTATGGTACAAAAACTATCGTTACCATTGTTGGTGAAAAAAGATTAATGACCACTAATGGACTACCAAATCACACAACTGGCACTTTTCCCAATGCTGGAAATCCCAATACAATTTCGGCACAAAATGTAAAATATTCATTTCCATTAAACCCTGTTTATACAGGCAAAGCCAAGTGGGCAAGAGAACCTGGTGTTGCGGTAAATGGTGTAAAATTTGAACCAGAAACGGCAGAAGCATTTGTGTGTGAAACAGGAGAACGTTATAGAATAGAGGCTTTTCAAACTTTAGTAAATCTTGGCTTAGACTCTAACCATGCACACGTACAACCTACTGGTGCGTATCATTACCATGCAGCGCCTACAGGGCTTATTAGTTTATTATATAAAGGTGAAGATTTAATTTTAGTGGGCTTTGCATTGGATGGTTTTCCTATTTATTATTCAAAGAGCGGCAAGTACAAACCAAGTTTTAGATTAGCCAGTAAATCCAGAACCGGTGATGTATGTTCTTACGATACAAGAAAAGAAATTATTAAGAAAGAATTAAAAAATACAAATCCAGATGGAACGTTTGTGTCGGATTGGGAATATGTAAAAAGGCTGGGAGATTTGGATGAGTGTAATGGTATAAATGTTAGTGGCAAATATATGTATGTACTTACAGATACTTATCCATATTCAGGTCGTTGTTTAATGGGTGAATATACAGAGCAAAGACCAAAAGGGCCACCTCCAGGTGGTGGGCAAAGACCTCCTCCACTAGGAGGCGGACAAAGACCTCCTGGTGGAGAACCATCAGGCTCTGAGGAACATCCTCATCCGCACAATCATTAATAAAAATTTCCTGTAAAATATTTTGTTGCTATAAAATAATTTTAATTCTTATTTAGCATATAAAAGGAATTTAAAAATGTTTTAAACCAAATAAATAAATCGTAGTCTTAAAAAAGGATTTACAAAAAAACAAAAACCAAACATGATAAAGTTTCCAAAAATTACCATTGCTCTTTTTCTAATTTGTATTACCATCATTTCTTTTTCATGTAAAAAAAATACTGAAACAGTTGATACAATTATTACTCCAACCCCAACTCCAACCCCGACTCCATCAGCCTCTCCCAATGTAATTTTTATTGTAGCAGATGATATGGGCTGGGATGGCTTTGGAAGATTAGCTGGCGCAAACGGTACCAAGGCTCTAACACCAGTATTAGATTCTTTGGCTACCAATGGTATTACGTTTACTAATTTTTGGGCAAACCCAGAATGTTCTCCTACAAGAGCAGCCATGCTTACTGGCAGATATGGTTTTCGCACCGGTGTAGGTGGCGTACAAACTCCACCGACTGCATTTTTGCAAAGCACAGAAAAAATTATTCATAAATACATTAATGAAAAAACAGCCAACGCTTATGCAACAGCATTAATTGGAAAATGGCATGTTACAGGCAATACAAATCTAACAGCACCAGAAAGTTTTGGTATGAATTATTTTACTGGATTTCTACCAGGTGCTATTGCTGATTTTAGTAATTGGACACAAACTAGTAATGGTGTACAACAAAATATTACCACTTACGCCACTACACATTTTGTAAACCAATCTGTAACTTGGATAGGGCAACAAACAAAACCTTTCTTCTTATGGTTGGCTTTAAATGCACCGCATGCTCCATTTCATAGACCTCCATTAAACCTAATTTCCAACCAAAGTCTAATAGACAATCAAGCAACTATAAATACCAATCCACTCCCTTATTATCTAGCTTCTATAGAGGCTATGGATAAAGAAATTGGTAGATTAATTTCATCACTAACTGTAACACAAAAAGAAAATACTGTATTTGTTTTTATGGGTGATAATGGCACTCCTACACAAGTTATACAAACACCATTTACAGCTACAACAGCTAAGAGCACGCTTTCACAAGGTGGTATAAACACACCATTAATTGTATGTGGTAAAAATGTAACTAGAAAAAATGTAGTAGAAACAGCGATGGCACAAGCGCCTGACATGTTTACTACTTTTGCAGATATTACTGGCGCAGGCAGTGCCAATTATCAAGATGGTATAAGCTTAAAACCATTATTCACAGACGCAAGTGCACCTAAAAGAACTTTTGTTTATAGTGAATTATTTGGCTCTACACCTACTACAACCTATGATGGCTATGCAATAAGAAATGAAAATTATAAATTGATTAAACTTACAAGCGGTACAGAATATTTATATAAAATAAGTACAGATAAATTTGAGCAAACTAATTTAATGTTAACAGCTTTATCTACAGAAGCACAAACTAATTTAACTCAATTGAGATTACTAAAAACTGGATTATAATTTAATAGAAATGAGTGGCGGGTGTCCCACCCGCCACGGCTCAACGCCAGGGTTGCTGTTCCACCAACCCTTAACTACTTTGGATTATAATTTAATTAGTAAAAAATATTTTTAACCATAATAACAAAAAAAATGAAATTATTAAATGGCAATACGCTGACTTGTTTAGCATTCATTGCAACAGCTTTATTCAGTTGTAAAAAAAATACTGAGGAAACAATTACTACACCTGTGGTTGGTGGCACTACAAATACCGTTCCTGCTGTGTATAAAAAAATATATGGCGCAAGTTCTATCACCTCTGATGGTACTTTTATAACCATTAAAAGCACAGGTGCACCAGACCATAAAAGTATTTATTACCCTACAGCAAATGCTTTGTACGAAACCTTTAGCGGCACCACTACTTATGCAGGCACCGCTTATGTTTTTGTAAAAAATCCAAATACCATTACTAGTTTTAATTACACATTTAAGATTCCATTAAATCCAGTAGTGGCTGCTAACCATGCCGCCACACCATTAGGAGCAATAGGTGTTTCATTAAATGGCGTTCCGCTTTATAATCAATATGCTGGGCCTGCGCAGCCACTTACAGGAGAGTTTAAAAGTTTTGATAAATACGCTGGCCACCCTACAGCTAATGGAAGTTACCATTACCATGTAGAACCAAAATATTTAACTACTGTAATAGCTACAAAATCTTCTTTAATGGGTTTTTTATTGGATGGTTTTCCAGTATATGGCCCTGAAGAAAATGGTGCTACAGTTACCAATGCAATGCTTGATGCATATCATGGGCATATTGGAGTTACAGCAGATTATCCAAGTGGCATTTATCATTATCACATTACGGATGCAGACCCGTTTATAAATGGAAGTGGATTTTATGGCACAGCAGGTACCGTTTCGCAATAGTATTTTATTAATTTTATTTACTGGTTTTTTGGGATGCAATACAAATGCACCAAAAAATCCTGTGCCTATTTCTATACCTGTTTCTACAAGTTTACTCAATAAAAGTGAACAGCAAATTGTTATGAACAATGGATTATTGTACATAAACAATACTGCTTTCAATGGAACATTGTTTACGCTTTTTCCAAACTCAAAAGATACTGCTGTAATAGAAAATTATATAAATGGAAAAGAGCATGGGGAATGGAGGAAATATTATTCGCTCAATAAAATAAAAGAAAAAAGATTTTTTGCAAATGGGCAAAAGACTGGCGAATTTATTGCTTGGTGGGAAAACGGAAACAAACAACTCCAATATAATTTTGTAGCTGATGAGTATGAAGGCACTTGCAAAGAGTGGAGCGAAAATGGGTTTTTAAATAAAATAATGAATTACAAAAAAGGCCACGAAGATGGGCAGCAGCAATGGTGGTACGATAATGGAAAAATAAAAGCCAATTATATTATTAAAGATGGACGCCGATATGGATTGCTAGGCACTAAAAATTGTATCAATGTATCAGACAGTATTTTTAAGAACTAGTTTTATTTTATGTATCATATTTTTGTTTTCTTGTGCACCAAAAAAGCAAGAAACACAACTTCCATATTACAATACGCCAGCATTTACTCCTGAGTTTTTTACTTCTGAAAAAACAGCTAAAGAAAAAATAAATCATACCATCCCATCTTTTTCATTTACCGACCAAAATGGGAAACAAATAACACAAAATAATATTAAAGGAAAAATACATGTAGCTAATTTTATTTTTACTCGTTGTGGTAGTATCTGTCCAATAATGACTAAGCACATGAAACTAGTACAAAATGCTTTTCAAAAAAATGATGATGTGGTGATGCTTTCTTATAGCGTAACACCATGGCTAGATAGTGTAACCAGATTAAAAGATTATGCCGACCATAATGAAATAACTTCTCCCAACTGGCATTTGCTTACAGGCAATAAAGGCGATATTTATACGCTGGCTCGCCAATCGTATTTTGCCGAAGAAGACCTTGGCTTTACAAAAGACAGTACCGATTTTTTACATACAGAACATATACTTCTGGTAGATAAAACAAAAAGAATACGTGGTATTTATAATGGTACATTGCAATTGGAAATAGAGCAAATGATAAAGGATATAGAAACGCTTTTATTAAAAAATTAAATTACGTCAGCTTTACTTTTAGAAAAGTATCTCAACGACAACCACGATAAAGGCACAAGTACCGCAGCCAAAATAAAGAATGATACATAACTAGTTTTTGTAAGTACAGGTACCAACCAAGTAGTAATTAAAACCCCTGCAACTGCTGCAGTACCACCCATTCCAGCAACTGTGCCTACATTTTTTCCATTAAAAAAATCAGATGGAAGTGTACATATATTAGCGCTAATAAATTGAAATCCGAAAAGTGTAAGCCCAATTAATGCGACAGTAACAGAAGGTAGCTCTTTTAAATTGTTTAGCATAAACGCAATTGTTACCAATGCACTTAATGTAATTATACAACCGACCGTAATGGCATTTTGTCTTGCTTTAACAGCATCTACACCTTTACGTATTTGATGTGAAGAATAATACCCACCAATTACACTACCCATTGCAGCCAATAAAAATGGGAACCACGCAAAAGCGCCAATTTTTTTTATATCAAAAGCATATTGTTCTTTTAAAAAAGTAGGCAACCAAGTTATAAACAGCCACCATATTGGGTCTATAAAAAAACGAGAAGCAATGATACTCCAAGTCTTTTTAAAATTCAATAATTCTCTCCAAGTATATACATTTGTTTCGGGCACGGTATTTACTTTATTTATATCGCAATCTAAAATATAATCTTGCTCTTCTTTTGTAATCCATGGGTGTTTTTCGGGCCCAGCTTTATTAACAATCAACCAAGGAATAATCCAAATTAAACCCAGTACTGCAATGCCCGAAAATGTACC
Source organism: Ferruginibacter sp. (assembly GCA_031408295.1). Taxonomy (GTDB): domain Bacteria; phylum Bacteroidota; class Bacteroidia; order Chitinophagales; family Chitinophagaceae; genus Ferruginibacter. Next base: position 19,556 of record JANNVW010000134.1, read on the forward strand.
TTGCCAACCAATAGCCAAATATAAACCTGCTATAATAGGTGCACTAACAACGGAGCCTAATGATGCACCAGCATTAAAAAGCCCTTGTGCAATGGCTCTTTCTTTTGCAGGAAACCACTCTGCATTACTTTTGGTAGCACCTGGCCAATTGCCAGCTTCGCTCACGCCAAGTAAAAAACGAAAAATACTAAATGAAGCAATGCCTTTTGCTACAGCATGCAATGCAATGGATATACTCCATGCGGCAATAGAATAAACCATTCCTAGTCTTGTTCCAATTGCATCCATTAATTTTCCTGTAAGCGTTTGCCCTATGGCATATGCTACTAAGAAAAAAGTAGTAAGCAATGCTAATGCATTTTTATTATCTGCTTCGGCAATACCAAAATCTTTATAAATGTATGGCCACATAATATTAATGGCACTTCTATCAATATAATTTATAACGGTAGCTAAACCAATTAAGGTAATAATCCACCAGCGAAGTCCTTTTACTTTCATGCGTTCCTTTTTATTTTTGATATTAAAGCCAACAAATTTCTTGTATCAGTTTCAATAGTTACATAATTTTTTTCATCCATTAATTTTTTACTAATAAGCTTGCTACCCATACCTACTGCACATACGCCTGCATCAAACCATGCATCAATACTTTCTTGTGTTGCATCTACACCCCCAGTAGGCATAAATAAAAGATTGGGGAAAATATCTTTTATGCTACCCATAAATTCTGGGCCAAGCATATTGCCTGAGAATAATTTTATAAATGTTACACCAGCATTTTCCGCAGTTATTATTTCTGTTGGCGTCATGCAACCGGGCGTATAAAAAATATTATTGCTTATTGCATAGTCAGCTACATCTTTTACAAAACCAGGACTTACTAAAAAATCAGCTCCTACTTTCAGATATTTTTTTGCCGTTTCCATATTTTTTATGGTACCGATACCGAGTAATAAATCAGGCATTTCTTCATTTCTTACAGAAAGCATTTTTGTAAAGTTTTGTAATGCTTCTTCGCCTCTGTTGGTATATTCTACTGCCCTTATTCCTGCGTTGTAAAGCGCTCTTAATACTTCTACACTTATCGTTTCATCTTTATGAAAATATAGTGGCAGCAAGCCCTGTTGCACAATTGTATTTGTTATGGTTAAAATATTATTCATTTTGTTTTTTATAAAACCATTTTTAAAATGGTATGTATGTTTTCGATACTATTATTTGTTGCATCACCTTTTTCTTGTAGTTTTCCAAAAGCGGCGGCGGCGGCAAAATTGATTATGTCATTTAATGCATGTTCATTTGTAATACCATAAATTAATCCTGCCATAAAACAATCTCCACTACCTACTTTATCTACAGTAGCACTAGTTTTAAACAATGGCGATACTTGCTGTTCATCAATCGTATTTAATGCGGCATAATAATGTACATCTTTTCCGCTTGCATCAAACCTAAAAGTATTGGCTACATATTTACATGCAGGAAATTGTTTAAAAATAGCTTTTGCCGTTTGAGTAGCGTGTGCTAAATAATCTTCTCGTGTACTCTCTTCATTTATTGCATCACTTACAGGAATACCTAATAGTGTATTTGCAGCCCATATATTACCCATTACCACATGGCAATATTTAACCAAGTTGGGCATTATTTCTAATGGGCTTTTTCCATATTTCCACAACAATGCTCTATAATTTAAATCAACTGAGATTTTTATATTTTTTTTAGATGCTGCTTCTAAAGCCTCTGCACAAAGAGCTGCAGCTTCTTCGCTTAATGCAGCTGCTATGGCACTAAAATGAAACCAGCTTACCTCTTCAAATACTTTACCCCAGTTTACAACACCTGTTTTTAATGTAGCAAATGAGGAGTTTTTTCTATCAAAAACCGTGGATGTTCCTTTTATGTCTGCACCTTCTTTTAAATAATAAACACCAATTCTTTCGCCAAAAAATTCAATAGAAGATGAGTCGATATTTTTTTGTTGTAAATAATTGATAACATCTTTTGTAATAAAATTATCGGGCAGTGCTGTAAAATATTTTGCAGGCAAATTCCATTTGGCTAATGCCGTTGCTACATTTAATTCTGCCCCTCCAATAAAAACTTGCATGGGGCTATTACTCATCCAACTGCCATTGCTAGCAAATGGAAACCTTAATAGTAATTCACCAAAGCATAATATTTTTTTCATTTTTATTATTCGAAATAGTTTTATTTACGATTAGTTAGTTGTAAGCCTGAAGCAACTCATAAAAAATTTTTTTATCGGTTGGTGGGGACACCAACCACTAAGTGAAATGGAAACCTTAATAATACCTCACCAAAGCATAATATTTTTTTCATTATAATTATTCTTATGATGTGGCGGGTGAGACACCCGCCACGGCTCTGCGCCGCTGTGGGTGTTCCACCCACAGCTTTATTGAAACATCATTTATAAATACTTTTTTATTTTAATGAAGCAATCGGCTGTTGGTCCATATCTGAAAACTCTTTATTCTCTCCAGCCATAGCCCATATAAAACCATAGTTGGCTGTACCTACACCAAAGTGCATACTCCAAGGTGCAGAAAGTGCAGCCTCATTATTAGCCACTACTAAATGTCTCGTTTCTTGTGGCTGCCCCATAAAATGCATTACACGATGTGCTGCATCCATATCAAAATAGAAATATGCTTCCATTCTTCTTGTATGTGTATGTGGCGGAACAGAGTTCCATACACAACCTTCTGCTAACACGGTTAGGCCCATTACCAATTGGCAACTTTGTATGCCATCGTTGTGTATGTATTTATAAATCGTTCTTTTATTAGAGGTAAGAATATCTCCCATATGTACAGGAGATGCTTCATCTTTTGTCATCATTTTATTAGGGTATGTTTGATGTGCAAGAGTTGACAATAAATAAAAATGCGCAGGTGTAGCTGCATCATTACTTGTAAATGAAACTTCTTTTGTTCCTTTACCAAGATACACACACTCTAATTTATCTATTTCATATTCTACTCCATCAGCCGTAATTTTTCCTTTTCCACCGACATTTATGATACCTATTTCTCTTCTTTCCAAAAAGAAATTTGCTTTTAATTCATCTTCATTTGGCAAAGCAATTGCCGCAGTTGTTGGTACTACACCTCCTACAATTACCCTGTCGTAGTGTGTATATACCAATTGCACAGTGCCTGCCTGCATTAATCCTTGCACTAAAAAATTTTCACGCAATGCTTGCGTATTCATTGTTGCTGTTTCTTTCGGACTGTTTTGAAATCTTATTTGCATTTTATATTTTTTTAAAATTTAATTCTCAGTATAAAATTTGTCGACTGCTCTTTGTCAACTGCTCTTTGCCAATTGCCCTTTGCAAATTGCCAACTGCCCCTACCTCCCCATCCATCCGCCATCTACAGTAATAATTGTTCCATTAATATAATCAGAAGCAGGTGAAGAAAGAAAAACATACGCACCAGTAAGGTCTGATGTTTCACCCCATCGTGCAGCAGGTATTCTTGCTAAAATAGATGCGCTTCTGGCTGCATCTGCACGAAGCGCAGTGGTATTGTTGGTAGCAATATAACCAGGTGCTACACCATTTACAGTAATGCCATGTGGCGCCCACTCGTTGGCAAATGCTTTTAGTAAAGAAGCTACTGCACCCTTACTTGCTGCATAGCCTGGTACATTTATTCCTCCTTGAAAACTCAATAGCGAACAAGTGAAAACAATTTTTCCAAATTTTTGTTCTACCATTCTTTTGCCAAGCTCTCTTGTGATAATAAATTGTGCATCCAAATTAATATTAATGATGGTATCCCAAAACTCGTCAGAGTGTGTAGCAGCTGGTTCACGCATAATATGTCCTGCATTGTTTATTAAAATATCAATGCGTGGATGTTCTTCTTTTACCTTGTTTAAAAATACATACAAAGAATCTCTGTTTGAAAAATCTGCTTGATAGGCATAAAACTTTTTACCAGTAGCTTCTACAGCTTTTGCTACTTCGCTATCGGCTTCTAAATTATTAGACACACCAATAATATCTGCTCCTGCATTTGCAAGCTCAATGGCTATATCCATTCCTATACCTCTGCTGCAACCAGTAACTAGTGCAATTTTATTATCTACTCTAAAATTTAACATATTTATTTTGTTGTTGTTTTAAAATTACTGAAGGAGATAAATTAGATTTTCATTACCAGCTATTTTTTTAAGCGCATCGTAACAGGTAGTGCATTTTAATTTTGTCGCACCTTTAATAAAAAGCGGATACGATTCTTCGTATTTAAAATCTTTTATTTGTTGCCCAAACCAAGGTTTTTCTTTTGATATGTAAGGCAACAAAGCTTGTAACCCTTTGTTTAACGACTTGCCAGATTTTGTTTGTGTATTCCAAAAATCTATATCGGTTTTTTCGGATAGTTGAGCAATAACATTAAACGCATTTAAAATAAAAGTAGAATAACCCATAGATGTTGTACGTGCCATTTCTTTTGGAAAAAAACCATCCTTATCCATTTGTGCATCTAATCTATTAATCGACCGATTTACAATTTCTTTTGCTTTTACTTTATTTTCTACATAAACTGCCATTGCCAAAGTTTGTGCGTCGTACCATACGCCGTGATTATTATCTGCGTCTAATTCATCTTTTCCATTTTTACTTGTGGTAAGCCAATTGAGATATTCTACAAACCATTTTTGCAAATCAGTATTGTTTGCTTTTGTCCAGCTTTTAGATTTCTTAATTAATTCTACACCATCTATTGCAAAAATAAAATGTCTTGTATCTACAATGCCTGCACCTCTTCCATCATTTCGCCCTTTTACAAATTGGCCAAAATTCAAATTGGGGTTCATCTTTGTTACTGTATCTAAAAACCAAACTTGCATTAGCTTTGATGCATGCTGTGCATATTTTTCATTGCCAGAATAATAATAGGCTAGTCCTAAAAAAAATACATCCTTGCATAGCCCAGGCATATTGTTTTTATCAGGATAATTTTTAACCTCAGGGTTTGTTTTTCCATCTTTTCTAATGTATGGGATTCCGTCTTTTTTAGAAGAATCGGGCCACCAATAAGGCGCAAGGCTTACATAATCATGCTTATTTCCACTTGGCGGAATTTCTGTTTTATCCATTACGCTTACTGGCTTATATTTTAAAAGCTTATCCGCAGCTTTTAATAATTGATTGTAAGCGGGCAGTAATGAAGCATCTTTTGCAGCAATGGCTTTTTTATTTTCTTGCAAAGTGGCATGGTCTATTTTTACCATTTCCAATTTTGGTATTTCTGCTTTTTGTGCAAGTAATGTACTGCCAATCAAACAAAAAATACAAGCCAATTTTAATTTCATATTATTTTATTTATCTGTTCTAAATGAAGATGCAGGCAACAATTCTTTATTGTATAAATTTGCTCCTGTAGGGTTATCCGCCCAAGCATATCTTACAGCCACAGGCAATGTTACACTTTCATTCCATACTGCAATGGTATTTCCATTAATGGTAGCCTTTGCCCATACAAATTTTTTGCTTGCGTCTGCAATGCTAAAATATTTTAATTCGCCTCCACCTTTCACCATTAAGCCACTTCCAACATTTGAAAAAGTAAGCACTATTTTATTCCCTTTTATTTTCATGGATTTGTAAGTAGGCCCGGAGTGAATTATTTTTTTATCTCCATACGCTACTTTTTGTGCTACCAAAGCCAACCTATTTCCTACATCCAATTTATTTAAAGGATGCACATCATTATATTCACCAATATCATTTGCTACCGCCATGCCAGTATTAGGCAAAGAAAGTGTTAGTTGTTGCGCCTCTTGCAAAGTAGCCAATTTACTTTCGGCAGGCTCGTTTTTTGGTGGATTATTATTGGCAAGCTGCACAAAAAGAAAAGGGAAATTTCCTTGCTTCCATTCTTTTCTCCAACTACTAATTAACCGAGAAAATATTTTGTTGTATTCCGAAGCCCTGCTCACATTTGATTCGCCTTGGTACCATAAAACTCCTTTAATACCATAGCCAATTATAGGCGCAAGCATAACGTGATACATGGAACTAACTTGGTCTTGAAAACGAGTTGTTTCTTCTCTTAGCAAAGCTGTTGAAGTGGCACTCACTTTGTATTGCCAATCGCCTTTTAAATCAAATATGGTATCCCCAATTTCTAATTGGTAAGGCTTGTCTTTAATAAATCCTCCTTTTCCACTCTCATTTAAAATACGCACTGTTATAATATTTTTTCCTTCTTTTAAAAGCGTTTTATCCAATAAATATTTTCTTAAAGGATACCTAGAACTACTCATGCCAACTTTTACCCCATTAAAATAAGTAATATCTTTTTGTACAATATTCCCAACTTTTAAAACAGCATTTTTACCTATATAAGAAGAAGGTATATTTATTTCGTTTTTAAACCACACCACTGCTGCTTCTACATCAGTCAATCCCTGCTCTTGCCAATAATTTGGCATTTGCATTATTTTCCAATCCGTAGCGTTGTAATCAGCAGCAAACCATTTTTCTATTGTTCCAATATCTTTTTTATTTATTTGGTTGTTCCAGTCGTCAACAAATTTTTTATCTTTTTGTGTAATGTTATTTACCAAGGCTGTATCCTTATAAGTAATGGCTTTTGAATAATAAGCAGGAAAATCTTTCAACTCATTCTCATTCATCCATGCTTCTGCAGGTGTACCGCCGTAGCTGCAATTAATAAGTCCAATGGGTATTTTGTATTTATCAAATATTTTTTTTGCAAAGAAATAACCTACGGCCGTCCAGTTTAATATACTTGTTGGGTTTGCAGACTCCCAACCTTTTTCAGATTCAATATCATTTGCTGTATTAAAAGCAATATTTTTTTTCACTAAAAAATGCCTGATTAAATTATTTTCAGAAGCTGCTATTTCTGTAGGATACTTCTCTGCCGATTTCCAAAGTTCGTATTCCATATTAGATTGCCCAGAGCATAACCAAACATCACCAATTAAAATATTTTTTAAGAGAATAGTATTGCTGCCAGAGATTACCATTTCAAATGGGCCACCAGCTTTTTGAGGTTTCAAAAGTAATGTCCATTTTTTATTTGCTCCTGCTTTAGTAACATAAATCTTTCCTTTAAAAGAAATAGTAATTTTTTCATTCACATCTGCCCAGCCCCAAATAGGAATTAATTTATCTCTTTGCAAAACAATACCATCGCTGATAAAGCGAGGCACAATTACTTTTGCACTTACGTGAAAACTAATTAAACATAAAAAAATAAATATTATATATTTTGTTTTAATCATCTTTTGTTATTTGATTGAATAGTAATCATTACTATTATTCTTATTAATATCTTCTTTGAAATACTCCAGATTAAAATATTTTTTGTTGTGTTTAGAAGACGTTGACCAAGACATTGAAACAGATGGCAAGTTTAATGTTGCATCAAAATTTACAAGTGCTATGGGTAATGCAGTTACTAACCGATCGTTTAGTTGCGCCATAAATAAACTTGGTATTGCAGTAATTTTTGTTCCAGGAGATTCTACTAATCCAAGTGGGCCAGCACTCCAATTGCCTACGTTTGTAATTGTTGGAGAAATGCATCCAATTGCCCAGTTTCTATGATCTCCTTGTGGATCTTGTATAACCATTTTTGTAGCATTACAATTCCAAAACATTATTTGTGCTCCAGACCAACCATGTCCTGAACCTGAGATAGAACGATTTTGTACATTCATTTCCCCATCGCCAGTTATATTATCATACAATATACCTGTAGCCCACCGCTGATGTGGACCAATATCATTATTTTGAGTAATAGCCCTACAATTATAAAAAACATTTGGACCACAATTACGGCTGCCGTTTACATAATCGTGTCTTCCATTTCGAGTAAGGCAATTTTTTACCAAATTGCGTTGCCCTTCTACATTAAAAGAATAACGCCTGCTGCCAGTGATGATAGATTTTGCATCAAGCATTTTGCAATTATCCACCGTAATCCATGCTCCGCCAAATAAAATATTTACAGCAGCGTATCCGAAATGACGTACTTCAATATTTGCCGCCCAGCTATTTATAATATTATTAAAAGCTATAGCTGTCCAGCCGTGATTCTCATCTGTTTCAGATGCATATTCAGATGTTATTCTCATATTCTCAATACCACATTTTTCTATCCTTCCAGAGCTGTATTTTGATAATTCCGCAGTAGCATATATTGAATCAATAACATCCATATTTGGCGCATCCAATGAAATAACATTTCCACTTACCGCCGTTACTTTTCTATCGTAATAAACATCGTAGCTTGCAGAATCCCAATTGGTAACAGCGGGGTTGGGCGGTGGAATACTTGTAAGTAAATTCATACCCAATAATTTTATCCATTTATTATTTGGTATCCGATGCAAAAATACCTTATCGCCAACCACAAAACTATGGGGTGTAGCTACAGTTACTTGCTTTGCACCAATTGGTACATAGGCATTGGTAATAGCTTTTCTAGTACTTGTAATATTACTTGTACCAGTAGCACCTACAAAATTTATAAGTGTGTGTTGTGCCGTTTTAGTAGCCTTAAAAATAGTACCAGTACCTGTAAACCCCTCACCTCTTAATACAATACCACTTGCATTAATCATTATACTATTGCTAATATTATATGTTCCACTTTTAAATAAAATAGCACCCCTAAATCCGTTAGCTTTCAGAGGTAATGTAGCTACATAGTCTATGGCATTTTGCACATTTACTAAGTTGTCACCTGGCACAGGGCTTACTGTTTTTACAACCGCCACTATTGGTATTGCTGCCTCACCATTCATATAGCCTACGGCACTGTAATCAGGTATTTTATTTCCCTTTGAATCTGTAGTATAAGCTAAACGCTCATTTGAACCTACGCTTACCAAGGAAGAAGTTTGCCCCATTGCAAATTGAATGAATAATAGTGCGCTGCTGATAATGACTAAAACTTTTTTTGAATTAAATGCTTTTTTTTTCATGGCTTAAAAATTAAATATTTAAAAAAATGTTTTCCTTTTACTTAAAAAGTAAACGCTGCACCCAATAACAACTCTTTTCCTAATTTTTAAAACTATCTAAGCTTAATATAAATTTGAGAACAGCTTTATTTATTTCGCTATTTTTTTCTTTTTCAAACTTGCCATGTAATCCACCTGGCACTGTCATAAACTCCGTTTTTACGCTGGCTGCTAATAATTTTTTATGTAAATCAACAGACTGCTGATAAGGCACTGTAGGGTCTGCATCTCCATGTACAATAAAAATTGGTGGACTATCTTTTGTTATATAATGCATGGGTGAAACAGATTTTGCAAATGCTTCATCTTTGGCTTTATCTCCTAACCACCTCACAGCAGATTTACTAGTTACATTTGGCCCATAAGCCCAATCCCACACATCTGCAATACCATACTTATCAATAATAGCTGCTACTTTAATATTATTTTCTGTGCCTTTACAATTACTATCAAAGAGATTGTTATTACCTAGCAATCCTGCCATCAATGCCAAATGCCCACCGGCACTGCCTCCCATAATTATTATTTTATTTACATCTACATTAAGTGCTTTGGCATTTTTGATAATAAAGATTAATGCACAACGGGTATCTTCAACTGCCGCAGGTGCAGTAGCTTGACCAGTTAATCTATACTCCATATTGGCTATTGCATATCCCTGTTTAAAAAAAGTCGAGAAGCCTGTTTGCGATTCTTTCACGCCATGGTTCCAGCCACCACCATGTATATTTATTACAATGGCAGTTTGCTTACCTGTATTTGCAGGAAGATAAAAATCTACTTTACCTTCCCAATCTTTTACCGTGGTATAAACAACATTTAATTGTGCTGTATAACCAGCAGGATAAGCAACAGGTTTATAAGTAGTGTCTGTTTCCGTTTGTGCAAACAAAAAAGTAGGCACTATCCATGCAATAAAAATTAATACTGTTTTCATATTTAAAATTCTTTTCTATATTTTAATACCCAGGGTTTTGCGCAATTACAATTTTTGTGTTATTATCAATTTCTCTTTGCGGAATAGGCAATAACATTCTATTAGGCACTACAAAAGCTTGAATTTCTGCTAAGGTTAATCTTGGCGTAGGATATACTCCATAATGAACGGCATAAATTGCGGCAATATGATCTTTCATTCTTTGCTCCGGAGTTATGGTTGTAAAAGTGGTTTTGAAACGCAACAAATCAAACCAACGTTGGTTTTCAAAAGCAAATTCTAATCTTCTTTCTTGCGATAAAGCGGTTTCAAATAATGCGGTTGTGGTAATTGTAGCAGGACTTAAAGAAGACAATTTTGCTCTATTTCTTGTTTGATTAATTAAACCAATAGATGCCACAGAATTCCCTTGTGCTTCTGCCAACATCAACAATACATCTGCATACCTAATAATAGACCAATCGTTTTCTCCATCATTAGCAATACCAACTGCCGACATGTGTTTTTGAGGATATAACCTAGTACTAAATACGCCAATGCTTACAGTTCTACGAGGGTCACCAATAGTTAGTGCAGCGGTAGTTGATGTATTAATGGCAGGAGTAGAAAGTGTAAGTATATTGCCTGCAATTACTTCAACAGTTGTGCCAGGAGCTATCTGTGTACCTGTTACAAACATGCCCGGTAAAATACCAGCATTTGCAGCAGCCAATACTACTCTTGTAGAATCTTTTTTTACCGATGCACCTGTTAAATTAATTAATGTATAAGAAGTATTTAGCTCACTGCTAGGATACATCAGCCCACGCCCATCGCCATTTACAATAGAAGAGCCGCTACCTATTGGTGCAAAAGCATTTGGAAAAGGAGAGCCTAAACCTACACCACCAGCTTTATAACGAACAGCAAATAAAATTTCTGAATTCATTTCATTGCTAACAGAAAAAACATTTGCGTAAGAAGGTTGTAAAGTGTAACCGCTATTGGTAATTATATCTTGCAACAATGCTATTGCATCCGTTTTTCTATTTAGGGTTAAATAAACTTTTGCTAAAAGAGCCTTTGCACTCCAGCTATTTGCTCGTCCTAAATTTGCAGGTAAAATATTATTAAACCTTGCCGTAAGCCCATTGCTAACTGTATTTTGCAAATCAGCAATAATTAATTTATATATTTCATCTACAGTAGTACGATTAATTGATTTTGCTTCTTCAGGAGAAATTGGCTCATGTACTAAAAAAACGCCTCCGTACAACCGCACCAAGTTAAAGTAATGATGCGCTCTTAAAAAAGTAGCTTCTGCGGCAACTAATTTTTTATCTACATCACTGCCGGGCAATGTGTTTGCATCGTAACTTAAAGCACCCGTACTTGCTGTATAATTTACACTTAAACTATTTAGTACTGTGTTTATATTACGTAAATTATTGTAGGTATTTAACCAATAAGTGTACACCCCTTGATGAGAAACATTCGGAAAAAACATATCTAAATCACTTAGATCTCTATTAGCCACAGCTGTACTGCCTGCTACACCTTGTATTACATTATCACTTCTTAATTCTGTTAATGTCCACTCATCTACCATCGTTTTTTGAAGCCCGTTGTAACAACCAGTAAGCGCAATATTTACCTCTGATAAATTAGTATAATAATTGGCAGCATTGGTATTAGAGAGCGGTTCAACATCTATTAATTTTGTACAACCAGTACAAATAGTAATGAAGAGAATAGCAATATATTTTATAAGTTTCATTGTTGATGTTTTAATAATTTTTTAAAAATTAATATCTATACCAAATACATAGGTTTTTTGAATAGGAAAACTACCTCTTTGATACCCTTCCAATAACGACGAAGTATAAGGTCCTGTATTAGCCCTGCCTTCAGAGTTAATAGGTCTGAAACTTTTGGCTGATTTGAAGAAAAGATTTTGCCCAGCAAAATATACTCTTAGTGAACTAAGCTTTACAAACCTTGCAACTTTTGATGGTAGTGTATAGCCTACATTTACTTCTCTCAAAGCGAAGTAAGAAGCATCTTCTACAGCATAATCTGTCAACATCCAAGGATAACCTATTGTAGAAAAAGGTGTTTTTCCATCTCCAGGATTGTTAGGACTTATCCAACGATTTTTAATATACACACTTGTTTTTCTTCTTGTTTCATTATAGGCAAGATCACCATTTATTACTTGCCCACCTTGCACACCTTGCAATGTAAAACTTGCATCAAAAGCTTTGCATGTAAATGCATTTGTTAAGCCCCATGTAAATTGTGGGTAGGGTTGCCCAATAATTGTTCTATCATTATTATCTATAATATTATCACCATTTATATCTACAAGTTTTAAACCACCTGGCACAAAAATATTACTCAAGCTACTCGTTAAGCCTTTAGCCCTTTCTCCATTTATATGATCTTGCGATAACCAAACACCGTCTGTTTTAAAACCTAAAAATTGCACAAGTGGGTTGCCAATTTTGTTTTGATACACTTCTCCTCTCTCACCCTGATTTAGTAGAAAGGCTTCATCTCCCAATTCAAGAATTTCATTTCTGTTTTTAGAAAGGTTTGCAGATGTTGTCCATTTAAAATTTTTGTTTGAAACATTTACCGTACTCAATTCAAACTCCAAACCTGTATTTTTTAAACTACCAATATTGTTGAAAGATTGAGCAACTCCTGAAATAGCTTGCGCAGATTGTTGTAACAATAATCTTTCTGTTTTTGATTGATAAGCATCTACAGAAAGGCTAATTCTATTTTTTAAAACAGAAATATCTACACCAAAATTTGTTTGAAAAGTACGCTCCCAAGTAATATCAGATTTTCCGATATTGGTAGTAGAGTTTACTTGCCCAGTACTTAGTGTACCTGTGCCTGCACCAAAAGAGTAATTGCCTAAACTTAATAAATCTATAAATGCAAAATCTTGTATCCGATTATTACCCGTTGCACCATAACTTCCCCTAAGCTTTAATCTGCTTAGCCATTTAACATTGCTCAAAAATTTCTCTTGCGTTGGCACCCAGCCCACAGAAATAGATGGAAAACTTCCCCATTTATTACCAGGGCTAAAGTAAGAGCTACCATCAGTTCTAAAACTTGCAGAAAGTAAATACTTATTATCGTAATCATAATTTATTCTTCCTAAGTAAGATAATAAACCTACAATATTTTTTGTACCAAATGTGCCTGCTCTATCAATTAAAGAAGCATTGTTGAGTGTTCTAATATTATCATTTGGATAATCTAAACCTGTGGTTTGATCTCTATTAATAATTGTTTTTTGTGCAGTAAACCCTGCTAAAACATTTATGCCATGTTTGTTAAAATTCTTTTTATATGTAAATGTATTTTCAGATAACAAATCAATAGTTGTTGATGATAAGTAAACAGCTTTACTTACTATACCATCTGCTGTAGCATTTCTATTTGCATAATTTAAACCATTAGAATTGTTAGCAAACAAACTAGCTAAAGATTTAAAATCTAAACCAGGCAAAATATTTATCCCTAAGTCTGCAGAGCTTTGTAAACGATATTCATTTGCTTTTACATCTTGATTTTGTACAGAAGATCTTGGTGTATTTTGTGTAGTTCCAAAAGGGTCTGTGTTTGTAGTAGGTGCCCACAAACTGCCATCGGGCATTGTGCCTGTGTACAATAGGCCATTAAAGTGACGAGCCTGTGCAAGGTCGCCAACTTTTATATTGGCATATTGTGGATTTGTGTTTACAAAATTTGCAGATAACTGCGTATGATAAACAGGTATAGCCGAAGGGAATCTATAAAAATTGGTAAAATTTTCAGATGGGCTTTCCTTTCTTGTGTAAGATGGATTTAAGTTAATCGTTAACTTAACCCTTTTGCTAAAATTCATATCTATTTTAGTTCTTACACTAAAGCGTTCAAAGTCGCTTTTGTACATCATACCTTCATCTCTTTGGTATCCACCCGAAATAAAATATTTCACAGTTTTATTTCCGCCAGATGCACTTAGTTGTATATTTTGAAAAATACCAGGGCGTAATGATTCGCTTTGCCAATCTGCCCCAAGCCCACCCATAAGATTTTGTTCAATTACATATTCTGCTCTTTCGGCAGGAGTAACTAGATTGCCTTTATTCAAACCAAAAGTATTTCGCTGTGCCGTTGTAAAACCTACAGTATATGCTGCTGAATCTGCATACCTTAACTTGGCTTCATCAAACAACATTTTTACATATTCTGTACTAGTCAATATATCATATCTCTTATAATCTGTTTTTCTACCAATAGAATATTTAAAATTATATTTTGCTTTCTCCGATTTTCCGCTTTTTGTTGTAATTAATATTACGCCACTACCACCTCTCGAACCATAAATAGCTGCAGAAGCTGCATCTTTCAACACTTCCACCGATTCTACATCCGCCATATTTATAAACCCTAAACCGTCAGGTATTGGTTGTCCATCCACCACTACTAATGGCGTTGCTCCTGCATTTACAGAGCTAATTCCCCTAATACTTATTTTAGGTTCAGCTCCCGCTTCCGACGATATATTTTGAACTTGCACACCAGCCAATTTTCCTTGCAGTGCTTGGTCTAACCGAGAAACAGGTGTTTCATCCAATCTGTCATTTTTATATTTTGCAACCGCACCAGTTACATTCGATTTCTTTTGAGTACCATACCCAATAACCACTACATCTTCTTCTGTTTTTACGAATGTTGTAAGCGCTACATCTATTATCGCTTTAGCATCAATAGAAATACTTTGTGTAGCAAATCCAACAGATGAATATATTAACGTACTGGTATTTTGCTTTACTGTAATGGAGTACACGCCATCATTATTGGTAGTAGCACCGCCTTTTACATTATTGGCAAGTATAGATACACCACTAATTGGTTTGCCAGTACTTTGGTCAATTACCTTACCAGTAATTTCTTTTTTTTGTGCAAATACATACCCACTTAGCAAGAGCAATGATAGCATGAGCAATAAGAATCGTAACTGTTTCATAATAGCAATTTTTATTTTAATCGTTAATTTGGTTTAAAACATTTATTATTATTTAATAAAATCTTCTCTCATGGGGCTAAACACATCTATCAACACACCAGCTTCCTTACACACTGCCCCATGCCATATATTTGATGGAATAAAAAACACATCACCTGCTTTTAAGATTTGTTTCTCAGCATCTATCTCCACTTCAAACACACCACTTTCTATATGCGTTATTTGTGTATGATGGTGTTGATGCACTGTGCCAATACCTCCCTTTTCAAAAGCTACTTTCACAACCATTAATCTTTCATCATACGCCATTATTTTTCGCTTAATGCCTTCTCCTACTTGCTCCCAAGCTATATCTTCATTTTTTACAAACACTTTTGTCAATTCATTTGTATTCATACTGTTCGTTTTTTGTTATTAATCTTTTGTATAATTATTTTAATGCTTTGCCATCGTATAAAATAGCATAAGGTCCTACCCAATCCACTTTTACATTATTTATTAATAGTGAATGATTCTTGTTTTTTTCAAAATCTTTGTTGCATTGTATAACCTGTATTATTCTTCCAGCAAGCTTGCAAGTAGCTACTGTATAGTCTGCATCATTTTGTAATAATTTTATTTGCTGTACTTCAGCATATGCGTTAGACGAAAATTCATTTATCGGATCATACTTTCCATGTATTTCAATTACATTTATAAATGATTGGTTTATCCCTTTTTTTCTAATAATGTAAGATGGCTCTCTTCTTACATTAAAATTTGGATCATTTGCTCCGGAGCGTGTAAAGAAAATTTGTGCGGAGCCCTCTACCAAAGATGAAATAGTATAGTAAGTATTTTTATTTAAAAAAGTAAATTGTATGGTTGTATCTGCTACTGTTGTTTCCGCCTCTTTCCAAAGAAATTGATACCCATTTTTTGTACCCAGTGTTTCTTGTTTTTTTGTATTGGATATATATTTAAATGATGTGCTTATAAACTGCCCGTTATATTGAAACGGCAAGTCGTATTGATGTTCATTTACAGCAGTTGTATTAAAAATATCTATGATTATTTTTTTACCGGTTGGTAATTCCAACATATACAAGTTACGTTGTAACACAATATTTTTATAGGCTTTTTCTTCTTTTGCAGCAATAACTAATGCAGTAGGTTTGGTAATATCAGAAAACAACTTTTGCGCATGCGATTTTTCTCCCAAATCGCTATTGGCATCAAATTGGCTGGTTTCATCTACTGCAATAGTGTTGTGTGCAATGGTTTGAGCTGCGTAGGCAGTGTTTTCAGGAAGATAACGACCCCCATATTTTTGCTCAATACCTATAAAACGGGCTGACCCATAATCTTGAAGTATTTCATTTCCTTTATCAAATAAATTTATATTTAATCTATCAAAATGCCCATGCCCCAAGCCTTGCGAAGCATACTTAAAAATCAAACTCGTTAAATCATTTCCTTTTCCATTTCTTAAAACACTTATACCACCTTCATCGCCTTTTACACCATCTGTACTTTCTATTGTTTTGTATGGATAGAATGATGAAATGTCTTTTTGTTTAGCCAATGCATTTGAAATACCCACGCCACCATTATTCAACGTTACCCTATTTTGCTTTTTTGCAATGGTTAAAAAGCCATTATTGCTGCCATAAACTTTCCATGCAATATTTATGGCTGTTACAATTTCATTGGTGGTATAATCTTTATCCTTTATAGCATCATTCATAGGAAAAAACACACCATCGGTATTCGTTTGCTGCAAGCAAGTCATTAATGCTTTTTGCAAAATATTATTTCTATGTTCAAATATTTTTAAACTCGGGTTTGAATTTTGCAAAGCATTTGCAAATAAGATGTATGGTAAAATGGCATAGCGAACATAATAAGGCCCTTCTGTATAATACCCATCAGGCGAAAATAAATTATCCATCTGCGCTATAAACCCAGACTTACCATTTTTATCGCTGCCTTTTAATGCAATGTCAACATATTCTTTATTGTTGCTTGCAATGCCTATGATACCTACACCTGCGCATGCCCATACGCTGTGGTTGTGCAATCTATCAAACCATTCTTTTAAATCTTTTGTGAGATAATCTACTTCAGGTTTAAAAGCCCCATCTTCAATTTTTTTTCTTTCTGCTACGCTTAGCGAATTATACACAAGGTCGTACGCCATGCCTGCATATACCATCCAATTGGCATCATTTAATGCTTGCCAAAATATTCTGCCAGGCGAACTGCTTGTAGCTTGTGGGTGGTTTTTTAATGTAGGGTTTAATACCGCATATTTTAGCAACATGTTTTTTACCAATACAGCATACTTAGCATCGCCAGTAATATTATACAACATGCCACTGTTAAACATCAATGTATAATTGGTTTTATGCTTATCGTGTGTGTATCCGCCCGCTGCATCTTTAGGAAAAGGTACATCTACTTCTTTACCTACAAATTCATCTACTGCATTTTTTATATCACTGTAAGATTGTGTAAGTAACGGAGAGGTATTAATATTTGCTTTTACTTCGGTAGCTTCTGCTTTGGTAAAAAAAGTTGTAGGGTGATTTTGTGCCTGTAAAATAGCAGGCAGCAAAAAGAGTACACATATAGTAAGCAATCGAAACATCGTTATATTTTTATCCTAATTAAATTTAATGTGGTGAGTGGGCCACCCACCACCAAAATCAATTCTAATTCTGTTTACACAAAATAAGTTCCACCATTTATTTCCATACTAGCACCAGTAATAAAAGAAGAAGCATCACTCGCCAAATACAACACCAAATCTGCTACTTCTTCCGCTTTACCTTCTCTGCGTAAAGGTGTTGCTGCTGCTACGTTTGTTCTTACTTCGGGCTTTGTAAACGTATCATGAAAAGTAGTGTTTATCATACCAGGTGATACACAGTTCACTCGTATGCCTTTAGGTCCAAGTTCTTTTGCCATGCCACGAGTAAAAGTTAACACTGCACCTTTAGCACATGCATAAGCAGATGCACCAAAGCCACCACCATCTCTAGCTGCTTGCGATGAAAAGTTTACAATAGAGCCGCCTGCTGTCATATGTGGCACTACTGCTTTTGTAGATAAGAAAACAGAAGTAAGGTTTACAGCTATTACATTATTCCAAAAAGTTTCGTCAATATCTTCTAATAATTTTCTACCCATAAGGCCACCAACTACATTTACCAATACATGAATAACATTGCCATAGTTTTCTGTACATGCCACTAGCATCTTCTGCACATCATCTTGTTTTGTAACATCTGCATAGCAAGCAAATGCATTACCACCGGCATCAGTTATTATTTTTATCGTTTCATCAGCCAATGCTTTATTATCAAAATAATTTACACATACACTTGCACCTTGTGCGGCAAGTTTAATGGCTACTTGTCTGCCTATGTCTCTAGAACCTCCAGTTACTATGGCTACTTTATTGGCTAATGAATTGCTCATGCTCAAAAATTATCGTTTTAATATTTAATAAATAAAAGCCATGAATCTATTTTTTATTAAAAAACACATCCGCTTTCATATTTGCAAAACCAATATCACTTTATTTTTTTGATAAAAAATCATTTTTGCAATAATAATTTTCGGCATCGTTGCCGGCAAGGTTGCCGAAGTTTTCAGAAAGTTTTTTCCCCTATCTTTAGCCCTCATCTTTATAAAAAATGGACAAACAAGCCACCATAAAAGACATCGCTAAACAACTCAGCATTTCCATTTCTACTGTATCAAGAGCATTGAGAAATGCTACTGATGTAAAAAGTGAAACAAGAAAAGCGGTGCTTGCATTAGCAGAAGAATTAAAATATGAACCCAATAGGCTAGCCATTAGTTTACGAGAAAGGCAAACGCATACCATTGGTGTAATTGTACCAAATTTAGATTATGTATTGTCTATGATGGTAAGAGGTATTGATGAAGTGGGGCTAGAAGCAGGTTACACGGTAATGGTTTGCCAAAGCAATGAATCGTTTGGCAGAGAAATTGTAAATACAAGGCGCTTGTTAGATAGTCTTGTAGATGGTTTTATTATTTCTGTATCTAGCGAAACAAAATCGTTTGAGCATTTTAAAAAAATACAAGAACGTAATTTGCCCTTGGTGGTTTTTGATAGAGTAACACCAGACCTTTTAGCTCCAAGTGTAAGAATAGACAATGAAGAAGGTGGTTATTTAGCAACGGAGCATTTAATAGAACAAGGGTATAAACATATAGCCATTTTAGCCGGTCCCAAAAATTTAGGTATTAGCAATAAGCGCATGCAAGGATATTTGAATGCGCTAAAAAAATACAAAATAAAAAAAGAGGATGCTTTAATTATTCATTGCGATTTTAACCAAGATTATGCATACCACGCCACAAAAGAATTATTGACACATAAAAAAAGACCAGATGCTATTTTTGCCATAAGCGACCGTATGGCTATTGGTGCTATGCTTGCAATAAAAGAGCATGGGTTACAAATGCCTGAAGATATAGGACTTGTAGGTTTTAACAATGAACCTGTTACTATACTTGTTACGCCACAAATATCGAGTATAGATATGCCTGCTTTTGAAATAGGCAAAGCTGCCGCAAAACTTTTTATTGAAACCATTCACAATAGCGAAAGCATACATCATGAAGAAATAGTGCTTCGACCTAAATTATTGGTAAGAGCTTCTTCTCAAAAAATTAAAATAAAGAATACAAAATAATTTATGCTAAAAACTATTTTAGTTACTTGCCTATTAGTTTTATTTATTTCTACTAATGCAAAAACAATATTGGTAAAAGATATTAATGAATTAAACATTGCAAACAAAAATGCTAAGCCAGGCGATATAATTGTATTGCAAAATGGCGAATGGAATAATGTAACAATAGCACTAAGTTGTATTGGTACAAAACTACAGCCCATTACTTTTAAAGCACAAACAGTAGGCAAAGTTTTAATTACAGGCTTTTCAAAACTTACCATTGGCGGAGAGTTTATTGTGGTTGATGGGCTATCATTTACCAATGGATATGCAGGCAAAGATGCGGTTGTAACATTTCGCATTAATAAAAAACAAATAGCTAATAATTGTAGGGTTACCAATTCTGCTATAAATAATTTTAATAATCCCAAGCGATTAGATGAAAATTACTGGGTAGCTTTTTATGGCAAAAACAATAGACTAGATAATTCTAGTTTTGTAAATAAAAAAAATATTGGCGTATTGCTTGCAGTTATTTTAGATGACGAAAGAAGCCGAGAAAATTTTCATTCCATAGACCATAATTATTTTGGCGTACGATTGCCGCTTGCATCTAACGGTGGGGAAATAATAAGAGTAGGTGTATCCGAACATTGCCAATACAATTCTAATACCAATATAGAAAAAAATTATTTTGAACATTGTGATGGTGAAACAGAAATTATTTCTATAAAGTCCTGCAAAAACAATATTAGAAACAATATTTTTAAAGAATGCCAAGGCTCTGTTGTATTGCGTCACGGAAATTTTAATAATATAGAAAACAATATTTTTTTAGGAAACAATAAAGAAGGTACAGGCGGTGTACGCATTATAAACAAAGGGCAGTGGGTAACCAATAATTTTTTTTATAAATGCAGGGGCGTTGGCTTTCGTTCTCCTATTGCTATTATGAATGGTATTGTAAACTCTCCTGCCAACAGATATGTAGAAGTAACAGATGCGGTAATTTGTAACAATAGTTTTTATGAATGTGCACCCATGAGTTTTGGGATAGGCAGTGATACGGAGAGGGTTGTTGTACCAAAGAATGTACAGTTTGTAAATAACCTTTTTTATAATTCAAAAGATAGTTTGTTGTACAATGTGTATGATAGTATAAGCGGGATAACATTTGCAGGAAATATCGTAAGTAAAAGGATTAAGCAGCAACTTGTAAGTGGGTTTGCTAAAATATCTATTAGCGAACAAAAGATTGCAGATATACCAGTGCCATGGTGTAATAAATTTTATGGAATAAGAATAATAGATTCATTAAAAGAAATTGAAAAAGTGAGATTGCAAACCATCTTATCTAGCAGACCAGGCTTGTCAAATGCAACTCATCTCAATAGTATAAGAGCAAATGCAACAGGCGTCAAATGGCTCAATATAAATAAAATTAATATCGTTAAAAAAACAAATACGGTAAATTGTAAATCATCCATTGAGTTAACACAAATACTTTCTGAAAATAATAATGAAAACTTAATTATTAATTTAACGGGCACTGAATATAATTTTAATACTCCTATAAACATAAGCCAAAATGTAACCATCACAAGCAATGGCAAACAACCAATTGCTTTTACTACAAGTATCAGCAATAACGATTTTACCATAAAAATAAATGCAGGAAATAGTCTATCATTAACAAATCTGCATCTAGATTTATCTGGGATAAATACAAACGTTTTCATCACAACAGACACATCAGGAAGCCCAAATCACTCCAGCTTTATAATGAGCGATTGTGGCATTGCTAATACAAATAAAATATTTTTTAAAGCAGCAAAATCTAGCGTATGCGATAGTATTATTGTAACCAATTGCACATTTTCAAATAATAAAGAAAACCTTTTTAAATTGGATGAAGAAACCGATAAAAAAGGATATTATAATGTAGAAAAATTAAAATTAACCAATTGTATTTTTAATGAAAACAAGGCACAATTTTTAACCATAGTAAGAGGCGGTAATGACGAAAGTACTATGGGACCATCGCTTACTTTTTCACAGAATAAAATAACCAATTGCAACACTGAGAATAATACTCCGCTTATTGATATTAACGGTGTGCAAATTTCTTTTATAGAAAATAATAATTTTTCAAATTGTAATACATCAAAAATATTGCTGCAATACCAAGATGCTGTAAAGGCTGTACATATTTTTAAGAAAAATGTTTTACATAATTCGGGAGAAATAGTGACGAATAAATTTGTGCAAATGCTGAGCCAATGATGCTTACCTTAATTAACAGCCATAAAAAAATACATAATAATCGCTTACTTTGTACATATAATTTCTTAGGCCCAAGTAACATTCTTCGGGTCTAACGATGCAATAAAATTATCTCCTACTTGTTGCCCACTTGCTAGCATACGTTTCATTTCAGCAATTTCAAAGTTTAAACCTCCAGGACCACCGCCCAAAGGCTTTTCGGGTCTAAACGAAAATAGTTTTAGTGGTATTTTATCTTCGTAAGGGTTTTCTCTTCCCTTTATTCTAAAATACTCATCTACTGTTGCAGCATCTATACCAGTCCGTTTTATTTTTCTTTTTACGGCATCAATATATTCCAATGCTTCGTTGTATTGTGTGGGAATTATTAAATCTTTTTTGCCTACATCTTCTGTAAAAATATCTATCGTTTGTTGTAAAATAGGGAAAATACTTTCAAACTGCCCATCTACAATTACTTTTTCGCCAGTAGATAATAGTATGGTAAAAATTTCTGTAGCGCCAGCATCTATAGCCATTTGTACACCTGCATACTCACGTACACCACCATCTACATATTGAAATTGTGGATTAGCTTCTCCAGGCACTCGTAAGTTTATTTTTATTGGCGGCATAAATACAGGTTGGCATGCAGACGCCATTACTACTTTCCTAAACTGGTCCGCATTTACAATTGTCCTTACCTCATAATTATTGGATAGTTTTGGATTTTGTTCATTGGTAAAAACAACCAGCTCGCTCGTTTGTAAACATACTGTAGTTAAATATATTTTTTTTTCGGAGACTAATAATTTTTGATAGTTGGCATCAGTATAATATTGCGATATTAAATCGAATAATGGGCTAGCATCAAAAATAGAGTGCTCATTCAATCTATCGCCTAGATTGCTTTTGTTTATTACATTATCGTTTGTAATAGATGTATATAATTTTTCT
This sequence comes from Ferruginibacter sp., assembly GCA_031408295.1. Taxonomy (GTDB): domain Bacteria; phylum Bacteroidota; class Bacteroidia; order Chitinophagales; family Chitinophagaceae; genus Ferruginibacter. The sequence continues at coordinate 42,462 of JANNVW010000134.1, forward strand.
AATAAAGCAAACTCCCCCATAGCCGCCAGAGGTGCTATGAGAGCGCCTGTACTCGTGCCCACATATGTATCGAAACTTAGGTTGGGAAACTCCCTCAATAATCTTTTTAGTACACCTACTGCGAATGCACCTTTGCTACCGCCACCGCTTATTACTAATGCTCTGTTCATTGTAAATGGTTAAATTATTTTATTGTTAAATCGCTTCTTGCCAACTGCCCACTGCCAACTACTTTCACTCATTAAACTTCTCCTTAGTTTTTTTCTTTTTACTTACCCTAATGCCAAGAGACATTTGCAACCACCAGGTTTTAAATTCATAATCTTTATGAGCTGTAAACGCCAATACTACTTTGTTTAAAACATCTGCATTGATGCCACCTCCAATTAATTTTTGTTTGCTCGTTCCCCATAAATGCTCAGCACTCAAATTAATATTTGCAGCCCCTCCAAATACTAGTGCATTAATTGTTTTTAGTTTTACAGATGTGTTTATTCCAAATTGCCCATCTATAATTTTACCGTTATAAAATGCACCTGCCACAATACCTGCCCGCATTTTATTTTTTACAACAGTAAATTGTGGCACTAGTTGTATGCCGCCTACATATAAGTCTGCACCAGCTTTAAAATTTGTGACCATGCCATTGTGCAACTTGGCATGCATAATAAATCCTTTGGGGAACTCAGTGTCTTGCGCAAAACAATGTTGCATAAAAAAAGTGGAGGTGCAAAAAAGAAAAACCTTGCCGCTAATACATTTCATGATGTAGTTTTAAATACTTAATAAAAAAGTGGGCTACGGCTAAAATTGTTTTTGGTAGGAACAGAATGGAATAATTTTACAGAGCAATAATTGAACCAAAGTTTATTTATTAGAAAAAAATGACTAATTTAAATTATTAAATGTACCCACAATGAAAACTTTCTTATTCGTAGCCTTACAAATTATAACCTTAGAAACTGCTGCACAGCAAAAAATTACTTTTCAATCTCCACAGGCAAAAAATAGTGTAGAAATTAGTTTAACCAGCGATGGTATTTTGCAATACGGATTGTCGTATAAAAATAAAACTATTATAAAACCATCTGCGCTTGGTTTTAAATTGAAAGATGCAAAACCATTGATTAATAATTTTGAAATCGTAAAAATAGACAGCAGCCTAGTAAACGAAAACTGGAAGCCTGTATTGGGCGAATTATCTTCTATAAAAAATAATTATAGAATGGTAAAAGTTTATCTAACAGAAAAAATGGAAAATCCTCGTTTGCTAAATATTACATTTAAACTGTTTGATGATGGATTGGCTTTTCAATATGAATTTCCTACACAAAAAAATATGCAGCATTTTATTGTGGCAACAGAATTAACCAATTTTCAACTTGCAGGTAATCATAAAGCATTTTGGATACCTGGCGATTATGATACCAACGAATATCCATACACAACATCTACCTTAAGTACTGTGGATGCTATTAAAATAAGCAATGAACATACGGAGATTGGTACACGTGTAGTGCCCGATGCCAGTGCAGTGCAAACACCGTTGATGATGAAAACTTCGGATGGATTGTACATTAATATTCATGAAGCGGCATTGGTAAATTATCCTGCCATGCAATTGCATATTGATAAAAATAATTTTACCCTTACAAGTAGCTTAGTGCCTGACGCAGTCGGTAATATGGCTTATTTGCAAACGCCTTGTGTTACGCCTTGGCGCACCATTGTAGTGAGCGATAAAGCCACAGAAATTCTTTCATCAAAATTAATTTTGAATGTAAATGAGCCTTGTAAAATTGAGAATACAAATTGGATAAAGCCCACAAAAATGATTGGTATTTGGTGGGAAATGCATTTGGCAAAAAGTACTTGGGATTATGCAGGTTCGCAAGATATGGGAAGCATAGATCACTTGGCAAATTTAAAACCTAGTGGTAAACATGGTGCTACAACTGCTAATACTAAAATGCATATTGACTTTGCTGCAAAGCATGGGTTTGATGGAGTGTTGGTAGAAGGATGGAATACAGGCTGGGAAGATTGGTATGGCAAATGGAAAGAAAACGTATTTGATTTTGTAACACCCTATCCTGATTACGATGTGCAAGAATTGCGCCGATATGCAGCATCAAAAAATGTAAAAATTATTATGCACCACGAAACATCTGGCTCGGTTACAAACTATGAAAGATGGATGGATACTGCTTATCGTTTTATGAAAAATAATGGCTACGATGCAGTAAAAACAGGCTATGTGGGAAAAATAATTCCTCGTGGAGAGCACCACGATGGGCAATGGATGGTAAACCATTACAATAGGGTAGCACAAAAAACAGCCGACTATAAAATAATGGTAGATATGCATGAGCCAGTGCGACCAACGGGTATGAACCGTACTTATCCTAACTGGCTAGCAAACGAAGCAGCAAGGGGAAATGAATTTAATGCATGGAGTCAAGGCAATCCACCAGAGCATGAAACCATTTTACCTTTTACAAGATTAATGGGTGGACCAATGGATTATACTCCTGGTATTTTTCAAATAAAATTAGACAAGTATGGCAAGAAAGAAAATTATGTGCATACCACACTTGCAAAGCAATTGGCTTTATATGTAGTAATGTATAGCCCTGTGCATATGGCAGCCGACTTGCCCGAAAATTATGAAACAAAAATGGATGCATTCCAATTTATAAAAGATGTGGCAATGGACTGGGACGATACACAAATACTAGAAGCAGAGCCTGGTGATTATATAACCATTGCAAGAAAGGCAAAGGGAAAGCAAGATTGGTTTGTGGGAGGTATTACTGATGAAAATAAAAGAACAGCTACGATTAATTTTTCTTTTTTAAATGCGAACCAACAATATGTTGTAAAAATATATAAAGATGCTGCTACTGCACATTGGGATACAAATCCTATGGCTTATACAATTGAAAAGATAATAGTAAAAAATACTTCAAAATTAAATATTGATTTGGTTGCTGGTGGTGGTTTTGCAATTAGTGCTACTCCTTTAAGCGCTAGAGACTAAAAGAATAATGAAACAATAGGGTGAATCTATTTACAATGAATTAAAAATGAAGTCATGAGAAAAAAAATATCTTTTATTATATTTTTAGTATTTGTTTTTTTAAATTGTACTGCTCAATTATTTAACCAAACAGAATGGGAAAACCCTTCCATTGTTGAGATTGGCAAAGAACCTCCTCATGCACATTTTATTCCTTTAGCCAATAAAAATGAAACGAACGAAAACTCATCACTAGTAAAATCGTTGAATGGCATTTGGAAATTTAATTATGTAGATAAGCCAGATGATAGACCAACTAATTTTTTCAAAAATAACTTTAACGATGCTAGTTGGAAAAAAATTGAAGTGCCATCTAACTGGGAGTGGCAAGGGTTTGGTATTCCTATTTATTCAAATATAACTTATCCGTTTCCTAAAAACCCGCCATTTATTGATCATAATTATAACCCTGTTGGTACATACAGAACATCATTTACCTTGCCTAAAAACTTTACAGGAAAAGAAATAATTTTACATTTTGGCTCAGTAACAGGTTGCATGTATGTATGGGTAAATGGGCAGCAAGTGGGCATGAGTAAAGTAAGTAAATCTCCAGCGGAGTTTAATATATCTAGATTTTTAAAACCGGGTGCAAATAGTTTGGCAGTACAAGTTTTTCGCTGGCACGATGGTAGTTATTTAGAAGACCAAGATTTTTTTAGGGTTACTGGTATTGAAAGAGATGTGTTGTTAATAGCTAGGTCAGTTGTAGCCATAGAAGATTTTGTTTTAAAAACCTCTTTGGCGAATGAGTATAAAGATGGAACGTTTGATTTGTCGGCTACAATTTTAAAAAAAACGTTGAACAGTTTTCCAGTAAAAATTAGCATTGCAGAAATGAATGGAAAAATAGTTTTTCAAAAAAATATAAACACAGCAGAAAATAAATTTAGCTTAGCAGAAACTATTGAAAATGTAAAACAATGGAGCGCAGAAAAACCGAATCTCTATGTATTTACGATGGAGATTTACAATAATAAAAATGAAGTACAACAAGTAATAAAACAAAAAATAGGATTTAGAAAAATAGAAATTACAAATGGAAACTTATTGGTAAATGGAAAACGAATTTTAGTGAAAGGCGTTAATAGACATGAGCACGATGAAGTAAAAGGACATGTGCCAAATAAAAAACTAATGTTGCAAGATATTCAACTGATGAAGCAGTTTAATATAAATACCGTTCGTACATCTCATTATCCCAACGACCCTTACTGGTATGAGTTGTGCGATGAGTATGGCTTGTATATGGTGGACGAAGCAAATATAGAAAGCCATGGTATGGGTGCAGCTTTGCAAAGTATAATTGATTCAGGTACACATGTGGGCTATTTACCTTTATGGGAAGCTGCGCATATGGATAGAATTAAAAGAATGTACGAAAGAGATAAAAATATAACTTCGGTTATTTTGTGGAGTATGGGCAATGAGTGTGGCAACGGAAAAGTTTTTTATGATGCCTATAAATGGTTAAAAGAAACGGATTCTTCAAGGCCAATAATGTTTGAGCAAGCAGGGCAGGAGCCTAATACTGATATTGTAGCACCTATGTATCCTTGGGTGCCCGATATGAAAAAATATGCTGCAGATGCATCGCAAACCCACCCTTACATTATGTGTGAGTACAGCCATGCCATGGGAAATAGTAATGGAAATTTTAAGGAGTATTGGGATATTATTCGTGCTAGTAAAAATATGCAAGGTGGTTGTATTTGGGATTGGGTGGACCAAGGTATGCTAATGGAAACCAAGAATGGAAGAAAGAGTTGGGGATATGGAGGAGATTTTGGTGCAGAAAAATTTACCAACGATGAAAATTTTTGTGCTAATGGATTGGTGTTTGCAGACAGAACACCACACCCAGGTGCTTACGAAGTAAAAAAAATATATCAAAGTATTTGGTTTGAAGCAGAAGATTTATCGAAGGGGAAATTTAAAGTTATAAACGAATACAACTTTACTGCATTAACCGAGTTTAATTATAAATGGGAGCTTACAAAAAATGGGGTAGTTGTAAAAAAGCAAAATTTTACATTTTCAAATAAAGCGGGCGAAACACCAACGTTTGCTTTGCCTTACGGAGATATTACATCACAAGCAGGAGAAGAATATACATTACAATTATATGTTTACACAAAAACAGCCACTCCTTTAGTACCTGCTAATTTTGAAGTGGCAAAAGAGCAATTCTTTTTGAGTAGCAATTATTTTGCAAAAGCAAACACGGTAAAAGAAAAACTTACCATCACTAAAAATAACAACGATATAGAATTTTCCTCAGGCAATGTTAAGGGTAGCTTTAATACAGAAAATGGCAATTGGAATTATTATACACTTGCAGATAAACAGCTTATTAACCAACTACCTCAGCCTTATTTTTGGAGAGCATTTACAGACAACGATTATGGGCACGGTGGGCAAAAAAGCATGGCTGTATGGCGTACTGCCCACGAAAATAAAAAACTAATAAATGTAAAAGTGCTGAATAATGATGAAGATGGTTTGGTTATAAATGTAAAATATAGTTTGACAGATTTGAATGCGACATACACTGTACAATATGCCATAAATAGTAATGCTTCTGTTACCGTAAAATCTTCCATTGAACTACCTAAAAATGCAGTAGCAGAAATGCCACGTTTTGGAATGCGAATGGAGTTGCCAAAAGAATATCAAAATCTTTCTTACTACGGCCGTGGACCATACGAAAATTATCAAGATAGAAATACAGCTTCGTTTATTGGCTTATACAACAGTACGCCCAAAGAGCAATACATAGCATATATACGTCCACAAGAAAATGGATATAAAACCGATACTCGTTGGGTAGAACTTAAAAATAAAGATGGTGTAGGTGTGAGGATAGATGGCGTACAGCCATTTAGTTTTAGTGCCTTACATAATTATACCGAAGATTTTGACCCAGGGCTAACCAAAAGAAACCAGCATGTAGCAGATATTATTGAAAGAAATTATACCGTACTGCATATTGATTTAAAACAACGAGGTGTAGGTGGTGATAATAGCTGGGGTGCATACCCACATGATGAATATCGATTGTTAGATAAAAAATATTCTTACAGCTATACCATTAAATTAATTGATAAGTGAAAGAAAAATTGACATTGCTTTTTGAAGAAAAATTTAAAGCTAAACCAACAATCATTCGTTCTCCTGGGCGCATAAATATAATTGGTGAGCATACAGATTATAACGAAGGATTTGTATTACCTGCCGCTATTAATAAAGCTATTTATTTTGCCATAAGCAAAAGGGCAGATGATGAGATACATTTATATGCAGATGATTTTAAAGAAGAATTTTTGGGAAATATTAATGATATTAAAAAGTCTGAAACGCTTTGGGCAAATTATATTTTAGGTGTTGTAAGTGAATTGCAAAAAGATGGAAAAATAATTGGTGGTTTTAATACTGTTATTACAAGCGATTTGCCTGTAGGTGCAGGTATATCATCATCAGCTGCATTGGAGTGTGCTACTGCGTTTGCGTTGAATTGTATTTTTAATTTACAAATAGAAAAATTGACATTGGTAAAGCATGCTCAAAAAGCCGAACATCATTTTGCAGGGGTAATGTGTGGTATTATGAATCAATTTGCAAGCATGATGGGTAAAAAAGACCACTGTATAAAACTAGATTGTAAAACATTGGAGTATGAATATGTGCCATTAAAATTAGATGGCTACGCTATTGTGTTGCTGAATACAAATGTAAAACACTCGCTAGCATCATCTGCGTATAACACACGTAGGCATGAGTGCGAGCAGGCTGTGGCTTGGGTAAAGGAGCATGAGCCAAAGATAAATTCTTTAAGAGATGTAACCGAGGAAATGTTGGATAAATATGTATTGCCAAAAGATACAGTGATAGATAAACGAAGCAGATTTGTGGTAAAAGAAATTGCAAGATTACAAACTGCGTGTGCAGATTTACAAAAGGGTGATTTAAAATCGTTGGGTAAGAAAATGTTTGAAACCCATGATGGACTTAGTAATGACTATGAAGTAAGTTGTAAAGAATTAGATTTTTTAGTAGATGCTGTGAGGGATAATGAACATGTATTGGGTGCAAGAATGATGGGTGGTGGCTTTGGAGGCTGTACAATAAATATTGTAAGATTTGAGTTCGTAGATTCACTTGTAAAAACACTAAGCGAATATTATTTACAAGAAATGAATCTAGCTTTAACGCCAATATTAGTAGATATTGAAAGTGGTACAAATATTATATAATTAAAAAAGCCAACAGCATTACGCTATTGGCTTTTGAAGTATTTTGTATAGAAATTATTTTAAATTATAAGAGTTTGCAAGATTCTGTAACTCTAATAAATTGGTAACGCTTAGTTTAGTAAAAATTCTGCCCTTATGTGTACCAACAGTAGAGATACCTAACTTAAGATCTGCTGCGATTATGCTTATTGTTTTACCATTTAAAAGCATTGTTACAATTTCAAACTCACGTGATGATAAAATGCTAAATGGGTTGTTATTTGCGCCAGGGCTAGTACCTTCTGCTAATACAAATAACATTTCTTCACTTATATATTTTTTCCCATTTAGTACAAGGTCAATAGCACCTCTAACTTCATCCATTGGAGCTTCTTTACTAATAAAGCCTTTAGCACCTGCTTTAATGTAACGTAAGGCGTAAATACTTTCTGCATTCATAGAAAATACCAATACTTTTAAAGCAGGGTAGTTAGCTTTAAACGACTCCATTAGCGCAAAAGAATCTGTGTTTGGCATTTGTACATCAAGCATCACAAAATCGTAGTCATTCTCTTTTACAAAAGCTAATGCAGTTTCACCATCTTTAGCTTCATGCACTTCTGAATCTTTATAGGTATTTGAAATTAGAAGTTTTATGCCCGAACGAACTATCACATGGTCATCAATAAGTAAGAATTTTTGCATTCATATGTTTTTTGTAATGAATAATTAAAACTATGCCTAGCTTTAAGTTTCAAATCTAGTGAAAAAAAGGTACTTAATTACTTTTATAATACAAAAAGCGACTTTTTGTTTCTCAAATATTAACCCTACTTCTACGAAAAATAAAACAAATAATATTTTGTTATACCTTAGTAACTACAAATTGATTTAACTTTCGCAAAATTCAAACGTAAAACTTAACATTATATTGTTGAGAACCATAGGTTTCTTTAAAAATCAGACTTATTAATGAAAAATTCTGCCATAACTCAAAAAATAAAATTAGCCTTTATTCTTTCTTTCTTTTTTGGTATAGTTTTGTTGGTATTTGCAGCCCAGTATTGGTGGCATTATACACTAGGTATTATATTCTGTACTTATATAGGTTATGCTTTTTTATCATATATTAAAAGTATAAAGCTATTAGGGCAAACAAACACGTTAAAAGAGCAAAACTATGCTTCAATAAATAAGGTAAACGAAACTAATACTATTGAAGAGCAGTTTTTTTCTGAGCAACAAGATTATCAAGAAACAAAAATAGCTTTGCCGCTTGGAAACCTTTTTGAAAGAATATCCGATGCTTTTTTTGCGCTTGATAATGATTGGAATTATACCTATGCAAATAAAACTGCAATAGCGTTACATAAAAAAGAAGAAAAATATTTGATTGGGAGTAATATATGGGAACTTTTTCCGCATTTGAAAGGTGGAGATTTTTATGAAGCATTACACACTGCAAAAAATACACAGCAACCTCAGCGGCACGAATTTTACGATACCCTTACAGATAAATGGTATGATGACCTTATTTATCCAGGTGCTGATGGAATTTCTTTATATTACCATGACATAACAGAAAAGAAGAAAGCAGAAATTGGGCTAAAAACAGCACATGCCAGATTGAATTTTCATTTAAATAATACACCACTTGCAGTTATAGAGTTTGATAGCAATTTAAACATATTGCAATGGAATAAGATGGCAGAGGAAATATTTGGTTGGACAGCCGAAGAGGTTTATCAGCAAGGAATAAATATAGAGAAAATTATACATGAAGATGACAGAAACAGCTTCTACAAAAAACTGCAATCACTAGCATTAGAATCAAATGCAGACAATATTATCTCAAATAGGAGTATTACAAAAGATGGGGTAGAAATTTATTGCGAATGGTATAACTCTTTTTTAAAAGATGATACCAATAAAAATGGGGTAGTATTATCTCTAGTAAAAGATATTACAACAAGTAAACTTACCCAAACAGAACTTGTACATGCAGAGGCTAAATTTAGGGGATTGGTAGAGCAGTCAATTG
>JANNVW010000135.1:0-9973 GCA_031408295.1 Ferruginibacter sp.
AGAAAAAATGAACATACCATTAGAGGTTGTTAAACGCAATGATAAAAACAATTGGGAGGTTATTCCAAAACGTTGGATTGTAGAAAGAACATTCGCATGGCTATTAAATTTTAGAAGATTAGTAATGGATTACGAAAGAACTAAAGAGTCTGCTATTAGTTTTGTTTATATAGCAATGCTTAACCTAATGGGTAAAAAATTTAATTAACTCAAACAGCTTCTTAATATTATGATACAAAGAAATAAAAAATGTTACTTAATAGTACTTTTTATATTAGTTGCAAATTGCGTCACTGCACAATTAAAAACAACTAAAGTTCCATTATTTACTGCAGATTCAATTCAAAGTGGTAATACAAAAGATATTGCAACTAATTTCTTTCAGCTTGCATTAAATAACTTAATTGGCTCAAACAGAGAATTTAATTTTAGTGCTAGTCCTTTTGCCATAATGTTAAAAAGAAATCCTGATTTAAATTTAGATACTAAATATAAAAAAAATAAGCCTTTAAGAAAGATGAATATTAGCTTTGGAATTAAAATGGACTCTTCCTTCAATTTTAATGGATTTTCATCAGCTCTAAAATATTCAATTATTGACGAAACAGACGCCACTACTTCTAAGATTATAGCAGAGAGGTTACAAACAAGTCCACTAAATATTGAGCGCAAAACATTACTCAAGGAATTGAGCAAGAGAGCAAAAACCCTTTTCCCTAACGCTAATGAAATAGATCACCCTGACTACAAGAGAAAAGATTCTTTTATTCAAAAAACGAATCAAATTATTCAAGATAAACCTTTTAATGAGCTAGACCAAGAATTCCAAAACATATTAACTCAAGTTGTTGAAGAAAATAAACTTTATCAAATAGCTAATATTTTTGAGAATAAAGGCGACTCAAGTTTTAAAGATATTGATATTCAAAAATTTGAATATCTTAAAAATTCAATAAAGAATAATCTATTATGGACTATTGGATTAAGTGACACAACTTATAATGATAAGTTTCAGTTTTCAAATATTGTAATCTTTTCCGAATTATCCAAAGGATTGTTCAGTCCAGAGCAAGGAGATAATAACTTAGAAATAAATGCCAAAATTGCATACAATTTTTCAAATGATACTATCGAAAAAAATAGGAATTTAAATCGTGAAATATTAACATTGGAAGCTGGGTTAAACTGGGTAATAAGAGATAAGAAAACTGACAAATCGTTTTTTGAGGTAAAATTGAGTACAAGTTATTATCATAATTTTACTAATTTATATATAAACGAATCAAGAGATATTTTTACACTTAATATTACTCCACGACTTCGAATTTATGAAGACATTTGGATTCCTGTTGAGTTAAAATACAACCCAGCAAATAGTAATCTATTTGGCTTTTTAAATGTTAAAGCTAATTTTACTGGGCTCTCCAAATTATTGAAATCAAAATAAAAGTAAACACAAACCCTCTAAAACTCCAACTCCTCATTCATCTTCTTTCCTTCAAAAACTTCAGCAAAAATTTGTTGATTTGTGGGGTGTTGTAGTGCCTGCATGTGGCGGTGGTGGTGCAGATCGGTAGCGGTGTAGGTAGCAAGCCCTTTTTTAATAATGTATGCAGCGGCTTTGGCTACAGGCTTTCCATAATAGCCAGTAAGGGAGAGTAGGTTTACTTGCAATTGAAAGCCTAAATCTTTTAGGTGTTCGTATTGCTTATATTCATTGTGGTAGTAAGCATATCGCTCGGGGTGAGCAAGTATAGGCTGGTAGCCTTCGGTAATAATAGAAAAAATCATTTGTTCTACATGCTGTGGTCTATCAGCATAAGAAAACTCGGTGAGTACTAGATTATCTTTTAGGGAAAGCAGTGGCGTTTTTTGGCTAAGCAAATCTATAAAATAAGAATCCAGCATATACTCTGCTGCGGCGTGCACTTTAAAATCTATTTGCTTTTCTGTAAGTGCTGCTTTTAATTTATTTAATGCAGTAGTAATTGTAGTAGAATCGTTTCTATACAAATCACCAATAATATGTGGCGTTGCAATAGAGCTTTTTACACCTAGTTTTATAAGCCCATCTATGAGTGCTAGAGAAGTTTCTATATCTGGCGACCCATCGTCTAAACCCGGTAAAATATGCGAATGAATATCAGTAGTTATTGGAAAATAACTGGATAAAAAACTGGGATTTTTTTTCTTAAAAATAGAAAACATTAAAATATACCAATATTAGTACCAATATTAAATTGGTGCATTTTTATAAGTGGTTTTAATATAGAAACCATAAACGGCATGGGAATACTGTTCACTTTCATGGCAAGATAATCTCTTCTGTTGGCTCTAAAACGTTGATTAATATTTTTATTGCTAGCACCACCTGTGCGCATTTTTACAATAAGTTTTGGCAAATAATAAGAAGAAACCTCGTGTTTGTATAAATACCTTGCCATAAATTCATAATCGGCAGCAGTAAAATAATGATTTTCGTAACCTCCGAATTTATCTATCGCAGACTTTTTTATGTAAAATGTTGGGTGACCAGGCATCCATCCCATTTTAAATAAATTGCGTTTGTATTTTTTTCCTTTCCAAACCCTAAAAACCCTGTCGGTGTTTTGTTTATCTACGTATTGCAAATCTCCAAAAATAGAATCTACCCCTTGCTCGTTAAAAGCATTTACGATAGTTTCAATAGCATCTTCACTTGCTAAAATATCATCACTGTTTAAAATCCCAATAACATCTCCCGTTGCTAGTTTAATACCTTTATTTATAGCATCATACATACCTCTATCTGGCTCCGAAATCCACTTTGCTATTTTAGATTCGTATTTTTTTATGATAGAAACAGTACCGTCCTCAGAATTACCATCAATAATGATATGCTCTATATCCTTATATGTTTGCTGCTGAACCGATTCAATACAATGAGAAAGGTATTTCTCAGAGTTAAATGTAACGGTTATAAGGGTTATTTTCATATAGTTAGAAATTGGGTTATTTCACATTACTGCTTCGCAAAGATAGGAATAATGCTAAAAATGGTTTCACATTACAAGTTCTATAACAATAACATAAAATATGACTATTTAGTATGTACCATCAAAAAATATTTTAGAATTACTTTAAACGCAATTGAAAAATAAAACTATGTGAATAACTTTTACTAAACTTATAAGAATAGCACATTTAATTGAATGTTATGAAACTTACAAACATAAAGACGAATTTTAAACCAAAAGGTTTAAAAAATAGAAACCCATTATCGAAAATTAGCCTATAACCCTAGTTTTTATTTTAACAGCAGGATTACCAGTGTAAATGCCGTAAGGTTCTGTTTGGGAACTTACCACAGAACCAGCTGTAATAACACAATGGCTTTTACAAATTGCCCCACCACAAATGATGGCCTTTGCACAAATCCATACACCAGCTTCTAATACTATGGGTTTTACAATAAGGTCAAAACTAGTATTGGTATAATCATGATTACCAGAGATTAAAAGTGCCCCTTGGGATAAGCAAACATTATTACCCATTGATATTTCTCCTAAATTATCTAGCCATACATTTTCTCCAATCCAAATGTTATTCCCTAGAGTTAAAAACCAGGGGTACTTAATGTTTACGTGCGGTTTTATTAAAACATTTTTTCCAATTTTGGCGCCAAATAATTTAAGTAAAAAGACTTTGATGCCATAAAACGGAAAAACGCCAGATCTAAAAAACAAGAGGTTTACGTAATGCCATAAAAATCTTTTTACTACGGAACCTGGCTTATACCAGCTATTGTTATATTTTGATAAATCAACCTGCATTTTTAATATTTAATTTTATGCTTTTTTCAAAAAAATAAATCATTATAAAAATAATGAGGTATGCTATAATATTAAACCATGCATGATGGTCTAACCCAAATGGAAAATGCCAACCTTTATTGGTAGCTATTAAGACTAAACCAATTCTAATTACATTTATTATCCATAAAAGAGATAGGCCAAAGAAAAACCAGCGTAGCTTTTTCATTAAACTTGTACTTGCGGCAAATATATAAGCTACCCAAAAACACATTACAGCAAAACCTAAACAGCCGTACACAATTCGTACGCCCCTTCCTCCTACCATTCTCAACACATACTCACTCACACGCTCTGTTTGCACACCCAATAAAAGTAAAAAATATTTGGTGGAAACTATAAGTGCTGTTCTCACCCAAGCTGCTATATTTAAGTGTTTTTCTACAAAAGGGCTATAATAACCTCCTTGTACTGCAAGCCCTGTAATAAATTTTAGTGCATAATACAAAAGCAAAAAAGCAATTACGAATGTAGCTGCAAATTTTACAAAGTTTTTGTTGTATTTAATCATTTTATTATTGAGCAAAAAACATATTTTGATACGTTTTTGTAAGTGCTTCTTTATCTATTTTATTAGCAGCATATACTGCTGCTCCATTAACATACTGCAAGTATGATTGATTATTCATTTCACTAAAAAAATTAATAGCATCCGTTAATGACTCTTTTGTAGTATCTACATTTATACCAGCCATACTTTCCTTTAATTCATTCCAAGGGGTATTGTTGCTGGTTATTACTGGTTTGCCAGCAGAAAAAGCTTCATAAATGGCATGCCCAAAATTTTCACTTTTACTAGGCATTATAAAAACATGGCTTTGTGCTAAGGCTATACCAATATTAGCTGGGGCTATTTCCCCATGGTATGCTACATTAATATTTTGTGGCAACAAGGCTATTTTAGTTTTACATAATTTCCAATATTCTACATCTTTTATAGGGCCATAAATATGGTAATTGATATTTGCAGTACAGTTTGCTAGTGACTCTAAAATCAGCAAATGATTTTTCATTGGGCTTATTAGCGCAACAGTAACTAAGTTCAAATATCCTAACTCTTTAAAAACAGGTGAAGAATTTTTTATTATTTTTGGAAAATTTCCCGCAACAAAAACCTTTGTTTGCTGTCCAAATTCTTTTTTTATAAAAATTTCTTCAGTACTATCTGTAGCATGAAAAATAGTTTTTGAGCCTATGCCCATAGCTTTAAACAATTGCAAAAAAATACGTTTTTTCCATTTTTTTTGAGAGAGTGCACCAGCGTGAAGCATGCCACGCACAGAAAGGATTTTTTTATTAGTATGGCAAAATAATAATGGTATAATATTAAAATTCCATGAAAATATTCCTATCATAAAAAGCACATCTGGCTTAATAACTTTTACTTGGTATTTAATAACCTGTGGAATATTTTTGTTGGAAGCATACCACACTTTTGTATAGTTGTTGTATGACACCCATTTATCGGTAATTATATTTTGCAGGGGCTCATTGTTTAAATCTGTATCCCCACAAAATATTCTATACTCAATATCCTCACTAAAATTATCAACCAAGTTAGCAATAGATTGTATAGGACCACCAGCTTTAAATGCTGGCAAAAACCAAGGTATAGAAATAAAAACAATCAATCTTCAACAGGTTTTATGGGCATGCGTATATAAGCCATTAGTTTTGGGAAAAAGAAAATTTTTAGGAGGAAGAAAACGAGGAGTGTTACATACAAACGACCAACTATAAATATTGAGTCAGATTCCATAGCAATCATTTCTAAATAGATAGAACCAACTACTGCAAAATTAAATATATAGTTATTGGAGGAATTTTTCACAAAGTAAAAATAAGTTGAACCATAAATAAAGCCAAGTATAAGCAAAGGTATAAACATACCTATGTAGCCAAAATCTATATAACAATCTGCAAAATACCCAAGGCTTATAGAAGTCCCTTTTTTAATACCCGCATAGCGCAACCCCGTATACTTTGAAGCTTTTTCTGACGCATCATATATTCCTTTATTAGGATTAAGTATCCTTGGAGTAAAAACAAAAGTTAAAGTAGTTCCTAAATTTGCTCCATTTTGATGAGGTATAATTGCGGGTACCCTATCCATTGTTTTAGCAAGGTGATATGTGTATTGCAATCTGTCTAGAAAACTTTCGACAGCTCCAGTAAAAGTACTCTCATTTTGCTTTTCAGATAATTCTAATAATTTATTGAAAGCATCTCCCTTCTCTACCTGAACAGATTGTGTTTTACTTCCTTTATTTAGAAATACACGATACTCACCTTTTACGCTTGTCCAAAAAACACCTGCGAAAAAAATTAATACCAAAGCGACTGAAGCAATTATCATTTTATTGAACCGAATAACAGCCATTAAACTTAGAAGTAAAATTAATATGTAATAAATTATCGTTTTAAATTCAGAAAAATAGCTAAAAAAACCCATTCCGAATTCTAATGCACAAAAAATATAAAACTCTTTCCTTTTTCTATTTTTAAGAATACTCTGAAAGCCAAATAACAAAAATAAAAACCATTTAATATTACTAAGGCTAAAAATAATTTGAGTAAGGGAGGGAATTAAAAATGCTATACCTGTCAAAGCATTCATCGCAAAAAAACCTATTACGTATGCCCTAAATGTTTTATCAATTGAAAGTCTATCTGCATGCTTTTTTAACTGACTTAAAGAAAGAGCTGGTATTTTATTTTGATAATATATTACAGGCAGAAATATAAATAACAATCCTACATAGGATGCTAAAATAGCATAGTCGGTATTATCCGATCTGTAATTAATGTCTTTACCTAAATTATTGCTTTGCCAAATACCTGCTGAAATTTGTAAAAAATGGTAAAGTAAAATTATTGTAAAAATGGAAGGTTTAAATGGTTGTTGTAGGTTATTGAAGAGTATAAAAAAAATAACCATACCTACAAAAAGAATTAAACCATTTGTAAAAAACAATTGGCTAATTAATAAAAGGAGTAAAAAACCTTTTGTTCCTTCATCAAAATAAATTTTAGTTCTCATTATTTCGTTATACAATTTACCGCCTCTAAAGCTTTTTCCAATGCAATGCAATCATTTTCATAGCTGTAATATTTTACCACTTCTGCAGAAACTTCTCCCATATTAGTGGCAGCATTTGGAGTTTTAACGAAATATTGCAAACATTTTTTTAAGGATTCAATATTTTTCGTTTCAAACACAAACCCATTTTTATTACCCTTTACCAGGTCAAATGATGCTCCACAAGAGTTGCTTATTATAATTGCCAGCCCAGCAGCCATAGCCTCATTAATTGCTAGTCCCCAAGTTTCACTTATTGAAGGCAAAACAAATACATTAGCGCTTGCATACAATGCGGGCATCATTTGTTGGTTTTGAAAATCGAGAAAGCGTATATTACTCATTTTAGAAAATGTAGCTTTCAAATTTATTTCAGCGTTTCCATTGCCAGTAATCAATAAATAAGAAGATTCGCTTTTTACTGAATTAAATGCATTTAACAATAGAGTAGCATTTTTATTCTCATCTAATTTACCTGCAAACAAAAATACTAGAGCATCTTTTGGTATTTTTAGTTCCTCCCTTAAACCCAATGCTAATTTGCTATTATTTGGAGAATTTGCGAACCTATTATTATCGATTGCATGTGGCATAAAAACTAATTCATACTCCTTTAAGCCGTGTGCTTTAAAATATGCTTTATTTGCATTTCCTACGTATAGTGCAATGTCAACATATGAATAAATAAATTTTAATAACGCTCTTCTTAGAAGTTTTTTAAACCCAGGTTTTTCATCAAGCAACGTAGAATCTCCCCTAAACAAAACTGGGATTTTCCCCTTAAAATATCGCATTGCTTTTAAATGGCTTTTAAAACTCCAACCATATACCAATAAAGCATTAGGCTTCCATTTTATAATCTCTTGTATTAAAAAGGGGTTATCTATTCCTTTATAGTGATGCGAACCAGGAGAGGAGGATACATTTTTAGAAAATGCATGACTATATCCCTCTAATAATGGCAAGTCCCATTTTATATTTTTTCCAAACCCAGGGTCAAATTTAACACCCTCCACTGACTGACTCCATGTATAAAAAACTTTCAACTCAATATTTTTACGGTCAGCTAACATTTTAAAAAATGGAGCATTATATTGTATAGGGTGTGTGGTAATTATTGCTAACCGGTTCATATCTATATATACCATTTACACTTCAAAAAAAATTGGCTCTTTATATTTTATGACTTTGGATCTGAGAAAAAAGAATGTGAGAATAAAAAAATTATCGAAAGCAATTATTTCTTTATAAAACTTAAACGCAATACTTATTTTCCCCTTCAAAAAAGCCTTAACCATTAATGTATAATAAAATAAAAGTTTATACCTACGCAACATAAATTTACCCTCAGCCTTTAAGGGCTTGTTCATATAAGAAAATAAATTTTCATATACTTCTCTATCTTCCTTTACATGATATATATAATATTCATCTTTTCTGCTTAATTGCAAACTATGGTCTCTAACCTGTATCAGTTTTTGGTTTATAAAACCAGTTTCATATTCCTTGGCAAGTCTAACCCACATATCAAAATCGGCTGATATTTTCATGTCCTCTCTAAATAAACCTACCTTTTTAATTGCAGGCATTGACAAACAAACATTAGCAATATTACCTGCAATTGAGCCTGTAAAAAAAGAGATACGTGCATGCAACTCGGTAGATATTAATGAGGGTGTATTATCTAATTTATTGCTCCTGTAGACTATACCATCTTCATTAATTTGATCTCTATTACAGTAGCTAAAACCGATTTGAGGGTGAGAAAAATGGAAAGAAGCAAAAGATTCTAAACAACTAGGATTCATTATATCATCTTGAGACCACAGCTTAACCAAAGAACCCTTTGCTTTATTTATAAGAAAATTTAAATTAAAAAAAAGTCCTCTGTTCATTTCATTGTAGTAGATTTTTGTCTTATTGCTATTTATATTTTGCAAATATTCTTTACTACCGTCTGTAGAACAATCATCTAATATCAAAAACTCATAATTTTTATATCCCTGAAGTAATACGCTTGTAATTGATTTTTCTAAATATTTACCTGCATTGTAAATTGGTAATACAACAGAAATCAATGGAAGTTCAGTATTGTTATGTGAATTAATCATTAAGATGGTAAAATGAAATTTTATTCTATGCTCTATAAAAAACTAAATAATTTTAATTTTATTCTTTTGTTGAAAGTAAGATGCTTCTAAATATTTAAATGAAAAATGACTTATAGGAACAGTTAATAAAATCACCAAAAGAAACCCAAACAATGGGTTTAAATTTTTAAATGGCAATTTTGCTAATACTGAAGATAAGATTGTAATACAAAGGGAATGCCATAAGTAAATACTAAAAGATATTCTTCCTAAATATGACACAAAATGAGAAGATAAAAAAATAGATATTCTAGATTTAATTGTAATTACATGATATAGTAAAATGGCAAAACCTGAAGTCATCACAGTATCAGCAATGGATTTAAATAAAAAACCGTATACACCAACTATATCTAAAACTGGCGTAAATTTCATAAAACGCCCAATAAACATTATAACAACTGCAAAAAAAATGCCTCTCTTTCCTTTAAGCAAAACAGGCAGAACATTTCCTTTCTTATAAAAAAAAGCAGCAATTATACCAACACCAAATTCTGGAAACCTTACTAATATTTGGCTCTCCCACCAATCATAATTTAGATATCCCATGTTTACGAACGAAAATAAGACTATAGAAAAAAGAGATAGAATAAGAACTGTTTTTACAATTGAAATTATGCTTGTCAAATAAATTAAGAACGGAAGTAACACATAAAAATGCCATTCAGTTCCTATAGACCAAAAAGGAGCAGATATATTATTTTCAATAAGTATATTATTTAAAAAAAGAAGATGTAAAATAATATTATGAACCACTATTGTCCGACAAAAATTTTAAATAAAGGGTGAGATTTTCTCACCCTTTTTAGTTATGTTGTAGTTCTCACACAAACAATATAACCATGAGTGAAGATAATAAATTTGTCGGACAGCCGATACTATCTCAAATATTA
>JANNVW010000136.1:0-3309 GCA_031408295.1 Ferruginibacter sp.
ATTTTTAGCATTTGTTTCAAATGATTGTACAATTTCATCTATAGATAAAGTATGAACAAATTCAAGAGGGTATTTTATTTTCATAGTTTTCTATTTACAATGCCCCTACATCAATATGGCCATCTTCATTTATTCTTAAAACACAACTCTATTCCCAACAACATCTTTTTTAATAAATGTTTTTAACTCTTTGGGTAGTGTTGCCATAATATCTTCCATTTCTCCTTCAGATACAAAACGACCTAATGCTTTAAACACAGTAACAACGGCGTGTTTGGCTTTTGTATCGTTTCCAAGATCATAGCTTGCAAGTTCACCATCTTCTTTTCTTATCTCATCTAAAAAATCAGCTAAATGGTTTATACGATTTATATCTTTGTCAAATTTCCAACCATCTACATATGCACCTTTTAGTGCCATTGGCAATTGTGCAATTAACTGAAAAGATTCTTCATGACTTATGCGATTACGCAAAGCGTGAAAAACGGCACGAATAATTCTACCTGATTTTTCTTTTGGTACAGTTAAATCTTCGGCAATGCTGTTTACAAACTCATTGCCCTTAGATGCATATTTTTCAAAATTAAAAGACATGGTAATTATTTTTATAATTATGATTTATTAAATACTAGCAACGGCACTTTTGCCTCAAAAGAATACTCTGCTGATTTACTCGATAAAAATATTTTTTCAAACCAATTTCTATGTTGTTCCGTAAACATTACCATCATAGATGGGTGTAATTCTTTTACCGCTTCTTCAATATCGGATACCAAGGACTTGTCAGGGTTTCTTGGTTTCATATTTACATGAATATTATAATCGGCAATTTTTTTAACAGCGTTTTCTATTACTTCTAGGTCTTTCTGCTTTTCTAAAACAGTGGTAAGGTGCAATAAATCTATGGCAGCATGTAATGGCTGTGCAAATGCAATCACTTTTACAATTTCTTTTTCATAATGAAAAAGGTCTGATGCATACAATATATTTGTGATGGCTTTTATTGAATAATTATACGGCACAGCTATCACAGGCACTTCGGCATTGTTTATAAGGTTTGCTGTGTTGGTACCTAATATCCTTTTTATTTTTCCTGCTCCTCTCGTACTTATACAAATAAAATCTGCATTATTTTCCAAAGCATATTCAGCAATACAGCTTTGAGGAAACACCGCACTTTTTACTACACATTTGGTTTTTGTTGGCTCTGTGTCTAATTCTTTATACGTAGTCTCTACAAATAAATTAAGCTTTTTTTCAAGTATGTCAGCCTCATCTTTTTCATAGTTATCTATTCTTGCGGCATTCCATGATGTAGGTACCAACGTATGAAATGTATGAAAAAAAGTAATCGCACAATTAGTTTGAGCCGCCAATTGTATGGCAAAATATAAACCCGCTTTTGAGTAGTCGGAAAAATCGGTTGTGACAAGTATTTTAAACATATTTTTTGGTATAAGTATTATTAAATTTTATAAAAGTTATTTTTTAAAAATAGATTTCACTTTTTCAAAAGTTTTATCAGCAAGATTTTCTGCTAACAAGGCTACAGCATATGTAAAACTACTTTTTAGCGGATGCTCCCTGTAGGTTTGTTCCGTAGGTTGATGATGCAACATACTTCCAATCGATTCTTTGGCAATATTCACAGGTTTTAAATTCTCTTTTAATTGCACCCAATTATTGTGTATTTTTTCTAACAATACCTTTTGCTGCATCTCTATTTCTTTCTTTTTAGATTGAAGTTGCTGCATATTTTTAATCTTTTCCATGCTCATTGTTGAATAATTGTGCTATAAAAGAATTCATCATTGGAAACTGAATAAATTTTCCCCGTGCTTTCCAAACCAATGCTCCTATTACTAGATATAAAAACGCTACTATCAAAAACCCAACCCACATTTTTCCAATCCATACGCCCAAACCAACAGCCAAAGCCACACTTCCAAAAATGGTAAAGAAAACAAACAGCATTGCTACGGCAATACCTGCTATTATATTTGCCATTATTGCGGAACTTTTTTCAGCTACTTGTAGTTTCACGGCTTCTATTCTGCTATCAGCATATTCTTTTAAGGTATTAGCTAAATCCTCTACTTTGGCAAATTTTTTTCCATTTTCTTTCATTTTAGGTGGCTACTGTTGTTTAAGCTATTGGCTCTACGCTATTGATAGTAGCATTTTTATTTCCCCCCTTTAAAGATGTTAATTTTTCTTTACCTTTTTCTATGGTCGTTTTTACGCTGCCTGATATTTTCTTGCCAGTATCTGTAATTTTTTTTCTTGTATCTTTTCCTTTTGCAGGAGCAAAAAGTACGCCCAATACAGAGCCTGTAGCTACGCCAACAGCAGCGGCTGTTATTATTTTCTTTTTAGTATTCATAACAAATATTTTATGTGTTGAAGAATAGGTGCAAGCTATTTAGAAATAGTGTATAGCAAAATGATAGTCCTCAATAAAAAAGATGATGGATATCAGTCATAAGATTATGGAAATTGCCATATAAAAAACAGTTTTGAAAATAAAGTATTTTAAAAATGGCTAAAGCCGAAATACATTTTGGGCTAAAGCCCATACCTATTATATCTTTCTTCTCCGACCTAAAGGTCGGAGCTATTCAAATCATCTTTTATATTCTTCACTCTGTAAAAATGTGCAAAGCACAGATTGAAGAATTGCTTATTTAAAATGCATCGTGAAGTACAAACGATAGTACTTTTTTTATGAAGTGTCGGTATATATGTCCCGTTAGGGACTACCTGTTTGTAACCACTCAAACAATGACATGCCATTTGCTCCGTAGGAGCTACCCAATAGTTAATAGATAAAAATAGTTTATGACAGATATCAAGTTAAAATCTTTTACGGTTTCCTATATTGATTTATAAATGTTTAAAACCTTGCCCAATGCCAAGGGTAGCTCCTACGGTGCAAATGGCATATAGTGGTTTATATATTACAAATAGGTAGCCCCTAACGGGGCAAAATAGCTACACTCAGAAATAAACAGCAGAAAATATTTATAACACTAATAATGGTTTAAACTTTACATACTAAAGAATTTTGTAATGCTAAAGCTAAGTAATTGCACATTTTAATGAATTGTAAGTATTGGATTAAGCAAATTATACGCCTGTAATTATTTTTTTCATTCTAAAAAAATTTGCTGTGCTTTATGAATTGCTTCGTGCTTTATGAATTGCTTCGTGCTTTATGAATTGCTTCGTGCTTTATGAATTGCTTCGTGCTTTATGAATTGCTTCGTGCTTTATGAATTGATAAGTGCTTTAATAAATTCTTAGAGCGAT
>JANNVW010000137.1:0-8152 GCA_031408295.1 Ferruginibacter sp.
CACTTGCAGCACCTGTAATTAAAACTGTCTTGGGTTTTTTTACTGATTGGGAAAATGCTTGCCCAATTGGTAGAAATAAAACAATCATTCCGATTGTATTTATTTGTTTGAAAATTGATTTTGAATTTTGCATCTTTAAAAAAATTAAATGTTATGCAAAAGTCGTACACAGAATTTTTGTGGATGTATATAAAATGGGGATTGTTGTATAGTTTTTAAAGAATTTAAAAAAATGCGGTTTTGTTCAGAGTAGCTGTCACGATATAGAATTTAAAAAATCCACTCCGAAACTGCATCACAATTAATAAATCAATTGGATTAGGTAGATTGTTCTCAAACGCCTTATTTTGTTTGGTATTTGCTATAAAGATTTACCATAATTTTAGGGTCAGCCTGAGCTTGTCGAAGGCGGGTTATCCTTTTAAAAAGCCCGCTTGTGCTCCATTAGCACCGCCTTCGACAAGCTCAGGCTGACTGCATTATAATTTGACGCTAACAAGAAAAGTATTCAAGATTGGCAAATCTTGTACGCCTTTGTGAACTATTTACCTAATCCTATAAATAAAAAAAAACTCCAATCAAGACCGTTATCAAAATGCTACTAATTAGTCTTCCTTCGGCCACATTTGCAAAATCCAAAACTAATCATTCAGCATTTTTGTATTCTCCGTTTTCCAAATCTTGTTTTAAAATATTCAAAGCATTATTCAATAACACTTTTAGGTCTTTCAAAATAAACCATTTAATTAAAATTCTAGTAAAACCGTTTTTTGGAATTATTTTGTACGTCCATTCAATTTTAGTTTGCCCGTTGCCAAGGTCAGTAAATAGCCATTCGCCTTCAATTCGCTTAGCTAGTTTTCTTAATGATGAGGTAAAGTTTTCGATTTTATATGAAAATGATTTATTGGGTTCAACAGTAATTAGGCTTTCGTTGGCTGTTGTTCCGTCTTCAAAATAAACTGTCCTTTTTAGCCCTCCTTTGTTCCATAGTTCCGTTTCATTTGTTTTTGTTATGGCAGGAAATCTTTTATACTTTTTAAAAATGCGAGCCAATTTCACAGGTACAATATAGCTAAATGCGGTATCTATTGGGCTGCTAATTGTCATCACAATTTTTACTTGAGGTATTTTTTTGTTTTGTGCGAAAGTCAATCCAAAAATACCAATTGTAAACCCGAGGGTAAGCCAAAATGCTGTCATATACATTTGAAATAAAATTTTATGCAATATTGCATTGCAAAAATGCAAACTTAAAATGTCATTTCATTTGTCATTTGGCAAATAATTGAAATCAAATATTTCTTCTAATTCTGCTCAATGATGACTGTGTAATGCCCAAATATGATGCAAGCAACGATAATGGAATTCTGTTTGCAAGCTTAGGAAAATTTTCTAAAAAGTTCAGGTAACGAACCTTTGCATCTTCGGCTAACATTGGGCTAATTCTTTTTACCTTTTCAATAAGTGATTTCGTGGTGATTTGGTTCACAATACCATCAAACCCAATAATTGTTTGTGAAAGTTCTGCTAGTGATTCCCTTGAAAATACAAACAGTGTGCAATCTGTAATAGCTTGGATGTATTCAGATGAAGGGATTTCAGTAGAAAAACTATTTATATCTACGGCAAAATTATTTTCATCAATAAAATATCTTGTTATTTCTTCGCCTTTATTGTTGTAATAACAAACCCTTAAAATTCCGTCAGCTATAAAAGCTACTTGTTTCGCAATTTTTCCAGCTTCGGAAAAGTAAGCGTCTTTTCTAAGTTCAATTATTTTAATTTTACTTTTTACTAAGTCAATCTGTTGTTGATTGAGTTGGCCGAATTGCAACAAGTAATTTATTAATTCTTCCATTAAAGTGAGTTATAAAAAGATTTATGTGGCTTTTTTAATTAATTAGCTTGCTATTTATTTTTTCACACTCAACATACCTGCAATTCCAAAATTAGTGTACAACCCTGTAGTTACTTGGCTTAAATGCTCATTGTATTTTTCTACATGGTCGCCCATACCTATAAAATCTACGGTGGTTCTAAATGGTTTTTCACCAAAAGGTTTATCAATCAATTCAGCAAAAGTATCTGCCACACGTTGAGGGTCTTGCTGTGGATTATTGGCTAAAACATTACCAAAATTTTCTCCCATTTTTTGTGGCGCATGTATAAAGTCGCCATAGTTTGCCGCTTGGCTAGTATCTGATGGGAACATTAAATTTTCTGCAAATGCAGTTGGATAACCACCCGGTTCTACAATACAATTTTCAATACCAAAAGTAGAAAGCTCTACACGATAGTTTTCTGCTAAAGCTTCCAATGCCCATTTTGATGTTTGATATAGGCCATAAAAAGGCAATGCAATTCTACCCAATAAACTAGATGTATATATGATTAATCCACTTTTTTGATTTCTAAAAAATGGTACAACTGCTCTGTTCATTCGCTGTACACCAAATACATTTACTTCGTAGAGTTTTTTAAAATCTTCTGTTGTAAAAAACTCTAACATTCCTGCCGAACCAATACCTGCATTGTTCATCAACACATCTAATCCACCTAAACTTTCTATGGCTTTGGCTACGCCATTTGTTACGCTATCATCATTGGTTACATCAAGCTCTATAACAATTGCACCTAGTGCAGCTAATGCATCAGTAGTATTTTTATTTCTGCCATTTACATCTCTCATACCTGCCGCTACTTTGTGACCATTGGCAATTAATTTTTCTACGGTAAGTTTTCCAAAACCGCCACTTGCTCCTGTAATTAATATTTTCTTGCTCATTTTTTATTTTTTAAATATTTTAATAATCCGATTCAACGACTACTACATTAGTACCTATTTCCAATGGTTGTTTTAGGCATAGACGCTTCGATAATATCAAAATCGGATTGTGTTAGTTGTACATTTAATGCGCCTAAGTTTTCTTCCAATCTATGTATTTTTCTTGTGCCAGGTATAGCAGTTATTTCATCATTTTGACTCAATATCCAAGCCAAAGCTATTTGTGCTTTTGTTGCGCCTTTGTCCTTTGCCAATTGGTCTATCACTTCTACAAATTGGAGATTTTCCTTAATGGCTTCATCTGTAAACCGAGGATTATTTAACCTAAAATCACCCACTTCAAAATCAGCACGACTTTTAATAGCACCTGTTAAAAACCCTCTACCTAAAGGACTATACGATACAAAGCTGATGCCGAGTTCTTTACAAACATCAAATAATTCTTGCTCAGGCTCACGACTCCATAAAGAATATTCTGTTTGTAAAGCTGTAATTGGATGAACTTTGTGAGCCCTTCTAATTGTCTCCGCATCTACCTCAGATAAACCAATGTATTTTACTTTGCCTTGTTTCACTAATTCAGACATTGTACCAACTATTTCTTCAATTTCTACTTTGGGGTCTTGGCGATGCATAAAATATAAATCAATAGCATCTGTTCCTAAATTCAACAAACTTTGTTCACAAGCTTTTTTTATATATTCCGGTTGTCCATTAAGACCGAGCCATTCTCCATTTGGCCCTCTCATTACTGCAAATTTTGTAGCCAAAATAACTTCATCCCATCTCCCTTTAAATGCTTTTCCAATAAGTTTTTCATTTGCGCCACTTGCATACATATCAGCAGTGTCAAAAAAATTAACACCAAGGTCTATGGCTTTGTGCAAAGTATTAATAGATTCTGCATCATTAAAAGAACCATAAAATTCCGACATACCCATACAGCCCAAACCAATTCTGTTTACATTAAGTGTGCTGTTCCCTAATATTGTTGATTGCTTCATTTTTATTATTTAATTTGAATGGCAAAGGTCAATCATTTCATAATTGTATTATTTATAAATAGCAATCCACTATTTATAAAATTCAATCAATTTCGATATTTCAATGGGGAAAGCGAAGTATTCTTTTTGAAAAAATTTGAAAAATAAGCCACTTCATCAAACCCTAAACTGTAAGCAATTTCAGATACATTCCATTGTGTTTGTTTCAATAATATTTTTGCTTCTTCGGTTATTCTACCATTAATAATTTCGGTTGTATTTCTGCCTGTGGTTTCTTTCAAAACTTTATTGAGGTGATTAATGTGTATGCCCAATGTTTTTGCAAAATCAAGCGCCGTTTTTATTTGTATTACTTGCGAATCACTTTCTATAGGAAATTGTCTTTCTAACAATTCTATAAACAATGATGATATTCTACTCGCAGCATTGGTAGTTACGGTATTGCTTTCCATTGGCTTTAACTTCTGTCCAGTATGTATCAATTCCATCACATAGTTGCGCAGCAAATCATATTTATATGCGTAGTCAGAAGATAACTCTGCATCCATTTTCTTGAATATTGTCTCCATTTCAAGATATTGTTTGTCGCTTAGTTGATAAACAAAATCACTATTGTGCTGGTAGATGGGCAAATCATCAATCAATAAACCTATTTTGGATTTCGATAAAAACGCTGCGGTAAATACACAAAAAAAGCCGGACTGCTTTTGGTCTTGTGGTGTGTATCGGTAAGGAATTTTAGGCGTAGCAAATAATATCCCTTGCTTTTCAATCATCACTGTTTTATCTGCGTACTCTACTAAATTTTTACCTTTAATCAAACTGATTTTATAGTACAACCTTCTGTTGTACGTCATTTCAGATTTTTTATTGCCACTGAAATAAAACTTTTTGGTATCAAACACATTAAAATGCCCCAAGTCATTGGAGCTTGTACTATCTAAAAAATAATCAAGCTTACTTTCACTATCGCCAAATATATCTTTATAAAATTCTCTTATACTTATGTTTTCCATTTTTGCAAAATTCAAATAATGGCAAAGCTATTGTTTTTTATTAAAGTGCTAACCTGCATTTCAACAATATTTATTTTACTTCAGTTAAATTTAATGAATGGCATTCCTATAATGGCTTGTGCCATTACAAAAATTACATACAGAAAATAAACTATAGAAAAAAACCAAACTGCTTTTCTTACAGCCATAGTTTTGAAAAATTTACTGATTGCTATTGCAAATAATGGGATGATTTGTAAACTATGTATGCCAAAAAAATGTGCTACTCGTAAATCGCCAAAAAGTGTACTCCAATTTAAAAACCACAAACCCTTACCACCATCTACTGAACCAATAGTATGACCCGATAAACTACTAATGTAACCGCCAAACAAACTGAATACAACAAAATAAGTTAAACCAATTTTTATACTTAGAGCAATTGCAGGGTGTAAGCCATATGTTTTTTGTTTTATAAAAATGTAAGTAATATATGCTGTCCATAATGTAATGGTGAGAATAAATACACCCATTAAAGAAAATAGGATTATACCAAATGTACTTGCTCTATTAAAATGCGACAACTCACCTTGTATTGCTTGAAAGCTAATTGCAGCTTGCTCAAAACTCATGCATACTACTGCTACCCAAGAATAAACCTTTACTTTACGAATATCTTTTACATAATATAAAATTATCGCCATCGTCCAACTATATATCCAAATGCTTAAAGCAAATTTCATTGGTTTTACAACTGAGTTTAACCCTAGAATAGTAACATCATTAAATGGATAGTAACAAAGCAATAAGAAAAAAATACCAAGTATTACAATGCCAAATCTAAAAAGTATACTATTTTGTGTAAAGGTTTTTTTTAGCATTGTAAAAAATATTTTATATTAGTACACTTATTTCGATAGTATGGTTCACAAATGCAACTACTAAATATTGAATAGTATAAAACTAAAAAAACTTACTGTTCAATAATTCTATTTTCGAAACATAAGTAACCATACTATCGAGATAAGGACCTCGGGGGAAATAGATAATTATTTTTAGAATTTTATACCAACCATTACTCCAAAATTCGAACTTCTAAAATTCTTCTTTCCTATACCTGTTACTTCACCCGTTCTACTATCAGTTTCATATTCGATACCAATCGTTACCAAGTTTTTACTTTTTGCTATTGCAAAATCATACCCAAGTCCAAAAACAACTCCATTACCAATGGCGAATTGATGGTTATATATCAAGTTAGGTACGTTTCTATATTTCTGTGTGAACTGTGTAATAAAAAAGTAATCAGCTTGTACATAAAGTCCTTTTCTAGCATTTTTATCTAATGGATAATATTTTGTAGCTATTGCTGCACCCCAATGATTAAAAAACATTTCATCTCCATTATCTCCTTTGGATGGGCCAGCACCAAGTGCTTTGAATTTTATTCCAAAGTTTAAATAATTTACGTTTTTAAACTTTCGAAATGCAGCAAGTGTAAATAGCCCACCGCCTGAGGTAGAAAAATTACCAGCTTCATATTTTTCCTTTAAACCACTACCGAACTGTGTTACACCATAGCCTGCTCTAAACTCGGCAGATGTAAAAGATATATTTTCTGATTTTGTTTGTGCAAACGAAATTATCTGTGCTATTAATAAGCTTACTACTATTATTGTTTTTTTCATGTTGTATTTATTTGCCGCCAAAAGTATATCCTATGGCTATGTTAAAAATGATTGGACTATTAGCAAAACCAATGTTTGGTTCTTTAAGGGTTTCTATTTTATTTGATGTTTTATTAAAATAACTAAACTCATCACTTCTTAAAGTACTGCCCACATTTTGCCAATACCGTAAACTTGTGCTAGTAGTAATGCCTTGCAAAATTTTATTGCTTCGGTTTTTAAAAGGCATATAGCGATAGTAAGCTCCAATGCCTAATGTGAATGTTTTAAAATCATTTATTTTATTTGCTAAGTTTTGTGTTTCATCTTTATAGTAAACTTCCCAACTGTGTAGCTTAGGTTCAAAACGTACATCAAAAAAAGAAGAAAATCGATATCCAATACCAAAGCCTGTTGTGTAAGGAATATGTAGTACTACATTTTGTGTTTTAAAATCACCTACTACGGGCGGGTCAAGTGATACACCGTGAGAGTAATCAAAAATCAATCTCTTGGTTGTATAATTTATTTCCATATTAAAACCTTGGGCTACCACAGGTTGTAAAAGTCCAAAGAGTACACTTACTCTATTGCTATATAAAAAATCTTTTTTTGCTTTGTTTTGTGCAAATGAGTTTGTGCTACCTAAAATTATTGTTACTACTAATACTATTATATTTTTCATTTTACTATTTTTTTAAATTAAAAGTTAAAACCAATCACCAAGCCACCTTGAATAAAAGTATCGGCTTTTCCTCCACGTGGGCCAATGTTGACAGTATTTTCCCCTTTTGCATTTCCAAGAACTCCAAATTGTGGAATTAGGTAGAGGCTACTTTTTGATTTGTTGGTTACATTAAATTTGTATCCTACATTACTTTCCCAAAAAATAGTTGACGTTTCATAATCTTTGCCATCAATCAAATTTTTTGTACCCCAAGCATAGCCAATATTTGCCCTGCCTTCTAGATGTAGCCCTTTCCAAAAATATTGTCGGTAACCTACTATCAACATATATTCATTAATTTTTTCAACCACATCGTGTTTTACGTTTGGCCTTAGGTACATGCCAAATAATAAGTCGCCTTTCATTTTACTTTGGCTAGATGTAATGGTTCGTGTGGCTGTAAATCTTAGTATACCAATATTTGGCAAAAAAGGTTGCACAAGTTCAGTTTCTATTCCCCATTTTTTGGAATTACTAGCGCTACTAGATTGAGAGAACGATTTACTATTCAGCAGTAGCATCGTTACAATAATTACGGTGATTTTTCTTTTCATTTTACAATATTTTATTTTGATATTGCAAAGATGATAGCAAATAAAAACCCAAGTCATTGACTTGGGTTAGGAAATTATTTAGAAGATAAAATTCTTTTTCGTATTCTACTTAATGATTCGGGTTGAATACCAAGGTAAGAAGCTATATAATGTTGTGGGATTTTTTCAACTATTTCTGGGCGTTGTTCGAAGAGATTTAAATAACGTTGTTCTGGTGTTTCATTAAACATTGAATTTAATCGGGAAATTGAAAGAAATGCACTTTCTGTCAACATTCTGCCTGCCCGTTCAAAAACAGGATGACTCTCATATAAAGCATACAAATCATTTTTTTTAAAAACTAATACCTCGCTATCTTCAATAGCCTGCATATTTTCTACTGTAGGTTTGCCTGTTAAAAAACTAGAAAAATCTGTA
>JANNVW010000138.1:0-46796 GCA_031408295.1 Ferruginibacter sp.
CTCTTTTCTAGCCTTGAAAAAAAGCTTACAACTTTCTTCCGTTGCATAATTACTAAAGAAAAATGACATATTCATAACTAACTATTTTAGACAAACATACTAAATAAATTAGTTTATTCCAAATTGCGTACAGTCATTAAATAGTTGAATAATCTGTTTTATAATTCAAGGCTCCATCATCAATATCTGCATTCCAACGAACATCATTTTTGTCGATAAGTGTTGTGGGATGTATAAAAAAAACATCTACTGCAGAATCTTTAATTGCAGCGTTTCTTAGTGGTTTTGGAACACTATCGCTTGGGTCAATTTTCCAAGGATGCGCAGCCCAGTAATCAATACTGTTATAATGAGGCTTTTTTTCAGCACTTTTAAATTGATATCCTTGTAAACTGCTAAAGGTATTTTTACTGCAAGCATTAAGCGAAATGTAGAATAAACCAAAAAGAAGGTACTTTATTGATTTTTTAACCCGCCAATAAGATTTCACTGCTATCATAAAACAAATATAAATTTATAACTGCTAGATTATGTATTTCTTAGAAAACTATAAAGCCAATATGGTAAAATATACCCTAAATAGGGTATAGGAAACTATTTCTTTTGAGTAGATATTTGTGTTGTATATATGTTACTCAATAATTAACATTAAAACAATATACTAAATAGTAAAATAAAGTAATTATAATTATATCATTGCAAAAATTTTAAAACCGGGGGGTATTAAAAAAAAGCTGGGGCACTTTTAGTGCTCCAGTTCTTTTTTATGTAAGTAAAACAACTTTGTATAAAACTATTTGGTTTAAATTTGCGCATATATGAATATGTTAATGAAGTTGATGAAATATGGTTT
This sequence comes from Ferruginibacter sp., assembly GCA_031408295.1. GTDB lineage: Bacteria > Bacteroidota > Bacteroidia > Chitinophagales > Chitinophagaceae > Ferruginibacter. The sequence continues at coordinate 854 of JANNVW010000138.1, forward strand.
ATTGCTCTGTACTGTTATTCTGTTTAATAGCTGCGAAAAAGATATCGATTTCAAATTAGATGATGCTGAGCCTTTATTGGTTGTAGATGCAAAAATTGAAGATGGTCAACCACCCATTGTTGTTCTCACCAAAACTTTAGGCTTTTTTAGCTCTATAAATCCGCTTATATTGGAAAGTGCTTACATACACAATGCAGATGTATATGTAAGCAATGGTGTACTCACTCACAAACTTAAAGAATACTCCATTCAACTGTTTGCTGGACTTACAGCTTATGTGTATGCAAACGACACTATATCCCCTACTACTTCTTTTATTGGTGAAATTTCCAAAAATTACTCATTAAGAATAGTATCCGAAGGCAAAGAATACAATGCAATAACGAGTATACCTACAAATGCTATTATGCTAGATTCTATTTGGGTATCCCCAGTGCCACAATTTTCGGATACTTCTAAACGAATTTTATATTTTAAAGCTACTGATCCTAGAGGGTTTGGGAATTATGGCAGGTACTTCACTAAGGTAAATAGCGGGGTATTTTTGCCTGGTGAGACTTCTGCATTTGACGATCAAATTATAGATGGCACTACCTTTACTTCTCAACTACCAAAAGGATATTACAGACCCAACAGACCGACAGCAGATAGCAATTATTTTAGCAGAGGAGATACCATTTCGCTAAAATTTTGTAATATCTCGCAATCGGCTTATACCTTTTGGAGCACTTGGGAGTTTTCTTTTCAAACAATAGGAAACCCATTTGCTCAGCCAAGTAAGGTTATTGGAAATATTTCCAACGGTGCTTTGGGAGTATTTAGCGGCTATGCAGTGCAATACAAAACTATTGTAGCACGATAATTTATATACGAACTTTTAATAAATAAGAAACTCAAAAATGGAAAATAACATACCTGAAAAAGTAAGCTGTTTAATTATAGGATCTGGACCAGCTGGCTATACAGCAGCTATCTATGCCGCAAGGGCTAATATGAAACCATTATTGTACCAAGGTATACAACCAGGTGGGCAATTAACGATAACCACAGAAGTAGAAAACTACCCTGGCTATCCTGATGGAATACAAGGGTCAGAAATGATGGAACATTTTGAAAAACAGGCAAAGAGAATGGGTACGGATATTCGATATGGCTTAGCTACAAAAGTAGATTTTGCTAGCCATCCATTAAAAGTAGAAATAGATGAAGAAAAATGGATAGAAGCCGACGCCGTAATTATAAGTACTGGAGCCGCAGCTAAATGGTTGGGTATAGAAAGTGAGCAAAGATTAAACGGGTATGGCGTAAGTGCATGTGCAGTATGCGACGGATTTTTCTTTAAAGGAAAAGAAGCAGCTATTGTAGGAGCAGGAGATACTGCTGCTGAAGAGGCACTGTATCTCTCAAAAATTTGCAGTACAGTTCATATGATTGTGCGCAAAGGCGAAATGCGTGCAAGTAAAATAATGCAAGATAGAGTATTAGCTACCGCAAATATAAAAATGTACTGGCATAGCGAAACAGATGAAATTTTAGGCGATAAAAAAGTAGAAGCCGTAAGGATATTGAACAACCAAACAAATGAAAAAACAGAAATACCAGTAAGTGCTTTTTTTGTAGCTATAGGTCATAAACCCAATAGCGATATTTTTAAAGGCTGGTTAGATATGGATGATGCTGGTTATTTGCAAACAATACCGGGTACATCAAAAACCAATATAGCTGGTGTATTTGCATCTGGCGATGTGCAAGATAAAATATATAGACAAGCTGTAACTGCAGCTGGAAGTGGCTGTATGGCAGCACTAGATGCCGAACGTTTTTTAAGCGAAAAAGGGTTACACTAATGTTTACATTACACTTAAATAAAATTCTTCTTCATGCATACCATGGTGTGCATGAAGAGGAAACAATTGTAGGAAACGATTTTGAAATATCTCTATCCGTTTCTTTTAATGAATTGCAAAAAATTACTATTTTAGAAGATACTATAAATTACGTATCGGTATTTGAAATCGTAAAAATTAATTTTGAAAAGACACAGTATTTATTAGAAACAGTAGCACAAAATATAGTAGAAGCTATTCATGAGCTTGATAAGCGAATAATATTGATAAACATTTCAATATATAAAATTAGTGCTCCTATCATTAATTTTAATGGGGCAATTGGTGTTTCTTATTCAAAATCTTTTTCCTAACGAAGCATTTTTACTTTTATACTTTTGTTTCTGAAAGAGATAAATATTATTGAGAAAATAGTAATTACAATTTTTAAACAGTTTGCTTAAACGAATTTGCAAACTAAAATCTATTTTTTATCGTAAATAGCATTATGAAAAAAATTATCCTTTTACTAGCAAGTGTTTATTGTACACAAATTGGTTTTGCCCAAATTTCTGACTTAGATAAATACAACCAAGAAAGGGAGAGAATGAATAAGCGACAGATTAAAGTGCTGGGCATTTATGCAGCTGGTAGTATGTTGTATAGCGGCATTGCAACATCAAAAAGTAGTGGGAGCAATAAATATTTTCATCAGATGAATGTAATTTGGAATGGCATAAATGTCGCAATCGTAGGCTTATCATTACTTGCACCAAGAGAAAAACCCCTCTCCTATGCTAACTCCTTAAGAAAGCAAAGTGGAGCAGAAAAGATTTTCTTATTTAATGCTGGATTAGACTTAGCATACATTGCTGGTGGTGCATATGTGAGAGAACGCTCATTTAATAACCTGAAAAATAGTACACAAAATAAAGGATACGGAGAAAGTATTATGCTACAAGGTGGTGTCTTGTTGGTTATGGATGCTGTGATGTTTGTTTTGCATAACAAACATGGTAAAATTTTAAACAAAATGGGAGAAAAAGTAACAATTGCCGCTACAGGAAATGGTTTGGGTCTAGTAGTGAAATTATAAAAGACAACCTTAATATTAAGGGAAGAAGTTACACAAAATTATATCTAAGGTCATAACGAAGCTCCAACAAAATTTAAGCATTTAATAAATAATTTTAAACTATTTTAATCTTCCTTCACCCCTCCATAATATATTAAATCTACCAATTCAGCATTAGTGGTTTTGTAACTCTTCCTTATAGTAACTTCTTTTTCAAAACCGCATTCATAACAAACGATTTTCTACAGCTATATGCATGCAAACACTAAAAGAGCATGGCATTAAAATTCCTGAGTACATCGCTATTGTTGGATTTAATAATGACGCCATTAGTAAAATTGTAGAACCCCAAATGACAACTATTAATTACCCAAGCATTGAAATTGGAGAAATTGCAGCAAGAAATTTAATAAATCATGCTAAAGCTGTCTCAAATATAAAAATACGAATATCATTATAGTAAGGTCAGACTTGATTATCCGAAAATCATCATTAAAAAAGGGATAATTGAATTATAGAGACATAAGAATAAGTGTTGGAAAAGAAAAAAGCGGACACAAAGAAAATTTCTCTTTGCCCGCTTAAATTTTTGTGGAAACAACCGCTTAAATATCGAACTTTTTTGAGGAAGATTTGAACCTCTTTGAAACCTTCTAACAATCATTTTAAACTAACCACTCTACTCCTCCCATTGCCTGTAAAAATAGTAATAGAAGCTGCATCCTTAGGTAAATTCATTTCCCTAGCAGATTGTGATAAAAAAGAATTGCCATAATAAAATTCTTCTCTGCGCAATTTTCCATTTTTTAGTTTTATGATAGCATATTTATCCAGCGGTTGTAATTTTATTATAGTGGTGCTTTGTTTGCTTTTAAATATTTGTAACTTATCCCTATTTTGAGAGCCTACTATCAGCAAAGTACTATCAGCACAAGTAACTTTTACTAAAGCCTTACCATCATTGGGAATGTAAATACCGCTTTCTAAAATTGATTTTGCTACAAAACTTCCTTTACCATTACCAGCTAACATCAATCCATTAAAAGCATCATACCTACCATTATTTATTTCATTGCCAAAATCATTTCCAGTAATCACAATATCCAAATTTCCATCACTGTCAAAATCATTTACTACCATTGCGTTTAGTGGGGCTGTTTGCGCTATCGTAGGGAGTGGATGCAATACGAATTTTCCATTATTGGTATTTTCCATATAGCAGCTTTTTAGCTGTGTTGCTGCAAGTTTTGTTGACCCTTTCCACTGTTCCGCTGTAAATAAATCTTCAACAGTAGCCTCACCAAACGCTTTATAAGTGAGGTATTTCTTTTTTAATATAGGCAACTGCTCTACTATTTCATCTCTTGTAAAAGCAGGATATTCTTTTCGTTCTCCTTTATCATTTGGTAAGTAAACACCCGTAATAATATCAAGGTTTCCATTACCATCAAAATCTTTGCTGTAAATGGTTACGGGTTCTTTATCATTGGCTCTAAAAAAAGAATTCTCTCCTGTATTGCCCATTACATAATCAATATCGCCATCATTATCAAAATCGCCTGCTGCAATACTATTCCACCAACCAATTTCTTTTGATAAGCCTATATCTGTTTTTCCAAATTTTCCGTTTATATTTTTCAATAAAGTTGGCGGCATCCATTCCCCTGCAAGTAATAAATCAATTTGCCCATCATTATTATAATCCGTCCATAAGGCATCGCATACCATACCAATATTTTGCAATACAGGTGCTATATCTTTGGTAACGTCCGTAAATTTTATTATTCCATTCTTTGTCTCATTTCTAAAAATAAATGAAGATGTTACACTTGGATATTTATTTGGCTCAACTCTACCACCTACAAACAAATCCAAGTCACCATCATCGTCATAGTCAGCTGCCTTTGCACAACTCTTACTTATTAAATTTGTAGGCAATGCTCCTACATTATAAGAAAAATTTCCCTTACCATCATTTACCAATAAATCATCTTGATAGTTTGGGCTTTCACCTCCAAACTCTGTGCTACCGTTACTTACATAAACATCTAAGTCATTATCATTGTCAGCATCAAACAATAACAATCCCATATTTTCTTTACTATTGGCGCTAGAGGGCAACTGCTTTTGTATAAATTTACCAGTACGCTGTTGCATTAAAAAAGCAATTGCCTTTTTGGTATTTCCGCCAATACAAATATCGTCTAATCCATTACCATCTATATCGCCCACTGCAAGTGCAGGCCCGTATTGGGATAGCTTATGCGGTAGCATTCGTTGCACATTATAATCTATAAAATCTCTTTCAATATGCATATAATTAACACCTACAGCAGTTGTAACATTGGTAAACATACCATTACTTTCAAATATCGGAGATACAATGCTGCTTTTATAAGCATCGTCTATATTAACTTTTAGTATTTGGTTCACAGCAATATTTTTTAATACTTGCTTTTTATCTTCAGCCCATTGTATTACCAAAGAATCTATTTTTTTTATTGAATCTATACCAAAATACACAATAGGCGCCATGGTAGAAAGATACCCTCGGCAAGGATAATTTTCTGCCACTTGTATTTTATTTTTTTCATAATAAATAGTAGCTGTAGCGCCAATTCCATTGGTATTTAAACTATCTCCTTTAAAAGAAACTGCTAAATAATTAGCCGTAATTTTTGATGTAGTATTGGTATTGTTCTCATACAAAAATGCTTCTTCATTCATATTATTTACCACATAATCTAAATCGCCATCATTATCTAAATCGGCATAAGCTGCTCCACTAGAAAATGAGGGTTCAGTTAAACCCCAGTCTATAGTTTTATCTTCAAACTTTAGTGCGCCTGTGTTTTTGTAAGCATAATTTGCTACTTTTATTTGTGGTATTTGCTCTATCACTTTTTCTTTTCGTATAGCGTATTCTGCTTTTTTTCTAAAGGCAATAAAATCATGGTCTGTTACATCTTTAGGATAACCATTTGTAACTAAAATATCTCTATACCCATCGTTGTCAAAGTCTGCCATTAGTGGGCTCCAGCTCCAATCTGTTTCTGCTACACCTGCTAAAAATCCTATTTCGCTAAATACAGGAAGGCCAATGGTATCATTTTCTAACATACGAGGCCCCATATTTAACTGTAGCGTATTTCGTACTTGTTGAAAAGAGAGTGCACCTTGTTCCATTGTAAGCTGTAAATAATACCCTGTATTACTCATATTTTTTTTCTTGCGAAAATTATCTGCAGGGTTCATATCTACCGCCATTATATCCATTAAGCCATCGTTGTTTATATCTGCAATATCATTGCCCATTGCATTTTGGCTAGTGTGCTTTAAGCATGCTCTTGCTTTGTCTGTAAATGTTCCATTTTTATTATTAATGAACAATGCATCGTTACTAAAATAATCGTTGGTTACATATATATCAGGCCAACCATCTTTATTAATATCACTTATAGAAACACCTAACCCAAAGCCAGCTTGCGAAACACCTGCCTTCTCCGAAACATCAGTAAAAAAGGGATGTTGCAGTGTATCGTCCCAATTATTCTGAAACAATTTATCTACATCTCTTTTATTATAACCAACATCATCTCCAAACCTGCTTGCATCTTTATTACCCAATTTTGTAGTAAGCAAATACATATCCAAATCACCATCTTTATCATAGTCAAAAAAAGCAGCATGCACAGAAAAACTAGTATCAGCAAGGTTGTATTCTTTTGCTTTTTCACTAAAAATTGGCACGCCATCTTTACCAATACCTTGGTTTATGTAAAAAAGATTTGTTCTATCTGCCACATTCTTTTTAATAGTAGCACATACATAAATATCTTGTAAGCCATCATTATTTATATCTACCACAGATGCTGCATTACTCCATCTTCCCTCTCCTGCTACACCTGCTTTTTGGGTAACATCTTCAAAATGCATACTACCCTTATTAATGTACATTTTATTGGCTGTCATGCTACCTGTAAAATATAAATCTTGCAAGCCATCATTATTAAAATCTGCTACTGCCACACCGCCACCGTTATATAAATATTCTACTTCTAGTGGATTTATAGAATCATTTTCTATTACAATATTTTTAAAATCAATGCCAGATTCTTTTGCCGCAATTTTAGTAAACAATGTTTTCTTTTTATTGCAGGCGGAAAATAGCAAACATACTAAAAGCATTAAACCTGTATAACAAATTATGTTTTTGAAAGTAGCAGTAGAATATTTTTTCATTGGCATACAATATTTTTACTTGGTTTATTTCAAACCCCATTGTTGATGAACCCATTTCCACAAATTGGTGTAACAAGCATTGCTCATAGCATGGCCATCCAAAGGCATAGATACGTATTGTTTTTTGCTTTTAACATTATTATAAGCTGCAAAATTTATTCGTGGTGGGCAAATGTCATCTTGCATACCAAACGTCATATACACAGGGCATTTTATGAGCGGTGCTAAATTTTTAATATCAATATAACTTAGGGTTTCATACACTTTACCCCAACCGACTTGAGGATTTTTTTCTACATATTCGTTAAACTCATTGGTGGGCCAATAAGACACTTTAAAATAATTAGGAAAGTCTGACAGAAAAGGAACTGATGGCACACATAATTTTATTCTATCTGCATTTAATGCAGCAGTGGCAATACTTAATGCCCCACCTTGGCTGCTTCCTTCCACCATCACTCGATTGGTATCTACTTTAGGCAAGCTAAATAAAAAATCTACGGCACGGCTGCAATCCATGTATGCACCACGGTAAGGATATTTTATTTTATCATCTAAATGGGAGACCAAAAAACCAGGAAATCCAGGATTAAAATCATCTTTACTTACACCATGCCCACGAATATTCAAACCAAATACAATCATATTTTCGCCGCTGTATAATTGGTCAGGCCGCAGCCCTCCACTATATCCATGCACTTGCAATACAGCAGGGTATTTACCTCTCTTTTTGGGTATAATTAAAAACCCTCTCACCAATACATTATCCAACGAAAACATTTCTACCAAGTAAATATTTTTAGTACCATTACTTAAACTATCTAATTTTATTAATTTATACTTAGGTGCTACCATTGATAATTCTTTCTTGGCGGCTTCCCAATAATCCATAAAATCTTTTTGCCCGTCAGGCTTTGCTATTACCTGCTCGGGTTTTACAGCAAAAGAGTACAAAAAATCTTTTTGTACAACACTTGTTTTCAAACTAACGATGGCTTTATAAAAACCTGCAGGTATTTTATCTTTATCAAAATTAAAATCCTGCTTGGTATTTCTTTTTATAAACACTTTTTTTTCTTCAATATAAATACTATCGCCGAAATCATTTTGCAATTTTAATTGAAGTAATCCGTCTAAATCTTTATCAGAAATTGTATTGTTTATATTTATAGGAATCGCAACAGCATTATTTAAAAACACCCTGTTGTTTTTCATAACAGGTGAGGAAATTAATACATTATCTTCTATCGTTCTAAAAGTAAAAGACATATTATTGGAGCGCAAACCACCATCGCCACCATTATCGTAAATACGCACTGCCACTGTATTTTCTTTATCCCACTTAATTTTTGAAACAGGTATTGTCATTATCCTTTTTGCATTCCATGCACTAATAGATTCAGGCGGTAATTTACCATGGCCATCTATAAAATATCCATTAAAATAAATTTCATTTGCATCATCAAACACATCTAAATTTAAAGTAAAGCCATTACTATACATGGCTTTTGTTTTATCAGCCGATGAAATAATAAACGACAATCTGTACCAAGCATAACCATCATAATTACCATACCCTTGCTGTTCCCATGCTTTTGTGGCATCTATCGTTTTCCAATTTTTATCATCAAAATTATTTTTTGCCCAAGCCAAATTATCTCCTTTAGAAAATTTCCAATTGCCTTGTAACAAATTTTGAGCAGTAGTATCACTTGCCGAAAAGCAACAAATGCATAGCAAAAAACACTTGATAATGTTAAAACGATTCATAACAATTTTTATACTCTTTTTAAAAAAGATAATTTTACAAAAGCAAGCTAGCATTAAAAAATTACTTTTTTCAATTAATAAGTGTTTAAATTACACTTTTTTTATTGGTTATTAAAAAATCATCCTATTTTTAGTATTAGAATTACTTAAAAAATAAAAAACATGAAAATAAAATTAGTTTTTATATTAACATTATTTATAAGTAACTATTTATTTGCACAACAAAAAAATAGCGTAGCACAAACACCAGCGCTCGGTTGGAACAGCTATAATTGTTATGGCAATTCTGTACATGATGTAGATATTATGGCTAATGCCAAATACATGGCAGAAAATTTAAAACCATTTGGTTGGCAATATGTGGTGGTAGATATCTTATGGTTTTACGAGTACTCACCAGGCAATTTTAAAGTAGATACACAAGCCATAAACAAAGAAGGAGCATACATTCCATGGATGGCTATGGACAAATATGGCAGGCTATTGCCACACCCCAATAAATTTCCTACATCGGTAGGCGAAAAAGGATTTAAACCATTGGCAGATTATGTACGTTCCCTAGGACTAAAATTTGGCATACATGTAATGCGTGGCATACCAAGGCAAGCGGTATGGGCAAAAAGCCCCGTACTTGGCACTAAAAATATAACAGCAGATATGATTGCAGATACGACATCGGTATGCCCTTGGAGCAAGCACATGTATGGTTTACAAATGGATAAACCAGGCGCACAAGCATATATTAATTCGCTTTTTAAATTATATGCAGGTTGGCAAATAGATTTTATAAAAGTAGATGATATAGCTGCAGAAAAATATAGAGAAAAGGAAATAGATGGTTATAGAAAAGCCATTAATAATTGTGGAAGAAATATTGTATTGAGTTTATCGCCAGGGGAAACCCCAATAGAAAATAAAAACCATGTAGCGGCTAATGCAAATATGTGGCGCATTGCAAACGACTTTTGGGATGAGTGGCCACAAATGTTAAAGATGTTTGAACATGCAAAAAAATGGGAAGGCGTGGGCGGAGCAGGGCATTGGCCTGATTGCGATATGATGCTTATTGGCAAACTATCTAAACGTGGCCCTGTGGGAGAAGAAAGATACAGCAAGTTTACAGACGATGAACTGCTGACTCATTTTACATTTTGGAGTATATACAAATCGCCCATGATACTAGGTGGCAACCTGCCAGAAACCAGACCACAAGAATTAAAATTATACACTAATAAAGCGGTAATAAAAGTAAACCAAGAAGGTACAAACCCAAGGCAAATTTTTAAAGATAGTACAGAGATGATTTGGATATCAGATGTGCCAAATAGTAAAGACAAATATGTAGCTATTTTTAATATTGGTGATACTGATAATAATATACCAGTCGATTTTTCAAAACTTGGTATTACACAAAAAGTAACCCTTGTAGATTTATGGGCACAAAAAGAATTGGGTAGTTATGAAAAAGAATATAATGCCAGAATAAAAAAACATGGAGCAATGCTGCTACAATTAAAAAATATTAGATAATTAATTGTCATAATTACAATTAATTATCTATCTTCATATTTTGGTGCTTTTTATTAAATTACAGCATACAAAATAATTTAACGATGACTAAATATTCTAAACAAACAAAACTACTACTTGCAGTAGATTGTATCATTTTTGGATTTGACGGAACTGAATTAAAAATTTTATTAATTCAAAGGGGTATGGAGCCCGAAAAAGGCAAATGGAGCCTTATGGGCGGATTTGTGCAACCCACAGAAGACTTGCCTAGTGCGGCAGCTAGAGTTTTATTACAACTTACAGGTATTAAAGATGTGTACTTAGAACAAATACATAGTTTTAGCAAACCCGATAGAGACCCTGTAGAAAGAACGGTATCCCTTGCTTATTTTTCTTTGCTAGATATAAATAAATACGAAGCACAATTAACACACGAATATCATGCAGAGTGGTTTCCGATTTCAAAATTTCCGAAACTAATTTTTGACCATAATATAATGGTATCAGAAGCTAGAAAGCGTTTACAATACAAAGCAGCTTTTCATCCGTTATTGTTTGAGTTGCTACCGACTAAATTTACTTTACCACAGCTACAAAGCTTATACGAAGGTGTGTTTGATATAGTGATGGATAAGCGCAATTTTAGTAGAAAAGTATTGTCCACAGAGTTGCTTTTAAAACAAGCCGACAAAGAAAAATCGTCTTCTAAAAAAGGAGCGTATTATTATAAATTAAATAAGAAAAAGTACGATGCAAATTTTCATGCTGTACTTAATATTATTCCCAACCCCGATACGATATATACATAAACAATTTGTAAAATGAGTCAATATGTAATAGGTGTAGATTATGGTACAGACTCTGTACGTTCCATTATTGTAGATGCTACAAATGGAAAAGAAATAGCTACATCTATTTTTTATTATCCTCGTTGGAAACAAGGACTGTACTGCAATACAGCACAAAATCAATTTCGCCAGCACCCGTTAGATTATTTAGAAGGATTAGAACATACGATTAAAGATTGCATATTAAAAGCAGGAGAAAATATTGCTAAAAACATAAAAGCAATTTCTATAGATACAACAGGCTCCACTCCTATTGCTGTAAATAAAAGTGGTACCGCACTTGCCTTATTGCCTGCATTTGAGAATAATGCAAACGCCATGTTTATTTTATGGAAAGACCATACTGCTATAAAAGAAGCAGCAGAAATAAATAAACATGCCATAGCATTTGATACTAATTATTTACAATTTGTAGGAGGTATTTATAGCAGTGAATGGTTTTGGGCAAAGCTGTTACACATACTTAGAGTAGATGAAGCTGTACGAAATAACATTCACTCTTTTATAGAACATTGCGATTGGATACCTTTTGTATTAACAGGTGGAAACGATGCTGCAAAAATAAAAAGAGGCGTATGCAGTGCAGGGCATAAAGCCTTATGGGCAGAAGCATTTGAAGGATTACCACCGAATGATTTTTTTAAAACTCTTGACCCTTTACTTGATGGATTTACAAATAATTTATTTACAGAAACATATACAGCGGATAAAGCAGCAGGAATAATTTGTGAAGAATGGGCTACAAAATTAGGCTTACCTATTGATGTTGTAATTGGCATTGGCGCTTATGACTGCCACATGGGTGCAGTTGGCGGACAAATAGAACCGTACTATTTGAGCAAAGTAATGGGTACCTCTACTTGCGATATGTTGGTTGCACCAAATGATGAAGTAGAAAATATTTTAGTGAAAGGTATTTGTGGACAAGTAAATGGCTCTATCATTCCAGGCATGATGGGTATGGAAGCAGGGCAAAGTGCATTTGGTGATGTGTATGCATGGTTTAAAAATTTACTAGCATGGCCTATAAATACTTTTATTGCTGATGAAAATGAAAGAGAAAAAATTAGCGATAAAATAGTAATAGAACTAGCCAAACAAGCTGCGGATATTGAATTAAGAGATGATGATGAAATTGCCATTGATTGGATGAATGGGCGACGTACGCCTGATGCGAATCAATTATTGAAAGGCGCTATTGCAAATATAAATTTAAGTAGTGATGCACCAAGGATTTTTAAAAGTTTGGTAGAAGCCACTTGTTTTGGAAGTAAAGCCATTGTAAATAGATTTATTGAAGAAAGTATTGAAATAAAAGGCATCATTGCATTAGGAGGTGTAGCACAAAAATCTACTTATGTAATGCAAACGATGGCAAATATTTTAAACATGCCCATACGTGTACATAAGAGCGAACAAACATGTGCATTAGGTGCTGCTATGTTTGCAGCTACGGTGGCAGGCATTTACAACAAAGTAGAAGACGCTATGAATACCATGGGGCAAGGCTTTGAAAAAACATACGAACCTGATAAAAGTAAAATAGCGTATTATGAAAGAAGGTATGAAATGTATAAGGCAATTGGAACACGGATTGCTGAAAGATTTTAACACGGATTAAACGGATTTGACGGACAAAAACGGATAAGAAAAAATCAGTGTAAATCCGTTCAATCCGTTTAATCCGTGTTAAGCTAAATCATAGGAAAATTAGTGTTCAAAAAAGTTAAATTGCATTTCACCCAAAATTAAATGATATGGAACTTTTACATGAGGACTTAACAAACAAAATTATCAAATGTTTTTACAATGTTTTCAATACACTTGGTTATGGTTTTTTAGAAAAAGTGTATCACAATGCGATGTTGATAGAATTAAGAAAATATGGACTAGAAGCAATATCGCAAGGAGAAATTATTGTTTTTTATGATGGAACAGAAGTGGGACATTACTATGCTGATATAATTGTGGAAGATTTAATAATACTAGAAATGAAAGTAGCAAAGACAATTATAGAAGCACACGAAGCACAATTATTAAATTATTTAAGAGCAACAGATAAGGAGGTAGGGTTGGTTTTAAACTTTGGCCCGAAGGCTGAATTTAAAAGAAAAATATTTGAGAATAGATATAAGAAATAGAAAGTTGAAACACGGATTGAACGGATTGGACGGACAAAAACGGATAAGGAAAAATCTGTGTAATCTGTCAAATCAGTTCAATCAGTGTTGCAAAAACAGAGAAGAAAAAAATCTGTGTAAATCAGTCAAATCCGTTTAATACGTGTTAAAAAACATTATGAACAAGTATCAACACATACAACAAGAAGCATACGAGGCTAATATGCAATTACCTGCATTGGGCTTAGTGCTTTTTACCTTTGGTAATGTAAGTGCAGCAGATAAAAGTTTAGGTGTTTTTGCTATAAAACCCAGTGGAGTAGCTTACGAAAAACTATCTCCTGCTGCTATGGTAATTGTTGACTTTGATGGCAAAACGGTAGAAGGAAATTTACGTCCCTCATCTGATACGCTTACGCATGCTGTGTTGTATAAGCAATGGCAAAATATTGGAGGCATTGTACATACACATAGCACATACGCTACTTCATGGGCACAGGCACAAAGAGATATTCCAATTTTTGGCACCACACATGCTGATTATAATACGGTAAACATCCCTTGTGCAGCACCAATGAACGATGACATGATAAAAGGAAATTATGAATACGAAACAGGTTTTCAAATCATCAATTGCTTTAACGATAGAAATTTATCGTACCAAGAAGTAGAGATGATTTTAGTAGGCAACCATGCACCATTTACTTGGGGAAAAGATGCAGCAAAAGCTGTACATAATAGTGCAGTATTGGAATATATTGCAAAAATGGCATTACTTACACAACAAATAAACCCCAATGCCGCAAGTTTAAAAGATGCATTGATACAAAAACATTTTGAAAGAAAACATGGACCTCATTCTTATTATGGGCAATAAAAGTTTACAATTATTTATTTAAAAATAAGGTTATGCATTTACCTAGTTTAAAAGAATTTGAAGTATGGTTTGTAACAGGTAGCCAACATTTGTATGGTGCTGAAACTTTACAGAAAGTAGCGGAACATTCTCAAAAAATTGCAGAGGCTTTTAATAAATCAAAAAGCATTCCGGTACAAATTATTTTTAAGCCTGTAGTAAAAACACCTGATGAAATATACAGCTTATGCATGGAAGCCAATACAGCAAAAGCTTGTATAGGAATCATTACTTGGATGCATACTTTTTCTCCTGCTAAAATGTGGATTAATGGATTAAAGATTTTGCAAAAACCATTATTGCATTTGCATACACAATTCAACAGAGATATTCCTTGGAGTAGCATTGATATGGATTTTATGAATCTAAACCAAAGTGCACACGGCGATAGGGAATTTGGTTTCATGATGAGCAGAATGCGCTTAGAAAGAAAAGTAGTAGTGGGACATTGGCAAGATAGTAAAGTACATGAAGGTATTAATGCTTGGTGCAGAGCAGCTGCAGGGTGGCAAGATATGCAACAAACAAATTTTGTTCGCTTTGGTGATAATATGCGCCAAGTGGCAGTTACAGATGGAGACAAAGTAGAAGCACAATTAAAATTTGGGTATAGTGTAAACACATACGGTGTAGGGGATTTGGTTGCCGTAATAAATAAAGTTAAAACAAAAGAGATTGATGATTTATGTGAAGTGTATGATAAAGAGTATAAATTAACAGCATCATTAAAGAAAAATGGCAAACAACATCAAGCCTTAAAAAATGCCGCAAAAATAGAAATAGGATTACGTAAATTTTTAGAACAAGGGAATTTTAAAGGATTTACAAATACATTCGAAGACTTACATGGCATACTTCAATTACCAGGCATAGCTACACAACGCTTAATGGCAGAGGGATATGGCTTTGGTGCCGAAGGAGATTGGAAAACCGCTGCGTTAGTAAGAGCCATGAAAGTAATGGGTAGTGGGCTTGCAGGTGGCAACTCTTTTATGGAAGATTACACATATCATTTTGAACCAAACAATAATATGGTATTGGGCTCTCACATGTTAGAAATTTGCCCAAGCATTGCCAATGCAAAACCAAGTTGTGAAATTCATCCGTTAGGTATTGGTGGCAAAGCTGACCCTATACGATTGGTGTTTAATGTAGGAAGTGGAGCAGCATTAAATGCATCTATGATAGATATGGGCAATCGTTTTAGGTTATTGGTAAATGAAGTAACGGCAGTAAAACCAACAAAAGATTTACCAAAACTACCTGTAGCAAGAGTGCTTTGGAAACCATTGCCCGATATGAATACAGGATGTGCATCTTGGATTTTAGCAGGAGGTGCTCATCATACTGTTTACTCTCAAAACCTTACTAGAGAGCACTTACAAGACTTTGCTGAAATGGCAAATATAGAAATGATAACAATTGGTAAAGAAACGACCATTCCAAATCTTAAAAATGAATTGAGGTGGAATGATATGTATTATCAATTAAAGAAATAGAAACCAAAAGAACACGGATTGAACGGATTTGACGGATTTACACCGATTTTTTTAAACAGATTGAACGGATTAAACTGATTGTCACAGATTATTATAAAATTTTGCCTTATCCGTTTCTTTTCCGTTAAATCCGTTTAATCCGTGTTAAAAATTAAATCAGCGTCAAAACAAAACACCAATATGAATAATACACTCGCACTATCCGACTACATCGTAATTTTATTTTACTTTATACTCGTAGGCTCTTATGGATTTTTTGTTTACAATAAAAAAAAGAAAGGCGAAAAAGCTAATACCAAAGATTTCTTTCTTGCAGAAGGTTCCCTTACATGGTGGGCTATTGGTGCATCGTTAATTGCATCTAATATTTCTGCAGAGCAGTTTATAGGCATGAGTGGCGAAGGTTTTTTTGTAGGCATAGCAGTAGCTGCTTATGAATGGATAGCCGCTATAGCACTTATTATAATTGCTGTTTGGTTTATTCCTATCTATTTAAAAAATAAGATATTTACCATGCCGCAGTTTCTTACACAGCGGTACAATGGTACGGTGGCACTTATCATGGCTATATTTTGGTTGTTCTTATATGTGTTTGTAAATCTTACTTCCATTTTATATTTAGGTGCAGTGGCTATAAATGGTTTGGTAGGCGGAGAATATTTACACATCATCATGATTGGGCTTGCCGTTTTTGCATTAATCATTACCCTTGGTGGAATGAAGGTAATTGGATACACAGATGTAATACAAGTAGCCGTTTTAATTATAGGTGGCTTGGCAACGGCATATATGGCATTGAATATGGTAAGCGGTGGCAATGGTGCGGTAGAAGGTTTTAGTATGCTGATGAAACAAGCACCAGAACATTTTCACATGATATTACCCAAGCCCGAAAACCATGTAGGTGTAATAAATACAGCCAACAATTTAGATATACAAAAATATGTAGTATTGCCAGGTATAGCCATGTATTTTGCAGGCCAGTGGATAGTAAATTTGAATTATTGGGGATGCAACCAATACATTACTCAACGTGCATTAGGCGCTAATTTACAAACAGCTCGTACAGGTATTTTATTTGCAGGATTTTTAAAATTGTTAATGCCCGTAATTGTAATGCTGCCCGGCATTGGAGCTTTTGTATTGCATAAAAATGGGCAGCTCGCCAATTTTAATGGTGTAAAGGATAGTGCATATTCTGCCATACTTGGTTTTTTACCTGCGGGGTTAAAAGGCTTATCCATAGCAGCGCTTACAGCAGCAATAGTAGCATCACTTGCAGGCAAACTAAATAGCATTTCTACCATTTTTACATTAGACATTTACAAAAAATATATAAACAAAGAGGCAGATGAAACAAAACAAGTGTGGCTTGGCAGAGCAACAGTGCTAGCGGCAATTTTATTATCTCTCAGCTTTACATGGACAGATTTATTGGGTATAGGCGGCGAAGGTGGCTTTACTTTTATTCAAAAATATACAGGTTTTATAAGCCCAGGAGTATTTGCAATGTTTATATTGGGCATGTTTTGGAAACGTACAACAGGCACAGCCGCCATTGCAGGTTTAATAACAGGTTTTGCATTAGCCATATTTTTCAACAGCTATGCAGTAGATATTTTTGGAAAAGAAACTTGGTTGTATTCTGCTTACGAATACCAAAAAATGGACAAAGGTGTAGTACAAACATTGGTAGAAATTCCATTTTTAATAAATATGGGTTGGTCGTTTTTCTTTACTGTTCTTGTAATGGTTCTAGTAAGTTTAAAAGGCCCAAAAATAAATCCAAAAGCATTTGTGATAGATAAAGAAATGAACAAACTAAAACCGAGTACCATTGCATTAATAGTGATTACACTGTTAATATTAACGGTATTGTATGCAAAGTTTTGGTAGCATAAAAAACTATTAAAAAAAAAGATGCAACCCAATTTTTAATATGGGTGCATTTTTTTTTGAAATAAAGCCAAGGGGTATTATTTCATTTTAAACTATTCACATTCCACTTTCCAACCCACTCAATTACAGATATATTATTTACAAATCTTAACGGCAACCATACATACCTTGAATTTTGCAAATCCATTTTATTCCATTTATCAGCCATAAAAATAAATGTATCTTTTTTACCCTGTATAGGCAGTACATGAGTGCTTTGAGAAAAATAAGTACTATCACTATCTTTTCCTTTGCATGGATTTCCTTCGAGTTTCCAATCGCCCATTATATTATCCGCAGAGCCTATATTTGCAGCATTGGGCGCCCAGCCAGTACAGCCAGATGACACTATATAATATTTATTTCTTCGCTTAAAAACAGCAGGCGCTTCTCTACTTTTATCTATAAAAATTCTTTTAAAAATGCCTGTAGACTTTGTATAAGTATCGTCTAATAAACTTATGTGCATGGTGGCGTTTTCTTCTGAAGAAAAAATATGATATGCTTTACCATCATCGTCTTTAAACAAAGTCATATCTCTACTCATGTTACTATTGGGGCGCATACTTTCTATGTAGGTATATGGCCCTTGCGGAAAATCACTCGTAGCAATGCCAGCACGGGCATATAAATAATTATCAGAATCTATATGCATCCACATCACAAACTTCTTTGTTTTGTTGTTATAAATAACTTTAGGCCTTTCTATCACTTTAGAAATATGAATATCGTTTGCACTATCGGTTGTATTTGGCAAAAGTGCTATTCCTGCAAATTTCCAGTTTAGCAAATCTTTAGAGGTATAGCAAGAAACACCGCCTGCATTTACTCGGTAGCACTCCCAATCTACTGTGGGCACTTTCCAACTTACGCCTTCTTTATATTCACCAAACCAATAATAAATACCTTGATGGTACATAATACCACCGCCATGTGCATTTATAGGATTACCTTCATCATCATTCCACACTTCACCAGGTATAAAGTGTGTATTTTTTTTATTTTGTGCAAAACTATTTGCAGCAAATAAAATAGCCATGAATGCAAACAAAAAAGATTTTCTCATAAACTTTTTTTTAAGAAATAATAAAACCAAAATGGCTGTACTAAAAAAGTACAGCGCATTTTTTTACCAAATCGAACTTTTATAAAAGCATGTTTTGTCAATCTAACAAAACCCCTCTATTTTTTCACAAATTTTATATTCTTCTGCTCACCACTAATAGTAACAATATTCAAATAATAACTACCAGCAGTTAGCTCAGTCAAATCGAGGTTATAATTATTACTTCCTTCAACAATATTGTATTGATAATTTTTCATTACTCTTCCAGTTGCATCATAAACAGTCACAGTTCCTTTTTCAGTTTTTGTATTACTTATTTGTAGCTGTGCATTTTGTTCAACAACATTGGTTAGTAACTGAGCTTTCATACACGTTGTACTATTATTAATTAAAATAGCATTGGTATAAGTAACCACCCCATTGGCATCGGTAATTTTTAAACGATAATAATTATTACCTATCAATGTACTGTAATCATTAAACACAAAAGGAAACGCACAGCTTGTGGTATTAGCTACAGGTGTGGTATATAATGTTTGAAAATTACTATTTGTTGCACTCCTTTGTATAGCAAAAGATATAGGGCTATATGCATTGTATCTCCATGTAATTACATTTTGTGTATTACTAACTTTACTGCCAAAAAATGCACAAAAGTTTACAAGGGGATTATTAGGTATATCGCCATACCAAGCACCTCTGCAAAAAGTAGAAGCATAAATACGTCCTTGCAATTTCATATCTCCTTCTATATTGCTAATAATTCCTTCAGGAATATTTAGCGTACCTATATCAATAAAAGTTACACCAAGGTCGCTTGATGTGTAAACACTTTGCACTCCATTTTTCTTAGCATATACAATAAGCAAAGGGTTGTTTGAACCAACAGGTTTCAGACCAAAACCAAATGCATATACTTCGTCTAAAGTGGAAAGGGTTGTCCAAGTAGCACCACCATTTGTGGAGTGGTATAAAGTTCTTGAAGGCAGGTCAGTTTCCACATCTCTTTTAAATTCATTAAATGGACAGAACCAAATATCATCTTCTACAAAAGGATTTGCTTTTAATTTTCCAGCACCAGAACCAGTCAATGCACCTGCATTCATTTGTGTCCAACTAGCTCCACTATTAGTAGTACGCCATACTGAAGTGGTAAAAGTACTTACATCAGGAATAGCGTAATAATAAAATTTATTACCATTTACCTTATCGCTTTCTAGCACTTTACCCGAGTTGAATGCATTACCATCATCATTGGCAAAATTGCCATTTGGAAAATTTATATTGTTACAAAAATTCCAACTCGCTCCACCATTTGTAGTATATCTTGGTTGATTAATTGAACCTACACTACAACCATCTAAAAAAGTTCTAGACTTAGGTATCCAAATAATATTATTGGTGTTAGTAGAGGATATAGCAATGTTACCACCCCATGGAGCGTTGGTACAGGTAGCAGGAGGAGTATAAATGTTTTGCCAACTCACACCACCATTATCGCTTTTCAACACCCTTTTTTCTTCAGCAGGCACATCATAATTTTGCCCCAATAAAACCAATGTATTTGGATTTTTAAAACTATAATCTATACTAGTGCCTGCACCAAGGCCAAAAGTATTATCGAGTTTTACTGCATTGCCATTATCTAAATTAGCATAACGAACTCCTAATACATCCATAGATGCAGTTATGAGCGGCACTGCGTTCGGTAAAGGTGGCGATACCATTGCATTTACACAAAGCATTTCCAATCCTTTCATCACATCAACGCCACTAATAACAGCAGGGTTTGCATTTATATTATCTATCGTTATTACACCATTACCAGTAGTAATCCATAATTTATTGCGAAATAATGGGTCAAATTTAATATCCCCCACCCAATCCTTATCAGAGTTATTTGTCCATGTAGCAGGGGTACTATAGGTAGATAGTTTGTACTGTGCGGCACAATCATCATAGCCAGTAGTCTCCGTTGTTAATATTTTCCATACAGGAACAGTAGCATTAAAATTATTAGTATAAAATATTTTTCTTGGACTAAGGCTTCTACATGCTACATAAACTGTATTTTCATCATCGGCTTTTACAGCAACGGCATTAAATTTGTACGTACCGTAAAATGGGCAAGCCAGAGGGTTTGCTAGGCCAGGCGTTTTATTGGTCCATATGCCTGTAGCATCTGTTGCACTTGGCGTAAACTGCCATACTGCTCCATCGTTTTGTTCACCGCCATTTATAGCATCTTTTAATAACGCTACTATTAATCTATTATTATTAAAAACCGCTTTTACAGGGTTTAAGGTATTTGCATCAAATCCTCCTGCTAAAAGATTCCAAGTAACACCGCCATTATTACTTCTATAAACCCCACCATCTATTACACCAACATAAATATTTTTAGATACAGTTTGTCCTCCTACACTAGTAGTAGATAATGGGTCAAAAACTACAAAACTAACACCGCCTTCGTTTCCTGCACCAAAACCACCTGTACCCCCTACAGCAGTAAAGGAATTTACTTTAGCCCACAAAGTACCAGCATTTATTGTTTTATATAAGCCATTTTTTCTTGTACCACAATACACCACACTGCTATTGTTAGGGTCTATGGCTAATTTTTCACCAGAGTTACGCCACTCCGCATTTCCATCTGCTATTATGCTACCATCCCAACCTTGGTTTATACTCCACGTACTGCCATCGTTTACAGATTTCAATAAATAAGATTTATCGCCCCCGCCACATAATGCATATATCATCTGTGCATCAGAACCAGCGTTTTTAACAAATGCAAAAGACTCTACTTTTCTAATACCTGTTTGGTCTAGTGATAATAAATTATCTAATAAATTAGTCCATTTTTCGGAGCCATCAAACCTAAATAAGCCTCCCACATCGGTACGTACATACTTTAAAGAGGTATTAGACTCCATGTGCAGCCCACTTACAAAACCCATACCTTTTGTAGATACATTTTTCCAGTTTACTTGTGCGTTAACATTGCAAACCAGCAAAAAGGAAAGCAATACGAGCATTGTGTTTTTTTTCATATTATTTTTTTTAGAGTTAACAACCATAAATATTTTTTTAAATTTTTAAACCAATAAGTGTCAATTTAACACTTACAAAAATGCTGCCAACATTTCCCTTTCTTTACAATAAACAATAAATCTTTTTCTTTAAAATAAAATTAACCTTACCAATAGCTACATACCAACAGTTAATAAAAATTGTATTGGTTAAAACTATTTTTGTTTACTTTAATTTAACCTGAAATAATTTAATTAATCCTTCATTCTTCTCGTTTTCTTCTATAGGAGTTCCCCAGCCAAGGTATAACCCAAAGGCATTTTCATGATAGGCGTGGTAACTAAAATTTAGCTTATATTCTTTACATAAATCAAGCATATCCCCCACCCAGTTTAAGCCGCCTTTATTGTTTTCAAAACAATGTTGCCCAGCACCAAACTCTCCTAAAAAGAGTGGTACATTATTTTTTATAGACCAATCTATGTGTTCCTTTATTCTTGCAGCTAGCATTTGTTTATTCCTCCGCCCTATCTTATTTGCAGATGTATAAAAATCCATTCTAAGATTACATTTTGCATTAGTAGAAATATTTTCACCTTTTATAAAACCTAATATTTGATAATAATAGTTTTGTTTTGCTTCTATCAAATTCACTGTACTACTCATACTTGCCTCTTCATCACTACCAGTTATTTTCAAACATGCAGTATCCTTATTACCATTTTTATCTACAGCTATTTTACCTGAGTTTGTTTTGCTCCAATAATACCATTCACTTGTATTATTGGTATTAAAAGTCCATTGCTTACCTGTAGATATATTGTTTGTATCAAACTCTTTTATAATTACATCATCAAAAAAAACTTCGCCATTTTGTAGTGCTGCGCCTGCCAGTGCTGCTTTTATAGCTTTTATTTTTTTATCGGTTATTTTATATTTTTCACTTTCCATATATTGCCATTCGGTTGTACCAGTGGGTAATAATTTGTCATTTGTTGTACAAGCATACCATTGCTCACCCGCAAGGGTTACATTATTTTCATCAGGGTATGCACCTCCATCTGCATTCAAACCTGCCCAGTCAAACAACTGATGGGTATAGCTCATGGGGTCATACACATGAAATTCATACACAATATTTGCATCACTTATTTTTGCAAATTTTGGATTAGGTGGTTGAGCTCCATTTTTTATGTACAAAGCAGCCTCCATAAAAAGTGCATGATTTTTATCTACTGTTCTTATAGTGTCTCGAAGGCGCTGTGCTAATTGCTGCCATTGGATTAAAGTATTGGTAGGTATTGGCTCGTTCAATAAACCATAGCCCAAAACAATATTTTCATTTTTATAACGAGCAGCTATTGCCTTCCACATTGCTGCCAACCTTTGTTGGTTTTCCACATCATTCCACAAGCCATCTCCTTTACCAAAACTTTGAAATCCCCCCGGTGGCACATGCATATCCAACAACAAATAAACATGGTACTTTTTTGCCCAAGCTATATTTTTATCAAGCCACTGCCATCCTTCGTTTTTATATTGATATGGTTTGTTGTCATCTTCCAATGTATGGCTATCAAAATAAAAACGTATCGCATTAAAGCCACTTTTTTTTACCCTATCAAAATCTACTTCGCTATGATGTGTAGATGGGTTTGCAGGAGATGCCACCCAATTACCAAAACCAATCCCTTTCATTAAAAATGCTTTGCCATTACTATCTATTAAAAAAGTATTTTTTGCTCTTATAAATTTTGATGCATTCAATAACTTACTTTGCCCTATTGCCTCTTTATAAAAAAAGCTAGCCATTACAATAAAAATAAAGAAATTATTTTTCACTTGCATTGTCTCTAATATTTAAAATAAATTTTAATAAAATACAATTGCACTAAAGCTTTTTAAAAAAAATCCGTCCCCAATCCGTTCACATCCGTTCAATCCGTTAAATCCGTAAAATCCGTGTTCCATTCCCTCAAAAAAAATCCGTTCCGCATCAGTTAAATCCGTCTAATCCGTGTTCTTTATCTTCACAAAAATCCGTTCCTTACTCGTATTCCATCTCTTCAAAAAAAATCCGTTCCGCATCAGTTAAACCCGTCTAATCCGTGTTCTATACCCTCACTGCTTCAATTTCAAATTCAACATATTTATCAACTCGTTATTTCCATCATTCACATCCAGCACATTCATAAAACCCAAATACAAGCCAAATGCATCTTCATGATATGCATGATAATTAAAATTGAGTTGTTTCTCTTTACATATATCCATCATATCACTCACCCAAGTAAGCCCTCCTTTTTCAAATTGAAAACAATGAAACCCTGCACCAAACTCTCCCATATACAAAGGCACATTTTGTTTTGTTGCCCAATCAATATATTCTTGAATGCGATTTTCCAACATCGTTTTCCCTCTATAAACCACTTCTTTTTCTGAAGTATAAAAATCGAATCGAATAGTACATTTTGCATCAGCAGGTAAGTTCTCCCCTTTCATATAACCACTTATTTTATACGAAAACCCCTGCTTCATCAATATCAATTTTGTGCCTAATGTAAAACTTGCATCGTCTGTGCTACCAGTTATTTTTATACAAGCTTTATCTGTTCTTCCTTTTTTATCCTCTTTGCCATTTCCATCATTTGCTTTACTCCAATAGCCCCATCCTTCTGATGTATTGGTCTCCACTATTATTTTTTTGCCAGTTGCTACATCTTTGTCGTCATATTCTTCTACAACAATATCATCAAAATAAACAATACCGTTTTTTATACCACCGCCACCCGCCACAGGTTTAGCTATTTTTATTTTAGGGTCTGTTACTTTATATTTTACGCCTTCAAAATATTTCCATTCAGTATTACTAGTTGGCATTACAGGGTTGTTAGATGAAGCTGAAAGCCATTGTTGGTTTTCTATTTTTAAATCTTCTTCATCAGGATATTTTCCGCCATCTGCACCGCCTTTATACCAATCAAATTTTTGGTGCGTATAATCCAGCGGGTCATAAATATGAAACTCGTAGCAAGTATTTTTATCTTTTATAATTGGAAAATAAGGAAACGTTGGTGGTTGGTTGCCATCTTTTACATACAAAATAGATTCAGTAAAAATGAGGTGATTGTTATCTACTGTACGAATGCTATTAGTAAGATTTTGAGCCAACTCTTGCCATTGGTTTAAACTCTTTACAGGCACAGGTTCATTCACAATACCATACCCTGCAATTATATTCTCATTTTTGTACCTATCAGCAATAGCAACCCATAGCGCTGCCAATCTTTTTTGGTTTTTCTTACTATCCCACAGCTCCACACCAGCGCCTTGGCTTTGATAACCTCCTTGTGGCACATGCATATTTAACAATAAATAAATATGGTATTTTTTTGCCCAAGCTATATTTCTATCTAACCACTCCCACCCTTCTTTTTTATATTTAAAAGGCCTATCATCATCTTCCAAAGTATGGTAGTCTATATAAAAACGAACCGCATTAAAGCCAATCATTTTTATACGTTTAAAATCTACTTCATCATGATGGGTTTCAGGAATCTCTGTATTTGTATTTACCCAATTTGTAAATGCCACACCCTTTATGGTAAATTGATTGCCCGTACTATCAATAATTATGGTACCATTTGCTCTCAAAAATTTTGTAGAGTCTTCTATTGGTTTTGCAAATGCAATGCTGCTTATAAATACAAATAGTATAAAGAAATAATTTTTCATTTTTTATTTTTAAGAATTTATGCTACTACATTCACAACTTTTTTTTTATGATATATCTTTTATTTAACAACTTTAAAAATGGCCACCCCATGCTTTGCTACATCTACAGATAATTTATCTGCAATATTTACAGTGCCTGCTACTAGTAAGTTTTGAGCCTCCGCATTTCTAACTACGCCAATATCCTTTGCAGACACATCTATTATTGCATCAGCATCTGTTAAGTTAAACAATGCTATAAAAACATTTTTTCCATCTCCGCTTTCGCAAGTCATAATAAATTTATCATCTACCCTACTTATTTTTTTTCTTTTTTTAGATGATTGATTGATGGCTATTAAATCTTTATTGGTAATTAAATTTTTCTCAAAATCGGTAAGCTGTGTTACATCGCCGCCCAGTATCAATGGGCTTTTAAACATACACCACAACCCCATCATCGTTTGCAATTCATCATTTGTAAATCTACTTCTTCTGCCAGTACTACCAGCATCATCGCTACGGCTACCTACAATACCCACAGGTAACATATCAAGGTCTGCATAATGACCTTCGCTTTGCCAAATCATCCATTTTTCTACAATATCAAATTGCTTTTTTAGCTGTGGCCATGTGTCCCAAAAGTCTGCACTTATGCGCCACATATCCGAGTGTGTCATTACATGGTGGCGCACCTGTGTAGGCGTACTACCAGGGCTTAAGCTAAATACCATATTTCTTCCACTTGCTTCTATTGCCATTCTATAAGCCGTTATTTCATCTGCATGATAAGGGTAACTTAGGTCATCTACTTTTACTAAATCTACTCCCCAAGCAGCATAACTTTTAAAACAACTATTGTAATATTCTTGTGCACCAGGTTTACTCATATCTACCCCCACAGTTGCATCCCACCACAAACAATTGTCGGCTGTATTGGCTATATCTTTTGCTCTTAATTTTGTACCTAATATTGGTTTATCTTTATCTACTGCATCCCATGGAATACCACGTTGAATATGCAATCCAAATTTTAACCCCTTGCTGTGTACATAATCTGCTAAGGCTTTGAAACTACCATTTTTTGCAGATGGAAAACGATTGGGAGTTGGTATCCAAACACCATTAGCATCGGTAAGTGTATTGTATTTTGTAAGGTTATCTTTGTAACATGGGTTATCTTTATCTGCACTCAAGCAAGGTGCATACCAGCCAGCATCTATGGTCATATAGGTATAACCAAAAGGTTTTAAATAAGTAGCTACATAATCTACTTGTGCTTTAAATTCTTCTTCGGTAATATCCAATCCATAGTTATCCCAACTGTTCCAACCCATTACAGGCGATAGCTGCATAGGTTTTTTAGGTGTGTTATTTATACGTTGTGTATTACCTGCACTCAAAGGTGTAGTAGTAGTTATAAAATCATCATTAAGCCATTGTGCTTCTGTAGCAAAACCAATTAGTATAAATACGAGTACTATGTATATTTTCATAATTTATTTTTTATTTTCATTTTTAACACGAATTGAATTGATTTAACGGATAAAAAATGGATAAAAAAATTCCAATATAAACTTTAAGAGTTAACTATAAATATGAGAATATTGAAAATAAAATCCGTGTCAATCCGTCAAATCCGTTCAATCCGTGTTCTACTTTTCTTAACATATTTCACAATTCAAAAAATCCGTGTCAATCCGCCAAATCCGTTCAATCCGTGTTTTACTTTTCTTAACATATTTCACAACTCAAAAAATAAGAATATTGCAAATAAAAATCCGTGTCAATCCGTTAAATCCGTTCAATCCGTGTTCTACTCTTTAACAGTAGTAAACCTATACAACCCCGAGCCATGCATATTCACCTTCATACTAAACTCCTTTTCAAAAACACCCAAATCTTTATGCGCCCACAAGTCCCTCACTTTTACTTTACCTGTCATTTTTATCTCTTCAAATGTCACTTCCATCACTTCTACACTATCTGTCAAATTAAAAAAAGCAACATTTTTTTCATTACTATTTTGCACATCACTCGTCCATACTTGTGTAGGAGGGTTCCAGCCCCAGCCCAGCCTATTGCGTTCTATACGTTCTACATTTTTGCTATTCTGATTTACACTCAACACCTCATCGTTTGTCAATAATTTTTTTTCAAAATCATTCAGTGTAGTAAGCTCCCCACCCATCATCAATGGGCTTTGAAAAATACTCCAAAAGCTGAGCATCGTTTTTAATTCATCCTCAGTAAAATTACTTCTTCTACCAGTACCGTTATCGCTACACTTAGTACCAATAGTACCCACAGGCAACATATCAATATCGGGCCAACTCCCATTTTTTTTGTAACGTACCCATTCAGCAGCAAGTGTAAATTGGTCTTTTAGTTGTTTCCAATTATCCCAAAAATCGTTGCTTATACGCCACATATCTGCATTGGCATTTACATGGTAGCGAGCCACTATAGGCGTACTACCCGGCGATAAACTTAGCACCATTGGCCTACCCGTTTTTTCTATTGCTTTTCTCACCGCCGTTATTTCATCTGCCCTGTATGGAAAACTAATATCATCTACTTTTAAAAAATCGGCACCCCAGCTTGCATACAATTCATAGCAGCTGTTGTAATATTCTTGTGCACCTGCTTTGCTCATATCCACCCCATAACTTGCATCGTACCACTCACACATATCTGCACCATTAGCTATATCTTTTGCAAAATATTTTGTTCCCTTTATGGGCAAGTTTTTTTCAACCGCCTGCCAAGGAATACCACGCTGTATATGCAAACCCAATTTCAATCCCTTGCCATGTACATAATCTGCCATGTACTTAAAACTACCATTTGCATTGGGCCATTTATTAGGAGCAGGCAACCACCTACCGTATGCATCTACATTACAATCATACTTACTTATTTTTCCATGATAAGTGGGGCTAGCATGCTCAGCAGTGGCATTCATACTATACCAAGCAATATCTATTACCATGTATTCATAGCCATGCTGTTTCAAATTTGCCGCTACATAATCTACCTGTGTTTTAAACTCTGCTTCGGTTATAGAACTACCAAAATTGTTCCAGCTGTTCCAACCCATTGGCGGCTTAGCAGCTAGTATTTTTTTTGTAGTATTATTTATGGCTTGAGATGTGCCACTGTAACTTTTATCTTTTACCACATTGGGATATTGCGCAAAAGCAAAAATGGATAAAAATAAAAAAACAGCTGCTATTGAATATTTCATATTTAGATGTTAAATACTAATTTTTAAAATAAGCCCTTCCATTATTCGGAAGGGCCATTAGTTAAATTCAAAGGAGGTTAATATCAATAAATTTAATTTACCAAAATCCTATTTTTTGTAAGGATAAAAATAAAATCTATATACCACCAACATTACTTCATTCTAAAATTTACCCTTGAAAAACGAAGTTGAAAGCCTTGTCTCTTTACCATCATTGTAGCGAATAAAATACTGACCATTTTGTAGTTTACTAATATTAATATTTATACTACTATTCGCATTTGCAAGATTTATTGTACCAGAGGAAACTTTTTTACCATCTGCACTTACAATATCATAAGTACCACTTGTAAAAATCCTACCTACTTTCAACGTAATAAAACTACTTGCAGGGTTTGGCCACACTTGCACAGCATTAGCAGGGTCTCCAAAATCTAATTCTCTATTCTCTGAGTTTTTAATTTTATTAAATATACTTACTTGTTCTAGCCTAAAAACATTTTTTCCATTTATAGGAAAACTATCTACAAAACTATAGTTAGCTGTTGTAGAAGAATTATTAGCATTTACAAACCCAAGCGTTTTCCAATTTATACCGTTAGAACTTACTTGCACATTATAACCTGCATTATTTTGTTCAAATGTACTCGACCATTTTAGCCTTGCAAATAATCCTTCTCTAACAGCTTCAAAAGAAAGTAATTTAGTAGGGTCTGTTGCTTTTTTAGAAAAATAAATATTGTCAATAAAATATAAACCATCATTACCAGAGTTTATTACCAGCTGTCCTAAATGCATCTTTGATGTTAACCCTTGGCTTACGAAGAAATCTGTTAAAGGAATTTCTACAGTGAACCATTGGTACGCTCTACCTTTTTTTACCACGAGTTCTTTTTGAGAGTCATCTATATTATCATACAGTCCGTTAGCTCCTAAATCTCTCAAGGTTACATATAACTCACTTGGGTTATCTGTCCACACATTAAAATGCAAATATTCCATACTGCTCGCATTTACCGGAGCTCCTAAAAAATCTATAGCCGCACTTCTAAGATTAGCAAACCGCTTTGTTGCGTTTCCACTAATAGAAAAATCAGAAACATCTACCTGAGAAGTTGATGCCCAATTATCAATAGGTACATTTGTATATGTATTGCTATACAAAGAAATTACTTCGGTTGCTAATTTTGTAGGTATTGGTGCAGCCACATTGGGTTTTGGCATTGCTTGAAAAAAATATACATTGTCTAAATAAAGTACTGTATTTGCATTTACAGAAGTTAAAACCATTAATGCAAGCTGTTTCCTTGCAGTGAGCCCAGTAAAACTACTTAATGCAATATCATAACTTACCCAATTATTTAATTGTGGAGTAACTGTTATCTCTCCATTTGCATCATTACCTCCACCAAAAATACTATCCACTCCAAAGTCAATAAATTTTACTCTAAGCCCTGTACAGTCAGGTGTCCACACATCAAAATGAATAGAGTCCATATTGCTTACATCTATTACAGGATTTGCAAAATCTATTCCTGCCACATTTAAACCAGTATATTTTTTAGTGAGGTTACTTGCAATATTAATGTTTGAAACTGTTGCATTTCCCCAAGATGTGGACCATGTATTTACAGGTCTATCGGAAAAAGACCATTTGCTACAAAAAAGCGAGATAGCGTTGCTATGCTGTTGAGTAGGGGTTAGTGCAGCTACAGTAGGCTCAGGTACAACAATACCCGCAGGCTTATAAAAATAAAAATTATCTAAAAAAATAGTATTACCACCTCCCGTTAAAACCATTAATGATAGATGAGTTCTTCCCACAGTAGGTCCACTTGTTCCAGTAATATAAAACTCACTTAGTGGTATATCAATACCGTTCCAAGTATTTGGTGTAAGGTTGTTAAAACTTCTTTCTGCTTCAGTATCATCAGCAGTTCCACCATTTCCATCGGGCCCAACGTCTTTGAGTTTTACTCCAAAATTTGTATTGTTACCTGTCCATACATCTACATGCACAAAATCCATGGTAGATATATTCAAATATGGCCAAGGTAATTCTACTCCACAATAATCAAGTGTCGTATATTTTTTAACAGTATTGCCGCCAAAATCTAAATTATTTACAGTAATGGTAGCAGCAGGTGCACTCCAATTAGTAAGCCAAGTATCTACAGAAGTATTGGTATAGCTATTGCTAAATAAAGAAATAACATTTGCCGGCAATGCAGTAGGTGCAGCAGGCGCAGCCGTTGGGTCTGCAGCGTTTGTACTTTTTGTTGCAAAAATTAATACAACAAAAAACATGTAGTATAGTTTTTTCATTTTTTTATTTTTTAAGAAATAAATTAATATTATAGACTGAATCTAATAAATGAATACTTTAAATTTTATAGGTTTATTAATAAGAATCATATTCACTTTTTATTATTCTAAAAAAAGTATAGATTAAATTTCAGAAATATACTGTATAAGTATCTTCAACCTACTACCACGGCCCTTGTGTCTGCACAATAGCGCCACCACTTAAGTCAATAACTGCTTGCGGTATGGGAAACAATAACCACGATGGTTTAAACGCTGCTGCATTAGGAATTTTACCTACTCTAAGCAAAGCATTCCGTAAACTATCCGCCCCCCATCTTCTTAGGTCAAACAAACGCCATGCTTCTTCTCCAAATTCCACTCTTCTTTCTTGCCTTATTTTTGATAACAATTGGTCGGCGTTAAGTATTGAATAATTAGCTATGGTAGGGTTGGTTAAGCCTGCTCTAATTCTTATATCCACTAAAATATTAGCAGCGGACACAGGTGCAGATGCTGTAGGTGCAGCCATTGCAGCCATTGCCTCGGCTTTCATTAAAAGTACATCTGCATAGCGTATCAATACCCAGTTCATTGGAGATATATTTGGTGTGCCAGAGTAGCCAGGTATCCAATGCTTACCCATAACACCAAATCCCCTGCTACCACTAGCAAGCGCAATACCATCCATTATTTCACCCTGCAAAACACAAGTATTTTTTCTTCTAATATCACCTGCTTCAAATGCATCAAAAAGGTCAGGGCTTGGTCCATTAGTTCCCCAGCCTCCACCAAATCCATCGTCAGACTTTACTTTTACATGCACCAAGCTACCATCCATTTCATTGCTATTCCAGCCTCCAGAAGAATTTTGATTATGCTGTATTTCAAATACACTTTCTATACCATTCTCTTCAGACAATTTAAAATTTTTCCTATAGTCTGCATGTAAACTATATTGTGCACTTCCAATAACTGCATCAGCTGCTGCTACAGCTTGTGCGTATTTTTTTTGATACAAATATGCCTTTGCCAATAAAGCACCAGCAGCACCCTTTGTCATTCTTCCAGGCTCGCCATCGGCAATTACTTTATCTCTAAGTGGTAAGTCAGGTATAGCTTCTATTAAATCTTTTTCTATTTGTGCATATACAATTGCCACACTACTTCTTGGTGTTGTAATACTACTTTGCGCTAGTGGGTTAAGCGGAGTTGTTACAAGGGGCACATCTCCAAAATAATTTACCAGCATAAAATAATACAATGCCCTCAACGTTTTTGCTTCTGCTTGTACCCTTGCCAAAAATGCAGGTTTTACTTTAGCACCTTTGCTTCTTGCAAGCAATGAATTGGCTCTTGATATTCCTTCATAATAAGCAGTAAACATATCTTCAAAGCCTTGATTGGCCGATGCAAAAAATACATTTGTATATTTCACATTTTCCCTTGCTAGCATATTGGGCGCATCATTACAATCTCTGTCACAATCATCGGTAGCACCATCACCAAGCAACCAAAATGTACCATCAAATGTTCTATTCCATCCTAGTATATCATAAATACCTGTTACACCTTTAAGGCATTCTGTTTCTGTTTGATAATAATTATCTACAGATGCTATAGCTCCAGGTTCGTTATTAAGAAATCTTTTTTTACATCCAAAGAAAGTAGTAGCAATTAAGCTCACTAAAACTACTTTTTTAAAAAATGAAGTTTTCATAAATTATAATTTAATTCGTTATTTAAAATGTAACATTTATACCAAAAATCATGGTTCTTGGTTGCGGATATTTCCCTCTATCCACACCAGATTGCAAATCTCTATTTTCACTAGGTGAGCTTGTATTAGCATTCACTCCTACTTCAGGGTCGTAGCCTTTATAGTTGGTGATAGTAAACAAGTTATTTGCAGATAAATACAAACGCATTCTTTGCAATTGCATTTTTTTAGAAATAAAATTTGGTAGCGTAAAACCGATTTGTACAGTTTTAAACCTTAAATAATCTCCATCTTGCAACCAAAAAGTACTGTTACGTGCATTTTTTGAAGGGTCGCCAGCCACTATTCTTGGATTTTTACTTGTAGGGTTCGACGGAGACCACCAGTCGTTGGTTTCTTCTAGCCGATTTGCACCTACGCCATTACCTGCAGCATCTCCAACAGTGGCTTGTGCATACAACCAGCTATATATTTTGTTGCCCCCCACGCCTTGAAAAAACAGACTTGCATCAAAAGCTCCATAAGACGCTTGTAGATTTAAACCATATCCATATTTAGGAATTGGTTGCCCAATGTAGCCTTGGTCGTCTGCATTTATTTTTCCATCACCATTTATATCTTCAAATTTTAAATCACCAGGTCTTTTTGCCGTTCCAGATATTTCATCTGTTGGTGAAGTATCAATTTCTTTTTGGGATTGAAAAACACCTATGCATGTGTAGCCATAAAATGCACCAATCGGTGTACCTACACTTGTTCTAGATACAGGCCATTGTTGACCTACATTATTATTATTAGGAATGAGAAATTTATTATTTCCTAGGTCTAATATTTCATTTTTATTGGTACTAAAATTTCCTGAAATATTATATTTGAATTTACCTTTATTTTTAGACCAAGTAGCAGCTATTTCAAATCCACTATTTTTTAAATTCGTTCCGTCTAAATTTACAAATGGAGGTGTAGCCAATCCAAATATGGGGCTAATTTTACTATTTGAAATCATACCTATAGTTAGCCTTCTATACCAATCTGCTGTAATACTCAATCTACTTTTAAATAGCAACAAATCAATACCAAAATCACTTTGTCTGTTTCTTTCCCAACCTAGCAAAGAGTTGCCATAAGAACCTGTGTAAACGCCTACTTGACTAACACCAGTATTATTTGTAAGAGGATAAGAACCCAATGTAGCAGATGCACCTAATAGAGAATAGCCAGGGTAAGGAGCACCACCTGTAGTACCTGCATCGCCATAACTGTAGCGTAAACTAAAATCATTTACAAATTTTATTTTGCTAAAAAACTTTTCTTTGCTTATTCTCCATTTTACAGAACCTGCATAAAAATTAGCAAACTTAGATTTACCATCTCCAAAATTTGTAGGGTCTTGAAAAACATTAGATGCCCCATCTTTTCTATAAGAACCTTGTATGTAATATTTTTCTTTATAATTATAATTTAATCTTGTAAAATATGCTTCAAAAGTTAATTGTGTTTTTGTAGAACCTACATTTAAAGTGGTAGGGTCTCCAAAACCGATATACTGAAAACGTTCATCTTGGTTATCAAAATTTCCTTGATTAGATTGATTTCCAGTATTTATTCTATCTTGAGAGGTATGCCCTGCAACAAACTCTATGCTATGCCCTTTTATCCAATTATAATAATTAAGGTATTGGTCAAAATTTATATTTTTACTATCGTAATCTCCTTGGAATAAATTGTTATTATCATTTCTAAAAAATGCATTACCCTCTCTTTTTTTAGCAAAACTTTTGTAAGAACCGTTGTATCTACCAATACCCAAATTGGCCCTAACACTCAATCCTTTCAAAGGAAGTTTTATATCTATAAAACCATTACCATATAAGTTAGTAGCCAAGCTTAGTGGATTTCTAGATTCTAAAATACTTATAGGATTAAATGCACTACCATACCACGCAAAAATTTGTTGCTCGCCTACTGTACTTGGAAAAGCAGGCGCACCACCATAGCCAGTACCAGAAGAATCTCTTACTGCTACATTAGGGGATGTAAACAACATGGCTTGCATAAAACCATCGCTTTCATCATTTACAGATGCAGTAGCCACTTGGCTTGTATTACCATAATTAAAATTAAAACCAAAATTGAGCCAACTAAGTGTTTGCTGCTCTACATTAAACCTTAGCGTATTTCTTTTAAAATTACTGCCTACAATAATACCATCTTCATCTCTTCTACCTAGCGAAAAAGAATAACTTGTTTTTTCTGTACCTCCTGTTAATGTTAGCGTGGCATCATACAATCTTGCACTTCTAAAAGTTTCATTTTGCCAATCCGAACCAGGGTTTTGTAATCCATTTATTTTATCTTCTGTATCCCAATACGGGTTTTTTACACCACGTATAAATCCAGGGTCAGCTACATTTATTGGGTCATTGTTATTTTCATCTATCAACCTATTATTCATTCTTGCAGCCCCCCTTGAATCTAGCATCTTTAATTTTCGCCAAATAGTTTGCTGCCCTGCATATGCATCAAAAAATAAATTCATTTTACCATTCTTACTTCCCTTTCTTGTTTTTAGTAACACTACACCGTTTGCCCCTTGTATGCCATATATAGAGGTAGCTGCTGCATCTTTCAATACATCTATACTTTCAATATCACTTGGGTTAAGAAAAGAAATACCATTGGGTGCTATAGAACCATCTACCACATAAAGCGGCTCATTACTACCATTAGGACTAGCCGTAGAAGCGCCTCTAATTTTTACAGAAATATTTCCACCAGGGTTACCATCATTGCTTATTACTTGCACACCCGCAGCACGACCTTGCAAGGCACTTTCTATACTTGTTGCAGGCGATTTACGAATATCATCTCCCGATACTGTTGCAATAGAGGTAGAAATATCTTTTCGCTTTTTTGTGCCATATCCTACAACCACCACATCATTTAATGTATTGGCTGCGGCTTGCAGTATCACAATCATATTACTACTTGCAGGCACTTCTTTTACATTATAACCAATGTAGGATACCGTTAATTCTGCTCCTGCTTCTACCGCAATACTAAATTTCCCTTTAGCATCAGATGAGGTAGAAATGCTTTTCCCTTTCACCAAAACGGTAGCACCTTTTAGCGGATTATTTTGCTCATCTAAAATTGTTCCCGAAAATTTTGTTTGTGCATGTATTATTGGAGTCAATAAAAATAGACATACGCAGGCTGTCAATAACTTTTTTGAGTTGTAGGTAATTTTTTTCATTTGCAAGCTTTTCGTTTTTAAAAATCCAATTCTATATATTGTGTTTTCAGCTAACTGAAATTTTATTAGTGCTTAAATTATTGTCAACTCACATTATCTTATCACAATAATTTCAAAAAAACATGTTGCTTTTTAAAAAAATGTTTGATATTTTTATTAAACAAATTTTATTTTCAAATGTTTTAAAAAATTGTACTACTTTACACAAAAATTAATAAACGTCATTTTTACACTTATTAACAAATATAAAAAGAAATTCCACACGAACAACTTTTTAGTAATAAAAAAATAATATTGCGGAATTAATAAAATAATACCTTAATTACGTACAATTGAAAAAAACAGTTCTAAAAGTGTACAAATAACACTTTATAAAACGTAAACCACTGATTGTATGTAAATAGGAAGAGTAAATACGTTCAAAAAAATAAGGATAATTAAGAAATGGTTACTAAAAATTATTAAAATCTTAGTGCAAAAAATTAAAGCCATTGATAAGATTATTGAAGATAGTAATACTTTATTTGCCTTTATAATTAAACCAAAAGAAAAATGAAACAAAAAATATTATTTACTTTAATACTGTTTATTTGTACAAAAAATATTATTGTAGCACAACAAAACCCTAATAATTTTTATAGCGATACAAGCAAACTACATCTTTACTATGCCAACGATACCCATACAGATGTAATGTGGAACAATGATGAAGCAGGCTATGAAAAAATGATTTTGGAAATGAGTGATTGGTATTTAAACCTCAATGGCAGTGCATACAATAAACCTTATGAACTAAAAAACAAATGGAATTTTGACTGCTCCTATTGGCTATGGGTATTGGAACATAGAACTGATAGTGCTTATTTTGGAAGAGTAATACAACAGATAAAAGATAGTTTAATGAGTGTACCTTATAATTTTGTGCTCCCTACTTTTGGTGCTACACCTGCAGAGGCCGTTATAAGAGGTATGTATTATAGTGGTTATTTAGAAAGAAAATATGGTATAAAAATATACACTTCCACCGCACAAGAAAACACTACTATACCCCTTGGTGTAGCAAGCTTGTGGAAAGGCAGTGGGGTAAAATACAGTTGGAAAGGTGTATGCAATTGTGCGACCAAAGTAAAAAGTAAAGGAAGAAGAGCCAATGAAATGTATTGGTACACGGGTATTGACGGTAAAAAAATATTGATGAAATGGTACAGCAATATGATTGGGTGGAGTGGTGATATTGGCGGCTACAGCGAATGCTTAGAACCAAGGTGGGCTATAGAAAAACTAGATACTATTTGCAATAAACCCCACTACCCTTATCGCATTGCTGCTGCCTTTGGCAAAGGATGGGATAATATGGTAAACTACTCATACGATTTTTTATATGCTACAGAGCCCCTTCAATCACCAAAAAGAAAAGTAATTGTAAGCAATGAATGGGACTTTTTTGAAGACTTTGAAAAACATTATGGTAATGTAATACCTGTAGAAAAATTAGCTTATGGCAACGAGTGGGATTGGCTATCATCATCATTAACCACCGTATCTGCAAGGTTTAGAAGAGTAGTAGAAAAAATGAGAACAGCCGAGGCTATGGCAAGTATAGTAGCTGTAAAACACCCTACCGCTTTTGATGGATTGGATAGCCTAAAACAAAAAGCTACCCTAGCATTAAGCATGTATTGGCTGCATGGTTGGACAGCTGACGGTCCCGTAAAAAGAGAAAAACTTGCAACATGGGCAAAACAAAAAGCTACTGATGTAGAAGTATATGTAGATAGCTTGCAAAAACTTTCCGAAATATGGATGGCGAAAATGATAGCAACAAAAAACACGAAAAGTTTTATGGTTTTTAATGCACTTAGTTGGGAGCGTACAGATGTAGCGGAAATATTATGGAATGAAAATACTGCTGCAATTATAAAAGACGAGTATAAAAAAATAATTGAACACCAAAAAGTAATAAAGAATGGTAGTACGTATTTACAATTTATTGCAGACAAAATACCATCGGTAGGGTACAAAACTTTTTTTATAGAAACAAGTACAAAAAACAATATTGAAAAAAATACTGTTGCAAATAATAAAATAGAAAATGATTTTTATATTGTTACAATTAATAATGATGGTGCTATTACTAGTTTAAAAGAAAAACAAAATGGCAAAGAATGGATACAAGCCATAGGTGGTAAATATGCTAATGATTTTGGAAAAAATACAGGTAATGGAAAAATATCTACTATAAATGATGGAAACATTAGCACTACAATACAAACCACTACTACCGATAGTTTAAAAAAGAAAACACAAATTACACTCTATAAAAAATTACCAAGGATAGAAATACAAAATACAATTGAACAAAATTTTTCCCAAACAATTAGCACTGCTTTTTCTTTTAATATAAATAAACAAACTGTATGGCACGAAGAAATAGGTGCGGTAATTAATGCTAAAGTACAATCACACGGTGGTAACTATGCCGATAGTTTTGCAAGATACGATTGGTTAAGTATGCAACATTTTGCAAATATTAGCGATGATAAAAGTAGTATAAGCATATCAAATGCGGATGGTAATTTTATGCAGGTAGGCAATAGTACTACCAATTTTTTAGATGAAAATATAGCACAAATAAAACTGCTCCTTGGTGGACAAATGGATAAAAGTGTAGGTTTAGGAATTTATAACCAAGGCGGTGATAGTATTTTTACACAAACAATAGCATTACAACCGCACAGCAATACTTTTAATAAAACACAAAGCATGAAATTTGCATTGGAGCATCAAACCCCATTTGTAACAGCATTTATAAATGGCGGAAATGAATTACCTGCCAATAGTTATTCTTTTTTACAAATAAATAATAATGATGTATTGCTGTGGGCTTTAAAACCTGCCGAAGATGGCATAGCTAAAGCGGGTGTGGTAGCAAGATTTTGGAATATGGGTGAACAAAATACCCCCGTAACAATTAGTACAAACAATAATTTAAAAAGTGCCACAAAATGCACACATATAGAAACCGATATTGAAAAAGAAATCATTATTAAAAATAAAATAAACACCTCATTTAACTTACAAGAAATGAAAACTTGGAAGTTGATGGTAAAGTAATGGCTAAACTGAATAAGAGTATTGATTAATCCGTTTCGTATCTGTTAAATCAGTCAAATCCGTGTTAAAAAAACAGAACTACAAAAATTTATTAATCCGTTTGTTATCCTTTAAATCAGTCTAATCCGTGTTAAAAAAATAGAAGTATATGAATTTATTAATCCGTTTATTATCCGTTAAATCAGTCAAATCCGTGTTAAAAAAACAAAATGTATTCATCCGTTTCACATCAGTTAAACCAATCAAATCCGTGTTAAAAAATAGAAGTATAAAAATTGATTAATCCGTTTCCTATCTGTTAAATCAGTCTAATCCGTGTTGAAAAAACAGAACGTATTAATCCGTTTCCTATCCGTTAAATTAGTCAAATCCGTGTTAAAAAATAGAACTATAAAAATGTTTTAAATTACGCATCAAAAAAAACAATTATGAATTTTACAAAAATCTCCTTGGTATTACTTACTAGTATTCTGCTTACAAATTGTAACGAACAAAAGAAACCACCAATAGATGAACAAAAGCAACAAGAAACTTTTAAAAAAATTGCTACACAAGAGAATCTAGATTTTTACAAAAAAGATTTACAATCGTGGAGTAAACATTTTGTTCATTCAAATTCCGTTTATTGGATATGTGTAGAAGATGATGTAACACTAAGAGCTACGGGTTGGGATGATTTAAATCAGTTTGTAAGTATATGGATGAAAGAAAACCCAGTACCCGACTCTGATAGTCTATTGAAACAAGATGTTATAGATGACTTTAAAGTAGAATTATCTGACCAACTTGCATTTGTGAGATATAAAAAAAATCATAAAATGCCCGATGGCAAAGTAAAAATTTTACTAGAGAATAGAACATTCAAATTAATAGACAATGAATGGAAAATCCTAGGAATGACATCTGCACCAGGCTATGCAACAGTAAAAAGTACAACCAATATTTTTATACACAATGATGTAACAAAGTAAAACTGTTTTAATCAATATCGAAAAAATCCGTTCTTCATCCGTTAAATCAGTAAAATCCGTGTTAAAAAAAAGAAAAAAACATGAAAAATAACTTACTACTTTTTGCTCTACTAATTAGCACAACTACTCATGCACAACAAACTTCTGTAAAAAATATAGACAGAAAAGTAGATAGTGTTTTAAAATTGATGACGCTGAAAGAAAAAATTGGGCAGCTCAATCAAATACCATCCGATGCAGAAACAGGCACACAAGTAAATGAAATAAAAGATAAATCCATTCGTATAAAAAATGGGGAAGTAGGTTCTATTTTAAACATGATTGTGTTTGATGATAAAATTCCATTACAAGAAGCTGCCATGCAAAGCCGATTAAAAATACCACTGATTTTTGGCTTAGATGTTATACATGGGCATAGAACAATTTTCCCAATACCACTAGCACAAAGTGCCAGTTGGGATATTGCAGCTATAGAAAAATCCGAAAGCATAGCAGCAGCAGAGGCCGCAGCAGATGGCATCAATTGGACCTTTGCACCCATGGTTGACATTACACATGACCCAAGGTGGGGGCGCATTATGGAAGGTAGTGGCGAAGACCCTTTTTTAGGTTCTGTAATTGCTGCTGCACGAGTAAGAGGTTTTCAAGGAAAAGATTTAAGCGATAGAAATACCATTGTAGCATGTGCCAAACATTTTGCAGGCTATGGCTTTGCAGAAGCAGGCAGAGATTACAATACGGTGGACATAAGTGAGCAACGATTACGTAACGATGTACTCCCACCTTTTAAGGCATGTGTAGATGCGGGCATAGGAACTTTTATGAATAGTTTTAATGTACTAAATGGCACACCTGCAAGTATGAACAGCCATTTACAAAGAGATATTTTAAAAGGCGAATGGGGCTTTAAAGGCTTTGTGGTAAGCGATTGGAACAGTTATGGGGAGATACTAAATCATGGTGCTGCAAGCAATAGAAAAGATGTAGCACAAAAAGTAATGACAGCAGGCAGCGATATGGATATGTGCAGTGGTATTTATATTGAACAGTTAGAAGCACTTGTAAAAGAAGGGAAAATAAATATAAAATTGATAGATGAATCTGTAAAAAGAATTTTACGAATTAAATTTATGTTGGGACTATTTGATGACCCATTTCGTTATCTAAAAAAAGAAAACAATCTAAACTCAACCTACAAACCTGAGTACTTAGCTCATGCCAGAACCTTAGCAGCTAAGAGTATGGTATTATTAAAAAACGATGACAACATACTGCCCCTTTCAAAAAATAACATTAAAAAAATTGCCATCATAGGCCCGTTTGCCAATGCAAAAAAAGACAAAGATTATTTAAGTTTTTGGACACTTGGTAGAAATCAAAAAAAAGTAATAACCCTTGCCGATGGTATAAAAAATAAAGTAGGCGATGCAGCAGAGTGTATGGTAATGCAAGTAGCAGATAGTACTACAGCAGATATTGCAACAGCAGTAGAAAGTGCAAAACAAGCAGATGTGATAATAGCCGCAGTAGGTGAGCATGGCTTGTACAATGGCGAAGGCAGAAGCTTTGCAAACCTTGCACTACCCGAAGAACAATTGTTATTATTAAAAGAACTTAAAAAACTAGGCAAGCCAATTGTAGTGGTTTTATTTACAGGTCGTACCATTATAGATAAATGGTTATTTGAAAATATGCCGACTGTTTTAAATGCGTGGCAGCCAGGCATAGAAACAGGAAATGCAGTAGCAGATGTTTTATTTGGTGATTATAATCCATCAGGCAAACTAACTGTTTCTTGGCCAAGAAGCATGGGGCAAATTCCGTTATACTATAATTACTTGAACACAGGCCGACCTAAAAAAGCGGATACAGATTTTTGGGTGAGCCGATATTCTGATGAAAGCAATGAACCACAATTTCATTTTGGTTTTGGGTTAAGTTACAGCAAATTTGTGTACAGCAATTTTAAAATTTCTACCAATACATTAAAACGTAATGGAAAACTAATTGCAACTATAGATATAAAAAACGAAAGCACTATAGATGGCGAAGAAGTAGTACAGCTTTACGTCAGAGATATGGTAGCAGATATAAGCAGACCTGTAAAAGAATTAAAAGCCTTTGAAAAAGTTATGATGAAAGCAGGAGAAACAAAAACCGTATCTTTTACAATTACAGAAAAAGATTTGAAATATTGGAACCAACAAGTAAAGTATAAGGCTGACGAAGGTGATTTTAAAATAATGATAGGCAGAAATGCAAAGGAATTGGAAGAAAAAGATTTTAAAATGATAAAGTAGTATTTTACTTAATACAATATCGCTTATTCTATTTTCTCAAATTTCTTTACTACTTTACTTTTATTTTTTAGCTTTAATACTAGCATGTAAGTTCCTTTCGCTAGCATATTTAAATATAATTTATTTGTAAAATAATCTATCTTTTGCACAATTTGTCCGCTACTATTAAGTACTTCCATGCCCACGATTTCTGTATTAAAAGCATTGATGTTGATAAAGCTTTGTACTAATGTTGGATAAATTTCAATCACTGAATTAACTGTATTATCTATTTTAATAACTTTAGAGTAGGTAAAATGTCCGTCTTTGTCTATTATTTTTAAACGATAAAAGGCTGTTTTATAGAGCTGAGTATTTTTATCTAAAAAAGAATAAACCATTTGTATTGTAGGATAAATAGAACTAATTTTTTCAAACTGATTAGCATCATTACTTTTTTCTAATTCCATTACTCGAACATTTTCTTCTTTGCCTGTTCGCCAATCAATTTGATTACCAGCTGTAACAGATTTTCCTTCAAATGAAAGTAAATCTAAAGGCAAAACAACATTATTTGGAAACACCCAAAAGATTATACTTTCAGCAGGCATTGTGAATGTACGTGTGGTGCCAGACCAAGTAAGGGTTTGAGTTGTTAACGTATTCTTTACAGCTGATTCAGTATAATTAATTCCATTTGCATTAAAAGCACCTGTAAAATTTACTGTAATAGATTTATCATTCATGGCTCGATTGATTAGCATGATTGTTTTGTTGCCATTTGTATTTAGAACAGCTGTAGCTTGCACACTATCCTCTGTTGTAGAAGTAGAACGAACAAAAGAGCCAATAAAATTTTTAGCTGCTAATTTCAGTAATTCATAAGCAGGTCTTTTATCATTGCTTGCACTCAAGCTACCATAGTATCCATCTCTATCATTAAAAAATTGAACACTAGCTAGTTTTTTTTCATCAATAGCTGTCTTCAGCACAATAGCATCATATACTGCACCCACATTAGAAGCCATTTTACTTTGCGGGTCTAAAAACCAAGCATATGAAATGTTAGTTTCACCTAAAAAAATAGGTACAGAATTAGCAATACCTGCAGCATTCATTCTGCTACGCATATTATCACCTGTATAAAAGCTCACATTTTTTGCCGAAGTATAAATTGTTGTGTTCAGTTCATTTGAACTTCCCATTCCATAGCTATGGCAAGCCACAAAATCTAAATTGCTCGCAACACCTGCGTAAAATTGTTCTTGACCAGCAAAATTCCACCAAGGCTGTGTCAACGACAATGCTCCAATTTTTATGTTGGGGTCTTTAGCTTTCATTTTTGTTACTGCGGTGTTATAAATGATTATTAGCTCATTTACTCTCCCTACATATTGGTCTTCTAGTTCATTAAAAACTTCCCAATAAGTAGCATAGTATGGGCTGTTATTATTGATGGTATCTACAAGTGCCGCACACCAATTGCCGAATGCATTGGCTTGTGACGGAGGCATATATTTTGTATTGTTTGGGTCAGGACAAAGCCATTGTGGGAAATTAAAAATGGAAATAATTCGTTCACCAACACGATTTTGCAAGGCAGATAATGCAGTTTTTATTTTTTGTCCATCCCACTTTTGTGTACTAAAATCTACCCAACATTTAGGATTACCATTTAGTAGCATTTCAGCAGAGTGATAGCGCACCATCGGTAAGCTCAATTCTTCTATACGTGTCTTATAAGCTTCATCAGTAGCCACATCTGGATTGGTACCATCCCAAATATTCAATGAAACTAAGTTTGTAGGAATAGTTCCTAGTGTGTTGTTCCATTCTACATTAATGGTTTGTGCAGTTGCACTTTCCATAAATAAAAGAATGAAAATAAAGATGGAATATGATAACCTAATCATAATAAGTGTTTAATTG
Organism: Ferruginibacter sp.; assembly: GCA_031408295.1. Taxonomy (GTDB): domain Bacteria; phylum Bacteroidota; class Bacteroidia; order Chitinophagales; family Chitinophagaceae; genus Ferruginibacter. The sequence continues at coordinate 45,233 of JANNVW010000138.1, forward strand.
ACATTTAATTAATAGATATCAGCCAAAATGATGCCAAAATAATTGTTCAACTATTAAATCTTTTTGCACATGTATTAATAGGGTTCGTTATTTTGAATATGCTTTGCAAAAAGGTTCATTTAAAAATATCGCAGTTTGTAAATAGAGTTGCCAACCTTTACACAGTACAATTTATATCCAAATTATCAATTAATGTTGACAACCCTTATGTGGAAAACATAAAGAATTTTAAACAAAAAAAGATTTTAACAAAAGGAATTTACAAATTCATCAAACAATATTTCGAACCTTTAAACATGTTTAGATGTAGTATTGCTTATTTTTCTACAGTCTTTGCAGCATGGAATTGCAAGATTATTTTCAAAAACAGAAAATAAATTTTTTGTGTTTTCAGACAAGATTCAATATAATAAAAAAGATGAATCTCTAACGCAAAGAGTAAACAGCATTTTCTCCTACATTGCACAACTAGCATGGGTTGTAGGTAAAGAAAAAAGCGAACACAAAGATAAAAATATCTCTGTGTCCGCTTTTGTGGAGCCGACCGCCGAAATATCGAACTTTTTTGAGGAAGATTTGAGATTATTTGAAAAATTTTAAAATACTTTATTTCGTTATCATAAAATCCACCCCATTACTTACCATAAATGGAATACCATTTGTTAAAAATAAACTTCTACAAAAAGCATTTGCATTTACCAATACTGTTCCTGTATTTATAAATGCATCCGTATTTGCATCAGGAATTATTCCACAATTCCAATTTAGGGCATTACTCCAGATTGTATTAGCGGCACCGCTCCAATATGCTGCAAATTTTAATGTATAAATATTACCAGCAATACCATTAGTGATACATTGATATTGATAGCCATACCAGCTAGTAGGTGCGCTAGTAAGTTGCAAGGTTTTTGTGCTGCTACCGCTATAATTTACATTATCCATAATATTTATAAATCCAGCTCCCGTATTTACCTGCCACTGATAAGTGGCACCAGTATGGTTTGTAGCCATTATGTTATTTCCTACACCACAGTTTACAACATCATCTGTACTAAAATTATTTACACTACTCCACTTCCCCACACCTGCAGCGTTTACGCCTGCTATACGCCAGTAAAATTTATTGGCATTTAACAATATACCTGTAGGCAGTGTGTAAGAATTTGTAACAATACTTGCTTTGTTGTAAATAACATTTGCAAACAAAGTATCTGTAGCAATTTGTAAACGAAAACTATCGGGCGTGCATACGGGCGTCCAACTTAGTGTAGGTGTAGTAGAAATATTTGTAGCATTATTTGCGGGGATATTTAATGTGCTTTGCAATGGCGTATTAACTGGTAATGAAGAAATAGAAATACCGCCACCTTGTGCCACACCATACATGTAACCACATTTATCAATAAATAAAGTATTAAAATAAAAAGATAAAGTGCCAATATTTATTAATTTGGTAAAAGAAGAATTCGTAGTAATAGGTGATTGCATTAAATACAAACCTGCCAGTGCAAACTGACCAGAATTTACAACACTATATACTTTACCTGTATTAGTAAATGCC
>JANNVW010000139.1:0-26080 GCA_031408295.1 Ferruginibacter sp.
CTCTTTTCTAGCCTTGAAAAAAAGCTTACAACTTTCTTCCGTTGCATAATTACTAAAGAAAAATGACATATTCATAACTAACTATTTTAGACAAACATACTAAATAAATTAGTTTATTCCAAATTGCGTACAGTCATTAAAAGTATATAATATTTACTTAATTTTAATTTTTATTGGGTATAAAGTTTTGTAAACACACATTAAAGAAAAAAATATTATAATTTGTACTACAGTAGAAAAACTTCTATACCGCTATTTTCGTCTTACTAAAACTAAAGATAGGATTGTTTATAAAGCAATTTGTCGAAACTGTTGCAAGGATAAATATGGAAAATTTTTTTATAAACATACCAAATAATCATATTCCACAAAACTTAACTACCGATATTTTAAGTAATTCAAATTCGCTTTCATTTCATAAAACTATACCCTTATATAAACCTACTCCACTAACTACTTTGCCAGCGTTAGCAAAACATTTTGGGGTGCAAAATATTCTTGTAAAAGACGAATCTTATAGGTTTGGTTTAAACGCTTTTAAAGGATTGGGTGCTTCATTTGCAATAAACGAAATATTAAAAAAGAATCCCCGAATAAGAACTTTTTGTACAGCTACTGACGGTAATCATGGTAGATCAGTAGCTTGGTCTTCTAAACGTTTAAAGAAGCACTCTGTAGTGTATGTGCCAAAAAATACATCTGAAGCTAGAATAGACGCCATTAAAAAAGAAGGTGCCAATGTTTTAAAAGTAAATGGAAACTACGACGAAACTTGTGCGCATGCAAAGAAAGTGTGTGATGATGAAAGTTGGCAATTGATGCAAGATACTGCATGGGAAGGCTATGAAGAAGTACCTGCTTATATTATGGCAGGGTATCTTACACATTTTATAGAGTTAGAAGAAAGCTTACATAGTTTGCCAAATCCTAAGATTGATGTCGTTTTCTTGCAAGCTGGTGTGGGAAGTTGGGCTGCGTCTGCAATTTGGTACTACCTTAATAGATATGGAGCAGATAGACCCAAGCTGGTAATAGTAGAGCCTACAGCATCAAATGGTATTTTAACGTCATTTAAAAAAGGGTATCGTTCTGAGCCCACAGGCAATTTGAATACAATAATGGCAGGGCTAAATTGCGGCGTTCCATCTACTACGGCTTGGGAAATAATACAGAATGGGGTAGATGCTTCTATTGCAGTAAGCGATAGCTATGCAAAAGAAGCTATGAAAATTTTATATAACCCTAAAGTTGGAGACCAACAGATTATTGCTGGGGAGTCTGGTGTGGGTGGTTTTGCTGGGTTTATGGCTTTAATGCTTGATAAAGAGTATAAAAATGTAAAAGATAGTTTAGGTATTAAAGAGGATTCTAACATACTATTTTTTAGTACAGAAGGAGCCACCGACCCCAATAGTTTTTCGGAAATTGTTGGCGAAAATATTAGAGAATAATTTTTTTGATTGTGTGAATGGAAAACAACAAAAAAATAACCAAACAGTAAGTTGTGTTTATTACCCACTGTTTGGTTTTGTAATTTTATTGAATGGTTATTTTAAACCGTGCAGCCTGTTCTTTTATAATTTTTTCTACCTCTGTTTCTAGTGTAGCTTCTTTATTACTTCCAGCAAGTTTTAATTTTTCTGCGGTTATAAATTTCTCTCTATCTATACTCGCATTTGCTATTGCTGATTGTATTTGATTTCTTTCTTTTGTTTTTTGTGTTACAATTGCTTTTATTTCTACCCTCGTTTTATTTTTTAAACTATCAGGTAAGGTTTTTACATCTAACTCATCTACAATTTTTGCGTTTTCTGCCTGTGCATCTACTAAATCCCATTCCGTATTTTTATACAAGTCTTTCTTTCCTTTTACACTCATTCTTTTTAGGCCTGCAGATTTGCTAACCGTTGTGTTAGCATAATCCATTTGTACTTGCTTAGCTTTTTTTGAAGATCCCATAGCCCCATAAGAAATATACGTATTGTTTAATTTATCGTTAAGCACGTACAATACACTGTCATACGGTGTTGGTATTTCTTGCTCTCTGGCATTTTGATTTATATTGGTATAGCTACCATTGCCGCACGCTCCAGCAAGATTCCAATGCTCACTTACGCCTTGCATTTTATCTCCACAGTAAATGGTATTTACAATTACCCCTTTTTGTTTGGCGCTAACACAAGCTTTTGTATACTGTATATCTCCCTGCAAAAAATCCTCATTGCCAGCAATGAAAATAACTTTGTAGCTTTCTACTGATGTATCCCACTGCAATTCATTTAAAGAGCTGTATATTACATGACCACAATACTCATTTCCTCCGTTTGTTTTTAGACTAAATAAGTTTTGCGAAAGCGAATCTAAATCACTCATAAAGTCATTTATTTTTTTTACATAACCCTGTTTAGCATTGTTTGTGGTTCTGCCATATTCATATAAAGCAATTTCTAATTTTGGAGTAATGGCATTTCCACATTTAGCCTTTCCCATTGTGCTTACCATATTCCATAATTGTGTTTTTGCTTGGTCTATAAGCCCATCCATACTCCCACTTACATCTAGCAATATGGCTACTTGTATTTTGGGTTGGTCTGCATTGTTTTTTATAGCCGCCTCTGCTACTAGAGTATTTGCTGTTATTCTTTGGGCTGGTTTGGCTATTAATGCCATGGTACCAATTACAAAACATAAACCGATAATAATGTTGAATGATTGCTTCATATAAAGTATAGTTTTAAAAGAGGATGCATAAAAGTAGGTTATTGCATAAAAATGAGTTGTTAAAAAATAAATACAGTTCTCAACACTATCAAATAATAACCCTAGCCGAAAAAATGCTTTTAAATAAACTTACCACTTTTACAAAATATATAAACCAGAAATAATAAAAATCGTAAATTTGATTATGGAAAATTTTCCTTACAATATTTATGACTCCGAACAAGCATTAGAAAATGCTCGGCTACTAGCTGCAGCCAATAGCACTTACACAGAAAGATTTCATACGCTAATGAAGTTGATAAAAATTTCCAACACTATTAAAAAGCTAAAAATTATTTCATCACCTAAAATGAAGGGAGAATAACCTATGGATATTTTAGATGAAGATATTCTTTCCCTTTGGAAAAGCTTACAATCAAATGAAGTACGTTACATTATGATTGGTGGTTTTGCAACAAATCTTCATGGGTATAGTAGAGCTACAGGTGACATAGACCTTTGGATAGATGATACACTTACAAACAGAAAGAATTTAAGAAAAGCCCTGCTAGAGCAAGGTTCGGGAGATTATGATGTAATTGAAACGATGCAATTCATCCCAGGCTGGACAGACTTTCAGTTAAACTTTGGTTTTAAATTAGATGTAATGACAGCTGTAAAAGGGCTTGAAAATATTGGTTTTGAAGAATGTTTTCAATACGCTGTAATAACAGAAATTGAAAATACTCAGGTAAGATTTTTACACTTAAATCATTTAATAACCTGCAAAAAAGCCACTGGGAGATTAAAAGATTTGTTGGATGTGGAAGAGTTAGAAAAAATTAGAAAGATGAAATCATAAACAAATAAAAATAATTTTACACTGTTCTTATCTCCTTTGTAAACTCCACAATACCTTCTTCGTAAATCTTTGTTTTATTTTTTACAACATAGCAAACACCCAATGCAATTATACACATAATAAAAATACCAGTAAATATCCCCGATAAATATTTCATCTTTTTCGAATAATAATTACTCAGGTATAAGCTTATGGCAAGTGCAAGCACGTGAAAAACACCAATAATGTTGAGGGTTGTTTTAAGCGTAGTAATTCTTGGAAGTTCTTTTGTTTTTAAATATTCTGGATGCAAATCGTAGTTGTAAGTATTTATATTTCGTAGTCTATCGGCCTTTGCATAATTTATATAGCCATATATACCAAATGCAAAAGCAAAACTTACTATGCCAATAGCTATACCTTTATGATAATCTTTTTTTATAACCCAATACAAAATAGCAGCGGCAATAATAGCAACTATAGAAACCAAGCACAAAAAAAGATGCACATGCTTATAGCTTAAAAAATAACTTTCTATAGTTTCTTTAGTAAACATATTTTAGCGCTTTATGGCGTTTGTTATCTCTAAGCCCAATGGCGGTACAGATGCTTCAAAAAAATGGGTGAGATTTCCTTTTTCGTCTATCAAATATTTACAAAAATTCCATGATGGTTCTTTTGTATTCCAGCCATTTTTTTCTTTTTGGGTAAGCCAATTAAATACATTGTTTTGGTCATCTTTTTTTACCACTACTGCTTTTTTCATTAGCGGAAAAGTTACACCAAAATTTATCTTACAAAATTCTGCAATAGCTGCATCATCATCTTTTTCTTGCTCTTTAAAATCGTTTGCTGGGAAAGCAATGATCTGAAGCGTATCTTTATTAATGCCATATAGTTTTTCTAAATCATCGTACTGCGGCGTGTATCCGCAGTTAGATGCTGTATTTACAATTAATACTTTTTTATTTTTCAATTGCGAAAAGTCGTATTCCTTGCCATTGTTCAGTACGGCTTTTAAATCGTAAAACGAAGTGGTAGCAGGTGTTTGTGACGATAATACTTTGCTGTTAATCTTAAAAAATCCTGTTATTTTTTCTAAAGCAGGATAGATGAGTTGTATAAATTTTTGTTTGCCTGTCATATTTTATTGGTCGAGAAGACGAGAAATCGTTTTCTACTATTTTAATAATTTGAATATTGTTTTATCTTTTTAGGGGTACACAAATTGAAAAGTAAAAGCGGTGTTTCACTGCCTTCGGCAATAATACTTTTGCGAAGCAAAAATATTCGTCTTCCCGACTTTACGGCAAAAAAACATTTTGCGAAGCAAAATAAACCTCTCCCTGTAAACCCTACCTAATTATTTTCTTAAAAAATCCCAACCTCCCCGTAAACGGTGGATACTTCACAAACAAATCTAACCAAGTATACGTTTTCATTATTGCCTTCTTATGACTAAAGGTATTAAAACTAAACTTGCCGTGGTAGTTGCCCATGCCACTTGTACCACGCCCTCCAAAAGGTAAGTTATGATTTGTTAAATGATAGCTGGCATTATTTACACAGCCACCACCAAAAGCTACCGCATTTAACCATTGTTTTTCTTTGGCTCTGTTTTTTGTAAACACATACATAGCCAAAGGGTTTTTATGTTGCTTAATAATAGCTACTGCATCTTCCATCGTTTTAAAACTAATAATGGGCAACACTGGGCCAAAAATTTCGCCCTGCATCACTTCATCATTCATGTCAGTTATTTCTAGTAATGTTGGTGCTATATACAAATCAGCTTTATCTGTTTTGCCACCATGCAAAATTTTTCCATTAATCAAATATTTTTCTAATCTATTAAATTGTCTTTCATTTATAATCCGCCCATAAAACCCGCTTTGCTGCGCATCTTCTCCAAAAAATTGTATCAATGCTTTTTTCATTTCTTGCACAAGAGAATCTTTTACACTTTCATGTACAAGCACATAATCTGGTGCTACACACATCTGCCCCGCATTGCTAAATTTTGGCATAGCAATTCTTTTTGCGGTAAGTTTTATATCTACATCTGCCTCTACAATACAAGGGCTTTTTCCACCAAGCTCAAGTGTAACAGGTACTAAATTTTTGGCTGCTAATTCATAAATAATTTTGCCTACCATAGTACTCCCTGTGTAAAACACATGGTCAAAAATAAAATTATTCATTAGGTTTGGCACTACTGTTGCGCCATCTCCTTCAGTATATAAAACATACTTTTTATCAAAAGTACTTTCAATAATTTTTTTCATTACCGCTTCGGTTGCAGGTGCCAATTCACTAGGTTTCATTACCACACAATTGCCTGCTGCTATTGCACCAATTACTGGCGTCATCAATAATTGAAAAGGATAATTCCACGGGCTAATAACCAATATTACGCCCAGTGGCTCATGTATTACAAAACTTTTAGATGGGAAATTTAGCAAATTTGTCCCTACGCTTTCTCGTTTCATCCAAACGCTTAGCTGCTTTATGGCATTATTTATTTCGGCTAAAAAAAATCCATTTTCTGTAACATAACACTCTTCTTTGCTTTTGCGAAGATCTTTGTGTAAGGCAGCATAAATCTCTTCCTCATGTGCTACTACAGCAGCTTTTAGTTTTTGCAATTGCATTTTTCTAAAATCATAACCCTGTGTAGCACCGCTATCAAAATAATTTCGCATAGCATCTAGTGCTGCCTTTGTATCCATTTAGTTTACTTTTGTTTAATAAAGTTAAGCAACTATGACGGATGAACAATATATGCGCCTAGCCATTAGAGAGGCGGAGACAGCTTATGCAAAAGATGAAGTGCCTATTGGTGCTATTTTGGTAATTGGCGATAAAATTATTGCACGCTCACACAACCAGGTAGAACTGTTGAATGATAGTACGGCACATGCAGAAATATTATCGTTGACAACAGCGTACAATGCACTTGGTAGTAAGTATGTACCAGATGCTACTTTATATGTAACTATAGAGCCTTGCCTTATGTGCTGTGGTGCCTTATATTGGAGCAAAATTGGCAAAGTGGTTTTTGGGGCACCAGACGATAAAAACAGTTATAGAAAATATACAGGTGATACAAATCCCTTTCATCCAAAAACAATTATAATTGGTGGGGTGCTACAAGATGAATGCGCATCACTAATAAAAACATTTTTTAAAGCGAAGAGAGATTTGTAATTTCTTCTTAAAAAAAATTTATTTTGTAAATGCTACTTATAAAATATTCTGCCTTTTTAGTAACTAGAGTAGCCATGAGCAATAGTTGTGGTTCACTTAGCAGCGTACTTTTTTCAAATTGTTATTAAATTTGTATGCATACACAAATCACAATCTTAAATTACACTATAAAACACCAACATGTATTATATCATTTATCCAATACTATATTTATTTTCTCTTTTGCCCTTTTTTATACTATACGGCATTAGCAATTTTTTTGCTTTTCTTTTATTCCATGTTATCAAATACAGAAAAGACATCGTACTTAATAATTTAAAAATTGCTTTTCCAGAAAAATCAGATCAAGAAAGAATAAAGATTGCTAAAAAATTTTATCTATATTTTACAGATACATTTATAGAAAGTATAAAGTTTATTTCTATTTCTAAAAAACAATTACTAAAAAGAAGTACAGGCTCTTTTGATATTATAAACAACCTTGTGGAAAGGGGTTTCAATATAAATATAATGGCTGGGCATCAATTTAATTGGGAGTATGCAAATCTTTTATATGCCATCAATTTAAAAATTCCTTTTGTAGGTATTTATGGCCCTATTGCAAACAAAACAATAGGTAAAATATTTTTTAAGTTTAGAGAGCGGTACGGAACAATTTTAATAAGTGCTCCAGATTTTACAAATAAAATGCATTCTGTTTTCGAAAAACAATATATGCTGGCACTGGCTGCGGACCAAAACCCGAGTAACCCAGCATCAGGCTACTGGATAAATTTTTTTGGACGCCCTACCCCTTTTGTAGCGGGTCCAGAAAAAGGAGCTATTAAAAAAAATGCTGCAATTGTGTATGTAGGATTTAGAAAAATAAAAAGAGGTTACTACCATTTTGATACAACATTACTTGCTGAAAATAGCGCAAATACAAAAGTTGGTGAACTTACTTGTTTGTATAGAGATATTTTAGAGAAAACAATAAGGCAAGACCCTGCAAATTATCTATGGAGTCATAGGCGTTTTAAATTTGAATGGAAAGACGAATACAAAGATATTTGGATGGATGAGAAATCGCCAGCTCCATCCGTTAATAAATAAACTTCAAATATTAAATAAAACAAATACTAAGAGCTCATCAATACGACGAGCTCTTAGTATTTAAATCAAAATGTTATTTACGCTTTTTCAAAACGCTCTGCTACTTTATCCCAATTAACTACATTCCAAAATGCTTCTAAATAAGCGGGACGCTTGTTTTGATATTTTAAATAATATGCATGCTCCCATACATCGCAGCCCAATATGGGTGTACCTTTTACTTCTGCAATATCCATTAGTGGATTGTCTTGGTTTGGAGTAGAAGAAATAACCAATTTCCCATCTTGGACAATAAGCCAAGCCCAACCGCTACCAAATCGTGTAGTACCTGCAGCATTAAATTTTTCTTTAAATGCATCAAAAGAACCAAACGCAGCATCAATTGCCTCTGCTAATTTACCAGTAGCATTTGTGCCATTATTGTTTTTTAAAGAATCCCAAAAGAAATTATGGTTCCAGTGGCCACCACCATTGTTACGCACCGCTGGGCTTATGCTGCCTGCGCTTGCTACTAGTTCTTCTATTGTTTTATTTTCATGTTCTGTACCTGCTATTGCTTTGTTCACATTATCCACATAAGCTTGGTGGTGCTTATCGTGGTGTATATGCATGGTTTCGGTATCGATATGTGGCTCCAAAGCTTCATATGCATATGGTAGCGGTGCTAAAGTAAATGCCATTGTAAATATTTTAAAAGATTAAAAATTATATGTTGCAAAATTAAAGGCTAATTTTTTATTTGTGATTTTCTTTTTCTAGAAAATATTAAAAATGGCTTCCGCAAGAAGGAATATTTTAAATATTGTTTACCTCAAGTAATATTTAATTACTCATTTTTCGGGCTATTATTGGTAATTTAGATTACTACTGCTTTTACTAAAATTAATAATATCCCCTTTTTGTTTTTTTCGATTAAAGAGATTTGATGTATATATCATATATTGTGAGATAAACACACAGAATAAGGTTTATAAAACTCTTAAATAAATACAGCCATATGAATTCATCAACTACAAACGAAAACGATTTTTTTAAAACCAAAGTGCTTGGCCATCCTGCAGGTTTATTTGTACTTTTTTTTACTGAAATGTGGGAACGATTTTCATTCTATGGAATGAGGGCTTTGCTCGTAATGTTTTTTACTTCTACATTAACAAATGGTGGATGGGAATGGACTAGAGAGCAAGCCATGGCTCTTTTTGGTTCTTATGTAGGTTTGGTTTATTTATCAACTATGTTAGGCGGGTATTTCGCTGATAAAGTAATTGGTTATAGATGGGCCGTGGTGATTGGAGCACTTTTAATGACACTAGGGCATGGCTCAATGGCACTTGAATCTCCTTTTTTTATATATTCAGGATTGACATTATTAGTATTTGGAAATGGTTTTTTTAAACCAAACATGACGTCTATTGTTTCAGAAATGTATAAAGATTTTCCAGAGAAAAAAGATGGTGCTTATACCATTTTTTATATGGGAGTAAACTCGGGTGCTTTTTTTGGCATAGTACTTTGTGGCTATCTTGGTGAGCAAGTAGGTTGGAGTTATGGCTTTGGGTTAGCTGGAATTTTTATGTTTTTAGGATTACTACAATTTTGGTTTTCAAGAAATATTTTTGGCGATATTGGTTTAAAACCCGTAAAAAAACAAATCGCAGTTGTGGATGAAAATAATGATAAAATAAATCCATTTCCATCATGGCAATTAGCGTTGATCGGAATTACAGTTATATTAGGATTGACTTGGATTATCTTTGAGCCAGCAAAAATAATAACTAAAGGCAGTATTGATTTATTCAATTTTAGTGTATTTGGCTTATCGGGCAATAACTTTACTATTTTACTTGCATTACTGTTATTTATTGTTTTATTAGTTTACCGATTAACTAAATACTCCCAAATAACTAAAGAAAAAATGATTGCAGTATCATTTTTTGCATTCCTAACTATTTTCTTTTGGGCAATTTTTGAACAATCACCTGGCACTTTAACGATTTTTGCAAGGGATTATACAAACAGAATTTTAGAAGGTAATGCTGGTACAATTTTTAAAGTTGCAAATGCTGCTATTGTAATTGTTCCATTAATGATAATTACTTGGGTATTAACATTATTATTTAAACAAACATTTGCAAAATATTCGTTAGCAAATATTTTTTTAGGACTTAGTTTTGTATTTGTTTGGGGTATTGCTATTTTCATGCTGAAAAATCAGTTTGCAGATCCAGCTTTAGAAGTGCCGGCTTCATGGTTCTCCTCTTTAAACTCACTCTTTATTATTTCGCTTGCTCCGTTGTTTTCAAAATGGTGGGAAAGTAAATACAACCCGTCTGCCAATATGAAATATGCTATAGGCATGGGTTTATTGGCTTTGGGTATGATTGCTGTAGCCGTTGGCTCAAACGGAATTGCACCAGGTGCAAAATCAGCATCAGTTAGTATGATTTGGCTTATTTTAGTTTATTTATTTATCACAATGGCAGAATTGTGTATTTCGCCAGTAGGATTGTCCTATGTGAGTAAGTTAGTGCCGCCAAGAATGATTGCTATTATGTTCGGTATTTGGTATTTAGCAGTAGCAATAGGTATGAAGGGAGCTGCAAAATTTGGAGAAAACATAGATAAAATTGCCGAAGAAAAAGGAATGAGCTACTTCTTTTGGATGTTGGCTATTGTTTCTTTAATTGTTGCCGTCATTTCTGTAATTATGACCCCAATCTTAAAAAGATTAATGCACGGCGTACGATAGGAAATTATAAAAAAAACAAGAAAAAAAGTCTTTAGCGTAAGTTCTAAAGACTTTTTTTTATATTTAGCACTAAATATATCATTATGACCAAACAACTAACTATTGATGAGATTCAAAATTTCAAAGGTAAATTTCCAAAACAATTATGGTATTTATTCTTTTCAGAAATGTGGGAACGATTTTGTTTTTATGGAATGAGGGGTATGCTTACTTATTTTATGGTAACACAACTTTTTATGAAAGATACCCAAGCAAACCTTCAATATGGAGCTACACAGGCTTTTGTATATGCATTTACTTTTATTGGAGGTTTGTTTGCAGACAAAATTTTAGGTTTTAGAAAATCTTTATTCTGGGGAGGGATTTTAATGATTGTTGGAAGTGGTATTTTAGCTATTGATCCAAAGCAGTTTTTCTTTTTGGGAATCAGCTTTGCTATAGTAGGCACAGGTTTTTTTAAACCAAATATTTCCACGATGGTTGGTGCTCTTTATCACAAAGATGACAATAGAAGGGATGCTGGATTTTCTTTATTTTATTCTGGCATAAATGTGGGTGCATTACTAGGTGGGTATGCATGTATTTATATTGGTAAAAATCATTCTTGGAATCTTGCATTTGGGCTTGCTGGTATTGTAATGGTTATAAGCCTGCTTACCTTTTTATTTACGCAAAAATCTCTTGGTCCAATTGGGTTACCTCCTGGTGCAAACAGCACAGATGAAAATAATCCTAGTAACATTGAAAATAAAACCACTCTAAAACCTTGGCATACTTACGCTGTTTTTGCTGGTTCACTTGCCGTAATCCCAATTATAATGAAGATGGTTGCAAAAACAGAATACACTGATTATTTTATGTATGCGATTGGCCCATTAGCATTGATTTATCTTTTTTATGAAATGTCGAAATACGATAGTGTTGCAAGAAAAAAATTACTTGCAGCTTTGATATTTATTTTATTTTCTATTTTATTCTGGTCGTTTTTTGAACAAAGTGGTGGTTCCTTAAGCATCTTTGCTGCAAAGAATTTAGACAACAAATTATTAGGTTCAATCACTCTAGATCCAAATGGTGTAAACAACGCAGCCAATTCTTTATTTGTTATAATTTTTGCACCTATTCTTGGTATAGTTTGGATTGCCATGGCAAAGAAAAAAATAGAACCAAATACCGTGGTGAAATTTGGTTTGGGCTTTTTGTTTTTAGCAGGTGCGTTTTATATTTTTTATGCTACACGTTTTTTTGCAAATTCAGAAGGCATTGCCTCTTTAGACGTATTTACCATTGCGTATTTTGTAATTACTTTTGGTGAACTTTGTTTGTCTCCTATCGGGCTTTCCATTATGACAAAATTATCTCCCGTAAAATTACAGGGTGTGATGATGGGTATGTGGTTTTTGTGTACTGCTTATGGGCAGTATGTAGCTGGTCTGCTAGGAGCAAACTTGTCTAGTGCTGGTGAAAATGATTCTCCATTACAAAAATTAATGACTTTTACAGATGGTTACAAACAACTAGCTATTTATGCATTAATAGCTGGAGTAGTCCTTATTTCAATATCTCCTTTAGTTAAGAAATTAATGGGCGACGTAAAATAATACGATTTCTTAGGATGCATTTAAAACTGGAGCCTCGTTAATTAATTACAAACACATAACCTCACTTAGGATAAGTGAATTAGAAATTTCCGTAGAGAAGAATCTCTACGGAAACTTTTTCTAACATAAATCTCCCCATTGAATTCAACGTAACACTTTTAAATGCAATCACTTTTTAATTCAAGCTTTGTTTTGCATTACAATAAATATCTTTGTATTTTGTCAATTACAAAATAATTCATTATGAACATTCTCATTATAGGCGCAGGTGGTCGTGAGCATACATTTGCTTGGAAACTGAAACAAAGCCCCTTATGTGAAAAAATATTTATTGCACCTGGTAATGCGGGTACTTCTAGCTATGGTACAAATTTAGATATAGCCGTTTCCGATTTTGAAAAACTATCCTCAGCAGCAATAGAAAACAACGTTGAGCTTATTTTGGTAGGCCCAGAAGAACCTTTGGTAAAAGGAATTACAGATTATTTCAACCAAAATGAAAAAACAAAGCATATAAAAATAATAGGCCCGTCAAAAGAGGCTTCTCAATTAGAAGGTAGCAAGGCTTATGCAAAAGATTTTATGAGTAGGCATGGTATACCAACTGCTGCATATAAAGAATTTATAGAAACAGATTTTGAAGCAGGTTTGGAATACATAGACCAACAAGATTTTCCATTGGTGTTAAAAGCTGATGGTTTGGCAGCAGGCAAAGGTGTACTAATTTGCAGTAGTAAACTAGAAGCCAGGGCAGAGTTTGAGCTAATGCTTATTCGTTCAAAATTTGGAGATGCTGGCAAAAAAGTAGTAATTGAAAATTTCTTACAAGGCATAGAAATGAGTGTTTTTGTGCTTACCGATGGAAAAAATTACCTTTTGTTACCAGAGGCAAAAGATTACAAACGCATAGGCGAAGGAGATACGGGATTAAACACAGGAGGTATGGGAGCGGTAAGCCCTGTGCCTATTATGACTGCCGCATTAAAAGAAAAAATAATCAATAAAATAATTGAGCCTACTATAAAAGGGCTACAGCAAGATAATTTAGATTACAAAGGTTTTGTTTTTATTGGATTGATGATAGATAAAGAAGAACCATTTGTAATTGAATATAATTGCCGTATGGGAGACCCTGAGACAGAGGTGGTGATACCAAGAATACAAAACGATTTAGTAGAATTACTAAATGCAACAGTAAACGAAAGCCTTGCTGATATTACATTACAAATAGATGCACAATCTGCAGTAGGCATTGTAGCCGTTAGTGGTGGTTACCCAGGCGATTATTCAAAAGCGGAGATAATTACTGGTTTTGATAATTATGATATTCCTGAAAGTATATTATTTCATTCTGGAACAAAACAAGATGGCGATAATATTGTAACAAATGGTGGTAGAGTATTGGTAGCCGTTTCTTTTGGAGAAAGTATAACCGAAGCTGCTGAAAAATCAGATTATCTTTTACAACAAATACATTTTAATGAAATGAAATATCGAAAAGATATTGGATATGAATTCAAATAATTTGTTGTTTTTACCACAAGCATGTTAGTAAAAAATAAAATACTAAAACATTTAGTACATCCCTTTGCCCTACAGGTTTTCAACAAAAAATAAAAACATAAAAAATATTTCACAAAAAAAGAATTTTGACATTGTTAAATGAATTATTTATGTCAACTTCGTTTGAATAATCCTAAATACATTATTACACAAGAAAAATGGGCCTTTTTAATTTTTTTACACAAGAAATTGCAATAGATCTTGGTACCGCAAATACCCTAATAATTCATAACGACGAAGTGGTGGTAAATGAGCCATCCATTGTTGCACTGGATAGAAACAATCCAAAACTTTTATTGGCCGTAGGCAAGAAGGCATTGATGATGCACGAAAAGACCCACGAAAGTATAAGAACTGTTAGACCATTGAGAGATGGGGTAATAGCAGATTTTAATGCTGCAGAGCTTATGATTAGGGAGTTTATAAAAATGGTATACCCAAAAAAACCATGGCTAGCACCAAGTTGGCGTATGATGATTTGTATACCAAGCAGCATAACCGAGGTAGAAAAACGTGCTGTAAGAGATAGTGCCGAGCAAGCTGGTGCAAAAGAAGTTTATTTAATACATGAGCCAATGGCTGCGGCCCTTGGTATAGGTATAGATGTAGAAGAGCCTGTAGGAAATATGATTATTGATATCGGTGGTGGTACCACTGGCATAACGGTTATAGCATTAGCAGGTATTGTGTGCGACCAAAGTATACGTGTAGCGGGAGATGAATTTACTGCAGATATTATGGAAGCGCTTCGCCGCTATCATTCTTTACTGATTGGTGAGCGTACTGCAGAGCAAATAAAAATACAAGTGGGTGCGGCTATGAAAGATTTAGATAATCCACCAGATGATATTCCTGTAAATGGTAGAGATTTGGTGACTGGTATTCCTAAACAAGTAATGGTAAGTTATCAAGAAGTAGCAGAAGCTTTAGATAAGAGTGTGTTTAAAATTGAAGAAGCTATTTTAAAAGCTTTGGAAACTACACCACCAGAATTGGCATCGGATATTTATAGGCGTGGGCTTTATCTTACGGGCGGTGGCGCTTTGTTAAGAGGGCTTGACAAAAGAATTGCAGCTAAAATAAAATTACCAGTGCATGTAGCGGACGACCCACTAAAGAGTGTGGTGAGGGGAACAGGAATTGCGCTGAAAAATTATGATAGATATCCATTTGTGATGCGTTAAAAAAATGGTTCGTGGGGACACGAATCATGGCAAAGGTTCGTGGGACACGAACCATGGCAAAAAAAAGTGGTCGGGTGGGACACCGACCACGGCGGTTAGCCGCTGTTCGTGTCCCACGGAACAGCAAACATGATAATAACAACCTGCCAATTTATATACACCACCAGTGCGTAACATTTTCCTTTTTATAAGGCGCTATTCTAATCTTGTTGTTTTCCTGTTTTTGCAGGTGCTTTGTATTTATTTTATTGTAAGCTACAATAAATATCATCAAGCTGCATTTGGCAATACCATGAATAAATTTACTGGTAGCATAAACAAACAATACAATAAAGTAGAATATTATTTTCAACTCTCTCGTACCAACGATTCTTTGGTAAAAGCAAACGAGGTACTGTACAATAAACTTCGCAGCAATTTTAATTTACCTGATTCGTCTAGCAGAACAACCATTGATACCATAAGAATAGATTCTATTATTTCTTATAAGCGAATAACTTATCTGGGTGCAAAAGTAATCTCAAACAGTATTTCATCTCAAAGCAATTATATTGTAATAACAGGACCTAACGTAAAGTACTTTACAAAGTCTATGGGTGTAGTGGATGTAAACAATAATATAGTGGGGAAAATTACAGAAGTAAATGGAGACTACGCCGTAGTGATGAGCTTATTGAATAAGGATAGTAAAGTAAATGGTAAATTCTATAAGAATGAAGAAAACTCAGGAATAGTTTCTTGGAACGGAGAGACTACTAATACTTTATCGTTTAGCAACATACCCAAAAGTGCTATTGTAAAAGTTGGAGATTCTGTAGTAACGAACATTAGCAGCTATTTTCCTAAAGGCCTTTTAATAGGTAAGGTAACAAGTGTAAAGCCAGAAAAAGTAAATAATAATTTTAATATACTATTAAAATCTGCCGTAAATTTTAATAGTATTGAATACGTATATGTGGTAGAAAATAAAGATGCCGAAGCCACTAAAAACATACTAGAAAAAGTAAAGCTTGATAATAAGTAATGAGTGTATTGGTAAAAAATATATTGAGGGCTATCCTATTTATGCTAGTGCAAGTTTTTGTGCTAGATAAAATAGTATTGCACCAAATGGTAACGCCTTATTTGTATTTTTTATTTGTGCTTTGGTTACCATTTAAAATGCAGCGCCCTTGGCTTATGTTTATTGCTTTCGCATACGGATTTATATTGGATAGTTTTAGGCATAACCCTGGATTTCATGCGGCGGCTTGTGTGCTCATTGCATATATTAGACCTTTTCTTGTAAGTATCTTTATATCTCAAGAGGGCGCAGATACAAACTTTGAAGAACCCTCTATAAAAAGCATGGGAGGCATTTTGCCATATGCCATTTTTATGGGTGTACTAAGTTTGTTTCATAACGCTTGGCTTTTTTTATTGGAGGCATGGCAGTTTGGTAACTTTTGGTACTTTATTGTAAAAACAATCTTATCAACTATCATCAGCATACTTTTAATAATTATTACAGAATTGATATTTGTAAGAAAACAAAAGTTTAGAACAAATACGGTGTAGGGAATTAAAAATGTACATTCGATATCGTTAAGTTAAGCATTGTTGGATGTGGCGGGTGAGACACCCGCCCCGGCTCTCCGCCGCTGTGGGTGTCCCACCTACAGCGTTAACTTAACGATATTGAATGTAGAATTACAAATTACGATTAACGTTTAAATAAAATGTCTGTCTTTAACCAAAGTAGAAAAAATGTGGTGATGTTGGTGTTTGTTGCCATGTTCATTATCATCATTGCCCAGCTAGCTCATTTGCAACTTTTCACTTCTGGCTTAACAGAGGCAGCATTATCTCAAGGCACTTTTAGAAAAGTAATTTACCCTGAAAGAGGCATTGTGTTTGATAGGCATAGAAAAGCAATATTACAAAATACCACTTCTTACGATTTAATGGTTACGCCCAACAAACTAAAGGGTGTAGATACTTTTGGCATTTGTAAAATATTAGGAATAGATACAGCACAGTTTCATAAAAAAGTAGTAGAGGTTATTATTAAAAATGGTAGAACAAGAACGTCTGTTTTTGAATCTTTGTTGAGTGAAGACAAAATGGCAATGCTAAATGAAAGTATGTATTTGTTTGCACCAGCATTTTTTTTACAAGAACGTAGCATGCGCTCATACCCTTACGATGCTGCGGCAAACGTACTTGGCTATACTGCAGAGGTAGATACCAATTATTTAAAGCGGCATAAAGATGAAGGCTATGCACCAGGCGATTATGCAGGATATACAGGCATAGAGCGGAGTTATGAAAAAGTATTGATGGGACAAAGAGGTATTGAATATTGGAAGCGAGACAATAAAAATAGACCTACTGAAAAGCTAGATAAAGGAAAATATGATACCGTACCCGTAGCAGGACAGAACCTACATACGTCCTTAGATATTGAGTTGCAAGAACTAGGTGAAAAGTTGATGCAAAATAAATTAGGATCTATTGTAGCAATAGATCCAAGAACAGGTGGCATATTAACTATGGTAAGTGCACCAACGTATCAACCAAAATATTTAACCGGTACTGAAAGAAGAAAACACTTTGCTGAATTGATTTTAAACCCTGCAAAACCATTGTTGAACAGAACAGTAAGTGCAACTTACTCTCCAGGTTCTACCTTTAAAACATTACAAGCCTTAGTAGGTTTGCAAGAAGGGGTAATTGACGAAGATTTTTCTGTAAGCTGTGGTGGTGCATTTTATGGTTGTGGAAGTGGCAAACCGATGAGGTGTTTAGATTATGGAACATATAATTTGAGAAGTGCCATTACTTTTTCTGACAACACTTATTTTGCTACTGTAATGCAAAAGGTAATAAACAACCCTAAATATCCAAACATCGACAGCAGTCTTTCTGCATGGAACAATTATATGTATGCCTTCGGCTTAGGTAAAAGACTTGGCGTTGATGTGCCTGCAGAAGTAAGGGGGTTTATACCTACACCAGCATATTTTAATAACCCAAAAATATTTGGCCCAGGCAAGTGGAACTATTGCAGCTTTAGATCGGTAAGTATTGGGCAAGGAGAAGTAGTAACCACACCGCTACAAGTAGCCAATGAAATGGCATACATAGCGAACAAAGGTTGGTTTTATACCCCACATGTGGTGGACTCAATAGATGGTGGCGATAAATATGAAGTGTTAAAACAATTTAAAGTAAAGCGAAAACCCATTAATATACCCGATAGTGTTTTTGAAGCTGTACACGATGGAATGCAAGGTGTACTAGATAGAGGAACGGGTGGTAATGCTAGGGTGAAGGGAATTAATATTTGCGGAAAAACAGGAACGGTAGAAAATTATTTTAGAGGAAAAAAACAAGAAAACCACTCCTTCTTTTGTGCGTTTGCACCAAGAGAAAACCCTACCATTGCTATAATGTGTGTGGTAGAAAATAGTGGTCGCTTTGGAGGAACGTATGCTGCGCCTATTGTTGGGCTTATGATAGAAAAATATTTAAAAGATTCTATAACTGATAAAGGACGGTTGGCAAAAATAGAAAGTCTATCAAAATTAAGTTTAATACCTAAGAGAATTTATACTGAAATGCGAACACAAGATTCCATCATACACTCGGGCGACTCCGCATATCTTATAGCAAAAGGATTTATAAAAATAATAAAAGATACTACGGGTTTAGACGAAGGTGAGGACGAAGATTCAATAAATAAATTAATAAAAGAAAAACAGGATAAAGAAAAGAAAGATAAAGAGAAGGATAAAGAAAAAAAGGAAGTAGAAAAACCATCAGCTATTTTACCTGATGATAAAAAGAAATCTTTAACAGATAGCATCACTAAAAAAGACGAAGAACAGATTCCATAAAATGTACCAGAGAAACTCATCCATAGTAAAAGGAAATGATAAAGTAATGATATGGCTATATGCCATTATTATTTTAATTGGGCTGGTATGTATTTATTCTGTAGAGTATAAAAGCACCGATGATTTTACGCAAACACTTATTGGTTTCAAGAAAAATTATAGTAAGCAATTTTTCTTTTTCATAGCCTGTTGTGTAATAGGTACATTTATTTTATTGTTCGATAGTAAATTATTTACAGCATCAGCAAACCTTAGCTACCTTGTAGGCATTGTACTTATATTGGCAACATTTGTTGTCGGTAAAGAAATAAAAGGCTCTAAAAGCTGGATACCGCTTGGGTTTATGAACTTACAACCTGTAGAGCTTTGTAAAATATTTACTGCATTAGCTTTAGCAAAATTTTTATCATTACAAGAAACAGATTTTAGCAAACCTAAATCTCAACTTATTGGTGCTGCTATTGCATTTTCACCAGCTGTATTGTCAATATTACAAGGTGAAACAGGTTTGGCCTTAGTTTATTTTTCCTTTCTAATTCCAATGTACAGAGAGGGTTTGCCGCCAGGTTATTTAATTGCAGGTTTTGCAATAGGAGCTTTATTAGTAGTATCACTATTATTTAGTACAAAAACATTGCTCATAAGTTTCACCATTTTTGCGGCACTACTTATTTGGATAAATAGAAAACAATTTAGAAGAAATAGAAGTCTGCTTACCATTATTGTTGGATCTTGGATATTTTGTTCCTTATTTGTATGGCTACTTGTGCCATTGGTTTTTACCAAAGTATTAAAAGGCTATCAAGCAGATAGAATTTTTAGTATGGTAGGAAAAGAAAACCCATTTTTGTCGAAAAATACAGTTGCACTAACCGAAGCACAAGAAAAAGAGAAAAAGAAAAAAAGTGAGGGACAAGATTATAATGTAAAACAATCAAAAATAGCCATTGGCTCTGGTGGTTTTTTGGGAAAGGGTTTTTTAAAGGGCACACAAACGCAAGGCGATTTTGTACCAGAGCAACATACCGATTTTATCTTTACATCTGTAGGTGAAAACTTTGGTTTTTGGGGCACTACCATTCTCATGCTATTGTATTTAACATTGTTGCTACGCATTGTATTTATTGCCGAGCGACAACGAAGTACTTTTAGCCGAGTATATGCATATGCAGTAGCCGGTATAATATTTTTTCATGTGGCCGTAAATATTTGTGTAACCATTGGGCTTGCACCCGTTATTGGTATTACGCTGCCGCTAATGAGCTATGGTGGTTCATCATTAATTACGTTTACTATTTTAATTTTTATTTTAATAAAGTTGGATGCGGATAGACAGATGGTGCTAAGATGACGACGGACAACGGACGCCAGACCACGGACGATAGACAGTGTGCGAATGACAAGAACCTCAGACGACTGACAACAGTAGAAACCACTAACACAAAAGAAGCAATCTTAATACTAAGTACCAAATACTATATACTCTCCACATGAAAATAATCCCACTTAGCGAAGGCGCATTTACCATAGACACTACAAAAGTTTTTGTGCCATTTAATAAAGAAAAAGACGACTTGCAAGAAAGAGCGCTTGGCAGTTTATTGGTAGAAATACAACCGTTTTGCATCATCACTAAAAGCGATATTTTATTAATAGATACTGGGCTTGGTTATAGTAATAAAGATGGTGTGTTACAAATTCATCAAAACCTTATTGATAATGGTATAGACCCAATGAGCATAACAAAAGTTTTGCTTAGTCATTTACACAAAGATCATTCTGGGGGTGTTAGCAAAGAAGATAAAATTCTTGGGCACACATTTCTTAGTTTTCCGCAAGCCACTTATTATGTAAATAAAGATGAGTTTGCCTATGCTACTGCAAAGGGTAGCCCATCATTTACACCAGCTGAGTTTCAAATTTTAGGGCAAGTTGATAATGTTGTATTTACCGAAGGCAATGGTAAAATAGATGAGTATATTTCTTATGAAGTTACTGGTGCGCACTCACCCTACCACCAAACTTTTATGATAGAAGAAGATGGAGAAAAAATATTTTTTGGTGCAGATGTGGCGCCACAACTACAACAAATGAAAAGTAGGTTTATAGCCAAGTACGATTACGATGGAAAATTATGTATGGAGCTTCGCCAAAAATGGTGGGAGCAAGCAGCGAAAGAGCATTGGACATTTTTGTTTTATCATGATATAAAAACACCTTTTATAGCACTATAAAAAATGCTAATCTCCAAAAAAGATTAGCACTAAAAATTAAAGTTTTTGTGATTAATTTTTTACCCCAAAAAGATAAATATTATTGCTGAGGAATATTTCTACGCTTACCAGCACCCTCTTTCATAGGTTTATTGTTTTCCATTCTTCTTTGTTGTCTAATTTCTTTAAGACGGCTTCTTAATTTTTCTCTAAAAGCGGCATCTTGCTTATAGAAATTATTACAGCGGTCATTACCAAGTACTTTATTAAAATTACCAACGTACTTTTTCTTTATATTTAATACAGCTTGTTCTCTGTCAATTTCTGAAAGATTATTTTTGTTTAAGGCTTTAAGCTCTGCATTGTACTGTGTATGTATAGGCCAAAACTTTTGTGCCTCTTCGGGAGTAAGCTGCAATTGTTTTGATACATACGCTACATACAAAGCCTCTATTTTTGCTTCTTTCTGAGGACTTGGTTGATCATCCACATCAGGAGCTTGCGCAGTAGCAGTAAATGTTGCTAAAACAAAACTCATGTATAGTATAAATTTTTTCATTGCTTAGTTCTTTAGGTTGTTTTCATTCAAAAAATTATCCAGGGTCTTTTCATCTAACAAATAATCAGCTGCTTCGGGTAGTGCAACATCATCTGTGGAGGCCGCCACCATTGCAGCATCAACATCTTCCCCATTTTGAGATAAATATTTTTCTATATCCTTGTCAGATATACTGGCCAACGTTGCATCAAAACTATTTGTTTCCAAAATTTTATTAGCTTCTTTTACTACTGCAAGTGTTTCTTTATCTGTTTTAGAAGTATACATAAACTTGTAACCACCAAAACCAAGTGCCCCTACTAAAACTGCTGCTGCAGCATATTTAAAAATACGAAGGCTACTCATTTTTACAACTTTTGCAGAAGCTATTGTAGGCATTGCAAGCTTTTCAAAATATCCTTGCGGCACAGTATATACATTCTTGTTTCCAATACCCGCAATGGTAGGCGAAAGCTGATGCATTTCAGCAAGCACAACATTATTCTCTTGTGCTTTTATTTTTTCTAAAATATTATTAGATAAATTTTCAAAATAACCCTTAGGCACATCAAAATTATTTTGCTGCGTGGTAAAGTTAGATGCAATAATTCTAGCTTGCAACTCAGCCCTTATACCATCAAAATAGTTTTCATCTACCTTATACACATTCACACGAGGTATGGAAGCAAGCAAAGGGCTAATGGTCATTAATTCATTCAATATGTTTTCTCTTTCAAGCATTATAATATTCGACTGTTTTTTCTCTTATTCGTTTAATTATTCAAAATATATTCTTCAATCTTTTTTACTGCATGGTGATAGCTAGCCTTTAATGCACCTTCACTGGTTTCCAATACCGTGCTCATTTCCGCATAGGGCATTTCATCATAATAGCGAAGGTTAAAAACGGCTTTTTGTTTTTCTGGTAGTTTCTGTACTGCCAATTGCAATTTCCACTCAAGCTTGTTGCCATCAAAATTAGTATCTGCCTTCACACTATTACTCAAGCCATTATCATCTTCACTCAAAGAAACTGTGCTCCGTTTTTTTTGCTGTGCCAAAAAAGTCAAACTTTCGTTCGTAGCAATTCTATACAACCAAGTATACAACTGACTATCTTCTCTAAAATTCTCCAAACCCTTCCAAGCTTTCACAAACATATTTTGCAGCACATCATTGGCATCTTCATGCTCCACCACCATTCTACGAATATG
Organism: Ferruginibacter sp.; assembly: GCA_031408295.1. Lineage (GTDB taxonomy): Bacteria > Bacteroidota > Bacteroidia > Chitinophagales > Chitinophagaceae > Ferruginibacter. Next base: position 22,781 of record JANNVW010000139.1, read on the forward strand.
CCAATACAATTTTTCTTGATACTTTTTTAGGATAGCCGTAAAAGCACGCTCCTTAGTAGCATCAATCTTAAACTGTTGTAACAATTCTATATCACTCTGTGTTTCCGCCATATATCCTTAAAAGTATTGCAATTTTTTAATTCTACCATATGACTAGGCTTTTTGTGGAAAGTTTAATCCATTTTTTATTTTTTTTGAACGCAAACATAAATTCCTCTGTCAGCATTGGTCCCGCTTTTCGCTATTACTCCTCGGCACTCGTTCCTTCCCTACAAAATGTAGGGAAGGGGTAACCGCTGCAATCGGGCGTAGATTTTCAGCATTATCTCATTTTTCAACATTTATCAAAATTCAAATCAAATATTATGGAAAATTGTTACTTAAGCATCAAACTAAAAAAATTATTATGAAAAAATTATTTCTAGGGCTACTGGCATTGGGAATGTTTCAGGTAAGCCATGCACAAACAAAAGAGAAAGCTAACGTAGATTACGAAAATGACACAAAAATAGCACCACCACCACCACCACCACCTCCACCTCCTCCTCCACGGTCAGCACCAACAAAAGCACCACGGCCACCTAAACCTCCAAAAGAGAAAAAGGCTACGTTTGTTGCACCAGTTATTGTAAAAGATGAAGGGGTAAAGTGAGTGAGCATTTTAAATTGATAAAGCCCTACAGGTTTCTATAGGGCTATATCAATTTAACGCTTGGTTGTAAGATTTTTTTACAACTAAGCATTTAATAAAAGAACCGAGGGCTCACCCCCATAAGCCACTCGGTATTATGAAGAAGTAAGATTTATTTATTGTTTAATAAAACTACCAACAGCAATTTTTTCTCCGTCACTTAATTGAATGATGTATTTCCCTTTAGCTAAGTTTTCTATATTTAATTTTAGGGGTAACAAATTTGCTAGCGTTGTTGTTTTTATTAATCTGCCTTGCATGTCAAATAGATTTATCAAAACTGTTTTTTGTTTGCTTGCATAGTCAAATTGTATATAATCTTTAGCTGGATTTGGATAAATATTTACAGCATCTCCAAAGTTTTCAAACAATACTTTATTAATATTACTGTACTTAAAATTTCCATCTATATCTACTTGTTTTAATCTATAAAAATTTAAACCTTTAAATGGTTGCACATCCTCGTAGGCATAATTATTTATTCCAGTAGCGTTTACAGAATTTACTTTTCCAATTTTTATAAAGCTTACACCATCACTGCTTCTTTCAATATCAAAGTGAGAAGTATTTATTTCATTAGTTGTTGTCCATTTTAAATCAACTTTATTTTTATTTTTAAATGCATCAAAACTTAGTAAAGTTAATGGTACAACACCTGAAACTGTTATGGTATCAAAAGCGTACAAACCCCAAGTATTTTTAACCCTTATTGCAATAAAGTGATTGCCATTTGGCGTGCCTGGTGGTATAGGCAATACAAAATTTTGATTAAAACTTTGCCCAGCAGGTATGGTAAAAGGAGTGCCATTTCCTATTCCAGGGTCAGTATCTATAAAATATTCTGCGGCAGTCATACCTGCAGAATTGCTAGTTTGTGTGCTTATATAAAAACCCCTGTTTTCAAACAAGCCCCATTTGCCAGTTGCATCTTTTGTGCGTATGGCTACAAAATGAAAACCACTTGCCAATGATGTTGTAGGAATCGTAGCAATAAAAGTTGGATTGCTTCCTGTTGGTGAAGGCGAAATAGCCGTGCCATTTCCAACCCCTGGGTCTGTGTCAATAAAAAATTCTGCGGCTACAATATTACTTACGTTTGTTGTAGCGCTGCTAATGTAAAATCCTCTATTCTCAAACAAGCCCCATTTGCCAGTAGCATCTTTTGTACGAATAGTTACAAAATGAAAACCACTAGCCAATGATGTGGTAGGTACCGATGCAATAAAAGTTGGATTACCTCCTGTTGGTGAAGGCGAAATAGCCGTACCATTTCCAACCCCTGGGTCTGTATCAATAAAAAATTCTGCGGCTACTATATTACCAACGTTTGTTGTGGAGCTGCTAATAAAAAATCCCCTGTTTTCAAACAAACCCCATTTGCCAGTAGCATCTTTTGTACGAATGGCCACAAAGTGAAAACCACTTGTTAATGATATTGTAGGCACAGCAGCAACAAATGTTGTATTTGCTCCAGATGGCGAAGGCGTAATGGCTGTGCCATTTCCAACACCGGGGTCAGCATCAATAAAAAATTCTGCTGCTACAATATTACTTACGTTTGTTGCGGAGCTGCTAATAAAAAATCCTCTATTTTCAAACAAACCCCATTTGCCAGTTGCATCTTTTGTACGTATGGCTACAAAATGAAATCCCGCTGCCAACGATGTGGTAGGAATTGTAGCAACAAATGTTGTATTTGCTCCACTTGGCGAAGGTGTAATAGCAGTACCATTTCCAACACCAGGATCAGCATCTATAAAAAATTCTGCAGCTGCAATATTGCTTACGTTTGTTGTGGAGCTGCTAATATAAAATCCTCTGTTTTCAAATAACCCCCATTTACCTGCATTGTCTTTTGTACGTATGCCTACAAAATGAAAACCATTGGTTAAAGATGTGGTAGGCACAGAGGCAACAAATGTTGAATTAGTACCCGATGGGGCAGGGGTGATGGCTGTACCATTTCCAATACCTGGGTCTGTGTCAATAAAAAATTCTGCGGCAGTTATTGTTTGTGCTTGCATTGAAAATGCTATGCAGAGCATTCCTATAATTATAAATAATTTTTTCATGTTTACTCGTTTTAGTTTTTAAAAAAGAGAAAACATTAATTGCTAATTCTAGCATCCACATTTATGGTAACATTACCACCTGCTGCTACTGTCGGTGTAACTACGTTCATGCTAAAAATGCGAGGCAAGCGGCTATTGCGGCTGTTTGCCCAGTTTAAACTACCTGTAACATCAAACAAAAAGCCCATATCTTTTCCATCGCTGGCTGTATTATTGGCTGGGCCAGCAGCTATAGTAAAATCATTTATTGAACTGGCTGTACCTGCGTTAACAGCAGTCTGATTGGCCATTTGAGGGTCTTGGTTTTCTACATTGCCACCACCATCAACATTGCTAGCAGTTGCCCACGGGTTATTTACACTGGCATTAAAAGTAATGTTGTTATTAAAAGTGCTCGATGATACCCTTCCATTAAAATTGCGGCGCACAAAAATATTATTAGCAAAAGTTAAAAACCGATGTGTGCTACCATCTGTAACATTCCTTATACTGCTACCTGAGCCGTACCATAAATTATGATTGAATAAAACATTTACA
>JANNVW010000140.1:0-46446 GCA_031408295.1 Ferruginibacter sp.
TGTAGATGATTTATTGGTGTACTGTATAGAAGAAAATAAAACATACATGCTGGTGGTAAATGCTGGCAACATTGCAAAAGATTGGGATTGGATAAGCGCACACAATACCAACAATGTTGTGATGCAAGATATTTCTCCAGAAACATGTTTGCTTGCCATACAGGGCCCAAACGCTACAAAAATCTTACAAACACTTACCGATATTGATATTTTAAACCTTACTTATTACACATTTGCTAAAGGAAAATTTGCTGGGGTAGAAAATGTTTTGATAAGCGCCACTGGATACACAGGTAGTGGTGGTGTAGAAATTTATTTTGCCGATAAAGATGGCGCTGCCGATAAAATATGGAATGCTATTTTTGAAGCAGGTTTTGCATCTGGCATAAAACCAATAGGCCTTGGCGCAAGAGATACCCTTAGATTAGAAAAAGGATTTTGCTTATACGGTATGGATATAAACGATACCACATCTCCCATGGAAGCAGGGCTTGGTTGGATAACAAAATTTACAAAAGATTTTACAAACAAAGCATTGTTTGAAAAACAAAAAACAGAAGGCGTTACAAAAAAATTGGTTGGCTTTGAAATGTTGGATAAAGGTATTGCTCGCCATGATTATGAAATTAAAGATTTTGAAGGTGTAACAATTGGAACTGTAACCTCAGGTACACAAGCACCTTCGCTAGGTAAGGCAATAGGCATGGGCTATGTAGCCACTGCACATGCGAGCATAGGTAGCGAAATTTTTATAAAAGTGCGGAATACATTGTTGAGAGCGGTGGTGGTAAAAGTGCCGTTTGTGTAAGTTCACTTTACGTTTTAATGTTTTTGAGAAAACACTTTAATGTGCGATTTTAAAATGTTTTAAACCTTAGTAGATACAATAAATAATAATTACCCAACCTTATTGCCTTATTGAATTTTTATGAAAATAGATTACAATAATTTATATACTCATTTTATTTTCACAACACTACATCGTTCACCATTAATTCTGGAAAAACACAGAGAAAGAATTGAGAAATATATAACAGGAATTGTAAACAACAACTTTTCTCAACTTTATGCTATTTATGCAAACCCTGAGCATGTTCATTTCTTAGTGTCCAGATCTCCAAAAATATCAGAAGAAAAGCTTGCAACACTTGTTGCAGAAAGTTCACAATATTTTATTAATGAAAATAAACTTTGCGATTTTAAATTTGCATGGCAAGAATCAGCATCAGCTTTTTCTGTTTCAAAATCTGATGTTGATAAAGTTTGTAAATATATTCTCAATCAACCTGAACATCATAAAAAAATAAGTTTTACGGAAGAATATGAAACGTTCATAAAATTTTATCAGAAAACTATTTTACCATTTAAAGAATAAGGTAATAAGGTTTGAACCTAAGAGAATAATGCTTTTCTACTAAGGTTTAAAACCCTTGTGTAATATGCCCTTCTTTTTAAAAATAAAATTATACTGTGGTTACTTTCACCATTACTACATTTATAAAAAACAAACCCGATGTCGTTTTCAACCTAAGTAGAAGTATAGACTTACATCTTATTTCTACCACAAAAACAAACGAAAAAGCAATTGCAGGGGTTACATCTGGTTTAATAAACTTACACGAAAGCGTAACCTGGGAAGCCAATCACCTTTTTAAAAAAAGATATTTCACATCAAAAATTATAGCATTCGATTATCCTTTTTCTTTTACCGATGAAATGGTAAAAGGCGATTTAAAAAGCTTTTCTCACCAGCATATTTTTGAAGAAAAAGATGGCGGTACTTTAATGACCGATATTATACACTTAGAAGCACCTTATGGCTTTATTGGAAAATGGGTGCTGTGGGTTTTTCTAGAAAATTATTTTAAAAAATTGTTGACTGAACGCAATCGTGTAATTGTACACTATGCGGAAACCAGCCTTTGGCAGACCGTTCTACACAAATAGCCGCCATCCAATAATCCAACACTGCCATTTAGTAAAGTACAACCTACTGTAAATTTTCTGGCGTTTAGCTTAGCATAATTAAATTATATATTATGCTAACAATTAAGTCATCTTTACTTTTTTGCATCATTGCAATGTTGTTTTTTGCATGCAATAAACCTACATCCGATGAGATAGAACCCGTTGATATAATAGAAACAGGCAACCACCCCAATTTAGCGGCACTCGACTATACATATTACCCAACCAACACTTACTTTAGAATAAAATTTTATGATTTAAACCATGACAAAAACAGCGATAAAAAAGTTTTTACGGCAGAGTTTATAGCCTGGGGTTATGATACTTTTAGAATTGTAAAAGAGCCCCAATCAATAGACAGCATAGCGCCAGGGTGGCCAGCGCAAGTAAAGTCTGTAGCATTTGCAAACCATTCTATTGGTCTTACTAATATTGCGTATCAAGTAGATTCTAAAACAACTATTAAAGTATTAGGAAATATACCCAGCTCACCTAATGGATTAGTATTTAAATATGACTCTACCCCCAGACAACAGGGTTTCCCTAACGATTATACCATACTAAATTCTGGTTTTATGGTAGATAGGACTTGCAGGGGCTACTTAACACAAGTGAAAGTATTTGGCAATACAAACCCATTAGGCTACTCCACAAAAAGGATTTTACTTTTTCCTGCCTCTAGTTTTTTTTATGATAATAGCAATGCTGGCAACCCATATTCTCATTGGGAAAATTTATCTTCTCTTTTGCCAGGTGCCGGCAACTTCGATTGGACTACTGTTGACGCTGTGATACCCATTTTCAACCCTTCTACAAGCTTTGCCAGATATTTTGCCATAGACTTTAAAAATTGGCGGTTTTTTACTTGGCAAGAAAGACTAAGTAACAATATACCTCAGGTACAATTTGCTATTGACTGGGGAGGCTATAGAAGTTTAGATAGATTGGTTAAGTGGCCTGAAGGATGGGGCAAAAAATAAAATAAAAAAAAGAGATATAGAAATGAAAACATTTATTATTGGCTTATTATTATTTGCAACCAATGGCATAATGGCGCAAAACGTAGCCATAAACAACGATGGTAGTACAGCACATGCTAGTGCAATGCTAGATGTAAAATCTACTACAAAAGGTTTACTGATACCAAGGCTTTCAAAATTGCAAAAAGAAGCCATCGCATCTCCCGCTTCAGGTTTATTGGTTTTTCAGCAATCCCCTGATAGTATTGGGTTTCATTATTATGATGGTATTCGTTGGCAGTATTTAATAAACAACAATGCCGATAGTTTGTCGTGGAGAACGGGAGGTAATTTTTTAAGTAGCAGTAAGTTTATTGGTACTTTAAATGATAGTGCTTTAAGGTTCAGGATAAACAATAAGCCATCAGGTTTTATAGATTCAGTAAGTGGCAATACCGCTATTGGGTTTAAATCACTTACCCAAGTGGTAGATACTGGAATCAATAATACGGCACTTGGATACAAATCTTTAAAAAATAATATTGGCGGAGTAGCAAATGTGGCTATAGGTACAGAAGCCATGCTTTTTAGCAAACAAAGCAGTTACAATGTAGCCATTGGAAAAAATACTTTGGGCGAAGATACCGCCGGCAGATACAATGTTGCCGTTGGCGATAATGCATTGGCACAGCACCGAAATAGTATTTATAATGTGGCGGTTGGCCCTTATGCCCTGCATGAAGACAGTATTGGCAATTACAATACAGCCGTTGGCAATAATACATTAAGAGAAAATAAAACTGGTTATGAAAATACAGCAATAGGTTATGAAACCATGCGGTACAATAAAACAGGATCGTACAATGTAGCCCTAGGTACACATGCCATGAACAATAATAAATCAGGAAATTTTAATATTGCTATTGGGCAAAATGCATTAAGTGAAGATACTACTGGACAGTACAATGTAGCCATTGGAGACAATGCTTTGGCAAACAATAAAAATACATTTGATAATGTGGCCATTGGAGCTTATGCTTTAAACCTGGACAGTACAGGATATTACAACACAGCAATAGGCACCAGTGCATTGCGGTATAATAAAACTGGTTATGGCAATGTAGCTATTGGTACAATTACAGCCCTAAGTAATACTACAGGTGCTTTTAATACAGCGGTAGGTTTTGCAGCACTAGCCAGTAACAAAACAGGACTTTCTAATACAAGTATCGGCTGGAGTGCTCTATCTAATAGTGTAAATAGTTCTATTAATGTAGCAATAGGTACAGTAGCTCTGTATAATCATAAAAGTGGCAATGAAAATGTAGCAATTGGAAACGAGGCCGGATATTACGATACAACTGGTTTTGCCAATACAATGGTAGGAACCAGAGCAATGTATAGCAATAGAAATAGTTCTTATAATTCAGCCTATGGTTATGAAGCAATGTTTAAGAATAACGGTGGTGTTAATAACAACACTTTTGGATCAGGAAGTTTATATAATAATATTGGTGGATCAGGGAATGTGGCATTCGGCAATTCAGCTTTGGTAAATAATACCTTTGGATCCAATAATATTGGCATTGGAAATGATGCTTCGTTTTTCAATCAATTTGGAAACAATAATACCGTAGTTGGCTTTAATGCTGGTGCAAATTTTGGGCAAAACCCCAGCAATTTTTCTGCCTTTGGTAATGGTGCTGGTAGAGTTGGCGGCAATAGTAATACCATTGAAATAGGCAACACCAGTGTAACATATATTGGCGGGCAGGTTGGCTGGAGTTCTTTTAGCGATGAACGTATAAAAGAAAATATTAACTACAACAACGTACCCGGTTTAGCCTTTATAAAAAAACTGCAACCTGCCACTTACTTCCTCAATATTCATACACAAAATAAATTAGCTGGCATTGTAGATACTGCGTTGTGGGCCGGCAAATACGATATTGAAAAAATACAACAAACAGGTTTTATTGCGCAGCAGGTAGCACAAGCTGCAAAGGAGCTTAACTACAATTTTAGCGGTGTAACCATCCCTAAAAATGATAAGGGCTTATACAGTTTGCAGTACGCTTCTTTTGTAGTACCCATGGTAAAAGCCATTCAGGAGGAAGATGTACGAATTGTAAAATTAGAAGCGGACAATGTGCTTTTGCAAAAAGAAATACAAGACCTAAAAAAAATAGTAACCAATTTAATTCAAATACAAAATGAAAAAAAGTAGTTTAATAATTGGCTTCTTTTTTCTAGTAGCCACTGCAGATGCACAAAGTATTGTAGGCTCATGGAAATGCTTAAGCAATGTGTTGGTAAATGCCAACGGTACAAAGCAAGACCTTTGGAAAAATATAACAGAAGCCCTTGCCTGTGCAACCGACATGCAATACGTGTTTGATGCCAATGGTAAACACTATATCAATGCCGATAAGAAATGTGCCATCATTGCTAAAATGGGCAGTGCCACTTGGAGCCTAAGAGGCAAAATAATTACCCTTACTTCTACCGCCGATAAAGAAGCAACTAGTACTACCTATGTACCCGAATTTGCAGGAAACATACTTACGCTCACTCATATATATACAGCCGAAGAAAAACAGAAGCTTGGAATTAAAACGCAAAAAATCATACTCACTTATCAAAAATTATAAAATGAAACAGTTATTTATTTTCTCTTTTATTATTTTATGCAAAATATCTTTTGCACAAAATGTAGGCATCAATACTACTACACCACAAGCCGCTTTAGATGTATATGGCGATGTAATTTACCGCAGTGCCGAACTTGTAGTACCCAATGGTATTACACTTGCGCTAGATGTAAACAGCAATAAATTTAGCTACTACCGAGTAAATGGCCCTACAGCAAACTTTAAACTAGCTGGCATTACACAAGGCGTAGAAGGTAGGTTGGTAACGCTTTTTAATAGAAGTGGTTTTAGCATGCAGTTAAATAATTTAGATGTTACTGCAAGTGTAAACAATAGAATTATTACTGGTACAAATGCAGATTTAATGATAGACAATAAAACAATTGTAAACTTACAGTATGATGGTGCGGAGCAAAAATGGGTGGTGCTAAGTAATAGTAAATCTGCGGGTGGTGGAGGTAGTAATTTATGGGGTGGGCTTGCTTCTGGTAATATTTATAATAGCAATACTGGTAATGTTGGTATTGGTACAAATAACCCATTTTATAAATTGGATGTAAGGGGTGACGGGTCTTTTTATATCGGGAGCAAAATAGATTACCTTCCAGCGCAGGGGTCATATTATTTTACTAGCGGGGCTTTGAATTTAAGTTCGCCAAATTTGATAAATTATCCGGCAGGTATCGAGAATAATGTTTTGGCCATTGATGGTAATCAAATACAATCCTACGTTAGAAGTATAGATGACGGCTCTATTTCAGATTATGCAACTGCTATGTCTTTAAATGCACTCGGTGGAAACTTAGGTATTGGAACAAATACAGCTTTGGCCAATGCGAAACTAACCATACAAACAGATGCGAATTTTTCAACAGGATTATTAATAAGAAACCCCAGTAATTCAATAGAATTTAAAACTTACTTAGGTGGGCCAGCAAACGGTAATGCTATTTCTATGGGTACAACAGGTAATAATCCTTTTGTACTATATACAAATTCGAGCAATAGGTTATTTATACATGGGAATGGAAACCTGGGTATAGGCACTGATGTGTTAGACGCTAACACTAAACTTACGCTACAAACTCCCACAGATAATTATAGTGCATTATCCCTTAGTAACCCAAGCGGCTCTGCAAAATTTAATGCATTTATTGGAGGGTCTGCCAATGGCAATAGTATTTCGCTTGGCACACCTGGTGCTATGCCACTAGTATTTTATACAAATGGAGCAAACAGAATTTACATCAATAGCTCTGGCAATGTAGGTATTGGCACAGACAATCCAACCTATAAACTTTCTGTAAATGGAAATGTGAGAAGTAAAGAAGTAGTGGTAGAGTCGGGTTGGGCAGATTTTGTTTTTGATAAAAAATATAATCTACTACCCCTATTGGAAGTGGAAAAATACATCAATAAAAACAAGCATTTGCCCAATATTCCTTCTGCAGAAGAAATACAAACAAACGGACTTAAAGTTGGCGAATTACAAACAAAAATGATGCAGAAGATTGAAGAGCTTACCTTATACGTAATCGAATTAAAAAAAGAAATTGAATTACTAAAAGAAAAAAATAATTAGATGAAACACATAAAGTTATTTCTACCATTTTTGCTATTTTCAAATATTGTTTACAGCCAACTAGATTGTGGTTTTAAAACACCCAAAGAATCTATTTATGACAACAGTATTGCTAAAATGGTAGAGTATAAAAAAAATATAAGTGGTAGATTGTTACTAGAATCTGTAAAATATATTAGGGTCTCTATTGTTGATATTTTAAACATTAATGGAACGGACTCCTCTTGGACAAAACAAGAAATAAATGATGAATTTCAAATAGCAAAAGACATATTTAAGCAATATAATATTTGTTTAATTCTTGTTGGGGTAGATTACGTAAATACATCCAGTGAACAAAATTATGATGCTAATAATGGTCCTCCTTTGCAATCTGTATCTTATAATACTTCGGCTATTAATATTTATTTGCACAAAATATTAACCCTTGGACCAGACCCTCTTAATGGCTTTGCCTATGCTTTTAACTCAAACAAAATAAGTTTAAGCAGGGGTGCAATAACAAATCTTTCTATGGCTCATGAAATTGGGCATAGCTTGGGGCTTCTTCATACTTTTGAAACAAGCTATGGTCTTGAATGCCCCGATGGTAGCAATAGCTCTTCCACCGGAGATAAAATTACAGATACAAGAGCCACGCCCGATGCTGATTCTGCTATTTCAGCAAATACTAATATGTCTTGCATTTATTCTGGATCGTTGAGTATATATTGTAATGGTGCTACTAGAACATATAATCCCGAAATAATCAACCTTATGAGTTATGGACGAAGAACTTGCCGTTCTTTATTCACCCCATTACAAGTAAGTTTAATGCATTCCAACATATTATCACAAACTGATTTAATAATGTGTAGGGTTTTACTGTCCACAGGGTTGCCATTAACTAATACTATTATAGTGTTTGATTTTGTGGAAATAGGAGATGTTCCACTACAGATAGGTAGCAACTCGAATTTAATAAATGCACTATTTGGCTTTACAGCAAAACAAAGGTTTTTAAATTCAGTACAAATTAAATTAACAGCAGGTACTAAAATAGTTCCAACATCCAATAGGTGTAAGGTAATTTTTAAAGCTACGCCAATTTGTAATGAAATAATTAATTATTCGTTTTAGTAAAATATTTAATTTCTATCAATAAAATTAGGTGATTATTTTATAAGTTTATAAGAACAATTACGGTAAGCATCTATCAAGCATTTCTTTTTTAATAATTCATTTCTTTTTTTTATATTTAAAAATGAAAGTTATTATTCTTATAGCTTATTTGTTTGTTTTCTCCTATGCGTATGCACAACCTTTCCAATTCAAATCCTTCTCCACCAAAGAAGGATTAAGCAGCAATAATATAAATACAATGGCAAAAGATGCCAATGGTTTTTTATGGGTAGCTACAAACAATGGGCTAAACCGTTTTGATGGAAACGCATTTGATGTTTTTTATAATAACCCAAAAGACAGCCTTAGTATAGCTAGTAACGGTGTGCAGGATATATTCATAGACAGTAAAAAAAACATATGGCTGGGTACCCTTGCTGGCATAAGCAAATTAAATAATCATACACAGCAGTTCGAAAATTATGCACCAGATACATTGCTCATGCCAAAAATTAGTCAAGCTTTTTTTGCATTAAATGAAGACAGCAAAGGGAATATTTGGATGGGCGGTTGGTACGATTTATTAATTTTTAACCCTGCTACAAAAAAATTTAGCAGCAGTGGTTGGGCTAGCTTTGCCAATAAAGTAAAGCCTACTAATGGTTACCACAGCAGGGTAGTTATTTTAAGTATCGAAAAAAAAACTGCCAAAGAGTTTTGGGTACTTACAACCTACGGACTTTTTAGTGTAAATACTGTTACACTTCAATTTCAGTTTTACCCAAATTTAAAAATACCCGATTATTTTGGATGCTATATTTCATATATTGATAATGAAAATAATTTATGGATAAACGCTTATTTAGGAGGAATTTTCTTTTTTAATGCTAGCTCTAAAACCTGGGAAAACTATCCTGTACCTCCCTCCTATTTTAAAGCTACTACATGGAACATAGCCAATGGCATTAAGCCATACAATGGAGATACACTTATTTTTTCTGCAAATAAAAGTTTGGTTTTTTTCGATAAAAAGAAAAAACAATTTTTACATACCATTACCAATAATAAAGAAGATGAACTTTCTTTACCAAATGCATACTATAATAACATTTTTAAAGACAGTAGCTTTTATTGGCTTATGACTACAGGCAATGGAATTGTTAGAATGTCCAAACAAAAACCCCTTTTTCAGTATAACGAATTACCAACATTACCTACTGGATTTTATAAATTGTTTTCATCAAAAAGTACAGGTAAAATTATTGCTGGAGATTTTAGCAGTAAAACCGTTTTCTTTGATCCTGTATCAAAAAAAAGTAATGACCTACACATTCATACGACCACCGAAGTAAATAGTGTAATGGGTTATGCAGAAATAAATGCAAAAGAAGCATACTTATGTACTGATAATAATTTATTTAAATTTAATCCGCTCAGCTTGCAAGTGGTTGAAATTAAATTACCAGAGAAGAAATTTAAAGAAAACGACTATTCGGTACGAACCATCGTAGTAGATAATAAAAAAAATATTTGGGTAAGATGCAGGAATCAAGGAATATTTACGTACAACCCCATTATAGCCAGCACAAGATTTATAGACATTGCAATTCCATCTCGAGAAAAGGAATATGCAGCATTATGGTATGATAGTATGAGCAATACTTTAATAGTAGCTGTAGCAAATGAAGGCGTTTATTTGTATGATATTGAAAAGAAAACTACTCAGCATTTTTTATTAAATGTGCTTCCTTCGTACAGGGGGGCAAGTATAAATTCAATAGTAGGTTATGCAAATGGAGATATTTATATGGCGGATAATTTTAATGGTTTATATTTCTTTAATTCCATGCATAAAAAAATTACCCGATTTACTACTTTTGATGGTCTTCTTGACAATGTTTGCACCGGGCTGACTATAGATTCTAAAGGGTATTTATGGGTAGCAACCTATACTGGCTTAAGCCGATTAGATACTAATATATATAGGTTTACCAATTATGCTAGAGAAAAAAATTACCCTGAATACTCCGATTTTATCACTTCGGATAATGATGGAAATATTTATCAAGCAGTGCAGGCAAAAGCGGGTTATCATTCATGGAATACAAGTGATTTATTAAAGCCGACATCTATCGGTAAAATATATTTGCGAAATAGTAAGTTGAACGAGAAATATATTCCATTAGATTCTGTTTACAAATTCTCTGCATCAGAAAACAATATCAGTTTTCAATTTGGCTATCTATTATTATACAATGATGCTTCTGTTCAGTTAGAGTATAAGTTAAATGATGCTGACTGGATTTTGTTAAACAAGGATAATAAAATTTCTTTTTCCAATCTCTCTTCAAACAATTATAAACTGTTTGTAAGAAGAAAGGGTTTTGCCTTAGCCCCGCTATTTATTCAATTTGATATAGCCCCGCCATTTTACAAAACTTGGTGGTTTATTTTGCTATCCATTTGCAGTATTATTTTACTAGCTTACTTGTTTATAAAATGGCGTGAAAAAAGCATAAAAACTATTGCTGCAGAAAAACTAAAAGTACAGCAACTAAATGCAGAGCAATATAAAAACAAACTGGAAGTAGAAAAAATTATCAATTATTTTTCCAGCTCATTGGCAGATAAAAATAAAGTAGATGATGTATTATGGGATATTGCTAAAAACCTTATTGGTAGATTAGGATTTGAGGATTGTATGATTTATTTGTGGAATGCAGATAAAACAAAAATGATACAGAAAGCCGGCTTTGGACCTAAGGGTTCTTCGGAAGAAATAATGAAAAATCATTTTGATGTTTCACCCGGCCAAGGGGTAGTAGGTTATGTAATACAAACAAAACAACCCGTATTAATACCAGATACTTCGAAAGACAGCCGCTATAGACCCGATGAAATGGTTAGGCTGAGCGAAATAGCGGTTCCAGTTATTTTTAATGACGAACTCATTGGCGTAATAGATAGTGAACATCCCGATAAAAACTTTTTCACTTCCCAACATCTGCAAATAATGAGCACCATTGCCACGCTAATGGCAGATAAAATAAAAACAATAGAAGCTGAAGCTTCTCTACAGGATCAACATAGCCAAATGCATGTTATGAACGAACAGTTATCCAATGCAAAACTAGAGGCATTGCGCAGCCAAATGAATCCACATTTTATTTTTAATTGTATAAGCAGTATTGATAATTTTATTTTGGATAATGATGCAGCTAATGCAAGTGCCTATCTTAATAAATTTGCTAAACTTATCCGCAATATATTAGATAATAGTAAAAACGAGGTAGTGCCATTTTGGAAAGATTGGGAAACGCTTTCCTACTACATAGATTTAGAAAAACTAAGAAGCAATAACAGTTTTACCTGCCATATTACTGCAGACGCAGAATTGTTAAATGGTCATTATAAAATACCGCCTCTCATTATTCAACCATATGTAGAAAATGCAATATTACATGGTTTAAAACCGCTGCAACAAAAGCAAGGATTGCTCGAAATAAATGCATCTTTGCAAAGTGGTCTGTTGGTATATACTGTAAAAGATAATGGCGTTGGGCGAAATGTAAACGAAAACAAAGCTCCAATAAAAACCACGCACACTTCATATGGTATGGCGCTTACAGAACAGCGTATAAATTTGTTTAATGCACAATTTAAAAATGCAGTAGTCATTACAGATTTGAAAGATGAGAATGGGGGCAGTGCTGGCACATTAATAACGATAACTTTAAGTGTATAATAAAATGATAACCGCCATATTAATAGATGATGAAGTAAATAGTAGAAATGCGCTTGTAAAAAAAATACAAACCCATTGCCCAGCCATACAAATAGTTGGGGAATGTAATAGTGCGGAAGAAGGTATTATCGCAATAGAAAAACACCAACCACAGGTTATATTTTTAGATATAGAAATGCCTCGTATGAATGGTTTTGGTATGTTAGAAAAAATTGCGGCTAAAAATTTTAATATTGTTTTTACAACTGCTTATAATCAATATGCCATAAATGCTATAAAATTTGGAGCATTCGATTATTTGGTAAAACCAATAGATGTAGAAGAGTTAATCATTGTATCTAAAAAGTTAATAGAACAAAAACAACAACTCAATAATAATGAAAGGTTTGATATTTTGTTAAACCAGCTTTCTCCCACAAATAAAAGCAAGCCTCAAAAAATTGCTGTTGCCATACAATCAGGGCTAGAGCTTATTTCTATAGATAGTATTGTTTATTTAGAAGCAATTGGAAATTATACACAATTACATTTTACAGATGGTAAAAAACTAATGGCTTCCAAAACTTTAAAAGAGTTTGAAGATTTACTAGAGCAAAATTCCTTTTTTAGAATTCACAATGCATCGCTTATAAATTTATCTTATGTAAAAAAATATATAAAGGGCGATGGCGGGCAAGTATTGCTTATTAACGATATTGTATTAGATGTAGCTCGCCGAAGAAAAGAAGAGCTTATAGAAGTACTTATAAAATTTGCACCTAAGGTTTAATAAAACAAATGTTTTATTTTTGCGCACATGAGCAAACCCACACTCAACACATGTCCTTCTCCAGCATTAATACATTTATATGATGTAAGTAGTAGTATTGTTGTAATTATAGATGTGCTTCGTGCTACATCTACCATTCCTACTGCATTGCATAATGGAGCCAAAGAAATTATACCAGTAGATAGTGTAGCAGATTGCATAAGAATAGGCAAAGATTTGAATTGTATTACTGCTGGAGAAAGAGATGGTCAAGTAGCAGAAGGTTTACAATATGGTAATTCACCATTTGAATACCCAAAAGAATTTATTGCT
Source organism: Ferruginibacter sp. (assembly GCA_031408295.1). GTDB lineage: Bacteria > Bacteroidota > Bacteroidia > Chitinophagales > Chitinophagaceae > Ferruginibacter. The sequence goes on from JANNVW010000140.1 coordinate 13,088, forward strand.
GGAAAAACATTGGTACTTACTACCACTAATGGCACAAAGCTTTTGCATATGGCGAACAACCGTGGAGCTAAAGAAATTATTACTGGCTCTTTTCCTAATATATCTGCAGTATGCGATTATTTATTGAGCAAAAATACTAATGTAATACTCGGTTGTGCCGCTTGGAAAGATAAGGTAAACATTGAGGATACACTTTTTGCAGGAGCGGTTATCAATCGATTAAAAGAAAACTTTTCGCTAGAGTGCGATTATTCTCAAATGGCTGAAAGCCTTTACATGGCTGCAAAAAATGATTTGTTTGCTTTTATGAAAGAGCGTAATGCAACACATTATCATCGCCTCACAAAATTTGGTTTGGAAAAAGATATACGCTACTGCCTTACAGATGATGGTGCGCCCTCGTTGCCTGTGTATATGGATGGTAAGTTGGTAAATGGGATTTAAGAAAATGAAAATTTTGCATTTTTCATAATTCTTTTTGCTTCTTCAACTTTTTTTGGAAACAACTCTCTATTCTTTAGCTTAAATGCAACTAATGCCAAAAGTTCACTCTCGGGTATTGTTACCATTTTTACTTTTTTAGATTCTTTTGCTTTCATAATGTAAAATTAAGTAATATTTTTTATAACGAATAATGCTGCATATTCTTTTTTTATCTCAAATTTTTCAACTTTTATTTTTTTCTTTTCGTTCCAAACCCCGCCATAAAATGAATATTCATTAATTAATGTGTCGTAATACTTATTAATGTATTTTGTATAAATATTTATTCTTCTGTTAAAATTTTTACACCCTGTTTTACAATTTTTCTTACAAGTAATCTTACATTTTTCTATAAAATCATCCCTGCTATCACTTCCGCTAACCATCAGCATATCTTTTGGATGTTTCTCGAAAAATAGTGATATTGAATCTAAAATTGTGTTAAATACTTTGTATGCGTCGCCATTATTAGTATTCACAGTATCAATGATAATGTCTTCTACAATATCATAATCACCAAATGCCAAATTATAAACAGCTCGTTTTTCATAAAATTGTATAAAAGAATACTGTATTGCTTTGATTATGCCAATTTTCCCTTCGCTTATGAAATAATATTTTGTTCCTTCTTTTGATTTTATTTCCTCTAAATCGTACTTTGTGTTTATACTACTCATAATTATCTTCTATAACCAAATGTAATCAAAATTGTTTCATAGCTTCCCTTGATTTAGATTTTATTGTGTAATTTTAATAAAAACATTATGCATCACCCAACATTAATGACAATGGAAGAGCCATCCGATGAAGATTTATCTTGGCTAATGAAAGAGGTAGCGAAGGAAGCTAAAGAAAAATCTTTAATAGCAGATGATAAGTTAGCAAAACAGATTTTATTGGAGATAAAAATAGCAACAATAAAAAATTTGCAAAAACAATGAAAAACCCGCTTCTAATCGTTATTGCAGGACCCAATGGCTCTGGTAAAACCTCCATCACAAAAAAGATTTTGCAACATGATTGGATTGAAGAGTGTGAATATATAAACCCAGATGATATAGCAAAAAATATTTTTGGAGATTGGAATAACAAAGAAGCTGTTTTGAAAGCTGCTATACTTTCAACAAAAATGAGAGAAGATTTTATTAACGCTGGTAAAAGCTTAATCTTTGAAACAGTATTGTCTGCAGATGATAAAGTTGAATTTATAAAAAAAGCAAAGACAAAAGGATATTTTATTCGTTTGTTTTTTGTAGGGACAGATAGCCCAACTATTAATGCTGGTAGAATTACAAAGAGGGTTATGGAAGGTGGACATGATGTGCCCATATCAAAAATTATTTCTCGATACAGTAAATCTATCGCCAACTGTTGTGTTTGTTCTACTATTGTGGACAGGGTTTATTTATACGACAATTCTGTGGATTTTGATGAACCAAAGCTTTTATTTAGAATTTCTGATGGCAAAATTCTAAAACAATATGCCCATATAAATCATTGGGCAGTAAGTGTATTTAACCATATAACAAAATGACAAAAAGCAATCGCTCTTGGAAAACAATAATAAGAAGCCTCGTCATTTTCATTTTATTATTAATTATTGGCACTCTCATCTTCTCCAAATTAACGAGTGATGTTACAAAAAATATTGACGCCTACATATACAATCTCCCATTTGAAAAAGGAACAAAACACGGGGTAGTACAAGGTTATGGTGGATTATTCTCTCACAAAAATATAGCCGCTTTAGATTTTGAAATGTCAGAAGGCACAGCCGTGCATGCTGCAAGAGAAGGGACTGTTTACAGCTATAAAGATAATAGCAGTGAAGGAGGTCCATTTTCAAAATATAAAACCAAGGCAAATTTTATTATTATAAAACATAATGATGGAAGTTTTGGTTGTTATTGGCATTTAAAAAAGTATGCGGTTGTGGCTAAAAAAGGAATTGTGGCTAAAGGCCAATTGATTGGATATAGTGGTGCGACTGGCTTTACATTAAGACCACATTTGCATTTCTCAGTAAAAAGAAAATTAAATTATGAAAAGGATTCTTTTGTACAAACAAAATTTATAACCACTGGCGGTATATTAATTCTGAAAAATGGGAATAGTTACGAAAGGCCTATTGAATAGAATTAACCACCGAGGAAAAGAGAAAACACATGCTCATACATTAAAATACGAAGTATTTTCCTTCCCGCCTTTCCTTCACCAAAACGCCTTCCCGCCTTCTCGGCAAAAAATTAAATGCGTTTTATAGAATCAGTACACCTATCAATCTCTAAGCTTCTATGTTAAAAAATTCCTTTCTACACAATTATCCCCATTTTTCCATTGCCCTCCCACTTTCCCTTCGTACCTTGCACAATGCGTTCGCTAAAACGAGTATTCGTTTTTACAAACAAGCTTTTTTATTCAATTCTTTAAAATAACTGTTCCTTTGGCTTTACCACATTTAATAAAACACGTTTATAATAACGGAACGGACGATGTAATTCGCCGTGGCAAAAAAATCCAGTCGCTCAACTATGTAGAACTTATTGAACATGATGAACTCATGGGCAATATTGTTTTTAGGGTAAAGGATGACATCTACAATACTTTTTACAAAGTATATATAGAAAAATATGGCGATGCTAAAGCAATGAATTTGCGGTGCAGCTGCCCATATAACATTGGAGATTTATGTAGGCATGAGGCGGCTGGTTTACTTCGCTTGCAAGACATGGTAGATAAAAACCTATTGCATAGCAGTGCTGTACAATACAACCAAATGCATACGGTTGCTAAAATGAAAAATATAGATTTGAAGATGATAAAAATGTTATCGTCACCATCTATATTTCACGAAGCGCAGGAGCTTATGCAAACTACTAAAGCTACTATTTTAAAAGCAGCAGACGAAAGAGTGGAGGCCGAACTTGTAATTGCTGGCGAAAAATTTCCACTGGTTATTCAAAAAAATGATGAGCGTAATTTTGACACCTCGTGTATGTGTAGCGAAACCATGCACCCACTGTGTGACCATAAGGTATTATTGTTTGTTCAACTTTTGCATAGCTATGGTTCAGATTATTTTGACAGCATAAAAAATTGGGATAAAGAAAAAAATAAATTGCTTCAAATATATGGTTATAGCCTTCAAGATGATTTAACGGGAAAATTTGAATTTGCTTATAAAGAAAGCAAACCATTTTTAAAGGTACTAGACCCTTCTATTAAAAGAGTGGTGGCTGTAGCGCCCACCCCTGCTCCTACATACAAATCTGCACCCGTATTTGTACCTATTGCAAATGTGCCTGTACAAGAAAAAGCTGTAGCTAAACAAAAGCAGCTAAGGCTTGGTTTGGTTTTTAATTTTAATGCAAGAAATTACCCTGGCTTTATTGTAGAAGCCGTGCAAGGCGAGCCAGATGAAGACAATAAAAAATACCTAGGCAAAACAGAAAAACTAGATCTCACAAAATTTGTAGATGTAGAGGGTTTTTCGGAAGATGACAAACTACTTTTTCAGCAAGTACGTAAGCTGCAAGAAAATGAAATAAATAAATACCTCAATAGAAACTCTCCTTTTAGTGGTATATGGGAAAATATTATTCATACCGATGGAGAAGATTTGCCAGAAGAAACTAAAGCGCTTATTACAGAATACCTGCATCCAAAATTGCGAAAGATTTTTGATGAACAGGCACATAATCCTTTCGTTTTTATTTTGCCCTATTCTAAAAAATTAAAAACCGAAAATTTAAAAGAAACAGAGATTAGTGACAGCTTTTTATCGCCAGTGTTTAAAGTAGCTGCAAAGAAAACAGCATTCGAAATTTCTTGTTTGATAAAAATAAATGGAGCACCTGTTTCCTTTAGCGAAAATAAAGCAGCCAGCAGCCTTGTGTTTATGTACGAAGATGTGTTGTATACATGGAACAAGACGGAAGATGTAATGCAAGCAGAAAAATTTATTAAAGAAGGTAATATTGCACTTAGCAAAAAAAACTGGGCAGAAAAAATGCAAACCGTTATTTTACCACTCACCAAAGAGTATGAAGTAACATTTGATAAATCGCTTGTGAAAGAAGTGAAAATAGCAACGCCAGATATAAGGCTTATGCTACAAGAGCGTGGAGATTATTTGGTATTTCAACCTGTGTTTTCTTACAAAGGTTTTGAAACAAAACCAGGCGATAAGGAAACATTGATAATACCCGACGGCGATAAAATATTGCAAATACAAAGAAACAAAGAGGCAGAAGAAGCTTTTATGAAAAAGCTAGAAAACCTTCACTCTGGTTTTATAACTAAGCAAGAAACAGGAAGCCTTGTGCTTAAAGGCGCTGATGTACTACGCAACAATTGGTTTTTTCTTTTTGTAGATGCCATGAAAGAAATGAAAGTGCCTGTGTTTGGTTTTGAAGCATTAAAAAACTTTAGGTTTAATACCGCTAAACCTAGCACACAAATACATGTTACCAGCGGGCAAGATTGGTTTGATGCCAAAGTAGAAATTGAGTTTGGCGAACAACGGGTAGGCATTGCCGAAATAAAACAAGCCCTAGCAGACAAGCGCTCTTTTGTACAACTTACAGATGGCACACTCGGTATATTGCCCGACGAGTGGTTGAAAAAATATGCTTTGTTATTTAAAGTAGGTGATGGTCGTACAGATAAATTACGCCTTAGCCGTTTTCACATGAGCGTTATAGATGACCTCTACGAAAACAGAAACGAAGAAGAAATGAGTTTTGCGCTCGATGAAAAATATGAGCGCCTTAGAGAATATAAAAACATACCAGAAATAGCTGCACCGCATCAGCTAGAGCCCATACTTAGACCCTACCAATTGGCAGGTTACCAATGGCTCAATTATTTGAACGAAGTAGGCTGGGGTGGTATTTTAGCAGATGATATGGGACTTGGTAAAACTGTGCAGGCACTTACCATGCTAGACCATTATAAAAAAACAAATGAATCGCTTATAGCTATTGTGGTATGCCCTACTACACTTATTTACAATTGGCAAAATGAGATTAAGAAATTTACTCCAGAGCTTACTGTACATATACACCATAGCAGCACACGCTCTAGAAATGTAGAGGAATTAAAAGCTGCCAATATTATTATTACCACCTATGGCACTTTAAGAAGTGATATACAATTACTGCTCAAAATAAAATTCGATTATGTTGTATTAGATGAAAGCCAAGCCATAAAAAATCCATCATCTAAAGTTACTAAAGCTGCATCCTTATTGCATGCTACCAACCGTGTGTGCATGAGTGGTACACCTTTGCAAAACAATACATTTGACATTTATGCACAAATGAATTTTTTAAACCCGGGCCTACTGGGCAGTATGGAGTTTTTTAGAAATGAATTTGCAAACCCGATAGATAAATTTGGTGAGCCAGAGCCTAAAGAGCATTTGCGTAAACTATTGTACCCTTTTATACTTAGGCGTACCAAGGAGCAAGTAGCAAAAGACCTACCAGAAAAAACAGAGCAAATTTTATTTTGCGAAATGGAAACGGAGCAGCGTAAAATTTATGATGCTTACCGCAACAGTTATAGGGATAAAATTTTAGGAACAATAGACCAGCAAGGTATTGGTAAAAGCCAGCTTACTATTTTGCAAGGCTTGATGAAGCTGCGCCAAATATGCGATAGCCCTGCTATACTTAATGAAGAAGATAAATTTCCAAACCACTCCATAAAATTAGATGAGCTTACAAGAGAAATTACAGAAAATATTGGAGATCACAAGGCATTAATATTCTCCCAGTTTTTAGGTATGCTTGCGCTCATAAAACAAAAGCTTATAGAAAACAATATTCCGTTTGAATATTTTGATGGTAGCACATCTGCCGTAGATAGAGAAAAGGCAATACAGAATTTTCAAAACAATACCGAGTGCCGTGTGTTTTTAATATCGTTGAAAGCCGGTGGTGTGGGGCTTAACCTTACCGCTGCAGATTATGTATATATTGTGGACCCTTGGTGGAACCCCGCTGTGGAGCAGCAAGCCATAGATCGTACGCACCGTATTGGCCAAACAAAAAATATTTTTGCCTACCGTATGATTTGTATTGATACTATTGAAGATAAAATTTTGCAACTACAAGAGCGTAAAAAAATATTGGCCAAAGAGCTGATTGCCGATGATGCTAATTTTGTGAAGGCGTTGAGTAAGCAGGATGTGGAGTATTTGTTTTCGTAGGGGGGATTCATTTTATGGTTTAAAAGGATGCAATTATGTTTTATATCGGTTTAGTCAGGTTTATCCTGACAAATTAACTATGAAACATAAATCTTTTTTGCAAAGACCAATAAGTTGCTTTCTTTATAAAATATATAAAACATAATTTAGCTGACGTTAGCAAAGCTTTCGTGAGACACGAGCTTAGGCGAAGGTGGTAATTTTGCAAAATACTCAATAAATTTTAGTCCATATATATACGAACCTGATAAAAGTATTGAGGTCTACAAAAAGACCGAAAAGTATTTTGACGCTAATCCTGAAATCAAGAAACGTGTTGAAGATTTAGGATGGATTTATAATACTATAGGCATGATTATTCCTCAAAATTTTGAGAACCTTTGGTCGGGACATTATTTCCCATTTGTTGATTCTTGGGAAGAACTTCAAGTTTCCTTTAATCAAATTTGTTTTGGACTATACAAGCAAGCATTTGTGTCGCTTAGAAGTGGCTTAGAATTAGGAATTTTATCTGTCTATTTCAACATTAATGACGATGGACACAATGCTGTAAAAGAATGGTTGCTAGCAAAGGATAAGAAAGAAGCAGATACACCTAATGCAAAAAACATTTGGAAAATATTATTGCAGAATAAGAACATTAAAACATTTAACGAAAAACACGATATAGAAACAGTTCACAAAAATCTAGGCTATCTTCATAATTATGTTCACACCAAAGGCGCTAAGCATTCAAATCGAATGGGATTGCTTAAAAACAATTCACAAACATTTGAAGCCGAATTAATTTCAAAATGGTTAGACTCTTATGCTGATATAATTTCTTTGATTAGCACCTTGCATTTACTAAAATATCCTATTTCTGTTATACGCTTTGACTATAGCAAAAAATTTGGAATAGACATTCCAAGTTTTGGAAATTTAGAAGAATACAACATTGACAAAATAGCGACTATTTTGCCAGATAAATATTTGAATGATATTGAATCAATTGCACAAACAGACATTGCGACACAAGAGATAATTAAAGAGATTGCTTCGTTTCCTGATAAGACAGAAGAACAAATTGAAGAGCAAATTATCAATTTGGAAAAAATTTTTATTAAAAATGGGGACGGCTTTACAAAGTGGTTAGAAAATCAGGAAAATTTTTTTAAATCTTTGGGACATGAAGAATTTAATGATAAGATGAGAAATCGAATAACACTATTACGAGAATGGGCAGAAGAAAATAATTTTATGGAATCAAAAGCTAAAAGATTAGGTTTGAAGATTTAATACCTATGGTTCGTTTCGTGGGGAAACGAGCCAAGGCTGAAAATAAAAATAATAATGATATTGTTCTCACTGATGATATTATGAAAGATTTGCTTTTTTTATAAATAATATATTCTTATAAAAAAATTATGAAACTGAACGAAAATTTAGATACGTTCAATATTGTCAGTTCCTTTTCTGATAATCCTAAATATGATTTTGGTATTTATGCAAAAGGATATCGTAAAGCAGCAAAATCGCTTTCAGATAAATTGTACGCTCAAAATTCTTATGCTGATTATGAAGGTTATCCAATAGTATTTTTGTATAGGCACTCTTTTGAACTGAATTTAAAGAATATTATATATTCTGGTATTAGGTTATTAAGTTTAAAAAAACGGGAAATGATCTGTGATAGCAAGTTTTACAATAACCATAATTTAAATACGCTGGCAAAAGTGGGTGTGGAAATCCTAACTACACTTTTTAAAAATGATTTAGCTTTAAATAATGAAATTGAAAACATGTTATCTATTGCTAGCGATTATTCATATTTAGACCACAATTCATTTTCCTATAGATATCCAATAAACACAAATGGCGACTATTCAACAGAAAAGAATCAGATTATAAATATTACTTCGTTGACTAAAATTATGGAGGGCTTATTAGATTCTATTGAGGCCATAAATTTTGGATTAGATATTGAGACTGATAAGCAGGAAGAAATATTTGAAATCTTATCGAACTTTAGTGATAATTAGTTTGGATAACCAACGATAATTATATGGCAATTGGACAAAAAACACGAAAAACATTATGGGGTAAATCGGGAAATAGCTGTGCTATGTGCCGCATAGAACTAGTAGCAGAAAGGAATGAACATAATCGTAATTTAAATATTGGTGATGAATGCCATATAATAAGTTCAAAATCTAACGGTCCAAGACACAACGCCAATTATGAGAAAGACTATGATAATTATGAGAACTTAATATTGCTTTGCAAAAATGATCACAAAAAAATAGATGAACTTTGGGAAACTTACACTAGTGAGTTACTTATAGCTGTTAAAAATAATCATGAAAATTGGATTAAAACTGTACTAGATAATGCAAAAAATCAAGGAAAGAAAAATTTACCTGTAATTTTAAAACGTCTAAAAAGCGGAAAGGAAATTGTAGATATTGTTCGAGAAGCTCATGCTTACCTGTTTGATCATGATGAATTCAAAACTAAAGAAGAGGCTGACTTTGTTTCAGCTACACTTCAAAATATTCAAGACTTAGGTGAGGTTTCAAGTTTTACGGATTTTCAAATAGGAGAACAAATTGAAATAGGATTTGATCTAAATAAAGAAATTGAAGAATTGGAAACCAGAGGCTTTTATATATTTGGGAAGCGGCGAAGAACTCGAATGTGGGATGCGAATAAAAAAGATATTGGGATATTTGAGATTGCGACATTTGTGGTGTTTTATAAAGAGAATCCTACAATTGACAACTCTGAATCTATTAAAGTATTATTCCAGTAATCTCTCTGCCCTCGTTGGTGCTTTGCTGAGTTCTTTGCTTCAATCTTCGCCGCCGCTTGGTTTTTAACCTGCGGCGTATTTTGCTTCCATTTTCATTGCTTTACTACAATGCATCGGCTGGTTAAAAACCAGGCCTCGGCATATTCGAGATAGGATGCGTTTCATTTATTGTCAGTGTAAGCACCCATGCAGGCAAAGATGATATTGGGCAAAAAAGAATAGCACGAAGTGAAAAATCTTGCGGAAAAATTAATTGAATAAAAAAAGTCGCATTAGAAAATGTGGCTTTTTTTGAATTTTAATTTGACTTGAATATTAACTAAGCTTTATAAAATTTACAAATAAACTTAATCACATAAATATAAAATTGTACTAAATTCACCATACACTAAATTAAACGAAATTGTTTCAGCATAAACTCTCCGAAATAAAATACCAATTTGATAGCGCTAATGATAGCCTTGGTTTTAGATTATTAGTAGATGCGGTATTGGACACCAACAATGTTTCTATTTTTAACGAATGCATAAGCCTAGCAAACTGGCAAGAGCAAAACGAAAATGATACTGCTACATTTAAAACCAAATGTTACGATTTATTAGCAAAACTTGACAATGAAAAAATAAATATAGCAAGAACAGAAAACGTTTTAGTATCTGCCGTAAATATTAAAAAGATGTACGGTAAAAATAATTTTGAGCTTGGGCCAGTAAGTATAGATATTATTGCAGGACAGTTAATAGGGCTTGTTGGTGAAAATGGAAACGGCAAAACAACACTGCTACGCATACTTGCAAAAGAACTATCGTTTACCGAAGGGGAAATAGAGTATCCCTTTGCAGATAGAAATGCAGATGATTACACCTTACGTACAAAACTTACATACATACCGCAACGTACGCCAAAATGGTTTGGTAAAGTAAAGGATAACCTAAAACTTACCTGTGCGCACTATGGTATAAAGCCAAACGAGAATGAACAATGGGTAAGTATGCTCATGATACGATTTGGCTTGTGGAAATTTAGAAACCATGGCTGGGACGAATTGTCATCTGGCTATAAAATGCGTTTTGAACTTGCCCGAACTTTTCTACGCAAACCTAGGCTGTTACTGCTAGATGAGCCATTAGCCAATTTAGATATCCTATCGCAACAATTGATTTTAGAAGATTTAAAAATGATGGGAAAAAGCCTTAGTAATCCATTGGGTATAGTGCTAAGCTCACAACAATTATACGAAGTAGAAAAAGTATCGGACGAAGTTGTTTTTTTACAAAACGGAAAACCATCTAGCTTTAATAATTTAAAAAATACAGAAGGGGATAATGTACTTGTTGTAGAAATAGAAATTGACAACAGCAAAGAATCATTATTATCTGCATTGCAAAGTGTACAAATACAAGAAATAAAACTTATAGGAAGTAATTTTTATATAGAAATTAAAAATACAGATAGTCCTACTTTTTTACAATTGTTATTGCAAAATAAAATTACTTTAAAATACTATAGAGATATTTCTCTTTCTACTCGTCGTTTCTTCAATCGTTAATAAAAATACTATGAACTTTTATACCAAAATAAATAAATATATTTTAGAAAGATTTCCTACCATGTGGAATACACATTTTGTATGGATGATTTTAATTTGCTTATGTACCCATGTTTTATATTTTGGTTTGGGATATGCATCGTTAGATGTAGAACTGCTAAAAGAATATGGTGTAAGAAATTTCTTTTTTAAAGGATCTTATTTTAGTATTTATTGTATTATAGGTTTATTGGCATTAATATATTTCGGGTTTCGTTATTTTGCCCATAACCCTTTCAAGCATTTTTACCCAATAGGTAAAATATATTTTTGGAAAATACTTGGGCAGCTTTTTGTTATATTTTTCTTATACAGCACGGTATTAATTTCTTTTGAAAATGGCTTGAAGTTAAAAGCTAAAAAAATTGTAACAATGGAAACAGTGCAAACAGAAGCATACAAAATAGCACTTGCAACTCCTTTTTTGTACAATAATATTACAGATTATGTTATTACCAATAGAAGCTATCCAGAACCTTTCCCATGCGATGAGGTTAGTGACTTGGTGATAGGGCATGATAGTATAAACGATTTTGAAATTAAGCATAGCATCGATTATAAAAAACCATATGTCGAATTAGATGCCAGCCTTTATCAATTTGGGGAAATAAGCCAAGAGAGAGTAGACGACTGTAATACAAAAGAAGTTTTAGATACTATTTATGATGTATCTAAAATATATGGCTTAGCAAGGTATTCCATATACAATTTTAGTGGCAAAGAACTTAGAAGCAACAGAAAATATGTGAATGAAACGGCTTTGATAGTTGAAGAAAAAGATGTAGAGCTAGAAAAAATACACAATTGGCAAAAAAATAAAGACAGTAATGCAATAGCCAAAACCATACAAATTGTAAAAGATATTTGTAAAAAGTACAACATAAATGAGCAGCTGTACCCAATGAAAATGGCAACTGCTGGCCTAAAACAAAACTTAAATGAGCAGCAGCTTATTAGAACAGGTTTTAAAGACTATAAAGGATATACAATTGGAGAAGATGTGGCAATTGATACAGCTCCCGGTGCAGTTACTGCTGTTATAGAGGCTGATGATAATGATAAAATAAATGGAGTTTCTCAAATAGACTATAATTATTTTGTAGATATTCCAAAGTTTACAACCTTAAAAGATAATGTAGAAAACCTTGAGGAAGAAATGGGAACAAAACAACTAAAAAGAGAAACTCTTTGGATTTTAATTTTAGGATCTTTATTTTTTGCTTTTTGTTTTGTAATGCTAAAATATATTACTTTAAAAGATTTGATACTTGGTGTTTTTGTAGCAGGAGTGTTATTGGCATTGCTAGCATTGTATATTGGTACTACAGAAAAATTTAAAGAAGGAAATGGTGAAAATAGAATAATGAGAGCTGCTTTAATTTACGCTGCACTAATAATGGGAGTAGGGTTTTATGGATTTTTAAGCAACGCCATAAAAAAACAATTGCTTACAAAATGGTTTATCGCATTTGCTACAGCTATATTTGCTTTCCCAACTATTTTATTAATTTATATAAGGGAAAATTCATTTACAGAAGTTGTAAAAACTTGTGAAACGTATGCCACAAAAATTTATTCTTTTGAATTTTCTCCTTGGCAATTTCTGGTTTTAGCATTGATATCTATATTTATTATTTTTACAATGATAAAAAAAATGTATGCAAAAGTGGAGTGAGTATTTTTGGAGAATGTAAAATTGTTGTTAGGATTGCCCACCTCAAATGACACAGAGATGCACACTCTAGCATAAATGAGGCGATGCCTTTTGTGTGTTAGCTTTTTGTACGAAAATTTTTTGCCTCCGTATGTCTTAGCTAAGCGCTTCGCCACCGCTTGGTCTGTGACCTGCGGTGTACTTCGTAACTATAAATATTCATTTTAAAATAGCAAATTATAGAGCTTTGTCGCAGGTCACAGACCAAGTGACAGCGAAGATGGGTGCGGAGAAGAGTGCGAGTTTTTATTTCCATCTCATGCTCATACTGGCGTAGAGTCACAAACCCTCGCCTTCGTGCGTGTCTCACGCAACATTCGCTAAAAATATCCACTATTAAATTCAGTGTAATGTATTTGTGAAACACGAACGTAAGCGTAGGAAAAAATTACATAGAATTTGGGTAATTAAACTAAAATAACCATTTTTGAAATGCTATAACAAACAAATGTTATTGTGTTTAATATGTGAAACTATTAATGCTGAATTATTCCAATTTCACATTTGTTCAAAACTTTAATAGCTACATAAAATTAAAATATTTCTTTTAAAACGGGCAAACGAAAAAACTGAATTATGACATTAAAAAAGCACTTAAATTTATTATACTTGTCAACAACTTTTTGGACTTGGTTCTTTTTAGGTGGTTTATGGACAAACTATTATCAAGATTTAAGCTTAACGAACGCTATAATCTTTGGTGTCATATTACCATCTATTATTTTAATGTTAACAGGAAAAGGGCTTTTAAAATCAATTACAAAAGTTAATTACTTTAAAGCTGCCATAATTTGTGCTTCATATTTTACATTCGTATTATCGACTTATGACTTCATTTATTTGAAATTATACTTAGGCAAAAGTATTTACTATTTAATTGACTATTGGTATTTAACTATTTTTTCACCAATTGCTTTTTTTATCTTATTACCTATAGGATATAATTTGGATAAGCAACCTAAAAAATAGTAGTCGCCCTAATAGCGCAGAAATACTAATAAAAAACAAAACATACTGGCGTAGAGATGTACACCCTAGCTCAGAAATGATGTGATGTTTTTTTGTGTTGGCTTTCTATGCCTCAAATTATAAAGAGCCTTCCACTCACCCCTTACCCAAAAACCTTAGTAGAAATTTTTTTGTTTTCACAAACTCAACCTTACGTTATTCGTCCAATAAGGTAATAAAGTTTTTAATGTAGCTTATGGCTTTTTACTAAGGTTAAGAGCATTAGTAAATGATGTTTGTATAATTGTTTTGTCTCCGTACATCTTCGCTAAGTTCCCTCCACCTCGTTTAGTGTCCCCACGAAACGTTCGCCTAGGTAACCTCGCACTGTCTTTCATTTACATTAAAAAACTCACTACAAAATAATACCAACTCACACCAAATTTTCACAAACCCACTCCCCTTGGCATAATAATTTCATAGTTACGTTTTTATTTTACAGTATAAATTAAAAACAAATGAATATGAAACAAACATTGAGAAGCCTGTTTTTTGTAACAGCATTAGGAGCACTAATAATAACATCATCATGCAAGAAAGATGATCCAGTTACACCACCAGTTGTAGTAACCAACACTATTACAGACAAAGTAGTGGCAGATGCATCCTTTACTTTATTAGAACAAGCCGTAATTAAAGCAGATCTTGCTGGAACATTGAGTAGTGCTGGACCATTTACAGTATTTGCACCAGATGATGCTGCGTTTAATGCAGCTACTTTTAATGCGGCATTTATAGCGAGTGCGACTACAACCCCAGCTGCATTAAAAACGATTTTATTGTATCATACAATACCTTCTAAAATTTTAGCTTCTGCTGTACCCGCTGGTCCAAATGCGAAAGTAATTACAGCTAGTGGCGATTCAGTTTTCGTGACAAGTAACGCTAGTGGTGTTTTTGTAAATGGTGTAAAAGTAACAGCTGCCGATATTGCTGCAGACAATGGAGTAATTCATAAAGTAGGTAGAGTAATTAAGCCTGCAACTGGAAACATCGTAACTACTGCTGTTGCTTCGGGTTTAGATTCTTTAGTTAAAGCAGTAACAAGAGCTACTACTGCTCCTGGAGGTGACCCTACTCTTGCTAACACTTTAAGCACAGCTACTCTAACAGTTTTTGCACCTACCAATGCGGCATTTACACAAGTATTAGGAGCACTTACACTTACGGATATTAATCAAATTCCAATTGCAACTTTACTTGCAGTATTAAGATTACACGTAGTTTCGCCAAGCGTAAATAATGGTCGTGCTTTTTCTTCTGCACTAGCAAATGGCTCATTGCCTATGATTGTAGCATCTACAAATACTACAGTTGCAGTATCTGCAAGCGGTGCTACAATAAAAGGAAATGGAAATGCAACTGCTGCTAATATAACTGCAACAGATATCATGTGCCGCAATGGTGTGGTTCATTTAATTGATAGAGTACTATTGCCTTAATCATATTTTATATTTGCCCATAACTGTAAGCACCAACGAAAACAGCCCCCATTGTTTCACCGTTGGTGCTTATTTAGTAAATTACAGCATGTTTAATCATAAATACCGCTATCTATTTATACTAATCTTATCATTTTACACCTACCTAAATACAGTACTGTGCGAAGTGTACAAGTATTTTAACATACCCATAGAATGGTATATGGCAGCAGGTACAATCTTAGCCATTACTTTTTTAATTTGGGAGTCTAGCAGATTGGTAGAGCCTTTTTTTCTTAAACGAATTGCACAGCACAATAATAAAATTCAAGGGCTAATTATTTTTTTTATTACGGGTTGCGTTTTTACTGCCATTATTAGCATTGCCGTGGTTTTAGTGGTAAGTATGCTGCTGCATAATTTTACCTTATCACAAACAGTTATTCCACTAAAGCTAAATATTATTTATGCTTTATTGGTAAATCTTTTATTTCATTTGTTAAATGCTATTTTCTTTTATTTTAGAGAATATAAAACCAAATGGGTAGAGGCAGAGCAACTCAAAAGAATTTCTGCACAGTCGGAATTACAATTGGTGAAAAGCCAAATAAATCCACACTTTTTATTTAATAATCTTAACGTGCTTTCGGCTTTGGTAATGCAAAATAACCAAGAGGCCAATAAATTTATAGAAGCCTTTTCGCAGGTATACCGTTATATTTTAAATAATCAAGAGAAGGAGTTAGTATACCTCAAAACAGAATTGGATTTTATAAAGCCGTACATTTTTTTATTAGAAAAAAGATTTAGCCAAGGGCTAAGTATTACAATTGAAATACCTGAACGGTACGAAAATAACTACATCATACCAGCGTCGTTACAAATGCTCATAGAAAATGCAATAAAACATAATATAGCTACACGAGTAAAACCACTGCATATTTTACTCCATGCTAATGGAAACAATACCTTATCGGTAAGCAATAATTTGCAGCTTAGAGAGTCTGTAGAGAACTCTACAGAAGTGGGTTTGCAAAACATAATGAAAAGATATATGCTCGTAAGTGGTAAAACGGTGTTGGTAGATAAGACAACAGACAACTTTAAAGTAACCTTACCATTGCTTGCACAACATTAATACTGTTATAATGGATGTTTTAATAATTGAAGATGAAATATTGGCAGCCGAAAGAATGCAGTTGCTAATAAAAAACTATGACCCCTCTATAAATATTGTAGGTATACTAGAAAGTGTAGAAGAGGCTGTAGAGTGGCTTAATACAAAAACACATCCAGATTTATTGATGGTAGATATACAGCTTGCAGACGGGCATAGCTTCGAAATTTTTAAGAAAGTAAATATACAAAAGCCTATTATTTTCACTACGGCTTTTAATCAATATGCATTAGATGCTTTTCAATTGCTGAGTATAGATTATGTATTAAAACCGGTAACAGCCCAAGCACTCTCCAATGCTTTTGGTAAATACAAATCGCTTACAAAAAATACCAATAGCACAAAAGATTATGGCGAAGTGCTACAGTATGTAAAAGAGCAATTAACAGCAAAATACAAAACCCGTTTTTTGGGAAAAGTGGGGCAGCGTACTTATTTTATACCAGTACAAGAGGTGGCTTATTTTTCTGCAGATAATAAAATAGTACACCTTATAGCAAGAGATGGAAAGCGTTATTTAAAAAATGCTACTATGGAGAAACTAGAGCAAACATTAAACCCAATTACATTTTTTAGGGTAAATAGAAAAATTATTGTGCATATAGATGCTATTGAGCAAGTAAAACCTTACGACAACAATAGACTAGTAATTGTGATAAAGGGTATTAGTGCGCAAGAAGAAATAATAATAAGTAGAGAAAAGGTTAGCGATTTTAAAGATTGGGCCAATGCGTGAATTTAAAAATATTGGAATTTAAATTTATCAGAGAGAAATAATTTAAAAGGGCTTACGCTGAGAACCTCTGCGAAAACTTTATACTCTGTGTTACTCAGCGGTGAATATTATGTGGATGTATATAAATCACCATAGCTACAATTTTAATTGCACCCCTTGAATAGGTTTCAAATAAAAGTTAGATATTGCCAATAAAAATTACCATGCCACATGTTGCTCATCTTTCTAAAGATAAAAAACTAAAAAAATTAATTGAGGCGCAGGCAACGGTTGTATTAACCAAAAGAAACAAGGTTTACCTACAGCTTTGCAATTCTATCATGAGCCAACAGCTGAGTACCAAAGCGGCTGATGTTTTTCAACAAAGATTTTTAGATTTGTACAAAGGTAAAATACCCACATTAACACAAATAGTAGAAACACCCTTTGAAACCTTGCGTGGTATTGGCTTAAGCAATGCTAAGGCAAATTATATACACAATGTTTGTCTCTTTTTTATAGAACATAAAATTACAGATGCTAAGTTGCATAAAATGAATGATGAAAACCTGCTCTCTTTGCTTACACAAATAAAAGGAGTAGGCAAATGGACTGTAGAAATGATAATGATGTTTAGCTTAGGTAGAGAAGATGTATTTGCAATAGATGATTTAGTAATTCAACAATCTATTTGCAAGCTGTATAAAATAGATGCTACAAATAAAAAAGATATGAAAGAAAAGATATTTAAAATAACTGTAAAATGGGCACCCTATAAAACCTATGCTTGCAGGTATTTGTGGGGCTGGAAAGATGGAGCGTAGTTTCCGCCAAGCAATGTCATTAAGTTAAGGCTAACTCCACACTACCTAATCTCACCCCTTCGGGGTTTTACTACATTGATTTGTGAGCTATATTAATGCCAGCCTTTCAGGCTTTAAATCCCAAAGAGCCTTTCCCAATTTTTCGGGAGATGATATCACTATAGTTATTGTTAAAAATTAAAGCCCTAATCCCGAAGGGGTGATATTAGCTGGATAATATAAATCCTCAACTTAATGACAATGGTCGCCGAGACGTAATGCATTTTTGCCCAGCTAGGGGCTACCTATTTGTAAAACACATGCCAGCATCTGTCATTTGCTCCGTAGGAGCTACCCATATCCCAGCAAATTTTTTATAAAAGAGTTGGATTTTTTAAAACCATTTTAAAGCCTTTAAAGTATTGTAGCACTTGTAAACCTATAAAGTTTTGCAAAAAGTCTGAGGTGAAATAGTATCCACATAAAACCTTACGGGTTTTTGAGCAGGCCTTATTTAATAACGGTACTTTAGTGGCTAAATGTTTGTTATACTTATTTGCTTAATCCTTTGCATTAGTAATTGCAATGCTTAATTTACCTAGAAAAGTATTTAAATAATTACAATTGATTTTGAGATTTATTATGAAGGACTTACTGCACATAACAATTTAATAACGAATAGCTTTATAAGTAAAATATTTTTATATAATTTATTTTAAAAAAGAAACACTTCTTATTTGCGTTACGAAACCTCTATTAACAAACGTTTGCAGAGGTTTTCTAAAGCTATTAGAACAGGTAAAACACATTTTTAAACTACTCAAATTTCAATTTAGGGGAAAAATTTGGTTATTATAAAAAAATAAAAATATTTTCTACAGTTTGATTTACTTTCAAATATTTTATTAACTTGTGCTTTCGCTTTTGTAAAATGCAAAACGAAACAGTATTAAATTTATAAATATTTTTTAACCTCACTTTCTAAAACTTGAATTTATGGCAGACGTTAGACCAACTGCAACAGTAAAACCGGTAACATCCGTACAAGCAAAAAAATCTGGTAATTCTATTTCGTGGTTAGCACCATTGTTGTGCATTATCTTAGGATATGTACTATGGCGTTTTGGATTAGGAACAGATTCTAATTTCACAAAACCTGCTCCAGGTTTTTTCTGGCCTTCGCATGAAGGTCCTAAAACGGCACTGGCTAAAATGTATGAAGGTGGTATTATTGTACCATTATTAATTGGATGTTTATTAGTAGTATTGACTTTTGTAATTGAGCGTTTTCTTACAATCGCAAAAGCGAGCGGTACTGCAAGCAATGCAGATTTTATTAGAAAAGTACAATATCACCTTGCAAATAAAAATGTAGATGCTGCCTTAAGCGAGTGCGACAAACAAAAAGGAAGTGTAGGTAATGTAATGAAGGCAGGTCTTCATCGTTACAAAGACATGATAAACAATAATGAGCTAAGTACAGATCAAAAAGTAATGGCTATACAAAAAGAAGTAGAAGAAGCTACATCTTTAGAACTGCCAATGTTAGAAAAGAATCTGGTATTCCTTTCTACAATTGCTTCTGTGGCTACATTATTAGGATTACTTGGTACGGTAATGGGAATGATTCGTTCTTTCTCTGCACTTGGAGAAGATAGCGGTGGCGGTGCTGCAGCTGGTAAATTATCTCAAGGTATTTCTGAGGCATTGTACAACACTGCATTGGGTATTGGTACATCTGCAATAGCTATTATTTTCTATAATATGTTTACAACTAAGATAGATGGTATTACTTATGGTATTGATGAGTCTGGTTTTACTTTAACGCAATCTTTTGCATCTCTATACAAATAATTGTATGGAAATATGCATGAAATGCATCTATAAGTAAACCTTTAAAAAATAGAAAAATGCCAAAAGTTAAAATACCAAGAAAGAGCACAGCCGTAGATATGACGGCAATGTGCGATGTGGCGTTTTTGTTGTTATCATTTTTTATATTGGCAACAAAACAAAAACCGCCAGAAGTATTAGCAGTAGCGGTACCAAGTTCAGTATCTACAAAAGTAGCATCGGATAAGGCTATACTGATAACGCTTACTAAAGATGGTCGTACTTTTTTAATGCTTGGCGAAGACGCTAAGAAAAAAGAAATACTAGAGAATATAAACACAACAAAAGCACTAGAATTATCGCCTGCGGAGCTACAAAAATGGGGTAAGCAGTCGTATATTGGTACTCCCTTTAATTTAGTAAAAGGAACGTTAGCCTTAGCCAGCGAAATGCCTGCTGATAAAGCACCTGGCATACCTACCGACAGCACTAATAATGAAATGATAGACTGGATGCGAAGTGTAACCAATGTATTTGGAGCTGCACAGGTAGAACAAAGAGACCTAGAAAAAATATTACTAATAAAAGGTGACCAAGAAGCATTATATCCCAAATTTAAAAGTATAAAAGAGGCTTTTAAAAAGAATGAGATTTTTAAATTTCAGATTGTAACAAATGGTACGCCAGCTCCAATGGGCTCTGAACTATATATTTCAAATAAGCTAGGCGATAACGCAAAATAATTAACTATCTAAAAATAATTTGACATGGCAGAAATGGATACCTCGTCCGGAGGCGGTCATAAAAAAGGCCCTGGCGTAAAAAAAGCAGTAAAAAAATCTACAAGGGTAGATCTTACACCAATGGTGGACTTAGGTTTTTTGTTGATAACGTTTTTCGTTTTTACCACAACAATGAGCCAATCTACCGCAATGGCAATGAATGAACCCAAAGACAGTAAAGACCAGCAAAAAGAAGTAAAAGAATCTGGAGCAATGACAATTTTATTGGGCAAAGCCAACCAAGTGTACTATTATTTCGGTCAACTAGATGCAGCAAGGGTTTCTGAGCAGTTTAAGAGCACCGATTTTAAAGCCATTAGAACACTAATTACCGACAAGAAAAAAGCTACTCCAGAGGGAGATTTGATGTATGTAATTAAGTCTACTAACGAGTCTACTTTTGGTAATGCTATGAATATTATTGATGAAATGACTATTTCAGGTGTAAAACCCGGGCATTATGCAGAAGACAAAATTTCTGAAACAGAAATGAAACTCATTGCACTAACAGAACAAGCAAACGGGGTAAAATAATTTGTGGAAATTATTACCTTTTGAATCTAATTATTAAACAAGTTCTACATGGAAGCAAATAAAATTTTAAACGCAGATATACTTGATATTATCTTTGAAGGTAAGAACAAGTCTTATGGCGCTTATGAGCTAAGAAAAACATACAATTCACGTATGGTAAAAGCGTTATTGTTTACAGGCGCTTTGCTACTTTTAATAGGAGGTAGTATGCTACTTGCAAAAGCTGTAGGTGGCAATAAGCAGGTATTAAACACCGAAGAGGTGGTAATGGCTGAGGTAAAGAAAGATGAACCACCACCACCACCACCACCACCGCCACCACCTACACCACCACCACCACCAGAAATTAAGCAAATTCAATTCACCCCTCCCGTTATTAAAAAAGATAATGAGGTAAAAAAGGATGAAAAAATTGAGGAAATAAAAGAGGATGCTGCTATCAGTGAAAAAACAGTAGTAACTGAAAATACAAAGCAAATAGTACAAGCACCAGTAGAGGTAAAAGAATCTCAAGTGGCAGCAGTGCCTGTAAAAGAGGTAGAGGAAGATAAGATTTTTCAAAAAGTAGAAATAGAAGCGGAATTTCCTGGAGGTATGGGCGCTTGGAGAAAATACCTAGAAAGAAACCTTAGTGGAGATGTAGCTACAAGCAATGGAGCACCTGCTGGAACTTATCAGGTAATAGTTCGTTTTGTGGTAGGCAAAGATGGGTCTATAAGAGATGCTGTGGCAGAAACAAGTCACGGATATGGTATGGAGGGAGAGGCTTTAAAAGCTATAAAAAAAGGTCCTCAATGGAAACCTGGTATTCAAAATGGGAATATGGTAACCTCTGTAAAACGCCAGCCAATAACCTTTGTGGTAGCAGATGAATAAAACAGTATGATTTTTTAAAAATATGCAGCCCCCGATTTATTGGGGGCTGTTTTTTTTGCAGATGAGTACACATCTGTGTTTTCACCGGTATCCCGTTTGCCACAGAAAAACAGGTTTAGTCTTTACTTTTGAAAAGAACAATTCTAAATAGTGATTACAAAAAAATACTCAGGGTAGTGGAATGTAGCTGATACCATTTATAAAATATAATTAGTCTAAAAAATCTGAGTGAGCATGCTATTATTTATAGTTCTAATAAAGAGGTTTTAAAAATAATTTTGCGGATAATCATTTATTAATTAGTTATTCGCAATTTTTTTATTAAATTGTTGGATAAAAAAAACTAAATATGATAAAATTTAATGAACTCAAACAAGGAGGACACGTAATTGCAGATTATGATGGTGATAAACAGAGAGGCGAAATTGACGAATTAAAAAACGCCTCTAAGCAAGTATCGATAAATACTGGTACGCAGAGTTTTTGGTTTGATACAGGCAAAGGCAGACTAACAGCCATACCTGTAACAGAAGCCGAGTTATTAAATTTTAAATTTCATAAACATCTAAATGATGATGGTACTGTAAAATATATGAAAGGTGCTTTTAGGATGTTAATTCCAAAAGAGGGCGATTTTTCTAGAATGGAAATTTGGTACAGAGATGAACAAAGGCATATACTAGAGCCAATACCCTTACACGTTTTGCAAAACCATTTTTACGAAATGACAAAAGTATTTTTAAATGATGGTTCTTTCGATTAGTGGGCTTTAAAAATTACCTTAAGCAATATATTTCCAATTTGGAAAAAATGTAATAAAGAAAAGAGGAAGGTAGATACTTTTGTGACCTGCCTCTTTTCTTTATTTTTAACGCATCTATATTTTAATACCAGTCAGCATTTCTCCCAAATATTTTTTATCAATTTCATCAAATTGGTTTAGCATTTCACTATCTACATCCAATATAGCCACTACTTCGTTATTTTTAAAAATCGGTATAACAATTTCAGATTTAGATAAACTACTGCAGGCAATATGCCCTACAAATTTTTCAACATCTGGTACAATTAAAGTTATGGCTTTCTCCCATGCTGTTCCACATACTCCTTTTCCTTTTCTTATTCTTGTACATGCTATTGGCCCTTGAAATGGACCAAGCACCAAATCGTTATCCTTTACCAAATAAAAACCTACCCACAACCAACCAAACTGTTCTTTTAAAGCTGCGGTAATATTCGCAAGATTGGCTATCAAATCTGTCTCTCCACCTATCAATGCAAGAATTTGTGCATTAATAGATTTATATATTTCAGTTTTACTGCCTTCAATTTTTACTAAATCTTCTGCCATTGAGCAAAGATATGCATGTATGTCGAATGCTATTTATTAACAAAATTCGGGTTTCGTAATATTTGGTTCAAATTTTGATACTTGTTATAAAATCATTGGATTATGAGTGAAAACATTCCAGTAAATAATACCTCTGAGTATATTGTTGTAGGTATAGATGGTACCAGTTCTAAAGAATGGATGAAGGCAGATGGAAGTAATAGTCATACATATAAGTTTGTGGAAGATTTTAAAGGAGCTACTTCATCTGGTATCAATAAACAATGGTTTCATGGCACATCTGAGGTGGTATTTGATGGTGAAACGGAAAGGATTGTTCATCAGGCATTGGGTTTTTTAATAAAAACCCTCAAACAAAAATTTCCTTTAGTAGCTATTAATAATTTAAGACCGCTAGAAATGTTTGATGTAAATGGTTGTAAGCAGTCTGAGTATTTTAATAAGGCACAAAATGGAAGTAATTATTATACAAATACCCTCAAAATACCTGTACGGGTAGATACTGCAAAGAAGCATCAAAGCCTAACTACAAATGATGTAAAAATTATTTTGATTGGGCACAGTAGGGGTTGTCTTGCCACTACAGTTTTGGCAAAAATGTTAAGCCCAATTGTACAAGTTTTTTTTATGGGTTTATATGATTCTGTGGATAGGAATAATTGTTTTGATGGAAGCACAATTGAGAATGTACAATATGTGTACCATGCCATGAGAAATGATGAAATACGTTCTCGGGGCACATTTGGACACTCCTCTACAAAATTTGCAAGTGATGTTGTATATGTTTCTAAAAGCTTTTATACATCGCATGGTGGTGTGGGAGGTGATTATGTAAGCGACCTCAAAAAAGCGACAATGACTGGTGATATTTCTTGTATACCACAACCCAATGAGAGAAAAGTATATTCTGGGGATGGCGATTACCAGATAGTAGATAATACCCATCCACTAAGCAGGCGTTTTGGAAAACCAATAAACGATATTTGCGAAGACGGAAAAAAAAGTGCAGATAATTTTATTCGCAACGGAGCAAAGGAAAGGGGGTTGCCAATTTAATTTTTTGAACTACGATACAACTATAAATTTAGCAATTACACTTACACTCCAAACTGAACTAAATGATGGTCTAAATGTTTATACATTGCCATGCCCCATTGTGTGGTTGTAAATTTTCCAAACATAGGATGTGGGTAACGACCAATATTTTCTACGCCAGCAGTATGAAAAGTATCTACTAAGTTTAAAAGATTAAGTTGTTCTTTATTAAAATCTCTTTCATCTTTTATAATAAAATTAGGCGCTGTAGGCAAGTTTTGTTTCCAAGGTTTATCGTTATATAAAACTGGTTTAAATGCCCAGCCAATTAATCTTCCAATTAACATACGTGGCATTGGCTTATCGCTTAGTGGAACCTTGTATGCTTCTGATACATGTGCCATCATTTGTGCTACATTCATTTTGCCCCATTGTGCGTTACTAGTTGGTTCAAGTTTCTGTATTCTTGCGGTAAGCTCATTGTAAACTTCTTTGTCTAATAAATTTTTCATGGCAAGTTTGTTGTTTACCAATATTAAGAAATATTTTTTAAATAGGCTTGCGCTTTTTCTAAATCCTCAGGCACATCTATTTTTACAATCTCCCCTTCTGTGAGCACCATTCTTAATTGTACTCCATTTTCGAGGTATCTGAGGCATTCTATTTTTTCAGAGGCTTCTAGTGGAGTCATTTCCCATGTGGTGAATTGCATAAGCGCATCTTTTCTAAATGCATATACACCAATATGTTCATAATAGGTGGGTATTATGCTTTGCTCTCTATGGTAAGGTATTACACTTCTGCTAAAAAGTAGGGAATTCATGTTTTTATCCACCGCCACTTTTACAATATTTGGATTGGTAATTTGTGCTGGGTCGGTAATCTTTTTTATGGGAGAAGCAACTTGCACTTTTTGAGTCTCATCATCTATAAATACATGTACCAATTTTTGAAGCATATGTTTACTTACAAATGGTTCATCGCCTTGTACATTTAATATCACATCCACATCCATATCCTTTACAGCTTCAGCTATTCTATCGCTGCCACTTTCGTGTTGGGCAATACTCATGATGGCTTTGCCACCATGCGATGTTATTTCATCAAAAATAATTTGATGATCGGTTACTACTATCACATAATCAAATAAATTGGTGGCCACCGTGTTTTCGTACGTCATACGAATAACAGTTTTGCCGCCTAATTGTTGCATAAGCTTATATGGAAATCTTGTGGCGGCATATCGTGCCGGTATCATGGCTATGATTTTCATGTGTTAAAAGTATCTAATTAATAATAATTAAAACTCCAGATAAGAACTCGTAAAAGACCTGCCACTAAAACGGCAAATCCAATAATCGAAATTATATTTCCGTGGTTTCTATCACTATCAGTGTAAGTATATATAAGTTTACCGTTGGGTAAAGTTGTTTTTGTATTTGCTAATATCCGTCCAATTATAATTCCAAATAAACCTCCAAAAATTGCAGATACATAACCAGCTAAAATCAATCTCTTAGAAGATTTTTCAGGTCTTGATAATTCTTTTATTCTTTTTTCTTTTAAATAATCCAATTCAGTTTGTTGTAAATTCTCTCCTCTTTCAATTAAGATATTCTTCGATAGTTGATAATCTAAATCGCCCCATTCATCAGGTTTTTCGAGTATTTCAAATAACTCTTTATTTGTAAAATCAAATAAATAATAGCTTTTATCAATGCTGTTCAGTTGAGTTTGATAATAAGTTTCTAAAGCTTCATTGGCTTTAATAAAATCATTGGGGTTTAATTTTATTCTAGTCTCTTTTGACATAGGATTATTAGCATAAGTTGGATCGAAAAATTTATCGTCGTTTTCTACTTCAAAATAAATTTTTGCGAACTTTAATTTTTCCGCTATATCATTTGCAATATCTGGATCTTTAAATCTTTTAAAAGTTAGTAACTCTTCTGGCATAAATAAAGTTGTTTAATATTTTCTATTTAATATTTGAAATAAAATAAGTGTAATCTGCGCTGTGATTATTGGTGATGTATTTGATTAAATAAACATCATCTTCCATATCTAATTAAATATACCAAGTGGTATGACGATTGGGTTTATAGGCACAAAATAAGAACCCAATTCTTTGTTTTTGTTTAGTCTATGTGGACGTTGGGGAATGGTATTAATAAATTCGTAAATATTGATAACATACAGCTTTGCATTTTCTTTAATAGCAAAATAATCTTCCTCGTAAAGTATTTCAATTAAAGCATCTAACTTATCTGATACATTTACGTGCGTAATTATTTTTTCCATATTTTATCTATAAATGCAAGAGATCTTTTTCGTGCTTCTTCAATGGTAATTGCACCTTCACAATCTTTCTGAAATTGTGTTTTTTCTTTAACGTTTGATTTTTGTGTTAATGGTGAAATAATTTTTTTTTGATTCATTGCATTTTTAGATAAATCTGTAGAGACTTTCCTAGTATTTTTTTTGTTTTTATTTCAACTGAAGTTTGCATTTTGAAAATTTATTATTTGCAATTTAGTATTTTTATTGCTTATAGGCACGAATGACATTAATTTTTACAAATAAAATACATAATATATTGTACAATAAAAAGTAGTTCATATGAAGTATGGGGGAAACGAAAAGATAAAACTCAAAAATGAACGATGCTTTTATAGTTTTCAATTCAATTTTATTTAGTATCAATTATCATTGGTGCCCCGGCTTTGCCCATTACAATTACTTTTGAGTTGGTGCTCAAAGCCAATTCTTTCATAGCTTTTATTTGCTCATATTGTAATTGATTATCGGTAAGGCCTGTGTTTATGATGCGTTGATAATCGGCTATACCTTGCGCCTCTACTCGCTTTCTTTCAGCTTCCTGTTTTTCTTTCAACAAAACAAATTCCATTTTCTTGGCATCTTGCTCAGCGTTTATTTTAGATTCTATTGATGCTTTTACAGAATTTGGTAGTGCAATATTTCTAATCAATAATTGCTCAAGCAATAAGCCTCTATTCTTAAAATCTGTTTCTATACTTTTATAAATACGTTGTTGAAATTCATCTCTCTTTGATCCAAATAAGTCCACAGCTTGGTAGTACACCGCATTGTCTCTTATTTTTGTACGGGTAATTGGTCGTACAATTTTATCTCTAAAATCATCACCCGTTTCTCTTAATAATTTAGGTGCATCAGCCGATACTACTTTATATAAAACAGTAAGGTCTATAGTAACTTCTAATCCATCGCTTGTGAGTACACGTATAGCATCATCGCCTTGTCTATCGCCTTCGTCGTGTACACCACTCATGGTATAATTTTGCGTTTTTACATCTAGTTTAGTGATATTGTATAACGGATTTACAAAATGTAAACCACTTGTAAGTACATCTTTTTGAATATTTCCAAACAAAGATTTTATACCAATATTACCTGCATTTATTTGTACAAAGCAAGAGGTAACAATGCCTAGGACAATAAATAATGCTCCTACAATTCTGCCAACGGGTTTAAATTTTGCTAATTGTACATTATTAGGCATAAAAGTAATAGATGCAATAATGATGATAATTCCTACAATAATGAGAAGCATGGTTTATGGTTTTAGAGTTGCAAGTTCTGTAAAAGTTTGGGATAAGTGTGTGGGAAATTTTATGAATGGTAATTTTATAAAGTATATGTCTATTCCTTACGTTTCGGCGGGGTTTTCACTACATTCACTTCAAAGCGTTATAAACTTTCTGTGAAACCCCGACACGGAAAAGAACTACAAATTATTAGATAGCAAAACTAAAAGAGGTGTAAGCTTGAATTTATTAAAAACAAACTTCCGTTACAAGTCGGGGTTTCGCTGCAAGTGTTTTATAATTTGAAGATTGTACTGGCGAAAACCCCGCCAAGATAGCAAAACTAAAAGAGGTGTAGGTTTTAGTTTACTAAAAGCAAGCGTTCGTTACAAGTCGGGGTTTCGCCGCAAGTGCTTTTATGATTTGAAGAATGTGCTGGCGAAAACCCCGCCAAGACAGCATTGCCCGCCAAGACAGAACAGTTGTAGCCACATGCTTATTGACAAGAGCACAAAAAAATTGCACAAAAAAATCCGCAAAACATTTCGCTTTGCGGATTACTATTTTCAAAAAATAAATTTTAATTATTCAACATCAATGGCATTACCAACATTAGCAATTCTTCGTTTGGCTCTTGCTCGCTTGGTTTTATAATACCTGCTTTAGTAGGTGTGCTTAGCTCCACATTTATATCAGCAGTTTCTGCACCGTTTAGCATTTCTATTAAAAATTTTGCGTTAAAAGCTATGGCCAAATCTTCGCCATCGTATGTGCATGACATGCGCTCGTTTCCTTCAAAACTAAAATCCACATCTTGACTCGCCAACTGCAACTCATTGCCGCTAATAGTGAGCGCCACTTGGTTTGTACTCTTATTACTAAATACACTTACACGACGAAGTGCGCCTTGAAAATCGCTTCGGTTCACCGTTAACACATAAGGATTATCAACTGGTATTACTACTTTATAATCTGGAAAACGTGCATCTATTAGCCGACAAACCAACTCTGTACCGCCATGCTTTACAAACAAATGATTGCTGTTGTAAGAAAGCGTTAATTCGTCTTCATTATCTGGCAAGGCAGATTTTAAAAGGTTTAATGGTTTTTTTGGAACGATGAATGTATCTTTTTGTGGGCAGCTTACATCGGTACGGGTATATTTTACCAAACGATGTGCATCGGTAGCTACAAAAGATATTCCTGTTTTATCTAGCTCAAAAAATACACCCGTCATCGCAGGGCGCAGATCATCGCTACTCACCGCAAAAATTGTTTTGTTGATAGCCGTTACCAAACCTGTGGATGTCATGGTAAAACTATTGGCATCATCAGCTGCTGGTTCTTTTGGAAAATTATCAGGATTTTCGCCCATTACTTTGTACTTACCATTATCGCTGGTAAGCTCTACGCCAAAGTTTTTATCTATATTAAATGTAAGCGGCTGCTCAGGAATATTTTTTAGTGAATCCAACAAAATTTTTGCAGGTATACAAATTTTGCCGCTTTCTTTGGCCTCAATATCCAAATGTATTTTCATAACGGTTTCCAAATCGGTAGCCGTTACGGTTAGTTTGCCTTTGTCTATTTCAAACAAAAAATCTTCTAAAATAGGCAAAACGGTATTGGCATTTATAACGCCACTAATTTGTTGCAGTTGTTTCAGCAGGGCTGAAGAAGAAACTATAAACTTCATAATACTTTTTTAAGATTGCCAAAGATAAAAGAATGAAATCAAAAAAGATTTATGTTTTACCCCATTAAATTCACATTTTTGCCTGTAAATGGCATTTGAAACAAAAAATATAGGCACCGAAGCGGCTTTTAGAAAGGTAAAACACTATTGCGCCTACCAAGAGCGTGCCCATGCAGAAGTGAAGCAAAAGCTTTATGGATATGGCTTGTATAAGAATGAAGTAGAGCAATTAATAAGCCAATTGATAGAAGAAAACTACCTAAACGAAGAGCGTTTTGCCATTGCCTTTGCTGGAGGCAAATTTCGCATAAAACACTGGGGCAAAACCAAAATAAAATATGAGCTGGCTCAAAAACAGGTGAGCGCTTACAGCATTAAAAAAGCACTGGCTAGCATATCGGACGAAGATTATGAAAAAACGCTTGCCAAACTTGCCACCGAAAAACTGAAAACCCTGCAGGGAGAAACAAATATTTTTACAAAGAAAAGTAAACTGCAAAATTATTTGGTGGGGAAGGGGTATGAGTTTGATGTGGTGGGGAGGGTGGTGAGAACAATATAAATTGTGACTTATCTCAAAATAGGTTTAAACATCTTATATTATCATTCAAATTATATCTTCCAAATAGCAAGTATAGTAAAGAGCTACTTAAAATAAAGGTAATTTTTGGAGTCTATTCCAAAAATTAATGGTAAAATTAGGAATTGATGTATTAAAATTATCAATAAAAAAATAATAACTGTTGAAAACCAATTTTATAAAAAAACAAATTTTAACTTAAAGCATGCGCTACAAAGGTCTATAAGCTTTGTGCGAAACCTTGTCTACCGTTAGGCAAGCTAAAGCAAGTGTAAGTTTAGCTTTATTAAAATCAAGCTTTCATTACATGCTAGAGTTTCGCTGCAAGTACTTTTATAATTTGAAGACTGTGATGGCTAAAACCCCGCCTAAAAAGAACCATTGACCATACATTTTTCCTGCAACATTCTTACTCATTATGCTACTTCTTTTTTACAGTTCCTTTTACATATTATTGAAATTTATTATGATAAATTTATTGCAGAAACACATTAAAATACCACTAACTTCATATATCATATTTAATACCTATTTTGAAACAACTGCTTATTACCCTTTTTATTTTTTGCAACATGTGTGCGCTTGCCCAACAAAAAAAATTGGATAGCCTACTAGTGTTATGCGACAATTACAAAAAAGAGGATTCCATAAAAGTTGTTTATCTAATCAATGTTTTTAGACAATATACAAAGCTGAATGATTTTGATAAAGTGGAAATCTATGCTACCCAAGCAATTACTTTAGCAAAGAAATTACCACAAACATTTTCTCTTACCAAAGTGTACGAAAAACTAGGGCTTTGCTACCACGGCAAAGCAAAATATTTGCAAGCCATTGATGCATACAATAATGGTATTGCCTTGGTAAAAAAAAGAAATGATAAAAAAGCAATGGCTGGTTTTTATTTAAACCTTAGTGCTTTGTATGGTAGTATTCCTGATTATAATAAATCGTTGGAAACATTGCAAACTGCTATTGTATTATTTACCGAAGTAAGAGCTACAGATGATTTGAGCAGTTGCTATATGAATATGGGAGATATTTATAATAGTATGAATAATCCGATACTGGCAGTTGCTTACATAAACAAAGCCCTTACGCTGTTTAAAACCTTTGATAACGGCTTACATTATGGAACTGCTATAGCTTACAAGGGCATTGCATACAGTTATAAAATTTCGACTGATAGCGACTTAACTGCACTACATATAAAACCATCTGAAAAATATAATCTATGCTTAGCCTATTTAGATAGTGCTTTAAAAATAGCTGAAGTAGCTGAAAGTGCTAATTCATTAATAGGGCCTATAAATAGCGATATGGCTGCCATCTATGAAAAGATAGGAAATAATACCAAGGCATTAAATTATTATCGAGCGGCACTTAAAATCGATTTTACAAACGATAAAGAAGGTTTTGGAAACTTATTGTATGCAGTTGGTAATTTTTATAATAGCACAAATGATTTTATACAAAGTAAAAACTACTTACAAAAAAGCCTTGCCATTGGTAAAGAATCGGGGCTTTTATTATTACAACAAAATTCTTTAGAAAAACTAAGTGCCATATTTCAAAAAACAAAACAGTATGATAGCGCATTCATTTTTTACCAACGAGCCATTGCTATAAAAGATACTATTTTTAATGCTGATAAAGAAAAAGAAATAACCCGTAAACAACTAAAGCTAGATTTTTCTATTAAAGAAAATGATTACAAATTGGTACAACAAGTAAGCGATGGCAAATTAAAACAGCAGGAATTACAAATTGGTTTCGATAAAAAAGTAAAAATATTTTTGGTGCTAGCTACACTATTGGTTTTACTTATTGGGGGTTTAATTTTTTATGATAGGCGCAAAACAAAAAAACTAAATACCGTTATCAATAGCCAAAAAACTGAACTAGAGAAACTAGGGCATGTAAAAGATAAAATATTTAGTGTAGTGAGCCATGATATGAGAGCACCCGTAAATTCCCTCATGTCGTTTATACATATTTTAGAAGAAGGCAATATTTCTCAAGAAAAATTAGCTATCTATTCAAAAGATTTAAAACAAAGTCTTACGCATACTTCTGCTTTAATGAACAATTTGCTTAACTGGGCAGCATCACAAATGCAAGGCTTTAAACCTGCGTTTGAAAAATTTGATATATCGCTATTGGTAACAGAAGTCACGAATACTTTGCAACATCATCTTGTGCAAAAAAATGTACGCATCCAAAATAATATTGCAGCAAATACTTTAATATATGCAGATACAAATATGATGGCTGCTATATGTAGAAATTTATTGAGCAATGCTATTAAATATTCTTACAAAGATGGTATAATTACAGTAGCCATTTTGAATAGCGAAACCGATTATACTTTCCTCATTAGCGATGAAGGCACTGGCATTCAGCAAGCTCAGTTAGATGAATTTAATAACAACAATGATTTACAACAAGCAGAAAGTAAAAAAGGTACAGCAAATGAAAAAGGTACAGGGCTTGGACTAATGCTTTGTAAAACTTTTGCTATACAAATGGGAGGAAAAATTACCGCCTTCAATAATGAAAAAGGAACAACTTTTAAAGTGTCGGTGCCACAAACAAACACATTATCGTAATAATGTTTTTTTACTAATCACTTCCATTAATGCTGCTTTGTAAGCCTGCCCAATAGCCACTTTATTATCATTCGTTAAAAGCATGTCGCCATCTGCTGATAATGAAATGATGTGTTGCAAATTAATAATGTACTGCTTGTGTACCCGTATAAAATCAGGAGAAATTAATTGCTCCTCTATATTTTTTAAACTAACTAGGGCTAGGTGTTTTTTATCATCGGTTGTGAAAAACTTACTATAGCTTCCCATACTTTCTATAAAAATAACATTGGCGTTATTTATTTTAATGTGTTCGTTGTTTTCTTTTATAAAAAACGAATCGGTAGTATTTGGTGGCGCTATTTCTTCAGAAAGTAAACTCGTTTCGGTTTTGTCATTATCTTTCTTTTTAAGCTCAATATATTCTACAGCTTTGTTGGTGGCTTTCATTAGCCTTGCAAGGCTTGCAGGTTTTACAATAAAATCTATTACATCTATATTATAGCTTTCCGCCGCATGCTCAGCATACGAACTTATAAAAATAAAAACGGGTGGTTTTTGCAAACTTTGCTTTAGCTCAAGCCCCGATAAATCGGGCATATCA
>JANNVW010000141.1:0-24246 GCA_031408295.1 Ferruginibacter sp.
GCAAATACAATACAGCGAAATTGTAAAAATATCGGTAGATAAAAAAGAGCCATCTATTACAGTATATCCAAATCCAATAACAGATAATATAGCCAAGCTACAATTTGTAAATAATAAAGGCAACTATACCTTAAAACTACTAAGTGTAGATGGTAAGGAAATACAAACAGCACAAGTAAGCATAACACAACATGATGAAATAAAAACAATGCCCCTAAGTAAAACCATAGCCGCAGGTAATTATATACTCAGCATAAATAGCAATAACACAGCAAATACCACACAAATAAAAGTTGTAATAAAATGAGAACACTAAGAAATTTTACAATAGTACTTTGTTTACTTTTAGCAACAAACGCAACAGCGCAATTAAAAGTAGGCGACAACCCAAATACCATTTCTAGCAGTAGTGTATTAGAAATGGAAAGTACCAATAAAGGTGTACTCATACCTCGTATGACAAAGGCGCAAAAAAATGCAATAGCTACGCCGAGCACTGGGTTATTGGTTTTTCAGGCATCTCCTGATAGTGTGGGTTTTCATTATTACAACGGAACGGTATGGCTATGGTTAAACCCCAACAACACGGGTAATGATTGGAAAACAACGGGAAATGCTGGTACAGATACGGCAGTAAATTTTATTGGTACTACGGATAATATGCCACTAAGATTTAAGCAAAATAATGGATGGATGGGGCAATGGGATAGAAGCAAGGGCAATTATTCAATAGGAAATTTAGCAGAAAAAAGCATTATCGCTGGTAGAGATAATATTGCTATTGGCGATAGTAGTTTACTTACCAATACATTTGGTAATAATAATATAGCTATTGGGCAAGAAGCCTTATTTGCCAACGTTGTGGGTAATCAAAATATCGGTATAGGGCTAAGGTCTCTTGTAAGTAACACTTCTGGTTTAAATAATACAGGGATTGGCTTTTTTTCACTGAGATTTAATACAAGTGGAGGAAGCAATTCTGGCTATGGTCCTTTTTCGCTTGATGCTAACACCACAGGTAATTACAATACAGGTGTGGGGGTTTCGGCAGGCTATGGAAATACAACTGGAAGTGGTAATTCTTTCGTTGGTTATGAAAGTGGAAATGTAATAGGCAATGCTAATGTTGCTGTTGGAATGAATGCATTGGGAAAGTACGGTGTACCGCCTGAAACGGTTAGTAGTACGATAGCCATTGGTGATAGCACTTTATATAATATTCAAACAGGGGCAACTGATAATACTGCCATAGGAAGTAAGGCTTTAAACCAAAATACAACAGGTTCTAAAAATATCGCCATCGGTAATTCTACATTGGTAAATAACACAACGGGTTTTCAAAATATTGCATTGGGGCGGTCTGCGTTGGAAAAAAACAGCAATGGCTTTGCCAATATTGCCATTGGTGACTCTGTTTTATCAGCCAATACAACAGCAGATTGGAATATAGGCATTGGCAGATCTACATTACAGGAAACCACTACAGGAGATAAAAATATAGCAATAGGTGACAATGCAATGGCAAATAATATTACTGGACAAAATAATGTGGCAATTGGATACGCATCACAGGTTGCTGCTAGCACAAACAATAGAAATAATACTTCATTAGGCTTTAGATCTGCTGGCAGTATGCAAGGTTACTCTAATACTATAATTGGTGGAGATGCTATGGGTAAGCCAGCAGTATCTTATACAGTAAATAATACAGTGGCTGTTGGCGATAGTGTATTGTTTAATATTACAACAGGTGCTAATAGTAACACAGCTATTGGCAGCAAGGTGTTATACTCTAATACATCTGGAAAAAGTAATACTGCTTTGGGTGTAAGGGCATTGTATGGTAA
This sequence comes from Ferruginibacter sp., assembly GCA_031408295.1. Classification (GTDB taxonomy): domain Bacteria; phylum Bacteroidota; class Bacteroidia; order Chitinophagales; family Chitinophagaceae; genus Ferruginibacter. The sequence continues at coordinate 1,848 of JANNVW010000141.1, forward strand.
CACAACAGCTAGTAACAATGTAGCCATTGGTGACAGCGCTGCATATAATTCCAATGCATCTAATATTGTAGCCATTGGCAGTAAGGCCTTATTTGCCAATACTACAGGCGGAGGTAATACTGCAATAGGCACATCGGCTTTAGCATCCAATACGAATGGCGTCAACAATACTTCAATAGGAAGTGGGTCAATGCTTAGCAATATTAACGGCAATTTGAATGCGGCTGTTGGGGTTAGTGCTTTACAATCCAATACTTCAGGTTCGGCAAATAATGCTATTGGAGGACAGGCATTATCAAACAACACAACGGGGAGCAATAATTTTGCAGCAGGATATAATGCTTTACAACAAAATACAGTTGGGAGCAGAAACATTGCTATTGGCACAACAGCTGGGGTACAAAATACCACAGGCAATACAAACATTAGCATTGGCTATGGTAGTTTAGCTAATAATAGTACGGGTAATAATAATGTGGCTATTGGAGATAGTGCAGCATTTAACAATACGGTGTCGGAAACTTTTGCAATGGGAAGTAAGGCTTTATATAGCAATACTACTGGAGACGGAAATTTTGCAATAGGTACTCGGGCATTGTATAGCAATACGGTAGGTTTTCATAATGTTGCAGTTGGTAATTACACTTTGCAAAACAATACCACTGGCGATGAGAATATTGCCTTAGGTGATGGAGCTTTAATTGCTAACACTATAGGCGTTAGAAATACTGCTATTGGAGCAGGAGCGCTTCCAAACAACAGCACAGGGTCTGCTAATACTGCAATCGGCACCTCAACTCTAAGAGACTTAAACGCTGGTAGCAATAATGTTGCTATTGGTGAACTTACACTAGTATCTAAAATATCTGGTTCAAGTAATGTTGGCATTGGCACAAGAGCAGGGTTTACAAATTATACAGGATCATCAAATGTATTTATCGGGGACAACGCTGGCTTTTTAAATAACGGAAGTAATAATGTTTTTATTGGCAATGATGCAGGCAGAAGCGCTACCAGTTCCAATCAATTGTACATCGATAACTCTTCAACAGCATCGCCGCTTATTTATGGCGATTTTGCCAGCAATTTATTAAGAGTAAACGGTACTTTAAATATAAACAATCAATATAGTTTTCCAACTGTAGACGGAGCTACCAACCAAGTATTATACAGCAACGGTGCAGGTACAGTTGGTTGGGCTAATGCTGTGGCTGCTGCTAATAACGGTTTAAATGTTGTGGGTAGTATTTCAAAATTGGGAGGTACATTAATTGATAGCACCACCATAACACAAGGTGCCAATAGCATGGTGTTTGACCTTAATGGAACAGGCGATTTTTATGTAAGAAAAAATACTACCGATGATGCATTTATGGTAAAAAACAATGGGTTTGTGGGGTTGAACACCAGTGATCCACAGTATCGTTTACATATTGTAAATGCAAGTGGTGGTAATGGTCCTTTTGGAAGAGGTCTTGTAATTGAGAATTCAAACACAGCTGCTATTGGCGAAGCATCTATTGCGTTTAAGAACAATGGACCTGGTAGTGTGCCAGCTAACCGAGCATGGATGAGTGGCTTAAACAATGCTACAAATTATGTGTTTGCATACGGCGACTCTTTAAAGCCTAGTAATGTAAAAATGAAGATAGATACACTAGGCAATGTATCTATTGCCAACCAAGGTGTAGCTGCACAAAGTAAGCTAGATGTAAATGGCAGTTTTGGCAATGGTATTAGGCTTATTAGCACCAATCAAACCTTAGGCGATGATGACCATACAATCATTGTTTCTGCTGGTACAGGAGCTATTACCATTGTATTACCCGCAGCAACAACTTGCGAACGGCGAGAATATATAATAGTAAACAGAACAGCAACTGATAAAACAATAAGTCCTGCTTATAATGATTTTAGTGGTACAAATACCATTGCACCTGCCAATGGAAGTATTACACTTCAAAGTAATGGTGCAAACTGGTATAGAATAAGATAAGAAATAGAATAAATTTTTATTAACGTACCTAAAACTAGTTAGGAATAAACTAATATTTTGGCTTTATGGGCATACTCAGCTAGAAATGCTTAGATTTTATAAATAGTAGTAACCCAAATGTGGTATTTTTTAAACATATCAATAAATCTAATTTTATCATCTAAAAAACTTATGCCATGCGTTATCTAATTTTTACACTCACTTTTACATTAATTGCTTTATTAGCCAAAACTCAAGTAGCCATAAATATAATTGGTGCAGCTCCCGCTTCTTCCGCTATGCTAGATGTATCTAGTACAAGCAAAGGAGTTTTATTTCCGCAAGTGTCTATCGATAGTTTGAAAGATGTAACCAGCATACCCAGCCCAGCCAATGGTTTAGTGGTTTATAATACCACACAGCCTGGTGTAAGAAATGATATGGCCAGAGGTTATTATTGGTATAGTACCAATGCTTTATCTTGGGTTAAATTAGCCGATAATTTAACTGATAATAAATGGAAAGATGGCGGCTTACTAGGCATACAATTAAGAGATACATTGGATGGTGTGGAAATAATGGATGGTTATACAGGAACTTCTTTCAACTATAATCCAAAGGTTAAAATTTTAAAGAAAATAGACTCTGCCTTGTTGAATGCTAAAAATAATATCACTGCATTGGTACTAACCGGTGTGAATAGAAAAATTACTGCTGGCTGGGAATCAAGACAAAAGACTTCTATTATTTTTGAAAATAATTACATAACAACAAGCGGCGCATCGGGTACAGCTAACAATGTCGCTATATCCTCATATATAGAAAATACAGGCACTACTCAAAATACCCAAACCAATGGCTTGGCCTTTTATGTAACAGCACCACCACAAAATACCGCCACAGCTGATACTCCTTCTTTAGCCATGTTTCGCCACAATGTAGGTATCGGTTCTTACCCAACCGACATCAATAATGTAACCGAAGGTCGCTTACAAATAACTGGTTTTAGCAATGGTGATCAACTTTCATTAAGACACCCAAGTAGTATTAATTTAAAATGGGGTTTGTATGTAAGCGCTATTGATAGCTCTCTAAATTTTTACAGTAATGGTTCTCTCAGGGCAAATATAGATAGGGTAACGGGTGTGTTTTCCGCTCTATCTGATCGCAATAGAAAAAAGAATATCTTACCCATGAAATCTGTATTAGAAACCGTTTTACAATTACCTGCTTACAGTTATAATTATCTTGACAGTAAAGATACCGATAGGCGTATGCTAGGTTTTATGGCACAAGATATTCAGCCATTTTTTCCAGAACTTGTTTATCAACGATACGATAGAGAAATAACAAAACCTGTACTTACCATGGATTATAGTGGGCTTGGTGTTATTGCCATTAAAGCCATACAAGAGCAGCAAAAGCAAATAGAAGAAATGAAAAAAGAAAACAATGATTTAAAACTGCAAATGGAAGCATTGTTAAAAAGAATGGAAGCGTTGGAAAAGAAATAAAAAAATTACTTGTAATAAATAGAAAATATGCTAATGCTAAATTACGCAAGTCTAATATCTAACATCTAATAGTCTAATATCTAATTTAGTGGCATTTAAAATAATCAAACGGTTCTTTACAATCATTGCATTGGTACAAAGCTTTGCAAGCCGTAGAACCAAATTGACTTAATAATTTTGTGTTGGATGATTTGCATTGTGGGCATTCGGGTATTTCATCTTCATTATTATATCCACGTTTTGGAGGAGCTATGCCGTATGCTTTTAGTTTTTCTTTTCCAGCTTCCGTCATCCAATCGGTTGTCCAAACGGGTGTAAGTACAGAAGTGATTTTTATTTTTTTATAACCATATTCTATTAACTTAAATTTTATATCCATACTTATTGCATCCATGGCTGGGCAGCCGCTGTATGTTGGTGTGATGATAACTTCTACTTCATCATCATTTAATTTCACGTCTCTTACAATTCCTAAATCTAAAATAGAAAGCACAGGCACTTCAGGGTCGCATACTTCTTCAAGTAGCGTCCAAATTTCGCCAGTGTTTATAATATTTTTTGAATTTAGATTTTGCATAGTAAATAAGATACTACATTATTGAAGTGTTCAAAAGTCCTCCGCCTTTCGGCGGAGATTTAGGGGGCTTTTTACCATTCCGCCCCAGGGTAAACCCTTTGTAAATATTGCATTTCTGCCAATATATATCCAAGCTTTTCTGAGTGCACTCCTTGCTTGCCACCACTCTGCATAAATACATTTTCAGGTATTGATAAAGTCGCTTCTTCAAAAACAGTTTTCACTTTTTCCATCCATGCATCTTTTAATGATGATACATCAGGAATAATATTTTCTTCTGCCAATGCTTTTTCATAATCTGATAGCACAAACATTTCACCAGTATATTGCCAAAGAAAAGCAATGGCTTTTTGCATTCGCTCATTACTCTCTGCAGTTCCATCACCTAACCTTATTACCCATTCGCCACTCCATTTTACATGGTAGGTTACTTCTTTTAAAGATTTAGCAGCAATAGCAGCCAATTGTTTATCATTGCTTTCTTGCATTTTCTCGTACAAAAAATATTGATATACACTAAAGAAAAACTGACGAACAATTGTTTCCGCCCAATCTCCATTTTCTTGCTCTACTAATAAAAGATTTTTAAATTCTCTTTCTGTTCTTATGTAAGCCAAGCTGTCTTCCGTTGCTTCACCACCAATCAATTTTGCAGCGTATTGATAAAAATTTCTACTCTGTCCGATTAAATCTAAAGTAATATTTGTGATAGCAATATCTTGTTCTAGTATAGGTCCATGGCCGCACCATGCGCCATTTCTTTGAGTTAAAATCAGCGTACTATCAGCAAGTTGTAAAGTATAATCGATTAAACTTTTTGTCATAATTATTGTGCTAGAAAAATAAAAATTTACATATGCCCTACCTCGTCGGGAATTTCATAAAAAGTAGGATGTCTATACACTTTATCTTCGGCAGGTTCGTAAAAAGATTCTGAATCATCAGGATTACTTGCGTGAATATATTTGCTTTCCACCACCCACAAACTCACACCCTCTTGTCTACGTGTATATACATCACGAGCATTTTCCATTGCCATTTGCGCATCAGCTGCATGAAGGCTACCTGCATGTTTATGATCTAAACCTTGTTTGCTACGAATAAAAACTTCCCATAAAGGCCAAGCTGTTTCTGTAGTACTCTTTTTAATTTCTTCCCCACCTGCTTTCTCTTCTCCACCAAAATCTCCGTAGTAATATTTTTGAATGTATGTTTTCATGTTTTACATTTTATCGGGTTTAAAACCTATTCTTTGTCTATTTTTTAAAGTATCTTCTTCTTGTTTTTTTGTAATCAAATAATCTAAGGCTGTAAATATTTCTTTAAATTTTTTATTTGATTTTCTTTCTAACTTTTTCAAATCAGCACTTAAATCTTTATAATCTAGAACAGATTGTTTTACCAATACAAATGTGCGGATAATGGCAATATTTACATCAATGGCTTTATCGCTATTTAATACACTTGACAGCATTGCAACACCCTCTTGAGTAAAAGCATTTGGCAAATATCTTGAACCACCCCAACTTGAGGTCGCAATTTGCGACCTCAAGTCTTGAAACTCTTTCTGAGTAAGGGTAAACATAAAATCAGAAGGAAATCTTCTTAGATTTCTTTTTACAGACTCTTTAAGCCTTTTTGTTTCTACCTCATACATTTCAGCAAGATCAAAATCCAACATTACTTTATGTCCACGTATTTCGTAGATTTTATTTTGAATGAGTGTTGCTGTTAGTTTCATAAAAAATATTATTCTGTAATAAAATTTGCTTCATGCCTCACTTTAAAATTTAAAGAATTTGCAATAAAACACAACGCATTTGCTTTTGTATGCAATGCATTTGCAGCATCTTTCTGTTCTATATTTTTTAAAGTAATGGTTGGGTATAAAGTTACCGAAGTAAATTTCCCACTACCATCTTCTGTTTCTTCCATTATACCTTTTGCATTGTCAATATAATTTGTAACAATAATTCCTGCATCGCTACACAAATGCAAATACCAAAGCATGTGGCAACTACTTATAGATGCTAAAAACAATTCTTCAGGATTATGCTTTGTTTTATCTCCTGAAAATGCTGGGTCAGATGAGCCTTTAATAATTTCTTTTCCTTCAATTAAAATCTCATGGCTTCTTTCATACGATTTGTAACCGTTTGTTCCTTCGCCTTTATTACCTGTCCAGATTACTGTTAAAGAATAATTGTGTTGTTTCAATTTTGATAGTTTTTAATTCATCCCACGAAGAACACTAAGAAGCACAAATAAAATCTTAGTGTACTTTGTGTGCTTTGTGGGAGATATCACGCCACCTTCTTTACTAAACGCTCCGCTTTCTTCTTTGCATACGCCACCGCCGCTTCTCTCACCCAAGCCCCTTCTTCGTGTGCTTTTTTTCGAGCATCCAATCTTTGTTTGTTGCATTGTCCATTTCCTTTTACCACATTCCAAAACTCATCCCAATTTATTTCACCAAACTCATAATGTTTTCTATCTTCATTCCATTGTAGTTTATCATCGGGCAATGTCATCCCAAGCACTTTTACTTGCTGCACCGCCATATCTATAAACTGTTGACGAAGTTCATCGTTCGACTTTCTTTTTATTTTCCACTTCATGCTTTGGTCGTTATTGGTACTTTCGCTGTCTTTTGGGCCAAACATCATGAGGGCAGGCCACCACCAACGGTTTATCGCATCTTGGCACATGGCTTTTTGCTCAGGCGTACCATGGCTTAGTACCATCAATGTTTCAAAACCTTGCCTCTGGTGAAAACTTTCTTCCTTACATATCCGCACATTGGCACGTGCATAAGGCCCGTACGATGTTCTGCAAAGCATTACCTGATTTAGTATAGCAGCTCCATCAACCAACCAACCAACAGCGCCCATATCTGCCCAAGTGAGCGTAGGATAGTTAAAAATAGAAGAGTATTTTGCCTTGCCGCTATGCAAATCATCAATCATTTGCTCACGACTGGTACCAAGAGTTTCAGCGGCTGAATATAAATACAAACCATGCCCCGCTTCATCTTGCACTTTTGCAATTAATATTGCTTTTCTTTTAAGAGATGGCGCACGGCTTATCCAATTTCCTTCGGGCAACATGCCCACCACTTCGCTATGCGCATGCTGACTTATTTGGCGCACGTTGGTTTTACGGTATGCGTCGGGCATCCAATCTTTAGGTTCTATTTTTATTTCCTTGTCTATTTTATCTTGAAATGCTTTTTCTAAGTCGTGTAATTGCATGGCACAAATTTTAGAATGTAAATATACAAAAAACTAACAAGCGTTAGTTAAAAAGATAATTTTATTTTGGCGGTGAGCCAATACCATTTATAAACTTCATATCGGGCTGTCTGTAGTAGTCTTGCACGGAAGTGATTTATAAAGTAAGGCTTATTTGTGCAAGAGCTACTACTGCCCATCCCGCCGCTCATCAGCAGTATATCTTTTTTCAACATTTATCGAAGCGTAGACTTATCACCCGCAACAACAAATTCGCTTTAATCTCCAAAACAAGCTCCTAAACTTACTTCTTCCTCTAGAGAGAGGATATGCGTCCCCCTCGGGGAGAGGATAGGTGAGAGCTTTACTTCACATCAAAATCCACCACAACTTTTTCCGTCAATGGATGGCTCTGGCAGGTAAGAATAAAACCTTGTTCTACTTCTTCATCTTCTAAAGCATAGTTCACATCCATATGCACTTTACCTTCTATTAATTTTGCCCTACAGGTGCAGCATACACCGCCCTTACATGCATAAGGTAAGTCCGCACCTTGTGCAAGAGCGGCATCCAAAATGTTATCAGCTTCATAACCAAGTGGAAATTCAAAAGTACGTCCATCGAGCTTTATGGTTATGTTACTTTTGGGGCTATTATCCATTTCTTTTGACAGTTGTCCTTTGCCAACTGCCAACTGCTTTTTGCTTACTGAACTCGTGAATAATTCAAAATGAATATTACTTTTCGCAATGCCTTCCTTTTCTAAAAATGCGGCAGAAGAAAAAATCATTTCTTCTGGGCCACACAAATAAGCATCGTCAAATTTTTTAAAGTCTACTATTTTATGAAGGCTCATTAATTTTTCCGCATCTATTCTACCATAATTTATAGTGGCATCTGTTCGCTCTCTGCTCAAAATATTTACACAACTAAAGCGCTGCATAAATTTATTTTTTAATGCTTCTATCTCTTCAAAGAAAATAATGGAAGCCCTACTTTTATTGCCATAAATTAATGTAAAGTTACTATCGGCCTTTGTTTTAAGTGTATGTTTTATAATAGAAATAATAGGAGTGATGCCACTGCCTGCTGCAATTGCAAGATAATTTCCTGTTTTGTTTTTAGAGGTAAACATTCCAGTAGGAGGCATTACATCCAATAAATCTCCCTCTTGCAATATATCGTTTGCATAGGTAGAGAACAAACCAGCATCCATTTTCTTTATAGCAACCTTCAATTCTTTTTCATGTGGCGCATTGCATATAGAATAAGAACGACGGATTTCATTACCATCAATTATTCTTTTAATCGTTATATTTTGTCCTTCATCAAACTGAAATGTTTCTTTTAACGCTTCTGGAATAATAAAACTTACAGACACACAATCTGCTGTTTCTTTTTTTACCTCTTTTACTTTTAATGTGTGAAAATGAACTGCCATATTATTTTATAATTCCAGTTAGTAAATGTTGTACCATGTTTTCTTCTAAGCTTTCTATGCTGTATTCATTTTTATGGTCATGCAAAAACTCTAAGCCTCGTACAGCCGAAAGTATCGTAAGAACAGTTATTTGTGGATGTAGTGTTTTAAAAAGCCTCTTCTTTATTCCCTCATTTATTATTTCTGTAAAGGCACTCTCATATGCTTTTCGCTGAGAGAGAAATTCGGTTAATTGCTTTTTTTGTAGTTGTTTCCATTCGTGGTTAGATACAAAAACATTGTCAAAGTCCGTATACATTTTTTGGATATGAAAACGAATAAGTTTACTTATTTTTTCTACGGCATCATCTTTAGATGCCATGATTGTATTCATATATTCTGTAAAATCTTTTGCCACACTAAAACAAATTTCTTCTAACAACTCTGATTTGGAGCCAATATGATTATATAAACTCGGGGCCTCTATGTCCATTGTTTCTGCAAGCTCACGTAACGAAGTAGCTTTAAAACCTTTTTTTCTAAAAAGAGCAGATGCGTTTTTTAAAATCACATCTTTCTTTGTGCCATTTGTAAGTGTTTTTATTTTTGCCATGATGATGTTGCAAAACTAACACTTATTAGTATTTGAACAACTATTAAAATTCTTCAATATCTTTATTTGTAAAATAAACAAAAATCATTTTAAACATGTGTAATAGAATCCTTCTTTTTCTCTTTTTAATACCAATATTCACAAACGCTCAAATACCCAGCGTTACGCTAGGAACAATAAAACATTTTGAAAAATTTGAATCTAAATTTATTTCAGCACACAATGTAGATGTATGGTTACCTGATGGCTATAATAAAAATACAAAATATGCTGTTTTGTATATGCACGATGGAAAGGGGCTGTTTGATAGTACTATTACATGGAATAAACAAGAGTGGGGAGTAGATGAAACGATGACAAGGCTAATGGCAGAAAACAAAATAAAAAATACCATCGTAGTAGCTATTTGGAATGCAGAAAAAAAACGGCATGCAGAATATTTTCCTCAAAAGCCATTTGAAAATTTTAGCGAAACGATTAAGGATTCATTGTATAAGGTTAAACGAAATGAAGGTTTACTATTTAACGACAAAATAAAATCTGATAATTATTTAAAATTTATTGTAAAAGAATTAAAACCTTTTATCGATAAAACTTTTTCTACTTTAAGGGATAGAGACAATACCGTAATGGCTGGGTCAAGTATGGGAGGATTAATTTCCATGTATGCCGTATGTGAGTATCCAGATGTGTTTGGCGCCGCTGCATGCCTATCAACCCACTGGCCTGGGGTTATACCTTCAAAATTTAATCCTGTACCCTCGGCTTTTTTTAGTTACCTAAATAAAAATATAGCCTCGCCCAAAAATCATAAATTTTATTTTGATTATGGATCCATATCACTTGATTTTTTTTATAAGCCCTCACAAATTATAGTTGATAGCATTTTTATCAGCAGAGGGTATAATACACAAAATTACCTAAGTAAAGAATTTGTGGGTGAAGGCCATGCAGAAATCTATTGGAAAAAGAGATTAGAAATTCCGCTATTTTTTTTATTAAAAAAATAATTTTAAACCGCAAACCATTCATTTATGTTAAAGTTTAGTTTTTTAGCCGTACTTCTGTTGCCATTATTTGTTATTGCTCAAGCACCAAAAGTATCTTTTGGTATCATACAACATTTTCAAAATTTCGAATCAAAATTTGTTGTGCCTCGCAATGTGGATGTTTGGCTACCTAGCGGCTACGATAAAAAAAATAAGTATGCAGTATTATATATGAACGATGGAGAAGAAATGTTTGATACATCTACTACATCTGTAAAAAAAGGCTGGGGTATAGACGAAACAATTACAACACTTTTAAACGATGATAAAATTAAGAAATGTATTGTAGTTGCTATATGGAGTAAAGGAGGATTGAGGCATGGCGAATATTTTCCACAAAAACCTTTTGAGAATTTTTCTACAATACAAAAAGATTCTATGTATCAAGTAAAGTTTTCAATAAAACCAATGCTTGAAATAAAAGTAAAATCTGACGAATATTTAAAGTTTTTAGTAAAAGAATTAAAACCGTTTATCGACAAAAATTATAGTACTTTAAAAGATATAAAAAATACATTTATTGGAGGAGCAAGCATGGGAGGCCTTATTTCATGGTATGCCGTGTGTGAATATCCAAATGTGTTTGGAGGCGCAGCTTGTGTGTCCACCCATTGGCCAGGGCTCATGCCCAATAAAAACAACCTTATTTCTAATGCTTTTAATGAATATTTACAAACCAATGTACCATCAGCAAAAAACCATAAATTTTATTTCGACTATGGTACTATTCAAGCCGATTGGTTTTACAAGCCCTTGCAAACAAAAGTAGATTTGCTTTTTGAAAAAAAAGGTTATGCTGTAGAAAATTATTTAAGCAAGGAATTTAAAGGAGACGATCACTCTAATAAATCATGGAGAAAAAGAGTGGATATTCCATTGTTGTTTTTACTAAAAAAATAATTATACCTTTTCTACAGCAATTTTATTTTTCCCCAAGTAACTTATTAGAATATTTATGCGGTCGCCTACAGCAATATTTTCTTCAAAAGCAATTTTGGCTTGTATTTTATTGCCAACAATATTTAAATGAATACCATGCGGTGTAATCTTATACACTTCAGCATCAATAGCTGTTTTAGCTTTAAATAATTTTACAGCTTGCTCAAACTCTGGTATATATTCATTATTAAATAAAGAGGCAAATATTTTTTCCTTCTTTTCAGTATTTTCTAGCGCAAAAGTTACTTGTTCATTTAAGTCAACTTCTTTAGGTACTATTTGCCATGGCGAAAATGGAACATGAAAAAACAAATAACTGTCTATTTCTTTTACAAAATAACTATCATCTACTTGTTTTAAATAGCCTATAAATTTATTGCTTAAAAAACTTTTATTGATAAGCACATCTAGTGCATTGTTATATAAAAAAGTTGTACCTACAGCCACCATCCTATCGCCCCTATCAGATAATTTTACTTGAAAACTTACCACATCGCCCACCATAAAATGATGCGTTTTTTTGATAAGTTTTTTTTCTTTCATTTCTTTTTGTGCCTTATCATCAATACTTGCACGCACTGTTTTTTTCTTATTCCCTTCTTCATATTCAATCATAGCATAACCCTTGTGATGATTTATGAATGCGATAGTGCCCTGTATTGCTTGGCTCATGTAATTATATTTTTGTAAAGGTATTTGTAATTTGTAAGAGATAGGAACTAGGGGCATAAAAGAGAAAGCTAAGAGGTAAAAGCAGAAAAGAGTTTAATGCAACGTCTCTTTTTTTCTCTTTTCTCCTTTGATCTCTTAGCCAAACCCCAGCTCCACACTCGGATCCCAATAATGTTTTTCAAAGTCAACAATCTTTTCATTTTTCACAACAATCTTTTCATTCAGCAATAACTCTTCCATAAGCGTAGGCGTAGCAAAATGAAATTTACCAGTAAGCATTCCCTGCCTATTTACTACTCTATGTGCAGGCACTTTTGGCTTTTGGTTGTGCGCTGCATTCATAGCCCAGCCAACCATGCGAGCAGATAAAGCCGTGCCTAAATACTTTCCAATAGCGCCATAAGATGTTACCCTACCTTTTGGTATTTGCCTTACCACATCATACACATCATCAAAAAATGTAAACGTACTATCTGCTTTTTTAAGGTTGTTTGCCATGGATTATTGTTTATTTGTATTCATTAAAATTACTGGCGGCCTTTCTTGTAGCAATGTATTACGTTTTTCTGTTTCTACATTTTCGTATTGGTATGGACAATGCAAACAGCCTCTACCACAGCATTGCCCTCGCCTTAAATGATATGCTGAAGTGAGTACCATATACCCATCTTCATTGTAATAAAAATCTTCGCCTTCTATAATATTACTCATGCTTAAATATCGTTTTCTGCTACTAACTGCTCTTGTAATTGTTTATCTGCATCAATAATTACTGAGGGCAAGGTAAATTTTATATAATGAATTTTATTGCTCCCTGCTATATCCAAACTTTCGTAATGTGTTTTTATTTTTAACTCAGCTGCAATGTTTTTTTCTGCATAGACATCTGCACTATCTTCCAATAAAGTAAGTCCATACAAAGCAATTACCTTTTTTGTAAAGCGATACAAATGTGGCGAATCGGTTTTTAAATGAATAGGCGCACCCTTCTTTAATATTTGTTGATATTGTCTTAAAAACCTTGGGTGCGTTAACCTTTTTTTTGCTTTAGAAATACGCAATTGAGGGTCGGGGAATGTTATCCAAATTTCATCTACCTCATCTTTTGAAAAACAATAAGATAATGATTCTATTTGCGAACGTAAAAAAGCTGCATTTACAAGATTATTTTCCAGCGCCTTTTTAGCTCCAATGAACATTCTGTTTCCCTTAATGTCCACCCCTACAAAATTTTTGTTGCTGTGCAATTGTGCAAGACCAACAGTATACTCGCCTCTGCCACATGCCAGTTCTAAAATAAGTGGGTTTTCATTTTTAAAATGTGCTTGCCACTTTCCCTGCATATCAGTAGGCTTTTCAAATACATTTTCAAATTCTTTTATTTGTGCGAAGCGGAGTAATTTTTTCTGTGCCATTGCTGCAAATATAAATAATGGTTGCCACAGAAGGCAAAGAGGCTATGTTTAGTTAATATATTTTTTGTGGCAATGAAAAGCATGTTGCCACAGAAGCCACAGACACACAGTTTGGTTTATTAAAGTGTAAGCCTGTTTTGAGAAATGTGATTACTGTGAATGCTTTTTTCTGTGCTTCTGTGGCAAAAGAAAAGATTACGGCATTCAAACTTTATTAAATTTGCAACAATGCTTTTAGCTAAAAAAACTAAAATATTATTCTATACCCTCATAGTATTTTTATGCTGTAGCAAAATTATTTCCTCTTGTAAAAGTAGCATCCAATCAACTAATCAACCAATAACCAATCTAGGAAGGTATTTATTTTTCGATAGAAGACTCTCAATAAACAATACCCGCTCTTGCGGCACTTGCCATAATCCACAATTTGCATTTACAGATGGGTATAAACGTTCGCTTGGTGCTTATGCAGATTTACATCAACGAAATACACAACCGCTTTTTAACTTATCGTATCTAAAATATTTTACTGCAGCAGATTCTACATTGCACTCTCCCTTGCAGCAAATGGACAACCCTTTGTTTAATACGCATCCTGTAGAAATGGGTGTAAAAGGAAATGAAGATATAATTTTGAAAAAAATTAAGGGTGATAAATTGTACCAAAAATTATTTTCAAATGCAAATAGAGAAATAACGTTTGAAAATATAAAACTTGCTATTAATGATTTTATTTTTAGCCTTCAATCCAATAGTTCCAATTACGATAAACATGTAAAAGGTGATACAAATGCATTAAATAAATCGGAAAAAAGAGGGCTGCAATTATTTTTTTCTTCCGAATTAAAATGCACATCCTGCCACGGAGGAGATAACTTTTCTACACCAAGCATTACAAACGAAAAGAGCGATACGTTATTTTATTTCAATACAGGTTTATATAATCTTGATGATAAAGGGGCTTACCCAAAATATGATGAAGGACTTTTTCAACTTACCCAAAACATGGCGGATATAGGAAAATTTCGTGTACCTACATTGCGCAACCTTGCATACACAGCACCTTACCTACACGATGGTAGCGCTGCATCTTTAATGGAAATAATAAATATATATGCCAATGGCGGCAGACAAATAAAAGAAGGTATAAACAAAGGAAATGGTGTAATAAACCCTAATAAACATATATTCATAAATGGTTTTTTAATAAGCGAAACAGATAAAATACACTTGAATAATTTTCTATTGTCTCTTAGTGATTCTAGCTTTATTCAAAATAAAAATTACCAAAACCCATTTACTGAAGACGAAACCAAAAAGAAATATTAATTTGCGATAATAATTTTTATAATGAAACGTACTATTTCTCTGACATATATTTTTTTAATTGTATTTTCTGCTTGCAACCCAAGCAACAGTAATAAAGAAGAACATAAATACGATGAAGATGTTTTATCATCCATCGTTGCTAACACAGACTCTTTAAAAACATTCGATTTTGTTTTGCCAAAAGTAGATGAGATAAAAAAGGCAATGCAATTACAAATACCAATATTGCTTTGTGGGGATAGCCTAACAACGCAACAAAAACTAGCACAACAAATAGCTGTAGCAGATGTAAACTTTACAAAATATTGTAGAAATGCAAAAAACAATGATGCATATAGAAACGAAATTTTTGCTGTGTTGCCCGCAAGGGAAAGCGATTTAGCTAACACAAAAGAAATTGTAAGTATTTCAGATTGTTACAAAGTAGAAATGTATAACTACACATTAAACCTTACGAGTATTGCTGTAGTAGATATCAAACAAAATAAAATTATTGCCACATCTACACAAGAACAAACACAACCAGAAATACCATTATACTTAAAAAACATTGCTGTAAAAATTGCCATCAATTCTGCAGAAGTGCAGCAGGCTTATGGTATAAAGCCAACAGAAAAAGATGCGTTAATGGCTGGTACAAAAACAGCATTGAACAGGACTAGATGCGAACGTAGCAGGCATTTGTGCGTAGCACCAACTTTTACAAAAGATGGAAAAGCGCTTTGGGCAATTGTTGACCTTACAGAATATAAACTCGTTGGTGTACGCTGGACTAATACTGGAACCACAGGGCCAGTAAAACCAATTACAGAAAGAAGATTGCAAGACGATAAAATAACGGCATGTTTTTGTGAAAAAGAAACGCCTCTGGATATAGATGGTTGGAAAATGAATTACATGCTTACCAGTAGCGATGGGCTTCGCATAGCACAAGTAAGTTTTAATGGCAAGCCAATATTACAAAGTGCAAAGCTTGTTGACTGGCATGTGAGCTATAGCGGTACAGATGGTTTTGGATATAGCGATGCGGTGGGTTGTCCATATTTTTCGCAAGCAGCAGTGATAGCTTTTGAGCCACCTAAAATTTTACAAATAAAAGATGATGCAGGCCGCTTTGTTGGCTTTGCATTAGAACAAGTTTTTAAAAGCGAGTTGTGGCCAAGCCCATGCAATTATAATTATCGTCAGCGTTTTGAGTTTTATAAAGACGGAAGTTTTAGAGTAGCTGCTGCAAGCATTGGTAGGGGTTGTGGTAATGACGGCACTTATCGACCAGTATTTAGAATTGCTTTTGCAGATGAGCAAAATAATATTGCAGAATGGAATGGTGCCAATTGGGCGGCTTGGCAAAATGAAAAATGGCAATTGCAATCAAGCAACACAGCTTACACGCCACAAGGTTACCAATATCAGTTTACAAATAATAATGGCACAGGATTTTTTATGCAACCAGGCAATGGAAAATTTGCTGATAAAGGCAGGGGCGATAACGCATATGTGTATGTAACACAAAACAAAGCAACGGTAGAAGAAGGCGAAGCAGATTTAATAACAATAGGCCCATGCTGCAATACGGATTATCAGCAAGGCCCAGAAAAATTTATTGGTGCAACGCCAGATAATATTCAAAATAAAAAATTAGTACTGTGGTATGTGGCACAATTAAAAAATGATGATAGTAAAGGAAGAGAATATTGCTGGGCAGAATCTGTTTTAGAAAATGGAATATATGTAACCAAGGCGTATCCTTGTTTTGCCGGGCCAATGTTTGTGCCAATAAAGTAAGGAAACGATAAATTTTTTTTATGAAGTGTAAAATGAAAAACCATTGTATTTTTCTTTTGTCTTTAATCTTGTGTCTAACATCTTTGTTGTCTTGCAACGATGATAAAGTAGAATATCAAAACAATGATTGTAAAAGTCAAGGCGCATTTATAAAAAATGTTGGTTTTAATCAGGCACGCTCTGCGCTTAGTACTTCTGAAAATAGAAAAATGGGGTTGGTATTAATTCAGTTTAATGAAAATGGGGATACTACAAATGGCGGCAAAAAAATTTATCAACACCCAAGCTGGAAAGTGGCTGGTTGGCTAGGACCAATATTGATAGACCCACAAGGAAATTGTTTTGTAGGACCTGTACCTGTTATTAATTTATTGGACAATCCACCAGCAAAACAAAATACGATTTATAAAGTAGATGCAAATACAGGAGAAATGAAAATGTTTATGGAATTGCCTGTAGCAGAAAATATTTCTTCCACGAACCCATATGGTATTTTAGCTTTTGCATATCTGTGCGAAAGCAATACATTATATATATCTACCGTGCAAGGTAGTACTAGAGATACAGAAAAAGGTTATATATATGCAGTTGATATTAATACAGGAAACATAATAGACAAGATTAGCAATTTAGATGCCATTGGTATGGGTATTTCTTATATATCTGGCAAAAGACGATTGTACTTTGGTAGCGCAAGAACACCCGATATTTACTCTGTTGTTCTTTCAAAAGAAGGGAAATTTAAAAGTGACCCCTCACTCGAGTTTTCAATAGCAGACCTTGGCCCACGAGGAGACGACAAAGTGCGCAGAATAAAATTTGATAAAACTACAGGCTATATGCAAATCTATGCAGTAGAATTTAATTATAATCTTACCGCTCCCACAGAGAAACAAGAAAGCATTTACAGTTTTGCTTGGAATGAAGAAACACATAAATGGGTTTATACTAAATAACTTCCCCCTTACGTTTTATATAATAACTTTTATTTTTTTAAAATAAATAGAAGCTAAAATATAAAAAGATACATACCCATCATTTTATAAATTATGGCAATTATTAATGTTTTATAATGGTTTTATAAAGCCCTCGTAAATGCATGGAGTTAGTTGAATTTAATTGTAAAATTTGTGTAAAAATGCTTACGAAAAATAAGGCTTCAGTAATCAACTTTATACACAAATGAGTATGAAAATAACAAGACAAGTGTTTAACAAAATAAAAAACCTTTTAATAAAAAAAGAAGTCTAATTGAATTAACTATGATGAACTAAAGTTTAAAACCAAACCCTATTTTACTTTGCAACCCTAACTAGCTGGCTTAATTGCCAATAGCAAATTAAAATACACTGCACTATAATCTTCCTTTCTAAACGTTCTTTAAAAGAGAACTTATTACCATTACTATGTCTAATTAAAATTAAAAAATGAAACGAATTTTTTATTTGCTTTTTATTACAGCATCAATTTTTCAAAAAACTGCAAATGCGCAATGTGGTGCATTGGTTACGTCTGTTACAACATCAGAATCTCGATGTGCGGCAACTGGCTCGATTATAATTTCTGCAAGTGGTGCTGTTGTACCAGAGCTATATCAATATAGAATTTCCGCAGGGCCGATAACTACGCCATATACATCTACTAATATAATTGGAGGTTTACCGCCAGGCACATACACTGTAATAGTAAGAGATGTTACCGCAAACTGTACCAATACGATTGAAAACGTTGTTGTAGATGGTTCATACATTACGCCAAGTGTATTTTATAGCAGTACAGCTATTACTTGTATGAATGGTGCCAATGGAACGATTTCTGTTGCTAGCCAAGCTGGTGGAAGACCTGCATATTCTTTTCAAATAGTAACACCTTCGCCTTCTCAAGTAGGTACAATTTCTAGTACTGGCACTTTTACAGGACTAATACCTGGAACATACAAAATAGAAATGACAGACTCTTGTGGTGCAGTGCAAACAAGAAATCAAACGGTAGGTAATTATACTTGGTCAATTAGGTCAACAACAAGTGTTACAAAACCTTCTTGCCAAAATATAAGAGTAAATATATTGCTTACTAATAGTAATGGCACAAACTCACCAAATGCAATATATACAGGTTTTCAATATGGCATATCAAGGTTTGCGGGAGATACAACTTGGTTTGCATCAACGCCATTCGATTTTAATATTGGGTTGTATAGAAGTGCTACAATTTTAGTAAAAGATAATTGTGGAAATATTTTAACTAGACCTTGGACAGATGCAACCCCAACTGTAAATGCTACGGTTGCCACAACAAATTTATTATGCTCTACATATACAGCCACGGTAACTGGGCAAGCAAATATGAGTGCAGCATCTACAACTTATTGTTTGTATGATGCTACCAATACCAATCCAATGGGCGTTTGTCAAGCCTCGCCTATTTTTAATAACCTTACATACAATGATTATACAATTAGAATTATAGAAGCTTGTTATGATACTACCATACTAAGAACAGTTAGTCCCATTAAACCAAAACCAACAGTTGCCTCAAATGTTAGTTATACAAATACATGTGTAGATTTTACAGCAACAGTAACAGGTCAAACTAGTATAAACAATCCACAATATTGTTTATACTTAAATGGTAATGCCACAGCTTTAAGTTGTAACACAACAGGAATATTTGCCAATTTAATGTACGGTACAGATTATTGCATAACCATACAAAACGACCCGTTGTGCTATGATACTTTAATTACAAGATGTTTTACTGCAACAAGACCGATTCAATCTGTAGGAAATAATGTTACGATAACCAATATTACATGCGGAACATTTATGGTATCTGTAAATGGCCAAGTAAATTTAAATAACCCACAATATTGCTTGTACAACAATTTAAATGTTTTACTAAGTTGTAATGCAACCGGCGTTTTTAATAATTTGCCTGTAGGTAATTATTGTATAAAAATGCAAAACGATGTTGCCTGTTATGATACGTTAATTACAAGGTGCTTTTCATTAACAACACCTGCTCCATCGGTAGGTGCTGCCGCAATAATACGTAATCAAAACTGTACGACTTTTTCAGCCACAGTTACAGGTTTAACTAATTTGAGTAATCCTATTTATAAATTATTTGATGCAAGCAACAGTGCACAAATTGGTATAAACCAAACTAGTCCAGTGTTTAATTTAATACCGTACGGCAATTATTGCATAATAGTGATAAACGACCCTTTGTGTTATGATACAACAATAACAAGATGCTTTAGTGAAACAATACCAGCCTTAAGTCTTGATGGGCACCCACACCCTACATGTGCTCTACTTGGAGCTGCAACTATAGATGTAGAATTTTTATCTGGTATAGCACCATTCACAGCAAAAATTTATTCACCAACAGGTGTTTTGCTAAATACAGTAGTATCATCAAATAGTTATTATGAGTTTTTTAATATGCCAGCCTTACCAGCTGCGGCACAATATAAAGTAACCGTAATGGATGCTTGTGGAAGATTAGATTCTATAGGAATATTTACAGATAACTATTATATAAATAGGGTTATTGCAAAAACCGCTAAATGTCCATCTGGCACTTATCCCAATGGTACAGGAGATGTAAAACTTACCATTACTGAAAATATTGGTGACAATTTTAGATGTAAAATAATCAAAAAAAATGGAGTTGTTTTAACTATCAACCCTACAAGTACGTCAAATAGTCACCATATAAATAATTTTTTAGGCTTAGAACCCGCTACTTATATTTTTGAGACAAACTCTTCTGGTTGCAATGTGAATGTATACGATACGGTGATAATACCTATTTATGCTTATCCAAATTTAACGGCATCTAAAAACTTTCAGTGTGATAATGGATCCCAAAGTATTGTGGCGGCAGTAACCAACGGTGCACCACCTTATTTATATCAAATATTTGGAAGCGCACCAATTTCACCTTCCATAAGTACAGCATATCAATCTAGCAATATATTTAATTTTAATACAGGCACTACTTATGGCTTGGTTCGCTTAAGGGTATTAGATGCTTGTGCAAATGCCTCTATTAATGATGTAGGTTTTCAGCCAATTGTTACACCTATTATACAAAGAGATAGAAATTGTTTTTTAGATAGTGTAATTCTTACAACAGATACAATACCTGGGGCGTCGTATAATTGGTATAAAAGAACATATAATCCTACAGATAGCGTGTTGGTTAGTACAGGCAAAAAATTTGTTATTCCATTTTTACAAGCTACGGATACTGGTATATATATATGTAAAACAATTTTTGCAAGCGGTTGTGCAAGCAGAATTTCATATAAAATGGTAAACGGAAATTGTAGAGCATCGTTGGGAAACAGGGTATGGCTAGATAATGGCATTGGCTCAGGAATAAGCAACAACGGCATTCAAGATGGTACAGAGCAAGGGGTTGCAAATACAGCAATAGTATTACGTTCAAATGGTTTAGATGGAATATTAGGAACATCGGATGATATAGTTATTGGTATAGCATCAACGGATAGTTTAGGTAATTATTCATTTACCGAGTTAGAGCCTGGTAATTATCATATTCAAGTAACAGCCCCAGCTAATCATAATTTTACGACACAAACAAATACTACTGATGATGACCATAAAACTGGCATATCTACAATAGGAAGTGATGTAAATAGCGGAGGATTGAGCTACAGTATTAATTTAGTAGCGGGTGAAAACAATGAAAATATAGACGCTGGCTTAATAAGTACATCAGTGGTACCGCTAAAAATAACAAGCTTTACAGCAGTACCAAAAGCAAATGAAGTACAATTACAATGGGTAGTAGCTGAACAAATAAATGTAGCTAGTTATGAAGCAGAAACAAGTACCAATGGTAGAATATTTACGAAAATAGCTAGAGTAGCGGCAAGTAATAATCTGAACTACAAATATGATGCAATGCATATCAATCCTTCGCTTGGATTAAACTATTATAGAATAAAATCGATAGAAATAGATGGTACAATAAGCTATAGTGAAATAAGAAAAGTAACTTTTGGTAAAGCTGGCTTAGTAGGAGTTTATCCAAACCCAGCGGTAGATGTAATAAACATTACCCTTACAGAAGCTATGATAAACAAATCTGCAACTGTAAGCATATTATCAATGGAAGGTAAATTAATTAACCAACTGCAAATAGCTAGAATAGCCCAAACAGAAACGATAGATATAAGCAAACTTGTCAATGGAAGTTATATAGTAAGACTGGTAACAGAAAACGAGGTGATAAATAAAACAATACAAGTGATTAGATAAAGGTAGTATGCCAGTAGAGGGGTTATACTTCTAAAGCGCCCGTTCACAATTGTGGGCGGGCGTTTTTTATAGACAATATCCTTTTGTAGTTATTAATAATACTAAGTCCAAAAAATATTAGAAAGAGAAATACTAAAATCAAGAAGTTTCCATCAAAATTGGATGGGTTTTGCTATAAAAAATGCTCATTATAATTATAAAAAATATCAAAATAATTTAATATAGTTGTTTCTATATCTGCGTTTAAGCATCAGTATTGTCAGGCTATTGTCATAATTAGATAGCGGCGGTAGATGTAATAATTCGATAAACAATATAATGTAATAAATCCCGTTTGCCGTGTAGTATAAACTTTACAAAACATATAATTTAATTCTTCCCCCAGATGAAAAATGCCCCTCTATTATTGACGGCAATCTTTTTGCTTGCAATCAATTTTACAACACAAGCCCAAATTTCGGGTTCTGTTTTCCGTGATTTTAACGGAAGTGGAATAAAAGATAACAATGCTACATACAATGAACCATTTGTAGCTGGAGTTACTGTAAAAGCATTTAATGCAGCTAATGCACAAGTAGGAGCAACAA
>JANNVW010000142.1:0-14364 GCA_031408295.1 Ferruginibacter sp.
GTCATTATGTTTCCGCCGAAACATCGTTAAAACAAAAAATAATTAGTTCGATATTCCCTGAAAATTTAATTTTTGAAGAAAAAAATTATCGAACTAATTCTATCAACCCTGCCATTTCCATAATATGCAGTGCAGATAAGGCTTTCAGAAATAAAAAAACAGGAATCTTTCGGCAAATTTTGAAAGATTCCTGTCAGGTGGTCCCGCCAAGAATCGAACTTGGATCTAAAGTTTAGGAAACTTCTATTCTATCCATTGAACTACGGGACCAATAATATTTTTAATTTACAACAACTTGGTTCTAAAGTTTAGTCCCGAAATTTCGGGATATTCTATCCATTGAACTACGGGACCATTAATATTTTTTATTTACAAGAACTTGGTTCTAAAGTTTAGTCCCGCAATTTCGGGATATTCTATCCATTGAACTACGGGACCAAAATGTAAATGAGCTGTCTGCCTGAGCTTGTCGAAGGCGGTAAAGTAGAAATAAACTCAGCTTCGACAATTTCAACTTGACATTATCCATTTTCGGAACGCAAAAATAAGGCTTTCATAAAATTTTAAATCAAAAATCTTAAATCAAAAATCCCCTTTATCTTTGCCCACCAAATTTTTTGAGTATGAAATGGATGAATACTGTTATTAAATACCGCCTTTGGCTTGGATTTATTTTTCTGGCAGCGGCTATTTTTGTAAATTATCAAACGAGCTTTTGGCCTTCTTTTATACTGTATCTTATAGCTGTGGTGCTTATTGCGGGGCATTTTTTGTTTGGCCCTATGCGTCTTATACAATCTCATATGGAGGCTGGCGATATGGAGGCAGCCAAAAAGGTGGTGAATAGTATCATTCTTCCACAATTGCTTATAAAGCCAATGCGTTCTGTTTATTATACCATAAAAGGCAATTTGGCCATGGTAGATCAAGATTATGATACTGCCGAAAGCCATATGAAAAAGAGTATAGCCCTTGGCGGCGGTGCACTTACCAAGCAAGCTGAAGGGCCTAACAAATTACAATTGGGTATGCTGTCTATGCAAAAAGGAAAAAGCAAAGAAG
Organism: Ferruginibacter sp.; assembly: GCA_031408295.1. GTDB lineage: Bacteria > Bacteroidota > Bacteroidia > Chitinophagales > Chitinophagaceae > Ferruginibacter. The sequence continues at coordinate 1,063 of JANNVW010000142.1, forward strand.
CCGAAGCATATATACGCCAAGCCATACGTGCAGGCTTGCCAGATAATGAAAATAACGCAGCAGCTTATTTACAACTATGCTCTATTATGATGAACAAGCGTGAGTTTAGAGCTGCTAAAGAATATTTTAGAAAAGCTAAAGGATATAAGCCTACTACACCACAAATTGTAGATCAAATAAAGCAGATAGAAAAGTATATTGGTAGGATGCCAGGATAATTTTGAACTGTATTTATTTTTAATGTAATGTTGATTTGTAAGCCCAGCTAAATGCTTATTATTGTATTTGAGTTATGTTGCCCACATTTCCTCAGCTAACTCAATACTTTCAGGTTTGCCTACATCAATTAGCTTCCCATCGCTATGGTCAAACGCCATAATGGTTTGGGTTTTGGCTAAACGTAGGTATAAATCTATCATAGAAAATTTACCTTCCTCGGCTATAAGCGAAAATATTGTTGGAGAAATAATATGGATACCGCTGAATGCTTTTTTAGTGCCCGCTTTTCCTTTTTGTTCACCGGTTTTTTCGTTTAGCCAACCACAAAAAATATTATTTTCGTCAAATAATAAATACCTACTGGTCGGCCTATTGGTAACGGCCACTGTTGCTAGTGGGTTATTGCTAATATGTGATGCTAACATTTTTTCGATACTTAAATCTGTAAGCATATCGGCATTCATTAATACAAAAGGCTGGGTATCGTTTTCAAAAAACTGAGCTGCTTTTTTTAAACCACCACCTGTTTCCAACACTTCATTTGTTTCATCGCTTATAACTACATTACAACCCCAGCCATTATTCTCTTTTATAATTGCAATAATTTGGTCTGCAAAATGATGTACGTTTACAATAATATCAGTTACTCCAAATGATTGTAAGTATTCAATATTTCTTTGTAACAAGGTTTTTCCATTAATAGGAAACAATGCCTTGGGGTGTTTTTCGGTAAAGGGTTTTAGCCGGGAGCCGAGGCCTGCGGCAAGTATCATTGCTTTCATAAAACTTATTATAATGTTACAGTGTCAGATTGAGCTTATCGAAGTCGGTTTTCATTTAAGACAACGGGTTCAATAAGCTGCTAATGACACATATTGCAAAGCGCTTACTTTCAATTTATTGAAATGTAAGCCTGGGCTTGTCGAAGGCGGGTTCATGTAGGTAGACCAGCTTCCGACAAGCTCAGCTTGATACTCCAATTGAATCCAACTTTTTGTCATTTAAAAAGAGCTAAAAAACTTTTTTTTGTGAGCCTCAGTCTGACAATATTTTAAAATTAGAAATCCATTCTTTGTAGAATACTTTACGCTTCAAAATTCTGCTCCACATGTTTTACTACTGTCTTCACTGCGTATTTATTTTTTAAATGTCTTGCTAGTGCATCTGCTGCATACACACTCCTATGCTGCCCGCCCGTGCAGCCAAAATTTACTTCTAGTATTTCAAAATTTCTTTTTATATAATCTTCTACAGATATATCTACAGTGCTAAAAACACCTGCTAAAAATTCATCCATCCTCGTTTTTTCTGTAAGGTAATCTTGCACAGGTTTATCTCTTCCTGTTTCTTTTTTGTGTTGCTCTATTCTGCCAGGGTTTAAAATACCACGACAGTCAAAAACAAAGCCACCACCATTATCACTCACATTTTTTGGGTAACCGCTTTTTAAAAATGAAAAACTTTTAATTTGAACCGTAAGTGGCGTTTCGGCAGTAGCTTTTATAGGTTCAAAACGATGTACCACTTCGTCTGTTACAATTAATTCCAAAACTCTTTCAAACTCGGGTACACTAATACCCATTTTATTATTTTGTAAAAATGATTTTAAATTTCTTAATGCTAATGGTATGCTGGTAAGAAAATGTGCTTTTCTTTCTAGCAAACCTCTAAAGCCATAGGCGCCCAATACTTGTAGTAAACGTATTAGTACATAACCATTGTATTGGCTCACAAATCTTGTTACATCTATGGTTTGTCCCAATTCTTTTTCTGCACATTCAATATAGTAATGTAGCAATTCGGCTTTCCATTCATCGGTTAAATCTGCTTTGGCTTGCCATAGCATAGAGGCTACATCGTATTGCAATGCGCCATGCATGCCACCTTGGTAATCTATAAAATGTGGTTCGCCATCTTTTATCATTATATTTCTACTTTGAAAATCCCGATACAAGAAAAATTTAAAATCAGCATGGTTTAAATAATTACTTAGTGCATCTAAATCATCACCAAGCTTTTCTTTATCATAAGGAATTTTTAGCGTGTCTAAAAAGTAATATTTAAAATACAAGAAATCGCTTAGTATTGCTTGCTTGCCAAATTCTTTACTGGTAATACACTTTTTGTAATCTAAATTTTCATCTCCTTTTATTTGTAAAGCGGCTAGTGCTTTCAAAGTTTTTTTATAGAGATTTTTTACTTCTTGGGTAAAACCTTTCTCTTCTAATATTGATAACAGTGATGCGTCTCCAAAATCTTCTTGTATGTAAACGGTTTTATCATCATTTATGGCAAACAGCTCGGGTACTGGAGCATGTGCGTTTTTAAAATGATTGGTAAAGTATAAAAAAGTTTCATTTTCTTTTATATTGTTGCTTGCAGTAGCTATAAAGCTTTTGCCAGCTTCGGTTACCAGCCTGTAATAAACCCTATCTCCACCACTTTGGGGTAATTTGTCTATGGATTGTACAACATCTTTGCTGTTTGTTTTAAATAAAAATGCTATTTGTTCTTTTTCTGTTGGCATATTTTATAAATGATATGTGGTAAAAATAAACTAATTTTTTTTAGACCAACAAAGTTGAAGCTAAGATTTGTATTAAACTTGTAAAAAAATATTTTAGATAAATCAAATCTTAATTTTCGTAGCTTTAGGAAAATATTTTTATGCAAAAGAAAATAAGTTTTATAATTGTATGCATTATTCTTTCTCAATTTACATATGCACAGGTATATAATAAGAAAGAACCATTAGCACATACTTTTTCTATAGTAGCTAGAGATGAAAAAACGGGCGAAATGGCGGTGGGTGTGCAAAGCCATTGGTTTAGTGTAGGTACTGCTGTGCCTTGGGGCGAAGCCGGAGTTGGCGTTGTAGCAACACAATCTTTTGTAAATAAAAGCTATGGTACAAAAGGGTTAGAACTTATGAAAGCTGGCAAAACTGCCCCCGAAGCGCTGAAGGAATTACTTGCAAAAGATGAGGGTAGAGAAGTAAGACAGGTTGCTATGATAGATGTAAATGGAAATGTAGATGCTTACACCGGAAAAAGTTGTATTGATTATGCGAGTAATATTGTAGGCAAAAATTTTTCTGTACAAAGCAATATGATGCTTAACAATAAAGTGTGCCCAGCCATGGTAAAAGCCTATGAAGCTAGTGCAGGAAAACCTTTAGCAGAAAGGGTTTTAGCAGCACTCAATGCTGCGCAAGCTGTAGGCGGCGATATTAGAGGCAAGCAATCTGCAGCAATATTAGTAGTAGCAGGTAAAAATAGCGGACAACCTTGGGCTGATAAATTAATAGACCTTCGTGTGGATGATAATAATTTTCCTTTGGTAGAAATAGGTAGGCTTTTAAAATTGTACCGTGCATATGAACATATGGATAAAGGTGATTTGGCAACCGAAAAAAATGATATGAAACTGGCCATGGAAGAATATGGTACAGCTATGAAACAGTTTCCACAAAACCTAGAAATGCAATACTGGACAGCCATTACACTTGCCAATAATAAAAAAGTAAAAGAGGCAACAGTTATGTTGCAAAAAATATATAAGCAAGATACTAATTGGAGGGAGCTTACCAAACGATTGCCAAAAGTAAATTTGTTAAATGTTTCAGAAGCGGACTTAAAAAAATTAGTACAATGACAGCTCTTTTTAAAAAACTCAACTTTAAAGCTCATAAAACAACAGTAGTCTTAAATAACCCACAATCTTTTGAGCTCGAACTTGCAGAAATGGGAAGTGAAACAAAAATTGTAAAAGACATAAAAAAGGCAAAAGAGATTGCATTTATTTTATGTTTTGTTACCTCACAAAAAGAGATAGATCAGCTTGCGGTAGAAATAAGCTCAAAATTAATTGGCGATGCTATTCTTTGGATGTGCTATCCTAAAGGAAGTTCTAAAAAATATAGCTGCGATTTTAATAGAGATACTGGCTGGGAAAAACTTGGCAAGCTAAACCTAGAGCCTGTACGAATGGTAGCTATAGATGAAGACTGGAGCGCACTGCGTTTTAGAAAAATTGAGTTTATAAAAACAATAACTAGGCGTGAAAGTTATGCTTTAACAAAAACAGCAAAAAGTAGAACTACACAAAAAGGGAAATAGTTAGTTGCAAATAAAAGCGAGCGATAATTTTAAATGTCGCTATTTATTAAATAACAAATCCATATCAATAAAATAATTTATTTTTACGATAATTAATATTATGATATGCCACTACAATATGTTTCAGATAATAATGGTAGCACTATTGCTGTTCAAATTCCTATTGAGGATTGGAATATTCTAAAAGAACGATATGAATTGCAACAGGAAATACCTCAATGGCACAAAGATATTATTGATCAACGTTTAGCTAATTATAAAGAAAATACAACTGTTGTTACCAGCTTATATGATTTTATAAAAGAAATAGAGGCAGATGAAGAGGTATAGTTTGGTGTTATTAGATATTGCCAAGCTAGATGCAAAAGAAATAAGGCATTGGTATAGCACTATTAGAAAAGAACTAGGCAAAAGATTTACCGCCGATTTGAAAAATATGCTTCTTTCTATGAGCGATTACCAACAGCATATGCCATAAGGTATAAAAATATTCGTTTTGCAAACCTTGATATTTTCCCTTACTTGATTGAGTTTTTTATTAAAGAAGATAACACTATTGTTGTAATAGCCATTTTGTATAATGGCAGAGACCCTAAAGTATTTAAAGAAAAATCAGATGCATTTACATAGGCTCTTAATAAACAAGAAGGCAATCTCTATTTACCATTCAATTTTTCCAGCATCTCATTACTCACATCGTCAGAATAAATACCATAACCATTTACCAAAAGACCCTTTAATGAATGTATTTCTGAAGAAATTGCATACAATACGGCTTGGTCAGATGGGTCTTCATCTACATCAAATCGAAAAGATTTGTCGATAACAAATTCGTGTGGCAAAAGCTCTTGCCTACCTACTATACATTCCAAACAATTTTCTTTCAGGTTAAAATCCTCAGTATAGCCTTGTACTTTTAATACTGATATGGCTTCGGAAAGTGTTTCGTAAGATTCCATAATTTTAAAATTATTGTTTTACATACAACTTATTACTACAAGGGTTTTGTTTTACTTTATTCTGCCACTCACTCATGCCATACTGCATATTGGTTACTTTAGCAAAACCATTTTGCATGAGTAAATAGCTTGCTCTTGGGCTTCTATGGCTGTGGCTGCAATACACTACAATTTCTTTATTCTTATACTTAGCCAACGCTGTCATTCTTTTTTCTAAATCTTGTACAGGTATATTTATAGCTCCAGCCAACTTGCCGAATTTTTCTTTTGCCGTACCATTAAATTCTTCACTTGTACGCACGTCTAACAGTACTACATTTTTCTTACCCTTGTCTTCAATAAAATCGCACAAATTAGCAGGCGCTACTGTATTAAATTTCACAGTGCTTTTTACCACCAGTTTCATGTTGCAATGGCTACAAATTCCTGGGCTTTTATATTCTATATTATCGCAGCTACTTCCGCATGGCATACATACGTAAAGAGAATCTGATTGAGCTATTGAAGCTGCTTGATGATTACTAACATTTGTAAAACTAGTGGTGCTACACCAACATAGTAACGCAACAAAATAAATATCTTTCATACATTTTTTTAATTAATATCTTTCCCGTCTTTCAATTTAATAAGTAATGTTTCCAATTGTTTTTTTACTGCTTCACTTGGTGCTTGAGCAATTGCTTTTTCTGCAAATTTTATAGCATTTTTAAAATCTGCTTTTGCACTGTAGCCACTCATTAATCCATTGTTTACGCCAAAAATATCACCATATCTTTTTTTAGATGCTGTAAATACTTCCATGGCTTTATCTACTCTTTTTTGCGTAATTAATGTTCTGCCATAAGCTGTGTATTGGTTAGCTGTGGCTATTTGCAATGCCTCGTTCATGCTCGAATCTGCTTCTGGTATTTTATTTAATTTTTCGTAAGCAGTTGCTAAGTTTCGTAAAGTGATATATGTTTTTTGTCCACCTTGCCCATCAATGGCTCGCTTGCTCCATACCAAGGCTTCGTCTAAATTTATATTTTTCGTAAAGCAATATTGTGTGGCCTGTAGCGTAAGTGCAGGTGTAAATGATTTACGGCTTGTTAGTTCTTCCCTTAAAGTTGCAAGCACAATATTATCTACATCCACATCTACTTTAAAAGGCACAGATAATTTTTCCCATTGCATAGCTATTACACAATATTTTTCTTTATGCTCTATAAACTCATACTTTAAATACTCCACACTTTTTTCCAATGCAGTAGGTTTTACATCTACCCTTAGTGCATCGTATTTTTCATCATAATAATAACTACCCCACGCCTCTTTTTGAGTAGAAAAGACAAGTGTTACTTTATCTGCACCCATTCCCATATGTAAACCATAGCTTCCAGCTTTTAGTGGTTGCCCCTCAATTTTTACATCATGTTCAAAAGTTACAATAGTATTCTCATTTGCACCAGCCCGCCATGGAGCTGTATTTTTATTAGTAATAAAACTGCCTGTGGTAAATCCATAAGGTACCACATTGCCATCTCCATATATTTTGCCTTCACGTTTGTTTACATCAGGTCTGGAGTATTTTATGGTAATAGATGTAATGCCTACTTCTTCAGAAACAGTAGCCCTCGGGTTATTACCACTTGCTGGTAAATCTAGTTGAGCAAAGGAAGAAGAAAAAGCAAACAACAATACGGCAGGCAATATTATTCTTTTCATAAATGTATTTTTAAATTTTATTTAAACCAAATATCATAAAACATTAAACGCTATTCTTTTCAAAATAGCGTTTAATGTTATAGTGTTAACTTTTAAAACTATTTTTTATTTCCATCTACATCAAGCTCTACAATTTCATAACCCAACTTTTGCAAACCTGGTAAAATTTTTGCTTTATCACCTACCAACAAAATATTCATTTTATTTATGTCTAGCCATTTTTTTGCCAATGCATCTAGCTCTGCTTTTTTCATATTTTTTAAAATGGTATTTTGTTGTGTAGCAAAATTTGCAGGTAAGTTGTATTGCAAAATTCTGCCTACAAAACCTGCTTTTTGGTTACCTGTTTCATATACCAAGGCATCTCGCTGGCCAATAGCCATTTTCATAAATGCAAGTTCTTCTGCTGTTATCCCTTTAGTGGCATAGTCTTTTATATCTTTTATTACCTCTATCAATGCACTATCTGTTGCATCTGCACGTATGCCACTACTAAATACAAAATCGCCAGCATACTCATTAGCACTAAACCCACTGTTTGCACCATAAGTCCACCCTTTGGTTTCTCTTAAATTAATATTTACCCTGCTATTAAAATTACCTCCTAACGAATAATTTACTAAGCCCATTCTGTAATACTCGCCAGTAGCATCGTACACTTTATTAGTAGGCATACCTACTCTAAACTCTGTTTGTGCAGCCTTTGGTACATCTACCAAATAAATAATAGTTTTGCTTATAGCCTCTGGCTTTGCAGGTATTATTACCGACACTTTTTTATTTGGCAGCTTACTCAAAAAACTTAGTTGCTTCAATACCTCTGCCTCATCTGCATCACCCACTACTACTACTCTAGCTTTTTGTGAGGTTAAATTATTTGTATAAAAATCTTCTACATCTTTTAAGGAAAGGCCTTTTATAGTACTTTCACTCCCACTATAGTTTTTGCCGAGTATGCTGTTGCTATAGTTTATCTTATCAAATACTATGCTTGCAATAGCAGCTGGCTGAGATTTTGTTTGTTTAAAACCTTCTATTGCCTGTTTTTGTGTTCTGGTAAAAGCGGCTTGGGTAAAATTAGGATTGAGCATCCTTTCTTCCAACAATTCAAGCGTTTTAGATAAATTCTTTTTTAACGATTGTATACTAAAAATTGTATTGTCAAACGATGCGCTTACATTTATACTACTACCTAATTTTTGCAACTCCAACGCCATCTGCTCCGCACTATATTTTTTAGTGTCTTCATTCATCATACTGGCTGTAATGCTTGCTATTCCCGATTTTTCTGGCATATTTGTTTCTGCAATTTGCCCACCTGGTATAGCTATAGTAATATTTACAGTAGGTATTTCATTGCTTTGTGCAAAAATTGTTTTTATGCCATTTGGCAAAACTTTCTTTGTAAATGCAGGTACTTTTATAATGGGGTTTGTGCCTGCATTTGGTTGTGTAGCCCTGCTAAAATTATCTGTAGCTTTTACATACTTCAACCCATTGTAACCATACTCTGGCTTTGTATATTTTGTAGAATCTATTATATAATTATCTGGCATTGCAGGTTCTACTTTTTGTCCTTTTATTAAAACACTTACCGTAGTACTAAATTTACCTTTTACATATTTATTATAGGCAGCCATTACATCTTCTTTGGTAACACTTCTATACATATTTAGCAGATAGCCTATCATATTTGGGTTGCCAGTAAATGTTTGAAAAGCTGCAAGCTGAGATACCTTACCAGATACAGACTGTAAGCCGTTAATATATTGCGCTTCTATACCGCCTTTAAATTTTGCAATATCATCGTCTGTTACACCTCTTTGTTCAAATGTGAGCATGGCTTGCTCAAACAAACTGTCCATTGTGTTTAATCCTTTACCAGGGAATGGTAATAATTGAAATGAAATATTACCTGCCAACTCACTCAAACTACTATTAGCAGATGCGCTAAGCGCTTTTTGTGTTTTTACAAGTTGTTGATATAACACAGAGTTTTTACCTTGCCCAAGCACCTGTGCAAGACAAGCTAATGCACCCATATCTTTATCGTAATTAGGAACTGTTACAAAAGCTTTTGTAAGCAATGCTTGTTTAGCATAATTATCTACAATAGACACATAACGATTTTTTTCTAATACTACTGCTGGCAAAATAGTTTTTGTAACCTCTGGCCCACGAGGAATACTACCAAAGTATTTCTCTATCATTTTTAATACATCTGCAGATGTAAAATCTCCTCCAATGGTTATGGTAGCATTATTAGGACCATACCATCTCAAAAAAAAGTTTTTTAAATCGTTTACATCGCCTCTATTCAAGTCATCTATATAACCTATGGTAAGCCAGCTGTAAGGATGACCGTAGGGATACAAATTTTTACTCGCAAATTCACCAACCAAACCATAGGGACGGTTATCATAATTTTGTCCACGCTCATTTTTCACCGTACTGCGCTGTATTTCAAATTTCTTTTGGGTTACAGCATCTAGCAAAAAACCCATACGATCACTCTCTAACCAAAGCATTTTTTCAAGTTGGTTAGAGGGTACAGTTTCGTAATAATTTGTACGATCTAGGTTAGTGCTACCATTTAATGTGCCCCCAGAGCCACTTACAATTTTAAAATGCTGTTCATCTCCCACATTATCGCTTCCTTGAAACATCATGTGTTCAAAAAAGTGCGCAAAGCCACTTTTTCCAATCTCTTCCCTTGCACTACCTACATGATATGTAACATCTACATGCACTAGCGGGTCACTATGGTCTTCAGCCAATACAACCGTAAGACCGTTTGGTAAAACGTATTTTGAGTAAGGAATTACAAGCTCTTCCCCCTTTTTTGTAATTGTTTCCACAAGCTTTGCCTGTCCTATGCTAGTAAAAGTTGCTAGACAAATTGATGCGGATGCAAAAAGAAATTTTTTCATAAATTTTTTTGTTTGAGCTATAAAGTAAATAAAAAATTAGAAGGTAAATTTACCGTTTATCATTTAATTATTTTTAAATAATAATTGTATGCATTATTTTTATAAAAAATTATAAAACATGATAACAAACCACGAAATAGATTATAAAATTTTTGGAGAAGAACTCCAATATGTAGAAATAGAATTAGACCCTCAAGAAACTGTTATTGGCGAGCCTGGTGGCTTTATGATGATGGATGATGGTATACAAATGAATACCATTTTTGGAGATGGTTCAAAAAGCGACGACACTGGTTTTTTGGGAAAGCTTATGAATGCGGGTAAAAGACTAATAACGGGCGAAAATTTGTTTATGACAGCCTTTACCAATACTGGGCAAGGTAAAAAAAGAGTAAGTTTTGCGGCACCCTATACTGGCAAAATAGTTGCATTGGATTTATCGCAATTAAATGGAAAAATTATAGCACAAAAAGATGCGTTCCTTTGTGCAGCAAAAGGGGTAAGTGTAGGCATAGAATTTCAACGCAAGTTGGGCACAGGTATTTTTGGTGGCGAAGGTTTTATTATGCAAAAATTAGAAGGAGATGGAATGGCATTTGTACATGCTGGTGGCTATGTAACAGAAAGAACACTACAAGCTGGTGAGGTATTAAAAATAGATACAGGTTGTGTGGTGGCTTATACCGCAGGTATTGATTTTGACATAGAATTTATAAAAGGAATAAAAAATTGGATGTTTGGTGGTGAGGGACTTTTCTTTGCTACACTGCGTGGCCCTGGCAAAGTTTGGATACAATCATTACCTATAAGCAGGCTTGCTGGAAGGCTTATGCAGTATGGTATGGGTGCAAGAAAAGAAGAAGGAAGTATTTTAGGAGGGTTGGGTAATTTACTTGATGGGCGATGATTAGTTTTATTTAAAATAGTTATATAAGGAGTAGCTTTTTGTTACTCCTTTTTTACTAATACAATTCTTCCCCTATCTGCTTTGTATATTTCATTAAAGTAGTTTGCTATGGCTTCGTATTCTTTTTTTGGAAACCGCCCTTCATTTAATTCACTTTTGCGAATTACACTTAAACTGTTTTCTTTTAGGGCAAAGCTTATACTATAATTGCCATAATCTGTTTTCAAGTTCACAGATTTTGGTATAGCCTCAATACTATAATTTACTGGTATTTTTATTTGAATACTATCAATATCTACATAGCCAGAGTGAAATTGCACGTCATATTTTCTATCTTTATCTTCGACAAATCTGTCATTAGATCTATTAAAAAAATTAGGCATTACAAATAATCTTTTACCTGATATAGTTGCATAACTGTGTGCTGTTATAGATAGGTATTCATCCATTACAGGTATTATCCCTTTGGTTTCTTTATACTCAAATTTTTCTACAGAGTAGGTTGGAAGGCTAAGTATGCTGTTTAAATAATTTTTTTTCTGCTCAGGAGTAGCTCCATGAAAAAGGCTATGCACAGTTTCTTGTTGTATGCCTGTAAAACGAGTATTGGTTTCAGCTACCAAAGTTCCTTCTTCATTAATTGTTGCATTTACTTTTCTTATTTGTATATTATCTTTAGCCTTGTAAGTAGGTGTGTTTACAATATGCCCACCATCATCATCTATTAATAAAGCTTTTCTGTTTCCAGTAAAACTACCCATATATCCTGGGCTTTCTATTTGACTTGTACATTCTAACCAAATAGTGTCTTTTTGTACAGGAACACATATAATGGCATGGTTAAAACGATTTACCGGAAAATCTTCCCAAAGACCTTTTTTTTCTTTGCCAGCATTCACAATTACATATTTTGCTGGAATGTTTATTTCTTTTAATAAACTTACCATATAATTAGAAAGCGCTTTACAATCTCCATACTTATTTTTTGCTACGTATTTTGCATCAAAAGTCTGCCAGCCACCAATGCCTAATTGTACACTTATATACCGTGTGTTTTTTTGTAAATAATTATAGAGTATGTTTATCTTTTCCTTGGTATTGCTAATGTTATTTGTAAGTGTATGTACATCTTGTTTTACAGCATCGGGCAACGCTTGCCTGTCATTATTTAAATTACTTACAAACTTGCCTAAGCCTTGCCAGCTATTCATATCGCCTTTGTAATTGTCTATTTCAAATGTGGAAGGAGCTAAGTACACAGCTGGATTTATTTCGTCCCAATGTGGCTGGTATATTTCTTGTTTAACAGCAATACAATTATTTAATTGCCAGGTATAAACAGAAACATCTTTAAGGGTTGTTTTTAATGGTGGATTATTGTAAGCTATTTGTTTATACCTTACTAAATAATCGGATGGGGCTTCTACAATAAATTTACTTAGCTCTACACTACAATCTAAATCTATGGGATTCCAAGAGGGTAAAAATAAAAGCCCATCTAAATATTGTTCATCTTCGTACTCTACCGTATATGGGTATTGTGCCCAATAAAAGCTATGGCGTTTGTACCTATTATCTGTCATTAAACTCGCATCGCCATTTGCAGAAAAATCGGCTATATCTTTTTTCTTTACAGATTTAATTTCTTTACCACTAGCGTTAAACAAACGGCCATCTATATTTTCTAAGCTAAAAAATTTATCATAAGAGTTTATATACCTAGCAAATTCTGCACCATCTTCATTTAGTATGGTAATAGCATATTTTCGCTTTATGATTGCTTTGCTCGGAGATTTAATAATAACCTTCACTTCTTCAAAACGTTTTACAGCATTTGCTCCTTTCTTTAATGAATCATTTACAAGTGCTACATCGTAATTTTGTGCTACAGCTTTTTCAAAAAAGCAAATAAAAAAGAATAGAAATATTTTGTACATACTATTATTTAATTTTTTTGAATACGATTTGCTCTCCTTGTTTTTTTACAATATAGGTATAAAATTCTCTTAATGATTCATAGTCCTCAGCAGAAAAAGTAGCTTTATTTATAGCAATTTTACAACGTAATTGTATATACTCTTTATCAGCTTGAATAATGTACTCAAAACTACCATCTGTTTCATTTAAATTTACTCGTGCAGATTTTGGAATTTCATCTACTTTATATCCTTTAGGAATTTCGAAGTTTACAACAATTACTTCATTGGAAGTGTATGGCATTTCTACTGGATAATTTCTTGTGCTTGCTGTAAATGGATTTGCTTTATATCCTTCGCCAAAAAGTGGATTAAAATAAATTATATCTTCATCAATCTTAAATGAAAATTCAATGACTGTACGCAATTTGGAATAAACTAATTTATTTAGTATGTTTGTCTAAAATAGTTAGTTATGAATATGTCATTTTTCTTTAGTAATTATGCAACGGAAGAAAGTTGTAAGCTTTTTTTCAAGGCTAGAAAAGA
>JANNVW010000143.1:0-3483 GCA_031408295.1 Ferruginibacter sp.
ATGAAGATGGCCATATTGATGTAGGGGCATTGTAAATAGAAAACTATGAAAATAAAATACCCTCTTGAATTTGTTCATACTTTATCTATAGATGAAATTGTACAATCATTTGAAACAAATGCTAAAAATGGTATTACTGCAATAGAAGCAGAAAATCGTATAAAAGAGTTTGGGGCAAATGTATATGCAGCGCAAAAGCAAAAGTCTATATGGTTAATGCTTTTGCTGCAATTTAAAAGCCCCATTGTTTATTTGTTATTGTTTGCAGTAGCAGTTACTATTTATTTTCAAAATTATATTGAGGCTATTGCCATTGGCGTAGTTATTTTTGTAAATGCATTAATTGGTTTTTTTATGGAGCTGCAAGCCCGTAGCTCTATGAATGCATTAAAAGAAATGGACGTTATACTTTGCAAAGTTATACGTGATGGAAAAACGCTGCACATCCCTTCTGAAAAAATTACGGTTGGGGATTTAATTTTTTTAGAGGCTGGTGATATCATACCTGGAGATGCACATTTGATAGAAGCCAATCAATTGCAATGCGATGAATCATCGCTTACTGGCGAATCTCTTCCTACAGAAAAAAATATTGAAAAGCTACCTAAAGAAACTGCCCTTGGCGACCAATTGAATATGCTGTTTAAAGGCACATCGGTAATGAATGGCAATGGCAAAGCAGTAATAACGGGTATTGCTGAAAATACACAGTTGGGTACCATCACTTCTTTGGTAGATAGCCACAAAGAAACGCAAACGCCACTCGAAAAAAAGATAGCCGCATTAAGTATAAAGCTTATTTGGATAACATTAATGATGACATCCATTTTTGCCGTAACAGGATTTATACAAGGAAAACATTGGGCGCTAATTTTAGAAACTTCTATTGCTTTAGCGGTAGCTGCTTTTCCTGAGGGCTTGCCAATAGTATCTACCGTGGCATTGGCGTATGGCATGTTGCTTATGGCAAAACGAAATGCTATTGTAAAAAAATTATCTGCTGTAGAAACATTGGGTAGCACCAATATAATTTTAACCGATAAAACAGGAACACTTACGGAGAACAAAATTTATGTGGATACCTTTTCTTTTCCCGAAGAAAATAGTAAAGTGAACATAGAAAATAACGCATTAAAATATGGTGAAGGTAGCATTGAAAAGAGTAAAAACAATATCGAAAAATTAATATTAATAGGTGCGTTGTGCAATAATGCTGCGCCAAAACATGACGAGGAAAAAAAGAAATTATTAGGCGACCCCATAGAAATCGCATTGATACAAGTAGCAGATGCATCGGGCAATACAGCTGATGCAATAAAAGCAGATTACGAGAGAATAACGGAAATGCCTTTTAACTCCGATACTAAAATAATGGGCACTTTGCATAAAAATAAAGCTGGGAATTTTGTAGCTGCAAAAGGCTCTGTAGAGCATTTGTTAGAAAAATGCAGTAATATAATTTTTGATGAAACAGAAAAAAAATTGAGTGGTGATGATAGGAAAAAAATAATGGCTGAATCAGAAAAAATGGCGGCAGATGGATTGAGGGTGTTGGCATTTGCTTACAAAGAAGAAAATGATATTAATAAAGATGAGTTTTTAAATGGCCTGGTATATGCAGGCATGATTGGTTTTTTAGACCCGCCAAGGATGGATATAAAAGATGCCATACTGAGTTGCAGAAAAGCAGGAATAAAAGTTGTAATGATAACGGGAGACCATCCAATGACGGCATTGAACATTGCAAAAAAAGTAGGCTTGGTAGATGAGGCAGAGCAGCAAGTTATTAATGGTGTTGATTTGCCTAATATGGAATCGCTGTCTGATGATTGGCGAAAAAAAATATTAGAAACAGCCGTATTTGCAAGAACTACGCCAAAACAAAAATTAGAAATTGTAGAAATTTTTCAGAAGGTAGGTAATATTGTTGCCATGACAGGAGACGGTGTAAATGATGCACCTGCATTGAAAAAAGCAGATATAGGAATTGCTATGGGCTTGAGGGGAACCCAAGTAGCAAAAGAAACGGCAAGTATTGTTTTAAAAGATGATTCATTTACATCCATTGCACAAGCTGTGGCACATGGCAGAGAGATTTTTCAAAACATACAGAAGTTTGTCATTTATTTAGTGTCGTGCAATTTGAGTGAAATATTTATTGTAACTACATTGGGTTTTGTGGCACCCGCTGCTACGCTGCTGCCATTGCAAATTTTATTTTTAAACATGGTTACCGATGTGTTTCCTGCATTGGCACTTGGCTTGGGTAAAGGCGATGAAACGGTAATGGATAGGCCACCAAGAGACCCCAAAAATCTTATTGTTTCCAACAAAGGTTGGATTACTATTGGCTTGTATTCTTTTTTGATGACCCTTGCTGTTATAGCAGCCGTTTTATATTGTAAAGAATATATTTTGGTGGACAATAAAACAGCCAACAATATAGCGTTTGTTACACTGGCATTTGCACAATTGTTTCATGTGTTTAACATGGCGTCTGTACATTCAAAACTATTAGTGAATGAAATTACTAAAAATAAATTTGTGTGGTTTGCCATATTAATTTGTGTTGCACAAGTTATATTGGTTTTTGCAGTGCCACAATTGAGAAGAGTGCTTGGCTTAAATATGCTTAGTAGGGACATGTGGATAGTGACAATAGTAGCAAGTTTAATACCGCTGGTATTGGTACAGTTGTATAAAATTATTTTTGTTAAACGGGAAAAATAAAATACATAGTTGGGTTCAAAATAAATAAAAACATGCCCGCAAATAATTTTAACATAAATGGATTAACAGATGAGCAAGTAATTATTGCAAGGGAAAAGTATGGACAAAATAAATTGCAATACAAAAAAGAAAATGGATTTTTAGATGCACTGAAAAGTTTAGCCAAAGAACCGATGCTTATTTTATTATTGGTAGCATCTTCTATTTATTTTATTAGTGGAGATACTGGCGATGGTATTTTTATGTTATCGGCCATTATTTTAGTTTCGGCCATTTCTTTATACCAAGATAGTAGAAGTAGAAATGCGTTGGAAAAATTGAAAAACTTTACACAGCCTCATTGCAAAGTAATAAGAAACAGTGCAGTGGTAGAAATAAAAAGTGAAGAACTGGTTGTAGGGGACAGCCTGATGGTGGAAGAAGGTACATCCATTTCAGCAGATGGGCAGATAGTACATTCCAACGATTTTTCAGTAAACGAATCCATACTCACAGGAGAATCTTTTGCGGTTAGTAAAGATAAAAATGCAACAGACAATTTTATTTATCTTGGTACAAGTGTGGCAGGTGGTTTAGCCATAGCTACCATTACTGCCATGGGCAACTAAACCCGCTTGGGTAATATTGGAAAAAGCTTGGAAGCAATAAAAGAATAAAAAACGCCGCTGGAGTTGCAGATAAATAATTTTGTAAAAAAAATGGTAATTGCGGGAGCCATTATTTTTTTAATAGTATGGGCAGTAAATTATTTTC
>JANNVW010000144.1:0-43973 GCA_031408295.1 Ferruginibacter sp.
AAGAAAATTTAGATAGAATAAGATATAATCAAGTTAAAAATATACAACGAAAAATAAGACAACTTAATGTAAGAGAAGAAGAATTGCTTTTTGCAACAGCTTAATCTACTAATAGATAGACTAGGGTTATATATAATTGTCACTGCGTAAATTAAGAGGTGACAGCTCTTTGAAAGTAATTTCTAGCTTAAAAGTCTATTAGGAGAGGTGTCACCTCTTACGACAATTATAAATACAGCACTTTAAAATTTACAACACAAAAATATTTATATTGTGAAACGATAAAACATACAATGGAACAACAAGAAATCATCATTTACACTACAAAAGACGGTAAAACGGCTGTGGCTTTAATGGCAAAAGATGGAAACGTGTGGATGAGCCAAAATCAGCTAGCAGAACTTTTTGACACCTCTAAGCAAAATATTAGTTTGCACATCATAAATATATTGGAAGAGAATGAATTAAAGGCAAATTCAGTTGTAAAGGATTACTTGACAACTGCCGCAGATGGTAAAAATTATAACATTACATTCTACGCTTTAGAAATGATTTTGGCCATTGGTTTTAGAGTACGAAGTGCTAGAGGAACGCAATTTAGACAGTGGGCTACTCGAAACCTTAAAGAGTATATGATAAAAGGTTTTGTGATGGATGATGAACGCCTAAAAAACCCAGATGGTAGAGCGGATTATTTTGATGAATTGCTGGCACGCATTAGAGATGTGCGGGCATCTGAAAAAAGATTTTATCAAAAATTGAGGGATTTATTTGCACTTAGCAGCGATTATGATAGCACAGATAAAGCCACACAAATGTTTTATGCCGAAACACAAAATAAAATATTGTTTGCTATAACGGGTAACACAGCAGCGGAGATAATTGTAAATCGTGCCAATGAAAAAGAACCCAATATGGCACTCACAAGTTGGAAAGGCAATGTGGTAAGAAAACAAGACATTTATATTGCCAAAAATTATTTAAACGAAGACGAAATAGACAGTCTTAATCGTTTTATAGTGGTGTTTTTAGAAACTGCAGAACTACGAGCAAAAAATCGGATAGATATAACCATGCATTTTTGGAAAGAAAATATTGATAAAATTATTTTGCTAAATGATAAACAAGTACTCAATCATAATGGAACGATAAGCCATATTGAAATGGAAAAGCAAGTGGATATTATTTATGAAAAATTTAATGCACAAAGAAAAAAAATAGATGCTAAGGAAGCTGATGAAATGGATATGGAGGAACTGAGGCAATTAGAAAATAAAATCAAAAAAGAAAAATAATATTGGTTTATAAAAGCAGGCCAATATTTGTACAAGTACTAATTTAATAATACAACCGTATTTTTGCTCACAAATGCAAATCAACCTTACACCCCAAGAACTCACCATTTTCAAAAAAATATCTACCGCTGCTAAAAACATTGGCGTGGAAAGTTATGTAATTGGTGGTTTTGTAAGAGATAAAATATTGGGCAGAGATACTAAAGATATAGATGTGGTTTGTGTAGGCGATGGTATTGCATTGGCAGAAGAAGCCGCCAAACAATTTGGAAAAAATATTACCGTAAATATTTTTAAAACATACGGCACGGCACAAATTAAAATAGAAGCCAACAAATTATATGAAAGCAATATCAATAATCAATCTTCCACGTTTCTTCCTCCGCCTATCGGCGGAGAGATAGAGGGGGCTTTGGAGATTGAATTCGTAGGCGCCCGCAAAGAAAGCTACAGAGAAGAAAGCCGCAACCCAACCGTAGAAATTGGTACATTACAAGACGACCAACTCCGCAGAGATTTCACCATCAATGCCATGGGTATTTCTTTAAACGAAAAAGATTTTGGGGTATTGGTTGACCCTTTTGATGGGCTTGGAGATATAGAAAGACAATTATTAAAAACACCACTTGCACCCACACAAACATTTATAGACGACCCTTTGCGTATGATGCGTGGGATAAGATTTGCAGCGCAATTAAATTTTACGCTAGAAGAAAATACATCGGCTGCTATTACTGCCAATGCAAACAGAATAAAAATAATAACCAAAGAAAGAATAGCAGAAGAACTTAATAAAATTTTGATGTGCAAAAAACCGTCTATTGGTTTTGATTTGTTGTACAAAACAGGTTTACTACAAATTATTTTTCCGCAGATGGTAGCGCTTGCGGGAGCAGAGTTTGTAGATGGCTATGGGCATAAAGATAATTTTTACCACACGCTACAAGTGGTGGACAATATTTGTGAAACCACCGATGATTTATGGTTGCGTTGGGCTGCTGTATTGCACGACATTGCAAAACCCAATACAAAAAAATTTGAAGAAGGTCATGGTTGGACTTTTCATGGGCACGAAGCCGTAGGTGCACGCATGGTGCCAAAAATATTTACACAACTAAAGCTACCACAAAACGAAAAAATGCGTTTTGTACAAAAGATGGTAGAAATGCATTTGAGGCCAATTAGCTTAACAAAAGAAAATATAACAGACTCTGCTATACGCCGTTTATTGTTTGATGCTGGAGAAGATATTGATAGCCTAATGAAATTGTGCAATGCCGATATTACTTCTAAAAACAAACAAAAAGTAAAACGCTTTTTAGAAAACTTTGAGATGGTGCGCAAGCGTTGTATAGAAGTAGAAGCTACAGATAACTTGCGCAATTGGCAGCCGCCAATTACTGGCGAAATCATAATGGAAACGTTTAATTTGCAACCTTCTAAACAGGTAGGTATTATAAAAGATGCCATACGCAATGCCATTTTAGATGGCGAAGTATCAAGCGACTATGATGCGGCTTATGCTTATATGCTAGAAGTTGGTAAGAAGATAATTGGTTGATTAGTTGATTAACAAGTCGTTTACATCATTATCTTTGCAATTGTTTGTTTAAATCCAATCTTTTTTAAACGAACAAATAACAATCAAAACTACTAATTTCGCTACATGGCTATTTTAAAATTTAGGGTTTATTTTCAAGAGGATGAAAGTATTTATAGAGATGTTGTTATAAAGCATACCAATAGTTTTTTGGACTTGCACCATGCAATACTAATAGCATATGAATTTGATAAAATACACGCTGCTACTTTTTACCGAAGCAATGATATTTGGCAAAAAGGCAGAGAAATATCTGTAGAAAAATACGATAGGGAATACAGGGCTGAGCCACTTATAATGTCAGAAACTGTAATTGCTACAGAGATAAAAGACCCAAATCAAAAATTTGTGTATGAATACGATTTTGTGAAGCATTGGTTTTTTGCTATAGAGTTAATAAGCGTAGAAAAAGCAGAAAATGCAAAATTATCGTACCCATGTTGTATACGTACAGAAGGTATTGCACCATCGCAATATGGTACGAAAGGCATAGTAGATAAGCGCCTTGCAGAAATGGAAGAAAAATACGACCTTAAAGCAACAGCCATGGAAGATGGATTTGGCGAAGAAGGGGAAGACGGAGATGTATTAGATGATGCAGATGAAGTGAGCGAAGACTTTGGAGAGGAGGAAATATAGAAAATGTGCAAATGTGCAAATGGGCAAATATGCAAATGTGCAAATCCGAAAAATCGGAACAAGTCTTAAAAATTAAGAAATAGTAAATATAATTTTAATAATGAAGGTTCTTTACAAACCTTATTTATGAAAAAAAAAACCTGCATCATAATTTGCGGTCCTACCGCTAGTGGCAAAACCGATATTGCCATAGATATT
This sequence comes from Ferruginibacter sp., assembly GCA_031408295.1. Taxonomy (GTDB): domain Bacteria; phylum Bacteroidota; class Bacteroidia; order Chitinophagales; family Chitinophagaceae; genus Ferruginibacter. Next base: position 3,733 of record JANNVW010000144.1, read on the forward strand.
GCAAAACAATTCTGTACACAAATCATTTCTGCTGATAGTCGCCAATGTTTTACAGAACTTGGTATTGGCGTAGCAAAACCTTCGTTGGAGGAGCTTTCAGCGATTAAGCATTATTTTATAAATTCACATAGCATTACCGAAAATATTTCTGCGGCTGATTTTGAGCAATATGCTTTAGATGCTATAAGCGAAATATTTAAAACAAATGATGTGGCAGTAATGGTTGGTGGCACAGGGTTGTATATAAAAGCTTTTTGTGAAGGGCTAGATGATATTGCGTCAACAGACCCCAACATAAAAACTGATATCATAGAAAATTACAATGCTCATGGTATAATTTGGCTACAAGAATCCTTAAAAAACGAAGACCATTTGTATTTTGAAAAAGGAGAAATACAAAACCCACAGCGTATGATGCGGGCATTGGAAGTAGTTAGAAATACAGGAAAATCTATCGTTACACATCAACAAAAAATAAAAAAAGAAAGGGATTTTAATATTGTAAAAATTGGTATTGATATAGAAAGGGCAACATTATATGAGAGAATAAACCGAAGAGTAGATATAATGGAGCAGCATGGTTTAGAAGCAGAAGCCAAAGCTTTATTAGCATTTAAAGACCTGAATGCATTACAAACAGTGGGTTACAGGGAGTTGTTTGATTATTTTGAAAATAAAATATCGAAAGAAAAAGCTTTTGATCTAATAAAACAAAACAGCAGACATTATGCAAAACGACAAATGACTTGGTTTAAAAAAGATGAAGATATTAAATGGTTGAAAGCTGAAGAAGTGTGGAATGGTATTTTAAAATTGCAGTGATTTTTTCGCTTAGATAAATGCTGAAAAAAGATAAAATGATGAAGAGCTGCGGTGGACTGAGCGGTGTATTTATATGTATGTGTGTCGCCGCAGGCGCATACATACATATAAATACGGAACAGTGAAGGAGACCGAACAAATGCTGCTATTTTGAAAATGTTGAAAGCCCCAAATATTTTTCTAAAACTTCATACCGATTGTAGCCATTATATTTCCTGCTCTTTGGTTTACATCCGCATATACTGTCTCTGTATTTTGTAAACGGTAAGGTATATCAAAGTCTTTTGTAATGCGGTGTACATAAGTTACATCTACAAAAAAACCTTTGTTGCGGTAGCCTAAGCCACCACTAAGTGTCATCTTATTTGCTTTTGCTGGAGCATCTCTGTAAGGGTTGCCATAATAGCCAAAACCTACACGACCCATTATAGTATTAAATTTTATTTCGCCACCTAATCTTACATTTATATTGCCTTTGTATATATCTTTTATTACAGCATTTAATTGGTCGTAATAGGTTTTATCGTCTAAAGTTGGTTGCTCTGCATTGCTGTTGTATTTGGTGCCTCTGTGTTTTACATATTCAATATCTGCAGAAATAAAACCTCTTTGTTTTGTTACATCTTCTACTTCTCTAAAAACATAAGAGCCACTTAGCATTACTTTCCAAGGCGATGTTTGATTGTAATTTGCTTGCCCTCTTTCTTGCCCATTGGTAAATGTACTGGAGTTTACAATAGTGTCTTTGGTTGGGTTTTCTAGTACTGTTGCTAACGAACTTTTTCTTCTGTCTATAAGCGACATGTAAGATGGCGTGTGTACTGCAAGGCCTATTCTTATGTATTCTTTTGGTCTATAAATTAGCCCAAGCTTTGCATTTATACCTGCACCTGTTGTTTTATAATTATCTGTGTATGTAAAAGATTTAAATTGATCTGTTGTAATAGATGAAGTATCTGTTTCTTTAAAAATGGTATTGCTTTCGAAGTTTACAATTGGGATACCTAAGGCAATACCCCAAAGCCATTTTTCGCCATCATTACCTGCGTAGCTTAGCCCAAGTTCGTACAAACCACCTTTCGTAGTTTTAGTCATGTCTTGTTGTAGCGAACGACCGGCTTCTATAATGCTATCTGTTAATGTTTTTACCACACGGCCACCTCCAGGTAAGTTTTTTATATAAATAAGATATGAAAGATATGCTGGAGCAGTAGTGTAGGGTGCTATAGATTCTGTGCTGAGTACATCGGGCAGATTTTGCTTTGTAAGTTCTTCGGCAAAGGCTTCGCTGTAAGAACTAAAATTATTAAAACCTTTGTAACTTATATTGTTACTAAAACTTGCATTTTGTGTAAATGCTACAGAAAAAGACCTGCTTTTATTATCGTTGTTTCTATTAGGTAATGCCCATGCAAAACCAATTGGGCCTAGCGCAAAATTATTTTTGGAGCTATCCAATTTTGTACCTCTGTAATTTGTTTTTATATTATTTAAAGAAAACCCTGGAGAAAAAACTACTTCGCTTGTTCTGTAAAAACCAATGCCAGCAGGATTTACAAAGTTTGCAGTAATATCTCCACCAAGCGAGCCCATAGCGCCACCAATGGCAAGCGAACGGGCAGTGCCGTTTTGCGTAAACCAACTGTACCTTATGGCATCTTCTGGTATTTGTGCAAATGATTTTGCGGATAAAAAAAATATAAATATGAATATTTTTCTTTGCATAGTATTTACTTTTCGCTTAGTATAAAAGCAATTAAGTTTGTTTTACAACGATAAAATTAATTTCCGCCTCTGCTTGGCATAGGAACGCTAGTGCCTCTTGATGGTGTTGAAGAGTTGTTACTTGGCGGCGAATATGTTCTTGTTTCAGACCTTGGCTCAGTGTATGTACGGATTTCGTTATTTGTGTTTCTAGATGGCTCGTAATTGGTATTATTGTAACGGCGAGTACTTGTAGTTCTTACTGTGCCAGAACCCTTGGTAAGCGTATAAGTGGTAACCGTATTATTGTATGCCACTAAATTAGCTTTACGAATAGTAGTATTCTTTGGATTTACATAGGTAGTACCAAAAGCATATACAGGATAAGCACAATAATATGGGTTGTAATAGTAGCCATAATTATAGCCATATGCATATGGATTATAACGCCAATCGTAATCATAATCGTAATCTAAATTACGCCACCTTGGGTCGTATGCCGACATGCGTATTTGTCTATCGTCGTACCTGTAAACTTCTTTTTCGTATCGGTCTTCGCTGTTTACAACAACTTTAGATTTGGAGTAATAAACATCGTCTGGTGTTTGCCCGCTTTTGTAGGCTGTGCTGCACGATGCAAAAAAGGCGGTTGATAATATGAGTAATAAAGTTTTCATGTGTTTTATTTTTACTGCATAAAGGTAAATGATAACTGCGATAGCTTTACATATTAGACGCTTTATTTGGGGAAATTGATGTTAAAGATGTGCTAATGATTTTAAGCGTTTTAATTGGAAAATTGCATAAAAAAGCATTATCTTGGTTACAAATTAACCTCGGTAGTTTACCAATATATGTAAGTCTAATGGAAATTGTAAGAAAGTACACAGATTTTGAATTAATAGAAGTTATTAAGGCTTCAAGTAGTGCAGATGTAGACAACGCAATAAGATTTATGTACAGTTCATATTATGAAACCTTAAAAATTTATACTTGCCAGCACGGAGGGAATGAGGAGGATGCGCAGGACATTTTTCAAGAGGTATTAGTTTCTTTTATTGACCTCATTAAAAAAGAAAAATTTAGAGGAGAAGCTAGCATAAAAACTTTTTTATACAGTATTAATAGAAATATATGGTTTAATGAATTAAAAAAGCGAGGGAGGGCAGAAAAAAGAGATACTATTTTTGAAAATCATAAAGATGTAATGGTAGTAGATGTTTCGCAAATAATGGAACAAAACGAAACAAGGAGAGAAATTTTAAATATTGTAGACGAGCTTGGAGATACATGCAAAAAAATTCTGTTGGCTTATTATTACGATAATCTCTCTATGAAGGAAATATTGGTGAATGTAAATTATGAAACTGAGCAAGCTTTGAGAAATAAAAAGAGTAAATGCTTAAAACAATTAGAACAATTATTATCAGTCAATCCTATAATGGCAAAAAAACTAAAAATCGCTCTGCAATATGAACAATAATTTAAATAGCGACATGTTGGTTGATTATTTAGATAACAATCTTTCGCAAGTACAAAGGCTAATCGTCGAAGATTTATTAAGAGATGATGTAGCTACACAGGCTGAACTTAAAGGTCTGATGATAGCAAAAGAAGCTATACAATTTTATGGTATAAAGAAGCAAGTAAATTCTATACATAAAGAAATGATGGATAGCAATACAAATAAATTTGTAACTAAAGAATCACCTCTGCTTGGAAAAGTTATTAAATTTGGATTGAGAATTGCTGCCTCTATTGTATTCTTATTACTAAGTTTTGGCGTTTATCAGTTTGCCACAGTTTCTGCTGACAAACTGTTTAGTGAGAATTATAAAAGCTATTCTTTAAGCGTTACTAGAGGTGTTTCTGATCAGATAGATTTAGAAAAATTATTTCAAGAAAAAAAGTATGCTTCACTTATAAATAAATTTATGCTTTTAAAAGATGCAGCACAATTAGAAAATTTTCTAGCGGGTCAGGCTTTTATGGAAACCCAAAATTACAGCCAAGCTATAATTTGTTTTAATAGCGTTTTAATGTTAAACAACAATAATAAAACTTCTATTTTACAGGATGATGCAATGTATTATTTAGCATTATGCTACTTAAAGAATAAACAAAACAAGTTGGCTTATCCAATTTTTGAAACTATACACAATTCCTCAACACATTTATACAATGACAAGGTTACAAAAGCCTTTATGCGCCAACTAAAAATGCTTGGTTGGAAAAGTTAACTATAACACAAATGTCTATTACACCTGATATTTTATTTTTGGGTTTTATAAAAAATCTGACTACCATTTTTATAGTAGAAGTTACTAATAATTGAAGTAGATAGTGTTTGCGAAAAAGTGCAACGAACTTTTGTATCAGTTAAAATTGCTTGAAAATTTTCTTTATTATCAACTAAAAACGCCACAAGAAGTGGCGTTTTTAGTTCAACATTTTTATGATATAAATTATTTCAATGCTTCAATCTTCTTAACAAAATTTGCTTTTGGTTGAGCACCTACTAATTTGTCTACCACTTCACCATTTTTAAGGAAAAGGATAGCTGGTATGCTAGTAATGCCATAGTTCATTGAAATCTGTGGGTTTTGATCAACATTTAGTTTTCCTACGTTAACTACTCCATCATATTCTGTAGCTAATTCTGCAATTACTGGACCTATTGCACGACATGGACCACACCATTCTGCCCAAAAGTCAACTACTGTAAGTTTATCTGAATCTAAAACCGTTTCTTTAAAGTTTGCATCTGTAAATTCCTGTGCCATAATATTTATTTTAATTTGTTATTTATATTTTTAATAAAGACTGCAAATCTATAACCAAGATTTTGTTTTGCAGTAATGACATATCCACAATATGAGGATAAGCAGTTTTCGTGTAAAAACGGCAGTTAAGCTGTCAGTACACTTACCTGTAAATCGTTTCTTCCATTCAAATAAAACGCCATATCATCATTCATGGTAAAACCTTTTTCGAGTGAGTAGAGCGTAACTTTTAAGTTGTCTTCAAAATCTTTTGTTTGAAACTTCAGGACTGTTTTTCCTGGGTTGTTCTTGACATTGCCGTCTATAAAGTCTATAAACTCATTGTTGATATCAGTAGGCGGTATATCTATTTTTATTTCTTTTGTTAAGGTTCTTTTTACTGTTTCTAGCAAATGAAGTTTACTTATGTTAAACTGATATATTTCACTATTGTATCTAGTTTTAAACGAACCTTCCAACATTACAATCGTGCCTTTATCTAAGTAATTGCTAAACTTTACATAGTCTTCACCAAAGAGTGCAAAATCAGATTTACCACTAAAATCTTCTATGTGCATGATGCCAAAAGGCTTTCCTGTTTTAGTAACACGGTGTTGTCCATCGGTAACTAAACCTGCTAACCTAAAAGTGTAAGATGGGGGAGTAGAATCCACTGCATTTTTTATATCATTAAAATCTGCTAGGCGACTAATGCCATAGTGCGTCATTTCAAATTTAAAATCATCAAGCGGGTGCCCGCTCATGTACATTCCTGTAACATCTTTTTCAAAATCTAATTTTTCTACCAACTGCCATGGCGCACATTGTGCTAGTTTTGGTGGCACAATATCGGGCATTTGCAAATCGCCAAAGAGTGTATTGGCACTGCCTGCAGCTTGGCTTTGAAAAACAGAACCAAATTTTACAATCTTATCCAACGAAGCCACATCACCTGGTGCGGTGAAAAAATATTGTGCTCTATGCATATCTTCAAAGCAATCGAACGCACCACTATAAATTAAACTCTCTAATGTTTTTTTAGTAACCGCTTTTAAATTTACCCGTCTTACCAAATCAAAAACATTGGTAAATTTTCCACCCTTTTTTCTTTCTTCTACAATGCTTTCAATGGCATTATCACCCACACCTTTCATACCACTAAAACCAAATCGTATTTCACCTTGTTCGTTTACGGTAAAACCATTGTTGCTCTCATTTATATCTGGGCCATATACTTTCAAACCCATACGCTTGCACTCTTCCATAAAGAAAGTTATTTTATCTATACTGCCTGCATGGTTCAATACCGCTGCCATATATTGTGCTGGGTAATGTGCTTTTAAATAGCCTGTTTGATAGGCCACAAATGCATAACATACTGAGTGAGATTTATTAAAAGCGTATTGCGCAAATGCTTCCCAATCCGTCCATATTTTTTCTAAAATTTTTGCATCATGGCCTTTTGCTGTTGCACCAATAATAAAATCACCTTTCATTTTATCCAAGGTTTTTCTATCTTTTTTACCCATGGCTTTTCGCAAAATATCTGCTTGGCCTTTGCTAAACCCACCAAGCTTTTGCGATAGCAACATCACCTGCTCTTGATACACCGTAATACCATAAGTCTCTTCCAAATATTCTTGCATTTCTGGCAAGTCATATGTTACTTCTTGCTTGCCATTTTTACGTGCAATAAAATTTGGAATATATGCCATCGGACCTGGTCGGTACAAGGCGTTCATGGCTACGAGGTCACCAAATTTATCTGGTTTTAGTTCTCGTAAATATTTCTGCATGCCTGGGCTCTCAAACTGAAACGTAGCGTTTGTGTCAGCTTGCCTATACAATTGATATGTTTTATCATCTTCCAAAGAAATATCATCTATCACAATGGTAACACCGTGCTGTTGTTTAATAAGTGCCAACGCTGTTTTTAAAATGCTCAAGGTTTTTAAACCCAAAAAATCCATTTTTATTACACCAGCTTCTTCAATAGAATTTCCTTCTATTTGTGTAAGCCATAGCTCACTTTCTTTAGAAGTGGCTACAGGTAAGAGTTCTGTTAAATCTTTTGGTGCAATGATGATGGCCGATGCGTGTATGCCTGTGTTGCGCACAGAGCCTTCTAATTTTTCGGCTTCTTTTAAAACCTTTGCTAGCTCATCGTTTCCATTATAAAACTCACGCAGTTTTTTTATTTTTTCTACATCATCTGGCTGTAGTTGTTCTTTTTCTTCTAACGATTTTTCACCAGCTTTTGCTTCTTTAATGGTGATGGGTGCTTTAAGCAAACGCTTTAAGTTCATACCCGGTCGCTCTGGTATCAATCCAGATAATGCACGACTTTGTTGCAATGGCAAATCCATTACACGAGCCACATCGGCAATGCTACTTTTAGCAGCCATAGTGCCATACGTAATAATTTGTGCTACTTGATTTTTACCATATTTATCCACCACATAATCTATCACTTTTTGCCTGCCTTCATCATCAAAATCTGTATCTATATCGGGCATGCTCTTACGCTCTGGATTTAAGAAACGCTCAAAAAGCAAATTGTATTTTATGGGGTCAATGTTGGTGATACCTATACAATAGGCCACCGCACTACCCGCTGCCGAACCTCTGCCTGGACCAATAAATACCCCTATCTCACGCCCTGCACGTATAAAATCGCTTACTATTAAAAAGTAACCAGCAAAGCCCATTTCTCTTATAATGCCAAGTTCAAATTGTATTCTTTCTTCTGCCGCAGGAGTCAATATTTGGTATCGATTTTTTGCACCCGTCCATGTAAGATTTTCAAGGTATTCATCCTGTGTTTTAAAATTAGCAGGTACCGTAAAATGGGGTAGGAGTATATCTCTTTTTAAATCTAATAAATCTATTTTAGAAATCACTTCATTGGTGTTGTCAATGGCTTCTGGTAAGTCTTGAAACACTTCTATCATTTGCTTTTGCGACTTTAAAAAAAACTGGTCGTTGGGAAAAGCAAATCGTTTTCCTTTGCTGCTTAAGTCATCATCACCATGATCTCGGGATGCAGGAGTGGCTTGTTTTTCACCAGTATTTATGCACAACAAAATATCATGCGCATTAAAATCTTCTTGCTCCACATAATGAGTATCGTTGCTAGCAATAACTTTTACATTGTACTTTTTTGCAAATTTTAAAAGCACTTGGTTCACCTTATCTTGGTCTGGTATGCCATGTCTTTGCAACTCTACATAATAATCTTCTTGAAAAATATTCAACCACCATTTAAATTCGTTTTCCCCTTCTTCTTCACCCTTTTTTAAAATGGTTTGTGGCACTAGCGCACCTAAGCAACATGTAGTGGCAATAAGCCCTTCGTGGTATTTATGTATGAGTTGTTTGTCTATACGTGGGTACTTGCTATACATACCTTCTATGTACCCAAGCGAAGTAAGTTTTACTAAATTTTTATAACCAATATCATTTTTTGCCAATAATATTTGATGGTTACGAGGATCTCTTTCTTCTTTGCTAAATGTTTTTCTCGTTCTATCTGTAGTAATGTAAAACTCACAACCTACAATAGGTTTTACTTTAAGCGTGCCATCATCATTCTTGTGTTTATATGCTTCTTTTACAAATTCAAATGCGCCAAACATATTACCATGGTCACTTATGGCAATAGCAGGCATGCCATCATCTATAGCTTTTTTATATAAATTTTGTATAGATGCTGCGCCATCTAATAAAGAAAATTGTGTGTGTACGTGTAAGTGAGAAAAATTCATAAGGGTAATGATGTACTATTTATATTTTAAACGCATTAGAAAGATTTTCTAACTTTCTGCTTCTAACTTTTTGCAACAAATATCGTCTTTACATTGTCCACTTTGTTAAACCTTTTTCCACAGAAAAATGAAATGTTTAACAAATAAATATTTACTTCTATTTGTGGAAGAAAATAAAATGTTTAATTTGGCGGCATCTAAAAATTAAAACTAAAAATGAAAAGTATAATTTTATCGGTTTGTGTGATGTTATTTATTGGTAATGCATTGTTTGCACAATACCCTTCCTCTAAAATGGTAGTATTGGTAAAGGGAGGTAAAGTAAAGTTGAATAAGAAAGATGTGAGTAAAGAATGGAAATTAGCCACTTTTACTAACGTTTTGGATACTTTTTCAAGAAAAAAGAATGGTAACAATAAAGTGCACAGTTATGATAACTTGGGGATTGTATTGTTCGAACCAGCCCCACAAAAAATAACTTCGGGTTTAGTTTCTGAATTTCAGCTTTATTTAGATGCTGTGGAGGCAGGCAATATAGTTCCAAAAGAATTTTATGAAGGTAAGTTGACAATAGAGAAAACAGACATTACTAGAAATACGACTATAGAAGATCTTAGAAAAAGACTTTCGGATTATAAAGAAACCGAAAGCGATGAAAATGATAAATACCGCTTTTCTAAAGAGGGGATTTATATTTATTTTTTATACAATAAAAGTAAAAAACTGAGTAAGGTTACTTTTGGTAGAGATACAATAAAAAGTTAAGGAAAATTATTTATTTAAATTATAAATAATTGATTTTTAATAGTATATGTTAAATTTTAATCCATTTGTAATTTTTACGTTAATTTTGCGTTTTAGGAAGAATAGCATTTAATTATTAATCTGATGTAGGACAAGATTTATAGCAAGGAAAAAATCATAAGAAAAGCAAAGAATTATAGAAGCACAAATAACAAAAGAAAGTGTCTTATACGTGTAAACCCAAATTTTACGTATGAAGAAAAACTTACTGATTGTTTCTGTTGCGCTAAGCGTTTTTACAGTTACTTCACTTACCTCTTTTGCTCAGCCAAAGAGAGAATTTAATTCGGACAATAAAGAATTAAATTACAATATTTTACCATCAAAATACATTCCTGAAAATAAAATTGAAGGGCAAAATAGTGCTGAAATTGTTACAGAACTTTGTACTCCATTTCAATTTAAGTATGCACAAATTATAGATAGCGAAGTAGAATCTATTTCAAACGATAGCTACTTATTTAATTTTATAGATGAATGGTGGGGTGTAAGATATAGATATGGTGGTACTACCAAAAGAGGTGTAGATTGTAGTAGCTACACAGGGCAATTATTTTATTCTGTTTATGGGCTTTCTTTACCCAGAACTGCACGTGAACAATATGCGCAAACTAATCGTGTAACTAGAACTGACTTACAAGAAGGTGATTTTGTATTTTTTAATACAAGAGGAGGAATAAGTCATGTAGGTGTTTATCTATATAATGGTTATTTCACCCATTCTAGTAGTAGTTCGGGTGTAACTATAAGTAACTTGAATGAAGCTTATTATGCAAAACGCTTTGTTAGTGGTGGTAGAGTTAAAGAAAATGTAGCCACACAATTACAATCAGATTAGCTAGTTAGTTACCTATTTAATTAGCTGCACAAGCCTCATTTAATTTTAAGCTGTATTTATATTTATCTAAAAATTTCTAATAGGTAGTTTTTCCAGTATTTATTAAAAAAATAACAAAGGGAAACGAATGATATTCAGTTTCCCTTTGTTTAGTGATCCGGATTGGATTCGAACCAATGACCCTCAGCTTAGAAGGCTGATGCTCTATCCAGCTGAGCTACCGGACCTCAGCATTTTATTTTGGGATGCAAATATAGGACATTAATTATTTCTTGCACAAAACAGAAAGAGAAAACCTTTAAAAAGAAAAAAAAATAATTTAATTTGTTTTTTTTAACAAATTCACGAACAAATTTTATATTATTGTTAAAATTTCTTGATTTGTACAAATTAAGACATTACATTTGCGTACTAGTATCATTAACTAAATTCATTTAGTAGAATAGATTTTTCTGCGAGATAACCTTTTAAATTAAAACTTAGAATTTATGAAACAAAAACTTACACTGTTACTTTCATTTATGGTAGTTGTTGGTTGTGCATCAGCACAAACGATGGATAGCAAATTTGCCTCTTCTAAAAAAGGTAAATTATTTGGTATCCATTTTAATGCTTTGGATATAAAAACCCCACTTACTTTCAAAAATACAGCCACTAACAGAACTTTTAGTGGGTTAAAAGACATGGACTATGGTTTTTCTCTTTCTTATTGGAAGGGACTTACCAAAACAATAGATTTTTCTACTAAACTTGGAATATTGTTTCATGATTATGCCTCAAGAGACAGAGCCGTTTTTACTGATGATAATCAACAAATTGGAGCAGAGTTAGAGCCTTCTCTTAACTTCAGACCATATGGTGATGATGCACTAATTTCTCCATTTATTTCTCTTGGAGTAGGTGGTGGATTTTATGCTGGTAAATTTGGTGCTTACACCCCTGTTGGTGTAGGTGGTCAATTAAATTTAAGAAGTAACACTTATGTAATCGTACAAGCACAATACCGTTTTGCTTTAACTAAAGATATTATGAAAGATAATCTTTTATATTCTTTGGGATTTGCTCAAAGCATCAGTTCTGCAAAACCGCCAAAAGCTGTTGAAGCTCCTGCTCCACCAGTTGTTCTTGATCGTGATGGTGATGGTGTTTTAGATGCTGATGATAAATGTCCTGATGTTGCTGGTTCTGTAGCATTGCAAGGTTGCCCTGATAAAGATGGAGATGGAATTGCTGATGCTGATGATAAATGCCCAACTACTGCTGGCTTGGCAAAATATCAAGGTTGCCCAATACCTGATACTGATGGTGATGGTGTAAATGATGAAGATGATAAATGTCCTACTGTAAAAGGTTTGGCTCGCTATCAAGGTTGCGCTATACCTGATACTGATGGAGATGGTGTAAATGATGAAGATGATAAATGTATTGATCGTAAAGGACCTGCTAGTAATCAAGGTTGCCCTGAAATTGCACAAAATGTTGTAGATAAAATTAACTATGCTGCAAAGAATGTATTCTTTGCTACTGGTAGTGCTAAGTTATTGCCTAAGTCTTACAAAGCATTAGATGAAGCTATTAAACTTTTAAAGGATGATGCAACTTTAATGGTTGATGTAGATGGTCATACTGACAATACTGGTAATGAAGAAAAAAATCAGACTTTATCTGAAAGCCGTGCAACTTCTGTAAAAGATTACCTCGTAAGTAAAGGTATTGAAGAAAGCCGCTTAAAAGCTACTGGATTTGGTTCTACTAAACCAGTAGGAGATAATAAAACTGCAGCTGGTAAAGCAAAAAATAGAAGAACTGAAATGGGTGTTAGAAATTTCTAAAATTCATTTAAAATATGTAAAAAAACCTTTCACAATGTGGAAGGTTTTTTTATGTAATACAATTACCAAATTTTTAAAAATAGTCATTAGCCAGAGTTTACTAAAATATAATACTCTCTTTATTAGCTAGTCCAATAAAATAATTTTTATATAAGTTTAATAGATTTTCGCAGGTTTTTTTGGTTATCTACTTTATAAAAATGGTACAATAGTAAACAGAATTGAATGAAAGGTTGCTAGAAAGCAAAAAGGAGTTGAAAATCAACTCCTTTTTATAAATTTTATTTGCAATTGTCAGTGGGTTCACAATCTATTACCCAAATTTGCAAACACTGTCAAATATTACATTTCTTCCGTTGCAAAACTAGCACCAATATACTCTTTGTTCATACGAGCAATATTGGCAACAGAAATACCCTTAGGGCATTGTGCCTCACATGCATACGTATTGGTACAATTTCCAAATCCTTCTTTATCCATTTGTGCTACCATATTCAATGCACGGCTTTCTCTCTCAGGCCCACCTTGTGGTAACAATGCCAATTGCGAAATTTTTGCACCAACAAATAACATAGCGCTGCTGTTTATACATGTAGCCACACATGCACCGCAACCAATACATGCCGCAGCCATAAACGCATCATCAGCATTTTTTTTATCAATAGGGATGGCATTTGCATCTACCGCATTACCAGTGTTTACGCTTATGTATCCACCAGCTTCTATAATTCTATCAAAGGCTGTTCTATCCACCATCAAATCTTTTACTACCGGAAAAGCCTTACTACGCCAAGGTTCTACCACTATCGTATCGCCATCTTTAAAAGCACGCATGTGCAATTGGCAGGTAGTATTTTGTTTCCACGGACCGTGCGCTTCACCATTGATGTGCATGCTACACATACCGCAAATACCTTCACGGCAGTCATGGTCAAACGCTATAGGTTGCCCGCCGTCATGTATCAACTGCTCGTTCAATACATCAAACATTTCTAAAAAGCTCATTTCACTAGAAATGTCTTTTACATTGTATGTTTCAAAACTTCCCTTTGCCTTGTTGTTTTTTTGACGCCAAACTTTTAGGGTCAAATTCATGTGGTAATGTTCCATGCTTCGAATTGTTTTATTGTTGCATTGTCAAATGCTATCTTCTAAATTTTCTTTTATAATAAAATTTCCGCCAAGTTTACTAAATTTTAAAACTAATCTTTGCTGATGGCTATCTAAAAATTTATTTCTTTTATATTCTGAAGGTACGATTCTTCCATACAAAATAAATCCTTTCAAATCAGCAATTGTTCTATTTAAACTGTTTTCTATTTGCTTCATGGCATCTCCTACTGAGCAACCTTTTAATTCTACAAAATAACCCAAATTACTTTCCTTTTCTTTTTGAGCTAATAAAATGGCTTCACAACCCTTTTGCCCTATTTCGTTTATAACACATTTTTCAATGGTAACTTTTGTAACTTTCCAAGTGTTTGTTCTATTTACCAAACTATATCTTCTTCCTTCTTGTTTTAAAACAACTTCTGATTGATTGGTAGCTTTTATCTTCTCATCAACACAATGAATATATTTATCAATAAAAACCATTAATGCTTCACCATATTTAACTCAGCCATTTTATGCCATTGGGTACTCAATACTTCTGATATTTCATCTATTTCTTCTACTTTAATTTGTTTCAATTCTTCATCCATAATGCTTACACTTTCCCCATCAACTAATTTATAAACAGAAACATCATTTGGGTTTAGCCAATTTTTTGAAGGAATAATTTTATCTGTTTCTTCAAAATGCTCTTTTCCTACGTTGTAAGCATACATCAAATTGTTTAAAGAAGTTAGGATGTAAGGGCTATGGGTTGTAATTACTAAGTTGCTAATATCCTCAAGACTTTCAGATAGAAATTTAATTAATTCATTCTGAGTAGAAGGAAAAATACTTAACTCAGGTTCCTCAATAATAAAAGATTTTTTCTTTTTCTTGATTTCACTGTAATATCTAATAAGTAAAACAATTGGTATAACAGCCATATAGCCGCTAGCAGCATTATTCAAGCTAATAAATTTATTTTCTCCTTTTTTTCTAATCTCACCCCTTCCTTCTACATTTTTATATTCAATATCTAAAGGTTCTATTTCTGTAATATTTTTATAATTCCTTTGTACCTTATCAGTATCAACAAAGAACTTAAAAAGAGGGTCACTTAAATTACTCGTAAAATCTTTCCCCATAGAAAAAATAGATTGCAAAACCCTTTCTCCATAAACATAAAAAGGATGAGCAATAATAGTATTTAAATTTTCAAAAAAATCACTCGTTACGTTTCCATTACTTTGAAGTATGCGATAATCATATAACTTTCTTTGAAACTCAATAGTTTTTGGAGATACTTTTGAACATAGTTTCCAAATCCAATCACTATCCTCAAGTGATAAAACTTTACCATTAACTGTAGTATATCTAATCTTTTTGTATTCAAAACTAAAAATATAATTATCACATTCATAGGAAACGAAACTATTTTCATTGATGTATTCAAAAAGCCCAACTTTTTTTAAATTATATTCAATTTCTTCCTCGCCAAGTACTTCGGTTCTGTTTGTTTCTATATCAATCAATTCTCCTGTAATGTTTGTAAAATACTTACAAAATGCTAGTACTTTCGCAATCGTACTCTTCCCAGTTCCGCTCTCACCTATCAATACATTCACCTTACGTAAATCTAACTCCACGTTTGTTATAGGTCCAAAATTCCGTATGATTAATTTCTCACTCAAAAAATAAACAATTTATTTATAGCTACGTTGTGTAGGCTTTACAATTTCAAAACTCAAATCTTCCTTATGCAAATCCCAGCCCTCATCTCCCTTATTTTCCCATGCCGATACAAAAGCAAAGTTCACATCATCACGTTTAGCTTCACCATCTTCTGTTTGGCTTTCTTCTCTAAAATGCCCACCGCAACTTTCGTTTCTTGTAAGCGCATCTAAGCACATCAATTCTCCCAATTCAATAAAATCCGCTACCCTACCCGCTTTGTCTAGCTCGGGGTTCATTTCATTTATTTCACCAGGCACACGCACATCGCTCCAAAATTCTTTTTTCAATGCTTGTATATCTGCAATAGCTCCTTTCAATCCTTCTTCACTACGAGCCATACCACATTTATCCCACATTATTAAGCCAAGGCGTTTGTGAAAACTCTCTACCGATTTTGTCCCCTTTATATTCATCAAGGTATTTATTCTTTCTGACACCGCATTTTCTGTATCTGCAAACGCTTGTTGGTTGGTATCTATTGCAGGGTTTCTAATTTCGCCTGACAAATAATTACCCAATGTATATGGTATTACAAAATATCCATCAGCCAAGCCTTGCATGAGTGCAGATGCACCCAAACGATTTGCACCATGGTCGCTAAAGTTAGCTTCGCCTAGTGCGTACAATCCTTTTATAGATGTTTGCAATTCATAATCCACCCACAAACCGCCCATGGTATAATGCACCGCAGGGTAAATGCGCATCGGCATGCTGTAAGGGTCTTCACCTGTTATCTTCGCATACATGTCAAATAAATTACCATATTTTTCTGCCACCACGGTTTTACCTATGGCAATAATTTCTGCTTCGGGTACATTGGTCAATCCCTTTTTACCCACTTCTATTTTTCCGTATCTTTTTATGGCATCTGCAAAGTCTAAAAACACCGCCATTTTTGTTGTACCTACTCCGTAGCCTGCATCACAACGCTCTTTTGCGGCACGACTAGCCACATCTCTTGGCACCAAATTTCCAAATGCAGGGTATCTTCTTTCCAAATAATAATCTCTTTCTTCCTCAGGTATTTCATGCCCTTTACGGTTATCGCCTTGCTTTTTTGGCACCCATATTCTACCATCATTACGCAAACTTTCACTCATGAGTGTAAGCTTACTTTGGTGGTCGCCACTCACAGGAATACAAGTAGGATGTATCTGCGTAAAACATGGGTTTGCAAAATATGCTCCTTGCTTATGCGCTCTCCAAGCCGCTGTCACATTGCTTCCCATGGCATTTGTACTCAAATAAAATACGTTGCCATATCCGCCAGTACACAGCAAAACAGCATGCCCACCATGTCTTTCTAATTCACCCGTTACCAAATTTCTTGCTATAATTCCTTTCGCCACACCATCTATCAATACTACATCTTGCATTTCGTGGCGGCGATACATCGTTACATTTCCCAATGCAACTTGTCTTTCCAATGCGCTGTATGCACCCAATAATAATTGTTGCCCTGTTTGCCCTGCAGCATAAAAAGTACGCTGCACCTGCGTTCCACCAAAACTACGGTTGCTTAGCAAGCCACCATATTCTCTTGCAAATGGCACACCTTGCGCCACACATTGGTCAATAATAGCCGTACTCACTTCCGCCAAGCGATGAACGTTTGCCTCTCTTGCACGATAATCTCCACCCTTTACTGTATCGTAAAACAAACGGAAAACAGAGTCCCCATCATTTTGATAATTCTTTGCAGCATTTATACCACCTTGCGCAGCTATACTATGCGCTCTACGTGGGCTATCTTGAAAACAAAACGCCTTCACTTTGTAACCCAGTTCGCCCAAAGATGCCGCCGCCGATGCACCTGCAAGCCCAGTACCTACTACAATTACTTCAAGTTTTCTTTTATTAGATGGGTTTACAAGTTGCACATGCCCTTTGTAATCTTCCCACTTTTTCTCCATTTCGCCTTGCGGAATTTTTGAATTCATATCGCCTATTTTTTTAAACAAACATTTTTATTTTTCTATCGAACAAAAAATTCTTTTTTGTCCGAGCAAAGACAACAGCTATGGTCATCATCGTTGTGTCACTCACTTCATCGGCATACCTTTATTCATCTTTTATCGAAGCGTAAAAGAGCCCCGTTTACACAGAGAGCTCACACTTGAACATTGAAAATTGAGCATTGAATATTGAACATTTACATACTCCATAATCTTCGCTTCAATCTTCGAGTTTCCCCTCTACACGAAGTGGAGAGGGTTAGGGTGAGGTCCACCCAAAATGCATTGCCACCGGCATACTCGCAAACAACAATGATATACCTACGGAGTAAACCACCCCTATCGTTTTTATCATGGGCGTATATCTTTTATGATTTACTCCAAATGTTTGAAAGGCACTTTGAAACCCATGCAACAAATGCCAGCAAAGCGATACACAACCTAGCACATATACTAAAACAATTATTGGTGAGTAACTACCTGTAAAAATATTCAACATTTTTTGATACAAATTATGAACAACTTGATTATTGTATTCTGAACCTAAAGTGATATCTCCTAAAGGCTCTACACCTAAATGCCCTCCAAAACGACTAGGTATCCAAAAATGTACAAAATGTAAAATCAAGAATAATAAAATTAACGTACCAAGCAATCCCATGGTTTTACTGTACCATTTACTTTTACCATCGCCTTTTGTTACAGCATATTTTATTGGGCGAGCATTGTGGTTTTGTCTCCACAAAGCAAGTCCTTGATAAATGTGTAACAATAGAAAAACCATCAAGCCTATTTCCATGGTGCGTACAATAAGATTGCTACCCATAAAATGCCCCCAATGGTTAAAGGTTTCCCCACCATCGTTAAAGAAAATCATGGCATTTATACCAGCATGTACAATGAGAAAAGTAATAAGAAATAACCCTGTAGCACCCATCATAAATTTCTTACCTATAGAAGAAGTGAAAAACTGTTTCCAAGTCATAAAGCGAATATTGTTGAATAAAATTTGGTACTACAAAAATAAGGCAGGAAAAGGCAAAATGGTAATTTATTTACAATTAAGAAATAACTTTTAGTCCTTCAGAAATATACTTTTTTATATTTTTATCATCTGAAATAAATATGAAATCGTTTTTTATTGCTTGCCATATTAGTATTCTGTCAAAAGGGTCTTTGTGGTGTATGTTTTTTAAATTATAGAAAGTAGCTGTCTCTTTAATTGTTAAGTCAATTAAATCAAAATTCATTTGGTCGCATTCAAATACAAAATCAGCAGGTAATTTGTTGCCAATATCCAATTTTCCTAAAGATAATTTTATAGATATTTCCCACAATGAAACTGAACTAACATAAATTTTATTTAAGCTGTTTTCTAATATGCTCAACACATTTTTAGACAATGATTTTTGGCTAGTAAGTGTCCATATAAGAATATGAGTATCCAATAAATATTTCATAGTCCGAAGAATTTTTTCTCTGTAGTTCCATAAAATTCTTCTTCAGTGGTATTATACCCTCCAATAAATTTTGCAGTCACTTTCCCTTCCCATGCTCCAAGTTTTCTTTTCTTTGGTTCGGTTACACTTTCACTAGGTACTAGCATTGCTTTTATTTCCTTTTTTCTTCCAAAAGTTATTGCAATTTTTTCTCCAGCTTCCACCTCCTTTAATACGGCAGAAAAGTTTGTTTTCAAATCCCCTACTGTCATTGTTTTCATAACAAATAATTTTATCAAATATACGAAATCTTGACAAGTTGACAAGATATATTCCTAACTAAAACGCCTGCCCATCAACCAATGCAAAAAAAATAATTTCAGGCTTTTTAGGCTAGAATTTGTTGGCTATCAATCTTAATAAGAAAAAAATAAAAAGTTGTAAGATTTTATAATTCAATTTTGCTTCAATTTCCTTTCGTATGTTTTACGTTAGCAGAAATATTATCCTTACTCCATTCTATTTTTTTTTCGAATGCATGTTTGCGTACTGCACAGTCTGTTTTTATACAAATAGCGCAGCTAAAATCCATGCACGCATCGGAATGTACGAAAATTTCTAACGAAGCACCATATTCTTTTCTAAGCAATTCTGTAAGTTCATCAATCTCTTTGTGGGCCTCGTTTACATTAAAATACCATGGTACTGTAAGGTGCGCATCCAAATGAAGGAGAGCACCGTATTTAATTATTCGGAGATTATGAAGATCTATCCAGTTTACAGCTCTATTTTCATTAAGGGTTTTTATCATTTCTTTAAGCAAGCTTTCATCTGCCTCGTCCATAATACCTGCTATGGAGCTTCTAATAATTTTGTACCCAGTATAGCTTATTATAATCGCAAAAAGGATTGCTACAGCACTATCTATCCAATATATTTTTGTAAAATAAAGTAGGGTTAGTCCAACAATAATACCAACTGTTGTATAGGTATCACTTTTTAAATGTTGTCCACTTGCAATTAATGGGAGCGAATTATTTTTTCTGCCAGTACGTTCACATACAATGCCTGCAAAATAATTTAACAAAGCAGTAATTACAATAAGTAAAATACCCCAGTCTAATTTATGAACTTCTCTTGGTATAAATAAATTTTTAGCTGCTCCATAGATGATAAGAATACCAGCTACAAATATGAGTGTGCCTTCTATGGCGGAAGAAATAAACTCAACTTTTCCATGACCGTAAGGGTGGTCTTTATCTTTAGGCCTTGCTGAAACTATAAGGCTATAAATACCTAATAAACCAGCTACAATGTTTACAATGCTTTCTAGCGCATCTGTAAGTATGGCTACAGAATTTGTTAAAAGATAAGCCACTACTTTAATAAGAAAAAGTAGAATAGAAAGTACAGCTATATTTTTTTGTATACGAAGATTTTGATTTGCTTTTTGCATCTGTAAATAAAGATAGAAAAAGTTATTGCCACAATGCCAAATAAAATTTATGTGTAGAATAATTATGGTTGAAAAAATCTCTCTTCAACTTTATTTCCAACCTTTGCGTTCTCTTAATTTATTGATATGTGCGGTATGGTGTTTGCCATGCCAGGCATACAATCCCAGCAAGTGCCAAAGAGTCATTTTCTTTTTATATTCGGGATGTTCTACTGTTTTCAGCCATTCATCTGTATTAATATTTTTTAAGACTTCTAGCCAACGAGCATGCAATGCATATAAGAGTGTAATGGAAACATTTATTGGAATATTTTGGGTATCACTAAGTTTTACCCAAGCATCTTGTTCATAAGGTTTTATGGTTGGGTTATCTTCGGTAAGCCCAAGCTTAAAACGAATAAAGGCATTCATATGAATGTCTGCAACATGATGAACCAATTGCCTACTATTCCAGCCACCTGAGCGATAAGGCACTTCTAAATGAGCTGCATCTAAGTTTGTTATTGCATACTCTAAAGCTTTTGGTAAAACTTCTATATCCAACAACCATTCTTCCAATTGTTGTTGGGAGAATGGCTGCTCTATATATTTTCCTATGGGGAATTGTAAATCTTCCATTATTTTGTTTCTGTAATTGCTGCTTTAATATCTTCTAAGGTTATTTCAAAAATTAATAAAGCGTTTGGCGGTATTTGAGGGCTTGGTGGGTTTTCACCATAAGCAAGTTCACTCGGAATAAATACTTTCCAATGTGCACCTTTTGTCATCAATTGCAAAATTTCTGTCCAGCCTTTTATAACTCCATTGAGTGGGAATGTGGCAGCAGAACCTCTTTTAAATGAATTGTCGAATTCTGTTCCATTCATTAAAGTACCTACATAATTTACAATAACTGTGTCTATTGCTTTTGGGGAAACACCACCCGCTTCACCAGCTTTCAATATTTGATATTGCATGCCATTTGGCAATGAAATAATACCAGGTTTTTTCTTGTTTAAGTCAAGAAAACTTTGGCATTCTTGTTTTTGTGAAGCTGCTTTTTTCTTGTTATAATTTTGAAGTGTTTGTTGTACTATGGCATTGGCTTGCTCTTTTGTAAAAGGTGCTTTAGCTTTCTTATACACATCTGTCATGGCTTTGGCTAAAAGTTGAGTATTTACATTTGTAGCACCAGCCTGTTGTAGACTCTCTCCAATACTCATGCCTACTGCATAACTAAAACTATCTAAGGAATTTTTAAATGCAGGTACTCCAACTTTTAGCACTGGCGCAGGAGTTTTTGCTACTACGGGTTTTGTTTGTGCATGTAACATACTTACTGCTAATATTGCAGTTGAACATAAAATTAATTTCTTCATTGTTTATTTTCTTTTTAATATTTATGCAAATAAACTAAAAATTAGTCAGGTCTCATCTCTCTTCCCGTTAAATGTATAAATACATCTTCTAAATTGGCTAATTTCACTTGTTTTGGTCTTTCAAAACCAGTTGCTACAAGTTCATCGATCATCCCATCGGGGCTATCAAGTTTTATAATTTTTCCTTCATCCATTATGGCTATTCTATCACAAAGTTGCTCAGCTTCGTCCATATAATGAGTTGTTATTATAACTGTAGCACCATTATCTCTTATTTCTCTTATTAAATCCCACAAATTGTGCCTAGCTTGAGGGTCTAAGCCTGTAGTTGGCTCGTCTAAGAAAACAATTTTGGGTGCATTAATAAGTGTGGTGGCTATAGAAAAACGTTGTCTTTGCCCACCACTTAATTCTTTACTTTTATTTTTTGCTTTGTCTACAAGGTTTACTTTTTTTAATAATTCCATAGCATCTACATCCTTATTGTATAGACCTCCAAAGAGTTTTATGAGCTCTACTAAATTTAAATTGGGATAAAAACCAGATGTTTGAAGCTGAACACCTATTATTTTTTTTATTTCGTTTGGAGACTTATCTAAATCAAAACCACCTACAAAAACTTTACCCGAAGTTTTATTTCGTAGCGTTTCTATAATTTCTAAGGTAGTGCTTTTGCCTGCACCATTTGGCCCTAGCAAGCCAAATATTTCTCCTTCCAATACATCAAAAGAAATATCTTTTACCGCTTGAAAACTACCGTAGTTTTTTACAAGATTTTGTACGCTGATAATGTTGTTTTGCATGCAAAGCTATTTAGTGTGTAAATGTCATTTTTATTTATCAATTCGCCATAAAATATTTTCAGTTGTTTGCCCATACTGTACAAAGTTGTTTTTCTGCAATATTTTTTGAGATGCAATATTGCTAGGGTCAGTTTGTGCAATTACCGCTTGTACATTTGGTTGTTCAAATGCCCACCTAACCATCGCTCCCACGGCTTCTGTCATAAACCCTTTTCCTTCAAAAGCTGGATAGGTACCATAACCAATTTCTATTTCTCCATTTTCATTTGGTTCTCCTTTAAAACAACAATCTGCTACCATTATGTTTTCTTGTTTAGCTATAATTGTCCAAAAGGTATAATACAAATAATTTTTAGATGGATTGCTTACAGATGGCAATATTTTGTTGTTGATTACATTGGCTAAAAACTCGGGTACTATTCTAGGAATGAGGTTTACGTTTAAGCTATTCTCTAGTGAATAGTCAGGCGTGCTGTAGTTTACTAATTGCTCTTTGGTGAGTGGGATGATGCGGAGACGTTGAGTTTGGATATTCATATAGTAAAAAAATAATTCAAATATTGTTAAGTGATTGCATAATAAAAGCTGAAAAAAGTCCTACTTTCCAACATAGCCCGGATAGTAGTGGAAACCTACTCCCGTGTTAGCAAACAAGGCGAGGTAAGACCCGTAGTTTTGCGTTACACGGGAGCAGGTTGTAACGAATAGCCGGAAACAAATGCTCATTCATGGTTTTCAGCTCATGCTCCAAAAAAAACATAAAATATAAGATTTTATCCAAAGGCGGAATTATCACTAGGCCATATTTGAAAATTGAACATTGTTTATTGAGCATTGAACATTTCTTTATCCGCACTAAAAATATTCAATCATCAATTTTCAACACTCAATGCTCAAGTTTTAAACTTCTTATTTTTTAACAGTATCCATATACCCCTCCAACTCCTCCATCATCTTCACACTACCAATAAAAAGTGCAGAACGTTCATGCAATTCCGTAGGTATCACATCTAAAATATTAATGATACCGTTGGTAGCTTTGCCTCCCGCTTTTTCTACAATATATGCAAATGGGTTGCACTCGTACAACAAACGTAATTTTCCTTTGGGTTTTAATGTTGTAGTCGGGTATAAAAATATTCCTCCTCGTATAAGATTGCGATGCACATCGCTCACCATGCTGCCTATGTAACGCTGTGTGTATGGACCGCCAGTGGTTGCATTCTTTTTTTGACATGCCGTAATGTATTCTTTCACACCTTGCTCAAACACAAAAAAGTTACCATGGTTTACGCTGTACATTTTGCCAATTTCAGGGCATTTAATGTTTGGGTGGCTTAGTAGATATTCACCAATAGATTGATCGAGCGTAAAACCATTTACGCCACGCTTTGTAGCATACACCAACATGGTAGAAGAGCCATACACAATATAACCTGCTGCCACTTGCCTATTGCCTGGTTGTAAAAAATCTGCTTTGGTGGCAGGTTTGCCAAGCTCACTCACACGTCTATACACACTAAAAATGGTGCCGATAGAAACATTTACATCAATGTTGCTACTTCCATCCAATGGGTCAAACAAACAAACGTATTTTGATTTGTTGCTTATTTCATCATTAAAAACTACAATATCATCTAACTCTTCACTGCCTATGCCTGCGCAAGAAATACCGTGCTTCAAAACCCCTACCAATTGGTCGTTTGCAAACACGTCTAGTTTTTTCACTTCTTCGCCTTGTACATTGGTGCTGCCATCATCTCCTAAAATATCAACAAGACCTGCACGGTTTACTTCTATATTTATGCGTTTACCTGCCAAACCAATATCCCTCAAAAGGCTTGCTAGCTCTCCTGTTGCTTGCGGAAAAGCCCGCATTTCTTGTATCGTAAATTCATCGAGGGTGAGGATGTTTCTGTTTGTTGCCATGAAAAAGTATTTAGTATTGAGTACTTAGTACGAAAACTAGTTCTCAAAATTTATTGGTTAATAATATATTTTTGAAATAATTATTTTGAATATAGATTTGCAATGTAAATATAATTTTAAAAGAAATGGTTTTATTGATTGTCGAATAAACTAATTTTTGAAGTTGAATATTGTTTCTTAAACATTAAAAAACTTTGAATCTAGTTATCTCAATACTCAACACTAAGTACTCAATACTCTCTTATGTTCGTTTTCAAATTCGGTGGTGCATCTATAAACAATATTGAGCGTATAAAAAATACGGCTAACATTATAAAAGACAATGCTTCGCAAAAGCTACTCGTTGTTATTTCAGCTATGGGTAAAACTACCAATGCCTTGGAAAAAATTGCAGAAGCATATTTTGAAGGCAGAAAAGATGATGCACTATTGCTGTTTGAGCAAGTAAAAGCCAACCATTTAGAAGTTGTAAAATATTTGTTGGTTACCAATTGGAAAGCAGCAGAAGACCAACTAAAAAACTTTTTTACCGAAATAGAATGGATGCTGCATGACAAACCCGTGCGCCAATACGATTATTATTATGACCAAATTGTATGTTGCGGTGAGTTGTTTAGCACTTGCATAGTAGCACATTATTTGGCAGAACAAAAAATACCTACACAATGGGTGGATATTAGAGACATTTTTAGAACCGATAATAATTTTAGGGATGCAGCTGTGGATTTTGATTTTACAACTGGTAAAATAAATAGCGAAATTGTACCATTATTTTCTACCAACGATGTGGTGCTTACACAAGGTTTTATAGGTTCTACAGATGAAAACGAAAGTACCACGCTGGGGCGTGAAGGCAGTGATTACTCTGCTGCTATTTTTGCCAATATTTTACAAGCAGATAACCTTACCATTTGGAAAGATGTGCCAGCGGTAATGAATGCTGACCCTAATAAATTTAAAGATGCGGTAAATATTCCATTGCTCAATTATACTGAAGTGATTGAAATGGCATATTACGGTGCGCAGGTTATTCACCCAAAAACAATAAAGCCGTTACAGAATAAAAACATACCGTTATTTGTAAAAAGCTTTTTAGATACTGAACTACCAGGTACAATTATAAATGGCGATAAAGCTGTGAACCTGCCTCCTATTATTGTTTTAAAAAATCAACAAGTGTTGATACATTTTCGCTCTAAAGATTTTTCTTTTATGGAAGGCAAGGCACTGGGGCAATTGCACAAAATATTTAACGCAGTAAAACTACAACCAAACCTTACCCAAAACACTGCTATATCTTTTGTATGTTGTTTTGATGGGCATGCAGAAAAAACGGCTGAAATAGCCGCACAGGCCTCGCTTTTATTTGATGTGGATGTAGAAAGAGATTTATCGTTACTCACCATTAGGCATTATGATGAAGCTACTATTGAGAAACTAACGACAGGCAAAAATATTATTTTGGAACAAAGAACGCCTGAAACGTTGCAGGCGGTTTGTAGGAATTAAAAACCGGATGTCAACTTTACAAAATACGGATGCCAACTTTTTAAAAGTTGGCATCCGTATTTAATAGAAATTTTATAAGCCATTAATTCAACACATATTCCCCTTTCTTATTCACCATTATTATTGGCAGTTCTTTTTTCAATTCAAAATAATCGAATACTTCTTTAATATTTTTATTGAACAACTTTAGTGGTTCATTATCCTTCATGGCCACTTCTAAATATTCTTTAGATTTTGCCACATTGTATTTTACAGGAAATACATGAACAGGAATAAACTCCGCACCTTGGTTGCGCACACTACTTGCTAAAAAATACAATTCTTCAATAGGTGCATCAGTAATAGGAATACAACCTGTGGATACACAATTGCCATGTATATAAATAGCACTGCCAGGCCTTGAATGATCAGCCAAAATTCTATCAGAAGCATTTGGATAATTTAATCCCAAAGCCAAATGATACATGCTATTTGGATTAAACTCATTAATATAATAAAAACCCTCTGGCACTTGATAATCTCCCTCAGCTCTTTTGGGACCAGTAGAACCACTCTGTTGGCAAACTTTGTAGGTCTTAAATAATTTGTACGCTTCTTTTGAGCTAGATTTTACCCATACTTCCAATTGTCTATCGTACTTAAACGAACGCAAATACATAGCTTGTGGCGGATAAGCCAGCTTTTGTTTTTCAAACTGTTTTTTAAGAGAATCTTCTAATCTTGTAATTACATCAGGCGATTTTAAAAACGATTTTATAGGTGCACCTGGCTGAGCAAATGCATTTATACAAATAAATGTAAGTGCAAAAAATGAATTAAGTTTTTTTTGGATGTGGGGGATCATCATATAAATACTTCTATTTTTATATTACTAACGCTAAAATATTAAAAATATTTAAATAATGCTGTTAAAAATATTATATAAAAATCAAAAAGTTGATAATCAGCAAATAAAAAACAAAAATCAATTACCAAATGGATTTCAAATACAAAACAATCAATAATTTAACAATAAAACAATGTAACAATGCATTTACAAATTCCCTCTCGCATCCTGCTCCCTTTCCAATGCCTCAAACAAAGCTTTAAAATTGCCTTTACCAAAACTTTTTGCTCCCTTCCGTTGAATGATTTCAAAAAACAATGTAGGTCTATCTTGCAAAGGCTTACTAAAAATTTGTAACAAATATCCTTCCTCATCTCTGTCAATCAAAATGCCGAGCTTTTGTAGCGGTGCTAAATCTTCATCAATTTTACCAACCCTGTCTAGCACTTCTGCATAATAACTTTCAGGTATTTTTAAAAACTCCACACCTCTATTTTGCAAATCTGTAACTGTTTCAATAATATTTGCTGTAGCTATGGCCACATGCTGTACACCTTCGCCATTGTAAAAATCAAGGTATTCTTCCACCTGACTTTTCTTTTTTCCTTCAGCAGGTTCGTTTATAGGAAACTTTACAAAACCATTACCGTTACTCATTACCTTGCTCATTAGAGCAGAGTATTCTGTAGAAATATCTTTATCATCAAATGTCAAAATATTTTTAAAACCCATTACTTCTTCATAAAATTTTACCCAAGGGTTCATTTGATCCCAACCCACATTTCCAACACAATGATCTACATACAATAATCCTGTAGACGGAGGGTTATAAAGGCTTTCCCATTTTCTAAACCCAGGCATAAAAATACCTTTGTAATTTTTTCTTTCTAAAAACAAATGCACTGTTTCGCCATAAGTATGTATGCCGCTCAATACAATTTCACCATTATCATCCGTTAATTTTTTTGGCTCTAAGTAATTTTTGCCACCTCGCTTGGTTGTTTGCTCCCACGCATCTGTAGCATCGTCCACCATCAACGCAAGCACTTTCACTCCGTCACCATGTTTGCTCACATGTGCTGCAATGTCGTGGTCTTCACGCAATGCAGTTGTTAATACAAACGTGAGTTTATTTTGGCGAATTACATAACTCACCCTATCCATTAAACCCGTCTCCGGCCCTGCATAGGCAAGGCTTTGAAACCCAAAAGCTGTTTTATAAAAATTGGCCGCTTGCTTGGCATTGCCCACATAAAATTCTACATAGTCGGTGCCTTGCAGTGGTAAAAAATCTGTAGTTGTTTTTTCTTCTGATAATATTGTTGATGTTTCCATGATGATTTTTATTTTTTTTATTGGGTGAACGAAGGCAGCAGCTATGGTCAATTTCGGTAGTCCCGCCGATGGCGGGACACATTTCAACTGTAGCTCTTTTTTCAGCTTTTATTATGCAATAGATTAAGTAACAGATTGTGCAATAGATGGTGCATATTAAAAGCCATCCATGGCAAGCACTTCCATAAGTAGGTTGTAGTTGGTGCGCTTGTCTCTAAAAATTTTATGTGCGTAGTCGGGCGTCATTGGGTACAAATTTAAAGATAATTCTGTTTCAAAATCAAGAATCACAATAGTTTTGCATTTAAAATTAGAGTGCTAAATTATTTCCTTTAAATATTTTAGCGTTCCCAGTGTCAGACACCTGCAAGTAGTTTTTAAATTTTCAGTCCGTACACAAGGTGTCAGACACTTTGAGCACTTTAATCATTTATGGTTACTAAAATTTTAATTTTATAAAAATTAATTTCCCAAACTTGTCCAACTTATATTTGCATAAATAATAACATATGGTAAAAGCAGGCATACTCGGTGGTGGACAATTAGGTAGAATGCTTTTGCAAGCAGCAGCAAATTATCCCGTAGAAACTTTTGTAATGGAAAACGATGCTGCATGCCCTTCGGCACATCTTTGCCATCATTTTACCAAAGGCGATATCACCAATTTTGATGACGTATATAATTTTGGAAAAGCCCTAGATGTACTTACAATAGAAATAGAAAACGTAAACGAAGGTGCCTTACAGAAATTAGAAGATGAAGGTGTAAAAGTTTTTCCAAAACCATCTGCTCTAAAAATTATCAAAAATAAAATTACCCAAAAAGAATTTTACAAAGCCATAGAAGTACCATCGGGTGAGTTTTTTGTAACCAATAGCAAAGCAGATTTAGAACAACACAAAAGTTTTTTACCAGCGGTACACAAGCTTGCACAAGGTGGCTATGATGGCAAAGGTGTACAAATAATAAGAACAGAAGCCGATTTTGAAAATGCTTTTGATGCACCAGCAGTGTTAGAAAAAATGGTGAATATAAAAAAAGAATTATCCATGATTATTGCAGTGAGCCAAACTGGTGAAACCGTTATTTACGAACCAGTAGATATGGTGGTAGATCAACGATTAAATTTATTGAGCTACCAAATAAGCCCAGCAGTAATACCCGAAAAAGTAATGTGGAAGGCAGAAGCTGTAGCATTAAAATTGGTAAAAGAATTAAAAAGCCCTGGCATATTTGCGGTAGAATTATTTGCAGATGTAAACGATAATATTTTTGTAAACGAAACTGCACCTCGTGTACATAATAGTGGCCACCATAGCATTGAAGCCTGCTACAGCAGCCAATTTGATATGCTGTGGCGTGTGTTGCTAAACTACCCATTAGGAAATACAGACCATATTTTACCATCTGCTATTGTAAACCTCGTAGGTGAAGAGGGGCACACTGGTGACGCACATTACGAAGGGTTAAACGAAATTCTTGCCATGGATAATGTATTTGTTCATATTTATGGAAAAAAGCAAACAAAGCCAGGCAGAAAAATGGGGCATGTAACTATTTTGAGTAGTGAGCCGCAAGAGTTGTTGCATAAGGCAATGCAGATAAAGCATATTTTAAAAGTAGTGGCTAGTTAAAATGATTATGTGCTGTAGGGTTGACAAAGTGCCACGATAAAATAATATTTACACATTATTTTTTTGCAAGTAAAATGGAATAGCTAAAAGCTGTTTGTGTATTGCTTTATTTTGAATACCTTAAAATAATAAAGAGCCAAATTTTAAACAAAAATATTTCTTATACCATTATTTATGCTTAAATTTTTGCTTAAAATAACATTTGTTTGTACAATTTTTTCAGGCTGTGTTATACCAACATATTTAGGGAAATCCACATTGACTGAAAAAAGAGTAAATAAAAATGCTGTAAAAATTACAAATTTGTTAATAGTTGGAGTTGGATCTACAGCCTCAAGAGTTTTTCTTGAAAATCTATCTGTTAAAATCATAAAACTCTTTGTCCACTCCAATATTCCATGTGATTTCACTTATGCAGGTAAAATTTCAAGGGGCGAACAAGTTAATTTAAAGGACATAATTACATTTCAATATAATTCTTACTTGGTACTTAATCCAGTTGATACTTCCTATATGGATACCAATAAACAGGTAGCCATGTACGGGACACCTTTACCAGGTGGTTACGCTGGAACTGGCTCAATAATGGGGAATCAATATAAAGAGGATTTCGATGTAGAACTATACAGCAGCAGTCATATTGTTAATCGGGTATGGCAAGCAGAGTTAAAGGTTGATTTTGATATTGCAAATGCAGATAGATATAAAAAAATTGCAAAAGAAATATTTAAAGGCCTTGTAAAAAATGGTTTTATAAATCCTAAATAATTTTTTAAATAAAAAAATATATAATTTATTTTGTGTGTTTTCATTTTTTAAAAATTAGTGATGCCCCTTTTCATAAATAATTCAATGTCCAAACAACTTTGCAATACCAAACGCCGCTGCAGCAGCTACTGCACCAATGAGCATAACACGAACAGCTCCCAAAAGAGGATTTACACCCGTCATCTTACTCTTGAAATAACCAAAAATAAATAAACAAATTAAAGTGGCAACTACAGAATATTTTAGAGCCTCGTTTGAGTTGCTAATAAAAAAATACGGGCTCAGTGGAATAATGCCTCCAACGACATAAGATAACCCAATATTTAATGCGCTTTTTGTTGCACGCTTTGGGTCAGGTTTCTCAAGACCAAGCTCGTACTTCATCATAAACGCTACCCAACGATTTTTGTCTTGCGATATTTCTTTAGTGGCTTGCTCTTGCACTTCTTTGCTCAACCCAATATTTGCAAAAAACTCTTTTGTTTCCTCAATTTCTCTTTCACGTAAGTTTTCTACTTCATAGTGCTCCCGCTTTTCTTCATTTACGTAATGATCTTGCTCTGTTTTGCCAGATAAATAGCCGCCCAATCCCATAGCTATACTACCTGCAGCTACTTCTGCAATACCTGCAATAACAATTATACTACTACTATCCACCGCACCACTAAGCCCCGCTGCTAATGCAAAAGGCACGGTAAGCCCATCGCTCATACCAATTACAACATCTCTTAAAAATGCAGAACTGGTAAGGTGTTCTTCGCTATGTTCATTGCGGTCGGTGTGATGGAGATGTGTATCCATTAAATATTAAAATTTTAGTGCTGTAACTCTTTTTTTGTTCTGGTTATTTTTCTTTTTTTTATTACAGCATTTTTTGCCTTAATGGTGTCCATAATTTTTCTAAAATCCGATAATTCTTTGTCTGTCCATGGTTCTGACTTTGTAGAAAAATCAACATTCACAGGTTCTTTAATTAATCCCATAACTTATGTTTTAAAATATTGTGAAATTAGTTTTATAGCAGCTTTCGTTTCAATAAACATTCTTAACCCTCTAAAATGTGTAGCATCAAGCGACTGAATGTAATGCTTTATTAAAGCAGATTTTGCATCAAAAGCTAGAAATCCATGATATCCCATATCCATAGAAAATTTACATGCATGTGCAACAAGGTTTCCAGGCACACCATAGTAAACTTTACTTTTTCCTATGTTAAACTTTGCACTTTCTATAAGGTGCATGAAAATGTGGTCGGTTTTATCTTCTAGGCTTATTAAACCTTGTATTATAGATGGATTATTTAAGGTAGTTAACTTATAAACATTTTTACTTTTGTCTTTTAATTCTTTGTGCCAATTAAATCGCCAGTCTACTTTTTTTAACTGCTTAATATCCGTTATAGCTAGCTTAACTATTACGGTGTCAAAAACTTCTTTTGTAGAAGTGTTTTCAATTGAATTAGTAAGTTTGACTATAACAAAATCAAGCCCATTTCGTTGCTTTATTTTCACATATTAAAGATACATTTTTTTTGTTAATTAATTTCTAAGCTAGTATCAATAAACTTTGCTTAATAATTGCTACTGCTTCATGTATCTGCTCCTCATTAATTATCAATGGCGGTGCAAACCTAATCTTATCTCCATGTGTGGGTTTTGCAATCAATCCATTCCGCATCATTTCCATACACAAATCCCAGGCAGCATCTTTATTGGGATGATTAATTACAACTGCATTTAATAATCCTCTTCCTCTAATTGTACTTATAAATGGAGAATTTAATTTTTGTAATTCACTTCTAAATGATTCCCCCATCTTAGCAGCATTTACAGCCATATTTTCTTCTTTTAAAACTTGCAATGATGCTATGGCAACCTTGCATGCAAGCGGGTTTCCGCCGTATGTGCTACCATGTTCACCAGGTTTTATGGTCATCATTATTTCATCATTACTCAATACTGCACTTGTAGGTATTGTACCGCCACTTAGTGCCTTTCCTAAAATTAAAATATCTGCTTTTACACCTTCTGCACAAATGGCTAATAAATTTCCTGTGCGACATAAACCCGTTTGTATTTCATCAGCAATCATTAATACATTGTATTCATTACATAGCTGTCTTACTCTTGTATAATAACCAACATCTGGTACTACTACGCCAGCTTCCCCTTGTATTGGCTCAAATAAAAACGCTGCTACATTCTTATCTTGAAATGCTTTTTCTAAAGCAACTGTATCATTAAAAGGTATTTTTTCAAACCCTGGTAAAAATGGACCAAAGCCAGTTGTAGAAGATGGATCTGTACTGTAAGAAATTACACCCATGGTTCTGCCATGAAAATTATCATTACATACAATGATTTTTGCTTGGTTTTCTTCAATTTTTTTTACTTGGTAAGCCCATTTACGACTGAGTTTCATGGCTGTTTCTACAGCTTCTACACCAGTATTCATAGGCAACACTTTATCATACCCAAAATACTCAGTAATGTATTTTTCGTAATCACCTAGTTGGTCATTGTAAAATGCTCTTGAGGTAAGTGTAAGTGTTTGTGCTTGTGCAGTAAGTGCTGCAATTATTTTTGGATGGCAATGCCCTTGGTTAACGGCAGAGTAGCCACTCAAAAAATCGAAATACTGTTTATCGTCCACATCCCACACATGCACACCTTTTCCTTTTTTTAAAACTACAGGTAGTGGATGGTAATTGTGTGCGCCGTATTTTTCTTCTAGTTCAATAAAATGTTGGCTTGCAGTAGATGCATGAATTGTATCATTCATGGTAATAATTTTTTTAGGTAATAAAGAAAGTGATAAAGTCAAAGGGGTGTCCTTCCAAAATGAATGGAAGGTTAGAGCGCATTATCCTCGATGATTGAGTAAATCGAGATTGCTACTAAGAAATTGTGGTATGGTATAATTTGCTTTAATAATGCGAAGATATACTTTTAAACCGTTTGGCAAAAGTAATGCGAAGGAAATTTTAAATTGATAACCTTTTCTTTTTGAAAGATACCAAAAACACTACTGCCACTGCCACTCATGGCACTGTAAATGGCACCATTAGCATATAGGCTGTTTTTTATTCTTTCTATTTCAGGATATTTTTCAAAAACAGGTTTTTCAAAATCGTTTTTAATATTATCTCTCCAACTAGTTATATTTTGTTTTATTTGGTTTTGTAATTCGCCAGTAGGAGAGAAGTTGTTTTTGTCTAGATTTGAAAAAGCCTCACCAGTATTTACATGTATGCTAGGGTTTACAATCATTATTTTGTAAGCAGATAAATCAATATTTACTTCTTCTAATATTTCTCCACGCCCACTTGCAAAGCATGGTTTGTTAATGATAAAAAAAGGGCAATCACTACCCAATTGTAAAGCATATCCCATTAATTTTTCTTGAGAAATATCTAAACCAAATTTTTTATTGAGTAATAATAAAACCGCAGATGCATCTGCCGAACCACCACCCAAACCTGCACCCATTGGTATATTTTTGTGCAAGTGCATTTTTACTAAAGGAAGGTGTGGGAAATCTTTTTTAAGTAACCGAAATGCTTTTACGCAGAGATTATCATCATCAGAAACATTAACAGTATTGCCTGTAGAAGTAAAGCTAATATCGTTTTCGCTATCGCTTTCTATAATTTCTATCGCATCTTTTATGTCTATGGTATAAAAAACAGTTTCAATATCATGGTAACCATCTGCACGTTTACCGATAATATTTAATCCAATATTAATTTTGCAATTTGGAAAACTAACCATTTACATTGTTGAATTGATACATTGTTTAATTGTTATTACACGGAACAATCTGATACCCCTTAAAAGGCTTTAAGAAAAATACAAATATGTAAAAACAGATTTTTGATTAAAGAAAGTTACTATCTAATGTCTACTATCTAAAAGTCTAACTTCTAATTCTTCCCCCTACTCTTTATCTCATCTCTTATAGCAATGGCTCTAATATAATCTTCGTGCTCCAATACTTCAGTTAAAAGCGCATTCAATTCATCAAGGCTTAGCGAATGCAGATTTTCGCCGCTTCCACTTGTAGTAACAGTAGGTGATGTAGCGCTAATTTCTTGTTTAGGATTCATATCCTCGTCCATCATTACGCCTGCTTGGTCAAGTATATGGTCGTAGGTAAAAATGGGACAACCAAATCTTACTGCCAATGCCAATGCATCTGATGTTCTGCTATCAATTTCTACGGTATCGTTTTCGCTACTGCAAACGAGTTTGGAGTAAAATATACCTTCTTGCAAATCGTTAATGACTATTTCGTGCATGCTTACATTAAAAGCCATCATAAAATTTTTCATAAGGTCGTGAGTAAGCGGGCGGCTAGGGCTCATACGCTCCAGTGCTACAGCAATGGCTTGTGCTTCAAAACCTCCAATTACAATCGGCAATCGCCTCAAGCCATTAATTTCGCCTAACACTACTGCGTATGATTGTGTTTGCGTTATGCTGTGGGAGAGGGCTACTATTTCGAGTTCTATCTTCTTCATAAATAATTATAAGCAAATATAAATACAAAAGCCTTTCAAAATCATTTGAAAGGCTTTTAAAAATGTAAAAGGAATTACGTCTAAAACATTATTAATTATTGATTATAAAATTATTCATTAAGATTGCTTTATCTTCTTCACTGCCTCTATAATCTTAGGCATTACTTCAAAGGCATCTCCTACAATTCCATAATCAGCTGCTTTAAAGAAAGGCGCTTCTGGGTCTTTGTTTATTACTACAATTACTTTACTGCGGTTTACTCCTGCTAAATGTTGTATAGCGCCAGAAATACCAACAGCAATGTATAAGTTTGGTGCAATGGCTAATCCTGTTTGCCCTACGTGTTCATGATGCGGGCGCCAGTGTATATCTGCCACAGGGCGACTACAAGCGGTAGCAGCGCCAAGCAATTTTGCAAGATCTGTTATCATTCCCCAGTTTTCGGGGCCTTTTAATCCACGCCCTCCACTTACTACTATGTCAGCTTCTCCCAATGGTACTTCACCTTTTACTAAATCTGTACTTATTACTTGTACTTTAGCCGCATCTATTGTAGCTGTAAATGGTACAACTTCTGCAGTACCACCAGTAGTTATGATGCTAAATGAATTTGGGTTAAGTGCAATTATTTTTTTAGCAGTTGTTACAGTAATATTTGCAAAAGCTTTGCCACTAAATACTGTCTTCTTTACAGTAAATCCATTACTCAAATCTGGCAATGCAGCAGCACCAGATACCAATCCTGCTTTCATACGTACACTCAATCTTGGTGCAATGGCTTTGCCTGTTGTATTATTGGAGAATACTACTACATCTGCATTTTCAGCAGCTTGGGCTATGATTTTTGCAAATACTTGTGCATCAAAATTATTGAGTGATACATCAGCAACGGTATGCACTTTTGTAATGCCGTAGTTTCCTAACGTAGCTAAATCATTGCCTACATTTCCTAGCAAAATTGCTTCCGCATTTGTGCCTGTAAGTTTTGCAACCTCAGCTGCATAGCTTGCTGCTTCAAATGAACTTTTCTTTATGTGCCCGTCTTGTTGATCAATAAAAACTAAAACCATGATAATTAATTTATAAATATTTTAAAATGCTTTTGCTTCTTCGTGTAATAGTCTCACCAATTCCTCAGGATTATCTGCGCTTACTAATTTCACCCCAGACTTTGCAGGAGGCAAATCAAAAGATGCAATACTTGTATAACTTTCTACCGAAATTGGTTCTACTACTTTCAATGGTTTTGTTCTTGCACCCATAATGCCTTTCATATTTGGTATACGCTGCTCTGCCATTCCTTTTTGGCAACTCACTACCAATGGCAATGCTGCTTTATCTTTTTCTTCGCCACCATCTATTTCTCTAACCACTGTTGCTGTTCCACCATCAATGTCAAATTTTATGGCATGAGAAATATATGGCATGTCCAATATTTCTGCTACCATACCACCTATAGATGAACCATTGTAGTCAATCGTTTCTTTACCAGTAAAAATTAAATCATACCCACCATCTTTTGCTACAGCTGCTATTTGCGATGCTATATTAAAGCTATCGGTATTATCAGTATTTACTCTAATAGATTCATCGCCACCAAGTGCTAGTGCCTTGCGAATAATTGGCTCGCTTTCTACTCCGCCCACATTTACCAAATGCAAAACCGTTGTTGGGTCAGCTTCTTTCAATTCTAAAGCTCTCACCAACGCATACCATTCGTCGTATGGATTTATAATAAATTGCACGCCATCGGTAGCAAATTTCGTATTGTTATCTGCGAACGCTATTTTTGAGGTAGTATCTGGCGTTTTACTAATACAAACAAGTATTTTCATGTTCTATATTTTATAATGGTTGTTTATGCAACTAAAATGCAAATATACGGTATCAAATACAAAATAGATTGCCTTAAAAAAGAAAATTATGAACAGGATAGATAAGTTAAATGAATTTTTACGAGCCACACCAAATGATAGCTTTTTGCAGCATGCATTGGCACTGGAATATATAAAAGAAGGCAATGATATAGAAGCTAAAAATTTATTTGAAACTATATTGAAAAGAGAACCCAATTATGTAGGTTCGTATTATCATTTGGGTAAATTATTGGAGCGGAATAACAATTTTGCAGAAGCCATTAATATATATAAAAATGGTATGGTAGAAGCAAAAGCTGTAAAAGATAATCATAGTTATAATGAGCTAATAGGAGCTTTGGAAGATTTGGAAGACAATTAGATATTTTGCCTTTGGCAAAACGATGATTTTTAACAAACAAAGAAGCAGCTATGGTCATTCCCGAAATTTCGGGATGTCACTCACTTCATAGCCATTATTCAACTTTTATTGTGCAATAGATTTAAGAATAGAATATTTTTTGTGAGAACATAATCTATTGCAAAATCTTCTGAATTTCTTCCCCCTTCGGGGGAGATAGAGGGGGCTTCTTCATCGGCATACCATTATTCATCTTTATTATGGATTAGATAAAGTGGTAGTTATACAATAAATATTTTTGCAAATTCTCAATTACTATAAAACAATCTACTGCACAATCTCATTAGTTTCTCTTTCCTTAGGGAGGATAGGTGGGGCTTGTTTTTAACATTTCTTTTTATGGATAAAATTTGAAGTCGCATCAAAGCAAAAAACTTTTTGTATGCATTTCAAACTAACGATACTTTTATTATTGCTATGCTCTTTTTCATGTAATAATAATGCCAGTTCAAAAAATACGGATAAAAATATTAATGCAGTCATAAAAATTGTTCCCCCAAATGAAAACGATTATCTACAAATAAAAAATATTCCATTACCAGATGGATTTGAAAGAATAAGAAATACAGATAATTCTTTTGCCGCTTGGTTAGAAAACATTGCTTTAAAAAAAGATAAAACAGTTTACAAATTTGATGGAACAGAAAAGTATAATCAAACAGCACAGTTTGCCGTATTAGATATTTCTGTAGGCAAAAAAGATTTACAACAATGTGCAGATGCAGTAATGCGGCTGCGTGCAGAATATTTATTTGCACAACAAAAATTTAACGAAATTGTTTTTAGAGATAATAGGAGTGGGGTTTATAAATTTATGAAACCATACGATAGAGCAAATTTTACTAAGTATTTAGAAAGAGTATTTGGCATGTGTGGTACTGCATCTTTAGCAAAACAATTAAAGCAAAAAAATAATTTTAGCGATATACAAGCTGGCGATGTACTTATTCGTGGTGGTTTTCCAGGCCATGCAGTAATGGTAATGGATGTGGCTGAAGATGCAAATGGCAAAAGAATTTACATGGTTGCACAAAGCTATATGCCTGCGCAAGATATTCATGTACTTCAAAACCCTTTAAATAATGATTTTTCACCCTGGTACGAAGCTAGCGAAGAAGAATTAATAAAAACACCAGAGTATATTTTCCACAGAAATGAACTAATGCAATGGTAATATGAATATTAATTGTTTCATAAAATTTTTGACCAGCAAACAATGCACCTGTTAATAGAAGATTAAATATGAACCAATAAATGTGAAGTGTAAAGATTTATTCGTTTTTTTGAATATTATATTTTGCTGCCTCATTATGAAATACATTATAAGCCTTTTTGTTTTTTCTTTTTTTTACATAAGTATCAATGCACAAATTACAACCAATATAACTTGGGTAGAAAAAAGCAGCATGAATGATGCCGATATTATTTATTACGATATTTCAAAAAAACTAATTTGGGATAATTTTAAAGCTGAGCCAAATCTTCCTAATCCCATAGCCGCCATTACATCCTCTGGTTTTGGCTACACTGCTGGCATGCACTCTAAAAATGGAAAAGGGCAAATAAATGTAGAAGTATATTGCTATTTTAGCAAACTAAAATCTTGGGTAAAAGCAGGGAGAAATACCGACTACATTTTAAATCATGAGCAACATCATTTTGATGCAACATATATAGCTGCACAATTATTTTTAAAAAAAATAAAGGCAGTAAAACTTACTACAAGTACTATGAATGCACAGCTTGCATTATTATACAAAGAGTGCTGCACAGGGATGAACAATATGCAAACACGATATGATAGAGAAACCAAAAATGGTCAGCTAATATTGCAACAAGAAAAATGGAATACTTTTTTTAATGAGAAATTATTAACACTAAAAAATTAAAGGTTAAGTTCGTAAGCTATCCTTAACACTGCCATATTGTATTGCTCTCTACTGCTACCAAGCCAAATTTCTTGCCTTGCAGAAATGTCAAGTTTGTTTCTTCCAATTTTTATCTTGTCCCCAAGGCCGGCGCTAAAAATAGCTTTTGTACCACTGCTGTAATTTGCCATTATAATAGCTCCTGTTTCTCCAAGAAAATAGAAATTACCCAAATAATATCTTCCTCCAAGTTTTATTGGTATGGCTACTATTGGGTCATAAGTTTCCTTTAGGCCTGTAATAGCGTTGTCAAAACGCTGCTTACCACCAAAATAGCTAAACCCAGTGTTAAAAGTAGTGCTAGCATGTTTGCCAAAAGTATACTCACCCTTCAAACTTATACCTGCACCGAGGGTATGTGTTAGCCAAAAATTTTCAGGAGCAAATAATTCTGGCCCCAAATTTATAGAAAGAGTGTGTTGTTTATTTGCTTGCGCTTTTGTTTTGAGGGCTATAATTTGTGTAAGTAATATTAGCAAACTGCACATTAATATCTTTTTCATATATCTAGTTTTTAGTGAGAAAATAAAGATATTGCAAAGATAGTATTACTATTACAAATAGTATTAAAACTATTGTTAATTATTGTAAAACTTTTTTTGTGCTTTTTGTGTTCACATAAAATTTAAAGCCAAGTGGTATAATACTATTTTGAGTTATAATTTAGTACAATATGTTTTAGACACCTCGCTTGAAGAATATTTAGATTAAAGGCAGTACTTAAGTGTGAGATAAATGTATTGGACTAAATTTTATTTACTGATGTTATAACTTATTACAAAAAATACTACAACTTAACCACCAGCACGGGTATTTTTAGTTCGTGTCGTACAGCATTAATTGTTTGACCATACAAAATATCTTTTACACCTCTATGTCCATGTGCACCTATAACTAAAAGATCTGCGTTATTTTCTTGTACTATCCTTACTATCTCCTTTACCCTGTTTCTAAATCCAAGTACTGCTGTTGCATTAAATCCTTTTTCTTTAAGCTGAGCAGCATAAGATTCAATGACTGTACGCAATTTGGAATAAACTAATTTATTTAGTATGTTTGTCTAAAATAGTTAGTTATGAATATGTCATTTTTCTTTAGTAATTATGCAACGGAAGAAAGTTGTAAGCTTTTTTTCAAGGCTAGAAAAGA
>JANNVW010000145.1:0-38893 GCA_031408295.1 Ferruginibacter sp.
TAGTGTCCAAGAATATTTTAGGTCTAAAGTCTAACATCTATCAATCTAACGTCTAATATCTAACTAAAAAACCCTACTTTTGCACCTCATAAAAAAAATAACAATGAAAACAATTACAATCGAAGGACAACTGAGGACCGAAAGCGGAAAAAAAGCCACCCGCCAACTTCGCTCTCAGCAACTTGTGCCTGCTGTAATTTACGGTGGTAAAACAGAGGTGAATTTTTCTGCTCCCGCAGCAGCTTTCAAAAGCATCGTTTACACATCTGAATTTATGCTTGCAGACATTACAGTTGATGGTAAAACATACAAGTGTATTTTAAAAGATTTGCAATTTCACAAGGTTAGTGACTTGCTTATACACGTAGATTTTTTAGAATTAGTAGACGATAAAAAAGTTATCGCACAGTTGCCATTAAAGTACACTGGGACACCAACAGGTGTAAAAGCGGGTGGTAAATTAGTGTTAAAAATAAAGTCTGTAAAAGTAAAAACACTTCCTAAATATTTAAGAGAAAATATTGAGGTAGATATTAGCGGACTTGAATTGAATGAGAACATTCGTATTGAGAATATTGTTGCAGACAATATGGAGATAATGAACTCTCCACGTATTCCTATTGCAGCTGTTACGATGACTCGTCAGCTTAAGCAAGAAGAAACAGCTGCTGCAAAAGCTCCAGCTGGTAAAGCAGCTCCTGCTGCCGCAGCTGCTGCAAAAAAATAAAATTATAGTTTACAATATGAAATGCCTTCCAAAAGAAGGCATTTCTTTTATCTAATAGAACCTAATAACTAATTACATTTGCATCCTTCATGCCAATAAGGCGTAAAGTATAATTTGGGATTATAGTTTGATGTATAAGGAAAAATTTATTTGCAGAATTTGTAACTAAAACTAAAAATAACAATATGGGCTTTGACAAAAATACACTCATTGGTTTTACACTTATTGGCGCATTGCTAGTGGGAATGTTTGTAATTAATAATAAAAGTAAAGTAGCCTACGAGGCAGAGCAAAAATTAATAGCTGATTCTATTGCCAAATTGAAACCAAAAGTTGACCTGAATGCAGTAAAAATAGACTCCTTAAAAGCAGATTCATTAAAATTAGTTAAACAAACCCAAGGGTTTGTACAAGACAGCTCAAAACCACAGCTTGTGACTATGGAAAACGAAGTAATGAAAGTTACTTTTAATACAAAAGGTGCTCAACCAGCTATTGTAGAATTAAAAAAGTTTAAGAAATACGATAGTACAAATGTTTTAGTGCAAAGCGGAAACTTTAATAAGTTTTCTTATACGGTAAACACTGGTACAAACCAATCTGCAGAAACAGAGAATATTAATTTTTCTGCTCAGCCTATAATTTTAAATGCAGATAAAAGCCAAACAATTACTTTTAAAACAGGTAATAGCACAGGTGGTAAAGAGATTGTACATCAGTATACAATAAAGCCTAACGATTACATGATGGATTTAAATATTGTAACCAAAGGCAGTAATGTATTTACACAAAACACCATAAATATTTTGTGGAAGTCGGAAGCTGCACAAATAGAGAAAGACCACAAATATGAGCTTACACAATCTCAGTTATGCTATGTAGAAGATGGTAGTTTCGATTTTGAACATATAGCAAAAGACGATTCAAAAGCATATAGTAAGCCTCTTGATTTTATAGCCGTAAAACAACAATTTTTTATAGCAGCATTGGCAGCTAAAAGTAAATTTGCAAGTGCAAGCACAGAGTGGAAAGTAGCTACAGATAGTAGCAAATATTTATACCAAGCTACTGCTAATCTAAAATTAACAGCACAAGCCAATGGTAGTAATGCTTTACAATTTTATTATGGACCAAGTGATTATAATATTTTAAAAGGATACAATAATAAAATGGAAAATATAGTTCCTTATGGTTCTGGTGTTTTCTCTTTTGTTAAATACATTAATCGTTATTTTTTACTACCCGTTTTCGATTTCTTCCAAAGAAATATTGCTAGCATGGGTATTGTTATTTTACTACTTACACTACTCATTCGCTTAATTACATCGCCAATATTATACAAGAGTTATTTGAGTGGCGCAAAAATGAAAGTACTAAAGCCTGAGGTAGATGCTTTGAAAGCTAAATTTACTGACAAAACAGGTACGCTGGATCAGCAGGCTTTTAGTGTAGAGCAAATGAAACTTTGGAAGACTGCAGGTGTGAGCCCGCTTGGTGGTTGTTTACCTGCATTGTTGCAAATACCAATATTTATGTCGCTCTATTATTTCTTTCAAAGCAATATAGACTTAAGAGGAAAAAGTTTTTTGTGGGCAAAAGATTTAGCTGCTTATGATTCCATTTACCAGCTACCTTTTAGCATTCCTTTTTATGGAGATCATATTAGTTTATTTACGTTAACAGCAACTATTACAAGCATGCTAATTTCTATTTATAGTATGAGTTCTATGCAGGATAATAGCAATCCTGTAATGAAGTATATGCCATACATTTTCCCAGTATTGTTGTTAGGTGTTTTTAATAACCTTCCAGCTGCACTTA
The DNA here is from genome assembly GCA_031408295.1 of Ferruginibacter sp. GTDB lineage: Bacteria > Bacteroidota > Bacteroidia > Chitinophagales > Chitinophagaceae > Ferruginibacter. The sequence goes on from JANNVW010000145.1 coordinate 2,549, forward strand.
CTTGGTATTATACTATTTCCAATGCTATTACATTGTTGTTGCAAATTTTTATACAGAAGTATGTAATAAATCATGATAAAATATTGGCTCAAATAAATGAGAATAGAAAGAAGCCACAAAAAACATCTAAAATAGCAGCCAAAGTTCAAGCAATGCAAGAGAGCCAAAGAAAATTGCAAGAGCTGAAAAACAAGACCAACAAAAATTAATTTTAGTTAAAAATATGTTACTAAGCTGCACATTAAAACGTGCAGCTTTTTCTTTAACATTTGTTATGATTTTGCGGCACGTATTTTACTATCTTTATACTCAAATATTAAATATGAAAATTAAATTTTTTACTACTTACACATTTATAGCATTATTTTTTTCTACAACTATTTTTGCACAAAAAGTATTGAACGAGGGTACACTTACTTATGGCATTTCTATACTTAGTGCTAAGGGAGAAAAACAAATACCAGGCTCACTAAATGGGGCAGAGCTTACCGTTTTTTTTACAAAAGACAAAAGTAGAACGGAGATGGTAAGTAAACCAGGCACGGAGACTACAGTGTTTGATAATAAAGCAGGCAAAGGGTTTATATTAAAAGAATATAGTGGGCAAAAATTAATGATAACTACTACTGCAGAAAATTGGACTCAAAAGAATCATATAAACAGTAGCCTTAATTTTAATATCGATGATAAAATAACCACAATAGAGGGCTATAGCTGTAAGAAAGCAACTGCTACCAGTGAAGATGGAAAAAGCTACACTGTATACTTTGACCCTACTGTTAGCATTGCAAATACAACATATAATAATGCTTTCCCTCAGCTACAAGGGTTGCCAGTACAATATGAATTACAATCTGGTAATCTCATTTTTAAATATACACTTAGTAAAAATCTAACAGCGTCTAGCTTAACCACTAAATTTGATGCACCGAAAGCAGGCTTTAGGGTAATGACTTATGAAGAAAATCAACAATTGAAAAAGGGTGGATAAATATCAAGCTTACTACTTCTATTTTAAAATAAAATGTAGGATTATAAAAATTTGATACCTGCTAATGTTTTTGTTTACATATAATCAAGTATTTTTATTAAGTAACACTACACTAAATTTATGTTTAATCTTCATACAAAAAAATAAAATTACAGATGAAAATTTTTAATATCCTGCTTTTCTTTTTTATTCTTTTTTCCAATGCTTACGCTCAAGACACAGTATTCACTTACAAAAAAAACAATAAATCGGGTTTAGTATCCAAAACATTTACATCTTTTACTGCTTATAATGAGATGTCTGGCAACCTACACATAACTTTAGTAGATAACTTATCTGTTGAGCGAATTATTATTGATAGTAATTGGAATTCGGTTGCAAATTTTGTAAAGGATAGAATTGTAGATACAGTGTACCCATACCACAACGATAATAGGTTTAATGATTTTCAAACATTTGTATCAAATAATACTGAGTACAACATATGTAAAACAGACAGGAAAAACTTTTTGATAAATGAAATTGATTATAAAAAAAAAGAGGAGAAAGAAGTGCAAAATGTTAGATTACAAAGAAGAGAAAGAGTAGTAGAAGCATTTGCTACAAGCAGTTTTTTTTGTATAATCATTGCAGAAAAAAAGGAAAATTATTTGAAATTAATTACCAATGCAAAAGCTAAGGGGAGTGCTTTAGATACCATTACTGTTAATTTTGATTTTATTGATAAGAATACTGATCTTGAACAATTGTTTGAATTTAAGGGAGTTTCCTTTTTAAGAGATGAAGAAAGAGAAATGAGGAAGCTGACACCCAAAAATAAGATTTACTTAAAAGGAAGTAGCGTGTTTATTACTATCGATAAGCTTGATGCAACTTATGTAAAGGAAGTTTCGTTGACCACAGGCCAAGTGAAGTCTACAGTATTTAGCCAACAAACCAAAGGAGAGTTACCAAGTACAAAATACGGGGAACAATATGTAAGCAACTCATTTTTGTACGATAATATTTTAGTAAATGGCAATTTATACAACAATACATTTACTGTCTCATTTTATGATATTGTAGCAGGAAAGTTGTTAAATAAATTTAGCGTACCAAAAGACAGTAGTATTTATTATAATGATGAGCCCATAATAGATAAAAATGAGTATGAGATAAGTACAAAAAAATTTATACATAAATCTATAAAGAATGAGAATATAGTATTTGCAATAAATAAAAGTACTAATGGTAAAGTTGTATTGGACGTAGCTGTCACTAATCTTATTACTCTTGGAGCATTGCCTACAACTATAAAGGCTCAATCCTTTGGGGGATTTCTTTTAGGCTATACATTTGGCAATTTTGATGAGCTTAATGTTTATACAATTGAAGCTAGTTTTAAAAGTACTTTGGATGTGCATACTTTTCAAAAGGCTCCAAAAGAGGCTTCCTTTCTACCTAAACCTATAATAGATGTTCTGAAGGAAGAGCATAAAAAATTTGCTAAAGCTAAATGTTCTATGATGCCTATTGTTAAATTTGGGCATAAGAACTACGTTAGCTTTTATGATATTAAGCGTGAATCGTATTTTATAAAAATGATGGAGGGGCTATGAAAAAATAGCCAATGCAATTCTGAGGATTAATTTAAGTTAATGGGAGTAAGAAGTAAGAAACTATCTCATCTTGATAATAAGCTTAGTACCAGTGTATCCTTGGCGCATATCTGCAACCAATATTTTTTGCTTGTAGGGAAGAATATATATGCTATTACCTTTTTGGTAAGTAATTAAGGTATTTGTATTGTAAGCTACTATTGGCTTTGCTGTTGTATTTATAAGCGAGCCTGTATATTTCAAGCCATTACGTAAATTAAAGTTTAATGACGATTGAAAAGAAACTGGCACTTTAATGTTTAGAGATATTTTAGCTTTCTTTTTACCTACACCTCTATCAGCAAACGACACAAGTAACTGTGTTGTAAGTATTGTAGTAAGTAATAATATGCGAAATATCTTATTCATTATTTATTGTTGGAACAAATTTAATACATTTTCCTAAATATAAGACGAATAATTATGCCAATTGTTGTGTAAAAGTTAAAATATATTTTTAACTTAACATAGTTATTACGAAAATGGCTTAAATTACAGTTAATAATGACCTAATTATGAGAAACGACCAATATAGACAAGAAAGAGAAGAACTAAAAGAATTATTAGCACAGTATGACAATTTGCGTGCTGGTAGAAGTAACTCATTTATTGAGCAAGAAGGCTTTGAGCGGCTCATAGAATATTTTGATGAGAAGGACATGCTTCAAGAAGCACTTGTAGTTTGCGAATATGCAATAAACCAGTACCCCAATACCAATACTTTATTACTTTTAAAAGCAAACCTGCTAATAATTTCCAAACAATACAAAGAAGCACTAGAGTTGTTAGACGAAGCTGAGGAACTAGACAGCACGGATTCAGACCTGTATATTTTAAAAACAGATGCCTATCTAGCATTGGATATGCAAGAAAAAGCCGCTGAAGTATTAGAAAATGCTATTGATACTTTTGAAGGAGAAGAGAAATTGGATTTGCTGTTTGAGCTTTCAGATGTATATGATGATTATGAAAATTTTGAAAAGGTATTTGATTGTTTGGCACTTATTTTAAAACAAGATTCAGCAAATGAAGAAGCGCTTTATAAGATTTGCTTTTGGACAGATTTTACTGGGCGAAATGAGGAGAGTATCGTTTTACACAAAGAAATAATTGAGGAGCAACCATTTAATGAGCTAGCTTGGTTTAATCTTGGGGCGGCATACCAAGGTATAAAACTTCATGAAAAAGCAATAGATGCATATGGGTATGTTATAGCAATAAATGAGAAGTTTGAGAATGCCTATCGAAATATGGGGGATGCATTTTTGCGCCTTAGAAATTATAAAGATGCAATAGAGGCATTACAAAAAGTATTAGAGCTCTCACTGCCTGATGCTATTGTTTTTGAGGCCATTGGTCATTGTTATGATAGAATGGAGAATTATGCTCAAGCTAGATTTTATTATAAAAAAGCCAGCCATATGGATGCCGAGGATAGTCGTATGCATTATAAAATTGCTACAACTTATATGAATGAGGGCGTTTGGGCTAGTGCTATAAAATGCCTTCATACAGCACTACGTTCGCAAGTAATGCAGCCAGATTATAACCTTGCACTTGGCCAATGCTATTTGCAAATGAATGAAATAGAAGAGGCACTTACAAGATTTGGAAATGTAGTGCGTATAAGGCCAAAAAGTATAAGCGGTTGGACAGAACTATTAAAATGCTTATTGCATGCTGAATACTACGCTGAGGGTATTGAATATGCTCAATTTGCTTATGAGCAAACAGACAGAAAACCAATATTTCTTTTTTACCAAAGTATATTCTTGTTTGCGGAAGGAAAAATAAAAGAGGCATTACTACAGCTAGAAAATGGAATGGCTATTAATCCCAAACTTATAAAAAAGTTTATACAACTTAATCCATCTATACTCAAACACAGGCAAGTTGTAGAAGTAATTGCACGGTATAAGAAAAAAGGCATTCGCTAATGCTACTTTTCATCTTTTATTTTTCTTTAGATATATTTGCAGCTAATGTAATAGTCAGTAAAAAAATAAATACATGAATTTTAATCTTTCTCAAATGCCATTGCGTACAGCACAACCACGTACCAATGGACTTACAATGGTAATGGACAAGGGCTTGAGCGTACAAGACGCCAAAAATTTTATGAGTGTAGCTGCACCCCATACAGATATTGTGAAACTGGGTTTTGGTACCGCTTTTGTAACACCTAATCTTAAAGAAAAGCTTGCTGTATATGCAGAGCATAATGTGCCAGTCTATTTTGGAGGCACTTTGTTTGAAGCTTTTTTAATTCGTAATCAATTTGATGATTATGTAAATATGTGCAAGGAATTTGGGGTAAGTACTATTGAAGTTAGTGATGGTTCCATTACTATTCCACATGCAGAAAAATGTGGGTACATAGAAAAACTAGCAAAAGATTTTAAAATATATAGCGAAGTAGGTAGCAAAGACGCAGCACATATTATACCGCCATATAAATGGATAGAATTAATGAGTGCAGAGCTAAGTGCAGGGGCTACATATGTAATTGCGGAAGCAAGAGAGGCTGGAAATGTTGGTATTTACAGGGGTTCTGGAGAAGTGAGAGAAGGATTGGTACAAGAAATTCTTACACAAATACCAGCAGAGAAAATATTGTGGGAGGCACCACAAAAAGCCCAACAGTTATACTTTTTGGAACTAATTGGTTGTAACGTTAATTTGGGCAATATTGCTCCATCTGAAATGATAGCTTTAGAAGCTATGCGTATTGGTTTGCGTGGTGATACTTTTGAGTTTTATCTAGATAAATAATAATTCATCATCAATCTATAAAGAATCGAACTATCTGTAAAGTTGGTTCGATTTGTTTTTTAATAGATTTTGATTTGATATGTAGGGCAATCGTTAAGAAATTTTAGTGTCTCATATTAAAATTTATTGAATGGGCAATAAAAATATGCCAGAGATACCGTGCTTATCCCAAGATAGGAAGTTTTTGTGCCTAGTTTTACCCAAAATAGCCCTTAAATACCCTATTTCATAAGTCATTTCAATTAATTAGTAATTTATTAAAAATATAATCCTATCTTTGCGATCCGAAAATTATGGCTAAGCAAGCACTCATTAAACAAGATGGATCAATAGTAGAAGCGTTAAGCAATGCTATGTTCAAGGTGAAATTAGAAAATGGCCATGAAATATTGGCTACAATTTCTGGAAAAATGAGAATGCATTACATTCGTATTTTGCCTGGAGATAAAGTGGGAGTTGAGATGAGCCCTTACGATTTAACAAGGGGAAGAATAATTTTCCGTTATAAATAGAGTTATTTGGTTATTTGTTTAACCAGTTATTAATAAAAGTAAAAATAAATTACCATGAAGGTTAGAGCTTCAATTAAAAAGCGCAGTACAGATTGCAAAATCGTAAGAAGAAAAGGTATTCTGTATGTTATCAACAAAAAAAATCCACGTTTTAAACAAAAACAAGGATAATTATGATTGAAGAGGTGAGACTTCTGATTTAAGATTTATCATTAAATTATAGAGTCTTCCATTAATCTTAAATCTAAAATATTAAATAATAAATCTAAAATAGTATTATGGCTCGTATTGCCGGTATTGATTTGCCAAAAAACAAAAGAGGTGAAATTGGACTTACTTATATCTATGGTATTGGTCCAAACACTGCAAAGTACATTCTTGGAAAAGCAGGTATTGATTTAAACAAAAAAGTAAACCAATGGAATGACGAAGAGCAAACTGCTATTCGTAATATCATTAGTGGTGAAATTAAGACTGAAGGTGCATTGCGTAGTGAAACCCAAATGAATATTAAGCGTTTGTTGGATATAGCTTGCTACCGTGGTCTTCGCCATCGTAAAGGTTTGCCGCTTCGTGGTCAGCGTACTCGTACTAACAGTCGTACAAGAAAAGGTAAGCGTAAGACAGTAGCTGGAAAGAAAAAAGTTACTAGATAAAACTAGTTAATTACGAATTAAGTTTTCATGTACTTTAATGATTCATAATCATTATTCATTGATTTCTTAAATCGTTATTTATAAAGGCTCTTATACTTAAGATACAACGCTAGATAGCTATTGAGCCAGCAGGAGGGTTGCATCTGTTTTACCAAAATTTGGTAGAAATTATTTTAAACGAATACCTACAACAAAAAACAAATGGCAAAAGCACAAGGCGGCAAGCAAGGAGCAAAAGCAGCTGCAAAAAAAAGAGTAGTAAAAGTAGAAGCACATGGCGATGCACATATCGTAGCTAGCTTCAACAACATTATCATTAGTCTTACCAATAAGCAAGGTCAAGTAATATCTTGGTCATCTGCTGGTAAAATGGGTTTTAGAGGTTCTAAAAAGAATACACCTTACGCAGCTCAAATGGCAGCAGCAGATTGTGCTAAAATAGCGCTTGATGCAGGTCTTAAAAGAGTTGACGTTTTAGTAAAAGGACCAGGAAGTGGTCGTGAAGGTGCTATCCGTTCTTTATCTCAAAATGGTATTGAAGTAGCATCTATTAAAGATATTACACCTATGCCGCATAATGGTTGCAGACCTCCAAAGAAGAGAAGAGTATAAAAAAGAGATATGATATTAGACATAAGATTTTTAGATAACTACAATTAAATTTCTTGTCTCATGTCTAAAATCTATAAGTCTAACATCTAATTATAAAAGGGTTCATCATCGATTTTTAAGATTTTTATGATGTTGAATCGTCACTAAAAAATCACATATTTTAAATTATGGCACGTTACACAGGCCCCAAAACAAAAATCTCCCGCAGGTTTGGAGAATTAATTACCGGAAACGGAAAATGGTTAACTAAAAACAGCGTTCCTCCAGGAATGCATGGCGCTACCAAAAAGCGTAAAGCACCAAGTGAATATGCACTTCAGCTATCTGAAAAGCAAAAAGCAAAATATACATATGGCTTATTGGAAAAACAATTCCGTAAGACTTATGGTGAAGCTGCTCGTAAAAGAGGAGTAACTGGTGAAAATCTTATCAAATTATTAGAAGCACGTTTAGATAATACCGTTTATAGAATGGGTATAAGCATTAGCCGCCAAGGTTCACGCCAGTTGGTTAGTCACAAGCATATTACTGTTAATGGAGAAGTTGTAAACATCCCATCTTACAGTTGCCAGCCTGGTGATGTAATTGGTTTGAAAAATAAGAGTGCTGTGAATAAATCAATTACTGATAATTTGCGTGGTAAAAATCCAAAGTTTGGATGGATAGAGTGGAATGAAGCAGAAATGAAAGGTACTTTTATTACATATCCAGAAAGAGAGAACGTTCCTGAAAATATTAAGGAGCAATTAATCGTGGAATTGTACTCTAAGTAAGATGTTAGATTTGAGACGTAAGATTTTAGACTAAGCATTTGAAATTGTAACGAACTGTCTCAATACTAAGTACTCAATACTCAATACAAATTTTTTTTAAATTAAAATCAAACAAATAAAAATGGCCATTTTTAATTTTGTTAAACCAGATAAAATAGTTTTACAGAAAGCAACAGACTTTGAAGCTCAGTTTGAATTTCGTCCTTTGGAACCAGGGTATGGTGTAACTATTGGTAATGCACTTCGTCGTGTTTTACTTAACTCTTTAGAAGGGTATGCAATTGTTGGTATCAATATTTCTGGAGCTGATCATGAATTTGCTACAATAAAAGGTGTTACAGAAGATGTGACTGAAATGATTCTTAATTTAAAGCAAGTACGTTTTAAATTGAATGGAGATCATGAAATTATGTCGGAGAAAGTAACCCTGTCTATAAAAAATAAAACAGAATTTACTGCAGGGATGATTGGAGAAGTAACTCCAATGTTTGAAGTAATGAATCCTGAATTATTGATTTGTACTTTGGATAGCAGTGCTAAACTTGACATTGACATTACAATTGGACGTGGCCGTGGTTATGTGCCTGCTGAAGAGCATAAAGAAAAAAGTAATATTTTTGGTTATATACCTGTAGACGCTATTTACACACCAATAAAGAACGTAAAATATCTTATTGAAAATACAAGGGTAGAACAACGTACCGATTTCGAAAAATTGATAATGGATGTTGTTACTGATGGTACAATACACCCAGAGGAAGCTGTAAAGCAAGCAAGCCGTATTCTTATTCAGCATTTGATGATTATTACTGATGAGAATATTACTTTCGATACCAAAGAAGATAAGAAAGAAGATATGGTGGATGAGCACACTTTACAATTGCGTAAAATGCTTAAAACACCATTGGAAGATTTAGATTTATCAGTGCGTGCATTCAACTGCTTGAAAGCTGCTAAAATTAATTCTTTGAGTGAGCTTGTACAATATGAGCAAGAAGACTTGATGAAGTTTAGAAACTTTGGTCAAAAATCTTTGAGTGAAATTGATGCAGTATTGCAAGATAGAGGATTGAGCTTTGGTATGGACTTGAGCAAATTGAAGATAGACGACGAGAATTAATTAGCCAATGTGCTAATTAGCTAATGTGCTAATTTTTTATAACTTGAAGTTTATTATTCACTTTAAAGTCATCAACAATTTAGCAATACAACAATTAAACAATTTATAAATAACTCCGAAAGGATAGCCTATAAATCCTGACACGGTATAGGTGAATTAAAAACAAAAAAGTCATGCGTCACGGAAACAAAAACAATAATTTAAGTAGAACAGCTTCTCATAGAAGAGCGTTATTGATGAACCTAGGTTGTCAGCTAATTACCTACAAAAGAATAACAACCACAGTAGCAAAAGCAAAGGCACTCCGTACATACATTGAGCCATTGATTACAAAAACAAAAGCTACAGATAGCAAAGAAGCAATAAGCCACAATCACCGTATTGTGTTTAGTTACTTAAATGATAAAGCTGCGGTAAAAGAATTGTTTACTGTGGTTGCGCCAAAAGTTGTTGGTCGCCCAGGTGGATACACTCGTATCATTAAGCTAGGAGCAAGACAAGGAGATAATGCTGAAATGGCTATGATTGAGTTGGTTGACTTTAATGAAATATACGGCAAAGGAATTGGTACTGCTGCAGAGCCTGCTAAGAAAACTCGTAGAAGCGGTGGTGCTAAAGCAAAAGCTGCTGCTGCAACTACTGATGAAACAATTACAGATGCAGTTATTGAAACTATTCCTGCTGCTGTAGCGACAGCTGCAACAGGTGCTGATGATTTAACAATAATTGAAGGTATTGGTCCTAAAGCTGCTGAGGTACTGGTAGCTGCTGGTATAACTACTTTTGCTGAATTGGCTGCTGCATCTGCTGAAAGTGTAAAAGAAATTTTAACTGCTTCAACAGCTAGAGTTGGTCATTTAGATCCTACAACATGGGCGCAACAGTCTCAATTGGCTGCTGATGGTAAAATGGATGAATTGGAAGAATTAAAGTTAAAATTAAACAACGGTAAAGAAGTTTAATTTATGCAAAAATAAAATTTATATAAGGCTCCGATATTTTTATCGGAGCTTTTTTTATATCATTGTAAAAATAAAATAGACATTATTACATGGCAAATAACAATTCTATAAAAGCAACATTGTTGTTAGAAGATGGTACGGTAGTAACTGGAACAGCCTTCGGTAAAATTGGTACTACCACTGGTGAAATTTGTTTTAACACTGGCATGACAGGCTACCAAGAAGTATTTACAGACCCTAGTTATTATGGACAGGTTTTAATAATGAACAGTGTGCATACTGGTAACTATGGTGTGAGACCAGAAGATGTGGAGAGCGACGGGGTAAAAGTAAAAGGCGTAATTGGTAGAAATTTAGAAGAAAAGTATAGCCGCTTTTTGGCAAATGATTCTTTGCAAAGTTATTTTGAAAAGCAAAATGTAGTAGCAATAAATGGGGTAGACACTCGTGCACTTGTAGCGCATGTACGAGAGAAAGGTGCTATGAATTGTATTATATCGTCTGAAACAGATGATGTAGCGTTATTAAAAAAACAATTGGCAGAAGTGCCATCTATGGCGGGTTTGGAACTAGCATCGGTAGTGAGTGCAAAAGAAACATATACATTGGGAGATGAAAATGCAAACGTAAGAGTAGCTGTGCTAGACTTTGGTATTAAAAGAAATATTTTACATTGTTTGGTGGAGAGAGGTGTTTTTGTAAAAGTGTTTAATGCAAAAACAAGTTTTGAAGAATTGGAAAAATTTAATCCAACAGGATATTTTATAAGCAATGGCCCTGGCGATCCTGCACCTATGGACTATGCCATAAAAACAGTAAAGCAAATAATGGCGGCTGATAAACCTTTATTTGGTATTTGTCTTGGTCATCAATTACTAGCTTTGGCAAATGATATCCCTACCTATAAAATGAAAAATGGGCATAGGGGATTGAATCATCCGGTGAAAAATATTATAACTGGTAAGAGCGAAATATCTACTCAAAACCATGGCTTTGGTGTGAATGCAAAAGCGGTACATGAAAACCCAAATGTAGAAATAACACATGTAAATTTGAATGACGATAGCATTGAAGGAATAAGAATAAAAAATAAAAAAGCATTTTCGGTACAGTATCATCCAGAAGCTACACCTGGACCACATGATAGTAGATATTTGTTTGATGATTTTGTGGGGATGATGAAGAAGGGTTGAAGATTAGATATTAAAATGTTATACATTATGTTACCTGAAGCTACACTACTTACGATTAAAACTATGAAGAAGAGAATTCCAAATTTTGTAATATTACTTGGATTACTTTTCTTTTGTAGAAATACTTATGGTCAAAGTGAAAACTATGCTCATGTACAATCAGGTACTGGGTTTGCGATTACTACAAATGGATACATTGTTACAAACTATCATGTAGTTTATATTAACCAATTACAAAGAGAAGGTGATTATTTTGAAATAACCCAAACTGTAAATGGAGAAACTATTAAATATATAGCAAGAATTGTAAGTACTGACCCTACTAGTGATTTAGTGATTTTGAAAATTATTGACACTAAGTTTAAAATTTTTCCTGCCCTACCATTTATAATTAAATTTCAAACGGTTGAAAAAGGAAGTGATGTTTTTACATTGAGTTACCCTAGAACTGATATACAAGGAGTGGAAACAAAAGTAACAAAAGGAAATATTGTTGCACAAACTGGCTTGGGTGGAGATGTTGGGCATTATACAATTTCTGCCCCAATTGACCATGGTAGTAGTGGAGGTCCATTGTTTGACAATGATGGAAATGTAATCGGGGTAACTGATATGGGATTAAGCATCGAAAACTCAAAGATATTTAATGAAAACTCACCTTTAAATACATCACAATTCTATGCTATTAAAGCCAGTAAAATTGCTCCAATGTTAGACTTGTTAACAGATGTTCAGTTCCCTATTCAAAATACAATTTCAAATATTCCTTTCACAAAAAAAGTTAAAGCATTAGAGAAATATGTGTTTATTGTAAATACATATACATCTGACGTTAGTAAAAATCGAAATATTAATGAACCAAAAGAAAAGATAATTAATAAAGAAAGTGGAAAATCAACAGAAAAATTGGATATTGGAACTAAAGTTTACATCTTTTGGCGTGGTCCAGACAGAGTAGGAACGATAACGAATATAAAAAATAATGAGAATGGGTACGTATACACAATATCTTATAAAAAATCATTGTCGAACAAAACAAAATCTATTGAAGTCGAAGTAAAGGAGTTAACAATTGTCAAAAAAAATGGAATAGTTTTGAGAGTTACATTTAGAGAGTCGTAAAAAACATATTTATAATAAAAACTAACTTTTATTATAACTCAATTATTTTGATGTAGAAAGGTGTAAGTTGACGTTTTTACTTTGGTTAGAAATTGGTTAAAAAACTTTTATTAAATTACAGTAAGTTTTTAAATAAAGTAAACTATTATGCATACGACTTATCATTTCAAATCGGCTGAGGATATTAATTTAGGTACCATTAATAATATAAAAAAGGCATTTAAAAAAAATGCAATTATTGTGACAGTAGATGATGAACCTAGTGTAAATATTCCTGAAGCACAAAAACAATTTGTTAGAGAGAGCATAAAAAAATACACAGCAAGTCCTGAATTATTAATTAGTGAAGAAGAAGCTTGGAAAATAATTAATGCTGGATAATGCAAAAAAATAAAGTGCGATACTCAATAGAATCTGTAGCGCAAATAAAACGTATTACCAATTGATACAAAGAAATAAATAGGGAATTGAGAAATAGGTTTGCAACAAATCTTAAGCAAGCAATAAATACTTTAAAGGATAATCCTTTTAATGCTTCTTTTAGATATGATGATGTTCGTTATGCTGTAGTCTATAAATTTTCTTATGCGGCACATTATACTGTAAACAAAAAAGAATATTTAGTTATCATTCATGCAGTTTTTGCTTTTCAAGAAAATCCTGAAAAATGGTTAACAGATTTGGAGTAAAGCTTGGTTTTTATTTCTTCCAAAATTAATATTACTAAAATGAAGATAGCCATTATAAACGGACCAAACCTAAACTTACTTGGAACTAGAGAGCCAGATGTTTACGGTAGCGAAACTTTTGAAACTTATTTAGAAAAATTGAAAATGATTTTTCCTGCAATTGATTTTACTTATTTCCAAAGCAATGTAGAAGGCGAGTTGATAAATGCCATGCAGCAATATGGTTTTTCCTACGATGGTATTATTTTAAACCCTGGTGGTTACACACATACATCTGTTGCGCTCGGCGATGCAGTAGCCGCCATTACTACAAAAGTTATAGAAGTACATATATCCAATATTTTTGGCAGAGAAGAGTTTAGGAAAAACTCCCACGTGTCTGCAAAGTGTGTCGGTGTTATAAGTGGGCTGGGTTTGATGGGTTATGAGTTGGGGGTGAGGGGGTTGATGGAAGGTTAAGCTAAGATTCAGGATGCGGCGTATGGGACACCCAAGCTGTCAACTTAACTGCATTGATATATGATACTTTATTAAATTAGCGCATAAATAATCATTCATTACCCAAAAGGGTAAGAAATAAATCTATAAAATTTGTTTACTTTGTAAAGATTTACCAAAACCTCTCAAAGTATGTTACAAGGTTTTAGAATAATTTTTATACTAATTTTTGTATTATTTAAACATACAATTGGTAGCGCTCAGCAAAATAAGAATGACTCTTTAAAAGCAATTGCATTAAAAGAAGGAACTGATACATCTATTATTGATGCAAATAAACAACTCAGTATTTTCTACCAAGAAGATGATCCTACAAAGGCAATAGAATATGGACAGGTGGCTTATCAAAAATCAGTTTTACTTAATGATAGTTTTCGTACGGCACAATCATCAAAAGCCATTGGTATTGCTTATGATATAAAAGGCAATTTAGACACTTCCATATTTTATTTAAAACAAGCCCTTATTATATTTACACAAATAAAGAGGGCAGATTATCAATCACATACACTTACAGATATTGCCTTGGCTTACTATTACAAGGGCAATTACGAATTGGCTTTAAGAAATCATCAAGCGGCTTTGCAATTAAGAAAAGCTAATGGAAATAATAAATTTATTGCACAGTCATTATTAAACATTGGCTTGGTTTATCGCTCTAGAAAAGATTATCCAAATGCAATAAAATTTTATAAGCAATCTTATGAAATAAAAAAAACAGTGGGCGATAGTACTGGCATGTTAAACTCTTTAATAAATACTGGTGCCGCATATCAAAACAATGGGCAGTTTGATAGTTCTTATAAATACGCTTACGCTTCTTTACAACTTGCTAAAACTTTAGATTCTTATGATGATGTAACAGCCAGTAAAGAAAATATTGCAGCGGCTTTAATAAACTTAAATAGAACAAATGAAGCACTGGCATACTTAAATGAAACGGATAAAGACAGTGCCGTTTATAAAAATAAGAAAACGTTGATAACGCATTATGAATCTTATGGAGATCTTTATTTGAAACAAAACAATATTGAGCTTGCAAAAGCATATTATACAAAAGCGTTGGAATTAGCAAAGAGCAATAGCCGGCTAGAAGCTATGGAAGTATTTTACAGAAAATTATCTAAATGTTTTTATCGCCAGCAAAAATACAAAGAAGCTTATGATTATTTTGATTTAAGCAAAACAATAAGTGATACTTTATTAAATGCAGAAAACAGCCGGCAGGTAAATGAAATGAGTGCGGTGTATGAAACTGCTGAAAAAGAAAGTCGCATTGGGGCTTTGCATACAGAGAATGAAATTAATTTATCTGAATCAAAAAGAAGAAGAACAGAAAGAAACTATTTTGCATTAGCCACTGTTTTATTTATTGGGCTTGCCGCTATTTCTTACCGTGCATTTACAAATAATAAAAAGAAAAAATTGCTGCTTGATTAAAAAAATAAAATAATAGAAAAATCTTTGGAGGAAAAGGAAATTCTTTTAAGAGAAATACATCATAGAGTTAAAAATAATTTACAAATTGTAAGTAGTCTGTTAAGTTTACAATCAAATTATATTAGAGATGAACAGGCACTGGACGCAGTTAAAGAAAGTAGAAATAGGGTAGAAAGCATGAGTTTAATTCACCAGAACCTATACCAAGAAGATAATTTAATGGGAATTAACGTACAGCAGTATATTGAAAACCTTACAGACAATCTATTTTATTCATACAATATAAAACCAGATAATATTATATTGGTAAAAGAAATAGACTCTTTAATATTAGATGTAGATACGGTAATACCTATTGGATTAATTTTAAATGAACTAATTACAAATTGCCTTAAATATGCTTTTATAAATAATAGAAATGGCAGTATAAAAGTTATGTTGAAAGAAATAAATAACAATCTTTTACTATCGGTGTATGATGATGGGATAGGCTTGCCAGAATATTTTGAACAAGGAGCAAAAAAATCTTTTGGTCATAAAATGATTAATGCATTTCTACAAAAATTAAATGGGAAAATGAAAATGTATAGTGAGGATGGAACAAAAGTAGATATTGAAATAGTGAACTACAAAAAAATATAAATTGAACGATATAAAAATTTTAATTGTAGAAGACGAACCAATTATAGCAGAAGACATTGCTGCTTTAATTGAACGAAATGATTTTGTTGTGTCTGCCATTGTTTACACAAAAGAAAATGCACTGCATGAGTTGCAAACAAATTTGCCAGACTTAGTGTTGCTGGATATTAACTTAAACGGTGAAATGGATGGCTTATTAATTGCAGAAAAAATAAATAAACAGTTTAATATTCCTTTTGTTTTTATTACTTCTTATTCCGATAAATCTACATTGGAAAAAGCAAAATATACCGAGCCATCGGGCTATATTGTAAAACCTTTTAATGAAGCAGGTTTGTATTCCACCCTTGAAATTGCTTTATACAACCATGCACAAAAAAACAAGCTAAAATTTCCACCACTTTCGCTGCAAAAAATAAATAAAAATTTGCAGGACTTGGTTTCTGAAAGAGAATTTACATTGTTGGAATTAATTTATGAAGGCAAAACAAATAAGCAAATTGCAGAGATGTTGTTCATCTCTTTAAATACCGTAAAAAAACACATCAACAATACCTATCTCAAATTGGAAGTTAGTTCCAGAGCAAGTGCCATTGCATGTCTTCGGCGGCTTATGACGGATTTATAAATTCTAGCCTGTTTAAAATCACCCCAAAGGGTAATTCAACTTTTCATTGAAAGATTAAACTTTGTATTTATATTATTTCTACAAATAATATAAATACAAATAATTTTAAAAATCTTTTTATGAGAACAATTACACTTATACTTTTTATACTTTTTTTTCAATTAAATAGTTACAGTCAGCCATCGGCTGCTACTGTACAAAAAGATGTAAAAAATGATTTGGGTGCAAACTGCCTTTCAGTAAAAGTAGGTGGAGGAGGCAGTACCGCTACAGAATATGTAAATGGCGGGTACAGTACTTTTTATAGAGTAAGTGTAAGTGCAATTTTTAAAACAGACTTGCCCGGCGTTACTAAAATAGCAAAAGGTGCCGCAAAATATCGCCATGCAGGTGGCGGTAAATACGCTTATGTGCAGTATGCCTTTGGTACAGTAGAGTTTTTGGGTATGCCAGCACCAGATACTTCAGTAATTAGGGCATTAATTTTATCTAAGTCGGACTACGGACTAACCCAAGCCTCTTTTTTAGATGATGTGATTAGTTTTAAATTTTTACAAACACCAGCACCATTGTGGAACACCATATTGTCGTTTGAAATTCCGGTAGATTTAACTTATATCAAAAGAAATTCAAGTGTCGAAATTGAAACTATTAAAGAGCCATTTTCGCTTAGAGTTTATAGAAAATCTGCAACCGAACCATGGACAGATGTGGCATGGTCAACCCCTGACCATAGATTTGACAAGAGGCTAAAACAATCATTAGGTGTGGAAGCTATAGGTGAATATAAAATAAGCAAAATGACTTATTGGTTTGAAAAAAATAAGATAAAAGAAGCAGAAAAAATAGCTGGCGCAATGCCCATTGTGGAGATTCCCACTGTAAATAATATAAAAGACGTTTTTAAGTGGTACCACGGTTTATTGATGGAAGGGGATTATGCCAAAGTAGAAGCAGCCATCATACAGTTGTTGCATCCAGATTTAATTGATAGCCGTACAAAACTTTTAGACGCTAATGCTGTACTTATGTTAGATAGAATGAAAAAAGTGTTAACCAACGATTTTTCTACCTATAAAAAACAATACTGCACTACGCCAGTTTTATTTGAGGTAAGTGATACAGAAATATATTGGTGGAATAAGGATAAAACCCAAAAAAGTTCTATCACCATAAAAAAGGAAAACAATAGATGGTACATATATAATGTTGCATCATACCTGTGGACTTTTTATAACGAAGCCCAAGCCAATGTTACAATGAATACAGCTTGTAAATAAAATCACCCCAAAGGGTAATTAAAACTTTCTTATATAAGTATTCCTTTACAACAGCAATAAATTATTTTATTAAAATCAAAAATTAATATTATGAACACAAAAATCATTTTACTTGTAGCAGTTTTTTTCACGTGTAGCACAGCTGCAAATGCACAGGCAAATAACACCCAAAAACAACGTGTAAAACAAGGCGTAAAATCTGGCGAAATTACAAAAGCCGAAGCTGAAAAAATACGTGAACAACGAAAAGAAGTAAGAGCAGAAGTAAAAGAGGTAAAGGCAGATGGTATTGTAACTAAAGAAGAAAAAAAAGATATAAAGAAAGAGCGTAAAGATGCCAACAAAGCCATCGTAAGAGCAAAACACAACAAACAAACAAGAAATTAATTTTTAAAGAAAACCATTTGTATTAATAATTACCAAAACTAATCGTCATGAAAAAAATATCTTTTTTAGCAGTTGCTTTATTTTTTTTATTTTTTGCAACAACATATTCATCCATGGCTCAGGTAGCTATTAATACAGATGGTTCTGTAGCAGATGCAAGCAGTATGCTGCATATTAAAAATGCAAACAAAGGTTTAATCATTCCCAATGTTTCGCTGACTTCTACAACCGATGTGGTCACTGTACCTTCTCCTGCCACCTCACTGATGGTTTTTAATACGAATAATGCTTTGCCATCTGGCAGAGGCTATTATTATTGGAGCGCAACGCAATGGATAAAATTATTAGTACCAAATGATTTATCAGCACTAAATTATTGGTCGCTGAGTGGTAATAGTGGCACTACAAATTCAAACTTTATTGGCACTACAGATAACCAACCACTAAAATTTAGAATGAATAACCAGCCCAGTGGTTTCTTAGACAATAGTAAAATTAATTATGCATTGGGTGCTACAGCTCTTATTGCAAACACAACTGGCACATCAAATATTGCATTAGGAAGTAGTGCATTAAGCAGCAACACAACAGGCAACTTTAATACCGCCATTGGCGAAAATTCCCTTCTGGGAAGTGGTACTTTAGAAAACAATACGATGATAGGTGTGAGCACTATGGTATCGACACAGGGGCAACGAAACACAGGTTTAGGTGTAAGAGCATTGGCAGGAAATGGTAGCGGAACAATTTTAGACAATACTGCTGTTGGTTATGAAGCCATGAAAAACAATGCTACTGGTAACAGCAATGTGGCAGTGGGTGTTTTAAGTTCTGCAAATTTAAGTACTGCATTTAGTACGGTTGCTATTGGTGCAAGTGCTTTGTATAATAATTTAACTGGAAATAATTTGGTTGCAATAGGTGACTCTGCTTTATTCAATAATGGAGTGGGTGCTACCAATACTGCTTTCCAATCAGTATATAATACAGCAATTGGATCTAAATCTTTATACACAAATAGTATTGGAAGTAGCAATACAGCTACAGGTTACCAAACGCTTTATGCAAATACTTTTGGTGGTCATAATTCAGCGTTTGGTACAAATGCGTTGCGCCAGAACATTACGGGTGCATCAAACACTGCGATGGGATCATTTGCTCTTACAAATAGTACAGGTAATTTCAACACAGCTGTAGGTCACTTAGCCATGACAAGCACAACTTCAGGAAGTTCAAACACCTCTGCAGGCTATGCTACCTTAAATGCAAATACAACAGGAGAAGAGAATACTGCTTTTGGAAGAGAATCTCTAAGATTAAATACCACAGGTAATAGAAATGTAGCCTTAGGTAATGCGGCTTTATATAACAGCAGCACAGCTAACAGTCAAATTGCCATTGGGGACAGTTCACTTTTTTCCGTTAACAATAGTTTTGGTAGAAATACTGCTGTTGGTAGCCGAGCATTGAAAACCACAGTAACAGGGCAAGAAAATACAGCAGTTGGTTTTGAAGCACTACGCAAAATAACTACAGGAGAATACAATGTAGCTATAGGTGGCGAAGCACTAAGTAACATTGCTACAGGCTTAAATAATACTGCAGTTGGTGGATTAGCATTGGGAAATGGTACTACAGGAAACAACAACTCAAGTGTGGGTTATCTTTCTTTATTAAACAATACAGCAAATGATAATACAGCACTTGGCACAACTGCATTATTTACTAATACTACAGGATATTCAAATGTTGCAATTGGTAGTAATGCACTTTATAAAAACACTACCATATCTAATACTGTAGCTGTGGGTGATTCGGCTTTATTTAATAATGGATTGGGGGCAATAAATTTTCAAAGTACTTTTAATACTGCCGTTGGCTCTAAAAGTTTGTATGCTAATACTGTTGGTGTAAGTAATACTGGGGTTGGTTTTAATGCTTTATATAGCAATACAACTGGCAACGATAATACTGCTACTGGTGGTGCAGCTCTTAAAAATAACAATACTGGCACAGGCAATACTGCAGTAGGCAGTAGCGCCTTGTTTTATAATACAACGGGTAGCAAAAATACTGCTGTTGGTTACTCTGTTTTAAATTTTAATAGTTCAGGCGTAAGCAATACAGGCATTGGCGACCAGGCACTTTTTTCCAACATGACAGGCCAATACAATACAGCCGCTGGTAGTCTGGCCCTAAATGAAAACTCAAACGGAAACCATAATACTGCAAATGGTACATCTGCACTTGAAAATAATTTATCAGGTAACTCCAATGTGGCAATTGGAAACAATGCACTTAATAAAAATACAACCCATTCTAATTTAGTTGCCGTTGGCGATTCTGCTTTATACAATAATGGAACAGGTGCTCTTGGTTCGCTTCAGGCAACTGGTAATACTGCCATTGGTTCTAAAGCTTTGTTTGCAAATACTACAGGTAATAGTAATACTGCATTGGGTTCAAAAGCACTTAACAAAAACACCACTGGTACAGATAATACAAGTGATGGTTATCTTGCACTTCAAGATAATTTAACAGGCAGGTACAATACTGCTGTTGGTAGTCTTAGCCTCAATCAAAATACCTCCGCTGATGGTAATACAGCACTTGGTTTTGGTTCTTTATTTAGCAATGTAAATGGTGCGTATAATACTGCCACCGGTTTTCAGGCATTACTCAATAATGTAGATGGCTCTTATAATACTGCAAACGGATATTTTTCACTTTATAATAATTTAAATGGAGTGTATAATAATGCGCAGGGCCATTTAGCTCTTTTTGAAAATACAAGTGGTTCAGAAAACAATGCAATGGGTAAAAATGCATTACGTTTAAACACAACTGGCAGCGCCAATACGGCTATCGGTAGTTATTCTCTAACATCAAATACAACCGGATCATATAATGTAGCCATTGGCGATAGTGCATTAGCTAACGCCTTGAGCAATGTTGGTAATCCCACCCAAAGTACAGCAGTAGGAAGCCGGGCATTATCCAATAATACTTCAGGTTATAACAACACAGCCCTAGGTTATAAAACGCTGCCGACTAATATTACCGGTAACCGCCTTACCGCAATTGGAAACGGTGCCGATGTTGCAGTTGATGGTTTAAACAATGCAACAGTTATAGGCTCTCAGGCATCAGTATCTGCAAGTAATACTATGGCTTTTGGCAATGCCAATATTAACGATTGGGTTTTTGGTATTCCAGCAGTAACTGGAGCCTCACATGCTTTGGAAGTAGGCAGCGGAGCAGGCAATGGTAACGGCGCTTTTCTTACAAACGGTGGTGTGTGGACAAATGCAAGTGATGTAAATAAGAAAGAAGATTTTACAATAATTAATGGCGCAGATTTACTTAAAAAAATTGCTGCATTACCTGTAACAAAATGGAAATACAAAGGCACGGATGAATATCATATAGGCCCGATGGCGCAAGATTTTAAAGCAGCGTTTAATGTAGGGGTTGATGATAAAAGTATTAGCACATTAGATCCAGCAGGCATTTCTTTAGCAGCCATACAAGAATTGATAAAAGAAATAGAAATTTTAAAAAAGCGAATAGAAATTTTGGAAAAAAAGTAAAATGAAATTATGGCAAATTTATTTATACCTAGCAAAAATAATGAAGTGCCTCATAATTTTGCTACACAAGATATTATTAGATGTGAGGCTAGCAGCAATTATACTTGGTTTTATTTAACTAATAATAGAAAAATTTTAGCGTCGAAAACTATGGGCAATTTTGAAAATAGTTTAATAGAAAATGATTTTATAAGAATACATCGAAAAAATATTATAAATAAACTTTTCATAAGTAAAATTGAAAAATGTGGAACAGTAAAGTTGTTAGATGGTACTTATTTTAAAACAAGTAGGAGGAGAAGAAAAAGTATTTCTCAAATTTTACTTGGTAGTGTTGGATTTTAAATAAACGGGAAAAGGCTAAATCAACTGATGATTAATAAAAAATACGCTTAATGAAAAATATAATTATAATACTATTTTTAGCATCAATATTTTTTGCTTGCAAAAAAGAAACACAAAATAATATTGAATCGTATGCTAACTTTATAAAAGGGAAAAATAGATTTACTATAAATGTAAATGGAGATACCAGAGAATATTTTGTACATGTACCTATGAATTACGATGCAACAACAAATTTCCCTGTAGTATTTATGTTGCATGGCAGTAGTGGTAATGGAGAAAAGTTTTATAATATTTCTGGCTGGAAAGAAGTGGGTGATACAAATAATATTATAACAATTTATCCATCCTCTTGGGAGTATTGTGTTACAGACAGTGGTGTAACGAAAATTACTACAAAATGGAATGCATCTGGTTCTTTTGGGTATTGTGCAGGGGAAGTACCAAGGGATGATATTAAATTTTTATCTGCCATCCTAACAGACTTAGCAATCAAATATAAAATCGATAATAAAAGAATCTACATAGTTGGTTTTTCTAATGGTGCTGCAATGGTAGCAAAGTGCGCTGTAGAAATGAGTAATAAATTTGCTGCAGTATGCGCTAATGCAGGTTCTTTAGCGCCTGATACAACCTTTATGCCAATTAGAAAATTACCAATCTTATTACAAGTTGGAAATAAAGACCCAAATTTTTTAAGTGGAATTGGGGCAATACAACCTTTACCTATGAATTTTAACCAAGTATATTCTCAATATCCACAAATAAAGAGTAGCGTTCGCACGTATATAAACTCCTTTAAATTAGATTCAAATTATACACAAAACGGTAACCCTGCTCAATTTGTTACTGCTACTTTTAATGGGCTACAAGGCAATAATATTTTCTTGCATAGGATTGTAAAAGATTTAGATCATCAATATCCAAATGGAATTAATCATCCAATGAGAGCTGCAAAAGAACAATGGCTTTGGTTGAAAAATTATGCATTGCCTTAGATTTAAAAAATATAAATATCGTTAATTTACTTTTACCTCTTTAAATATATAATAGCAAAATATATTGATAATAATCTTTCAGAATCTCGTTAAAAGTTTATCTCCTTCACCATCCCTTTAAACTCTTCCAACCCCACAAACTGCCCCTGTATAAAACTATTGTCTTCCAACTTGCCAATAACTTTATTCATTTCATTGTTGTTTTCATACACAATCTTGCGGTAAGGGTTTATTTACAAATTACCTTAATCTTTTCCTAAATACAGGATTGTTCTTTAATAATCTTGATTGATGATGTATTGTAAGAATATTAACTTCATCTTCTGAAAATACTTCGTAAATTATTCTGTATCGGCTTACAAGAATTTCTCTAAGGAATGGGCTCTTAGTTTCTCTTACTGGCTTGCCATAAAGTGGATATCGCTCTAGAATTTTTGCTTTTTCAAAAAAGTAACTCAACCATATTTCAAGCAGCTTTTTCAGAATCGAGTGCTATAAATTTTGCTATAGATTCTATATCTTTTAGAGATGATGGAGCCCAAATTATTTTAGCCATTTGTGCAATTTTTTTCTTGCTTGCGCAGTTGTTAATCCTTTAGCTTCTGCAATTTCAACTCTTGCATTTTCTATCTTGTTTAGTGCAATCAATCTGCCAATAGCATCGTCTACAGAAAAATGGTCAGGCATTTCTTTCAAGCTTTTTATTACTTCTTTTTTTGCTAACATGATTTCAAAATTTTATTAAAGTTACACAAATTTACAGAACAATTTTCTTCACCACCCCCTTAAACTCCTCCAACCCCTCAAACTGCCCCTGTATAAAACTATTGTCTTCCAACTTACCAATAACTTTATTCATTTCTTCATTGTTTTCATACACCATTTTGCGGTAAGGGTTGGTGTAATCTTTTTCTCTAGATTTTAGGATGCCTTCTGTCATCCATTGTTTGGTAGCAATGGTTTGTTGCAATAAATCTTTAAACAACTCAGGTGTGAATTGTTTTGTAGTGATTTTTAATATTTCTAACAAAGAACAATAGGCATGCTCTAATAAATCTGTTGCGTAAGAAGTGCCTTCTGCTTTGTAGCGGTTGTGCATATCTGCCCATCCGTTTATGGTATTATCTTTTATGTCTGCTTTTATTTTGTTTACAGTAGATGTTTTCATCAACTGTCCACCAATATTTAAAATGCTTGCACGGGTAATACTTTGTGGTAATGATTTTTTAAAATTGTCAAAATTGGTAAAATTGTTTTGTTGGTAATGCTCAAGCAAAGTAATCATACCATAATACTGTACTACTTCTTTAAATATTTTTATGCTCTGTGGTACTTTTATAATTCTAGTTTGCCTGTTTATATTTTCTACACCATTTGTTGTGGCTTCGCCGTTTTCATTTGGCAATAATTTTTCTAATGTTGTTAATGCGTCAAATATTTCATTCACCGTATCGGGTGCTAAATAATCATACTCTATCAATTGTATTTTTTCGGTACGCTTGTCTCTGTCTTTGTATTTCCAAGCATTGCGTTCTAGCGCATACATATTGTACATAAACCAATAAGCAGGCATTATTACCAACTCATCTTTTGATACATCATTGCTTACCAAACTAAATGGTATGGTAATATTTAGCTCCGCAGGAAAATCGCCTTTGGCAATAATGGTAAATGATGCAAACTTGCTATTGTGTTTTAAGCTTACACAAAGCCCAGGCCAAAACCCACGCCCTGCTTGTATTTCACCATCTGCACCACGGCTATTGTGGTTGCTGCCAACCGTGGCACCCGCAGCCATATTGCTTTGCCCCATTAATAACGATGCACATAAAAACGAATTGTTATGATGCTGCTCGTGGTTTGGAAAAATAAGTGAGTTCAATACTTCGCAACAAGAAATGGTAGAGTTATTGCCCAAGTAAGAATTGATAAGCCTTGCGCCATATTTTAATTGTGAATGCGATGCCATAATAAAACGCACAGCCTTTACTCCATAGAAAGCCCTGCAACCATAGCCCACAATGCCGTTCACCAATTCGCAGCCTTCGCCTATTTGTGTTTTGCGTGCGGCATCACTATTTACGGTTACATTTTTTATTTTATTGGCACCTTTTAAATAAGCATCTGCACCTATCCATGTATCTTTTATAATACCACAATTTTTTATAACGGTACGCTCGCCCACTTTGCCATAGTAGCCACGCTTTTCATCCAATTCTTTTTGTGTAAATTCTTTAAACTTTTGCATCAAAGCATCATCATCTCTATACTTGCTCCACAAATAGGCATCGCCTGGTAACATGCCATTAAAAGGCAAAATACTTCTGCCGCCATTTTCATTGCACACTTCCACCCATGTTCTTATGCTTTCTTTTTCATCTTCTTTTAAAATACCATTACCAAATTTTGCATGGTCGGTACAAGCGAGTTCGTTTACGTTTGCCATCATTACATCATTGCTAATAATGTAATGGCTTAAAAAATTTACATTATCTATGCAAATATTATCGCCAAGGTCACAGCTTATAATGGTACTATTGTAAATGCCCACTGCCATTCTAAAATTGTGAAACTCTCTGTAAAATGGTTGTAGCACTCCAATGCGCACCAAACCATAAAACTTACAATTTTTTATTAGCCCTGCGGTAAAGTTTTCAGATACTTGTACATTGTTCCAATTGTCTGATGTGTTTCTGTTGTGTATGAGAGTATCCAATTCTAATGCAGTGAGGGCACGGTATTTTTTACCCCCGTTTTGCATATTACGAATATGGTATTCATCTTGCCCTTCGGGTATATATTTGGGGTCTATAAAGTTATAGCCTAGTTCTTCTACGGGGTGTGTTTTTATGATGTTCATAGTAAGAAGCCCCACCTATCCTCCCCGAAGGGGAGAGAAACCTAGAAGATTATGCAATAGATGGTGTTATATTTTTTTGTTATAAATTATTTAATAGCCTCAAACAGATTATACTTTTATTGAAGTAAGAACTCATTCTTTAAAAATGGAAGTTACTATAAAGCATTGAAATCTCCAAGTCCTCCTTCGGGGGATTTAGGGGGCCTCTACTCCATAATCTATTGCACAATCTAGTGCATAATAAGAGATGAATAAAGGTATGCCGTACAAGTGAGTGACACAACGATGTTGAACAGAGCTGTGTTTTAGCTCGGGCAAAAAAGCAAGGCTTTTTTGCCCGAAAAATAACCTCACCCCCGCCTCTCCAAAGGAGAGGAGCCACTCTCCGATAATTTAAAATAAGTTCCAATTTCTCAGAGTTCAAAAGTCCCTCCTGTGGAGGGATTTAGGGAGGCTACTCCACCGTCACACTCTTTGCCAAGTTCCTCGGTTTATCTACATCAATACCTTTTGCCACACCTGTAAAATAAGATAGCAATTGCAATGGAATTACGCTGATGATGGGTGCTATCAATTCATCGGCGGTTGGTATGATAATTACATCGTTGCTTAGGGTTGGACTGATTTCATCGCCATCGGTGATGATGGAAATAATTTTCCCTTTGCGTGCTTTTATTTCTTGCATATTGCTCACAATTTTTTCGTGGTACGAATCTTTTGTAGCAATAAATACCACAGGCAAATTTTCATCTACCAATGCAATAGGGCCGTGCTTCATTTCTGCCGCAGGGTAGCCTTCTGCATGTATGTAAGAAATTTCTTTTAGTTTCAATGCACCTTCCAATGCTATTGGGAAATTATACCCACGGCCTAAAAATAAAAAGTCGTGCGCATCTTTATATTTTAATGCTATCGTTTTTATTTCTTCTGCATTTTTTAAGATAGCATCTACTTTTTCGGGTACATCTGCAAGCTCTGTAAGCAAGTGTAGGTAACGCTCTTGGGTAATGGTACCTTTTTGTATGGCTATGCGCAAAGCCATCATTGTTAGTACCACCAACTGCCCTGTAAATGCTTTTGTAGAAGCCACACCAATTTCGTGGCCCGCATGTGTGTATGCACCTGCGTGGCTTATACGTGCAATAGATGACCCCACTGCATTTACCACACCAAAAATAAATGCACCATTTTCTTTTGCTTTTTCTAGCGCTACAAGCGTATCCGCTGTTTCGCCACTTTGCGAAATAGCAATAATAACATCGCCCTTATTTACAATCGGATTTCTATACCTAAACTCCGATGCATATTCTACTTCCACAGGTATGCGACACAGCTCTTCAATAATATATTCTGCCACCAAACCTGCATGCCAACTCGTTCCACAAGCCACAATCATGATGCGGTCTGCATTTTTTATTTGCTCTATGTTGTCGTCTATGCCCGCCATGGTTATCGTACCTGCATCTGCATGCAAGCGCCCACGAAGGCAATCTTGTATGGTACTCGGTTGCTCAAAAATTTCTTTTAGCATAAAATGGTCATAGCCGCCTTTTTCAATAGCCGCTAATTCCATATCTAATTTTGTAATGAAAGGTGTTACTTTTTCGTTGCCAATATTTTTAAGAATCAATTCATCGGGACGAACAATCGCCAATTCATAATCGTTTACATACACCACTTCTTTTGTGTATTCAATTATTGGTGATGCATCGCTTGCTAAAAAATGCTCACCCTTGCCAATGCCAATAACGAGTGGGCTTCCCTTGCGTGCTGCAATAATTGTTTCGGGGTCTTGCTCATCCAACAATAAAATGCAATACGCACCCGTAATTCTTTTTAGTGCAATACGCACCGCTTCTTCAAGCGTGCAATTATTGTTGAGTAAAATATCTTCAATAAAATTGAGTAAGACTTCGGTATCGGTATCACTTGTAAACGTATAATTTTTGCTGAGCAATTCTTTTTTTAGCTGCGCATAATTTTCAATAATGCCATTGTGTATCATGCTCAGTCTGCCCGTGCTACTCGTGTGAGGGTGACTATTTCTATCGCTTGGCTCGCCATGCGTAGCCCAACGAGTATGCCCAATGCCTATATGCGCATTCACATTTACACCCACGAGGCTCTCTTCAAGCTCCGCCACTTTGCCTTTCTTTTTATACACATCAAGCTTGCCATCGTGTAGCAAAGCCACGCCACTGCTATCGTAGCCTCTATATTCCAATCTTTTAAGTCCTTTTAAAATAATGGGGTAAGCTTGTCTTGGCCCCGTATAACCTACTATTCCACACATAATTTGCGTTATTATTTAGGCTGCAATATTATCGAAAAATAAGCAGGTTTAGAGAGAAAAATGGATATTAAAATTTTTACAAAAGATTGGGTGGGAGGTTTGTAATTTTTGTGTAAGATTTTGGGTTGGGGCTGTGGGGGGGAGAGCTTTATTGAACTTCAGTTGCGGCTGTCTGTAGTACTCCTCGTCGGTCGTTCCTCCCTCCTGTGGGGTACTACTGCCCATCCGCCAGCTATTGTACGGAAGAATCTTTTTTCAGCTTTTATTGTGTAATAGATTGATGCGGAGATTGACGAAGATGAAAAAACCACGAAGTGGTTAAATATGCATAGCCATGGGCGAAACCCGTGGCTATGATACAAATATTTTTGCAGCAACCCTGAAAGGGTTGAACAAAATTTTCGACGTAAATAATTATTGCAATTTTATTGTTTAACCCCGTTGGGGTTTTTGTCATTTTATTTTTTATAACCACGGGTTGCACCCGTGGTTATGAGGGTTCAACCCTTTCAGGGTTGGGGGGAGCTTTATTTGTGCAATAGATTATAACTGAGATTGTGTTTTATTTTACTATTTTTACAATGGATACCCTACAGTCACTGATATAAATTATACTGTAGGGTTTGTTTTTTTTGTTAATATTTAACTTGCTTTTTTACACAAGAAATGAAAGAAAAACTAATATCTAAAGCAAAGCAACTAATAGCTAAGACTAAAAAAAGTGGTATAGCTAATCCGAATATTACCATTCCTTCGGGCAATACAAGTTCGTTAAGCAAAATTATAAAAAGCAAAAAAGATGGAGATGCTTTTATGAAAATGTTGAAATCCCTTTAGGTTTTCTGTTTTCAACTTAACAAAAAATATTTGCCAAAATACTTAAGAAATTATTTTTGGTCATCTCTCAATAAAAAAGTGTTGCCACCACATTTTTCTTGACGAATATCATTAGTTGCCAAAAATATTCCTCGTTTTTAAATTGTGAATTTTATGATGCCAACATACTTTTAAATGGATAAAGATTTGGGGCTATGTTTTTGTGAATATTTCTACTTGTACCTAAGTATGATGTATATGACTATTTACCATAGTTTAGTGTTGTATTTCTTGTAATAAAAAATAAGGTATTACTTATTCAACTTTGGCAATCCTGTTTTCGCTAAAATTTCATTAGCTTTTTTAAGCTTTTCAGGAAATAATACTTTCCCTCTTAGCTTTTCCAATTTTTTATCAAAGACAATAATAGGAACTTTCGATTTATTTAATTGTTCTAATGTCATAATGCAAATTTATTATCTTTTTTTGTTAATAAAAAGGCTTCATAATCTTCACCTACAATAAATTCTTCCCAAGTGCCTTTGATATTGTATCCCAACACTATAAAATCTTCCGAAATTTCTGTTAAATTATTGGTTATTCCCATTCTGTACAATCTCGTTCTCACAGCAGTGCTTCCAGTAGCTAAAATCCACGCTTCGGGATATTTTTCTGTAAAAGCATAAACAGTAGAAGCTACTGTAGCCAACACTTTTAGGCTATCGCCATTATTTGTTACAGAAAGGTCATTAATAGATTGCGTTTCTTCATCAAAATCACCAAACCCAAGGTTGTAAACATTTTTTGTACTTGTTTCTGTGTATTCTACTACTTTTTTTATTAAGCCTTTTGGTCCTTCACTAACAAATTGGTAAAGCAATAGTAAGTTCTCAGAACGATACTGATATTTTGGATGCTGCATTTTTGTTTTGGTTGAATGAATGCTTTTTCAAAATGAAATTTACTTAGCTATTTTCATTCCTTCAAGAATAAAAGCATGTAACAGCATATTTCTTAGTGAATAATTACCAAAGGATGATAAACCCTCTCTGCCTTTCTATAAACCTCCGCCTTATCCAGCGTCATTGGTTTTGTTTGTTGTTTTAAATACATTTCTACTTGGTCGTCAAAATGTTTGTTGCCAGGTTTTGCACTTGCACCATATACATTTATGGTTTCTATTTTTGGCAGGCCTTCTTTGGCAAATCGTACAAACATTATTAATCCATCACCACCAATAGATTTTAGTCTGCCATTTTTTATAGGTGCAGTCCATTGTGGAGAAAGCACATCAGGAAAACCGCCGAGTGGCCATTCTTTATTACCACGTACCAATTTTTGCAATTCGCCAAGGTTAATATCTGTATTGCCAAAATTTGTTTGCATATAATCTTGTACATGCTTATATGTTTCTATGGCTTCTTGTTTTGTAATGGCTCTTGGTGCCTGACTTAACAATAATTTTTTTACATGTTCATAAGTGAGTAAGAAAATAGCAGCGCCTTTGCTGTCTGTATTACCAAGCTTATCCCAATTTTTAAAAGCGGTTATGAGCTTTGCATATTCAGGATAATCTTTTTCGCTTAGCAAAAACATGCTATCTAATTTGTACCAAAATTGTAATTGCATTGGCAATTGCTTATCAAACTTTATGGTTTTAAATGTTGTGTAATCCAGTTTTTCATTTTGTGGAAACAACTCCATAAAACGTACGTTTCTATTCAAACTATATTCTTCCCACCCATCTTGTTTTGCAAATGATGATGCCTTTAAATTATCTGCAGGCGCTGTAGCTAAAAAGGAAGAATGATTGGTGTTAAACAAAAATCCACTTTTTGGATTTACATATTGTGGTAGTGTGTTTAGTTTTCTAAACTCTGTCCATAAAGTGGCAGAAGTATTGCCAGGTAGGGTTTTTCTCCAATCGTAGCCGCTTGTACGTATTGGCATGGCAGCATTGTTTATGTAAAAAATGGTATCGTGTTTATCTGCATACATAATATTAAACATGCTGAGTTCTTGTTTGCTTAGCGCTGCATAAAATTCGGTATAGTTTTTTGCTTTGTCCATTTGGTACCATTGGTCTAGCGCACCTATTTTCATATTGCCACCAAGTCGCATGCTAAAAAAACCTGTTTTATTTTTCATGGTAGCACCATACTTACTCCAATAAATTTTTCTTTTTATAGCAATCGGAATTCCTTTTATGTGCAGCTTTATTGTTTTCACTTCAAGGTTCACCCACTGCCCATCAAATTTGTATTGTGTTTTATTGTCAGGATTCATTTCTAATTGGTACTCATCAAACCTGTCGCAAAAATTTACAGTATGTGCCCAACCCAAATTTTCGTTTGCGCCATGTAGTATGCAAGGCGCACCAGCAAGCAAACCTCCTGTAATGTTCAAGCCTTCTTCGCTGCACAAATGTGCTTCGTAAAACGACTGTGGGCCTGTGTTTGGTTGGTGTGCGTTTATCAATAAAAAAGATTCGCCTGTGGTTGTTTTTGTATTGCTAATGGCAAATGAATTGCTGCCTTTTTTATTATACTCTGCTGCTTCGGGTTCTGCATTGGCAAAAATTCTTTGCAATGCTTTATCTGCACCATTAAAAATGGTGAGTGCAAATACAGAAGATGAAACATATTCTTTTTCGGCGATAGGGAAAATATTTCTATGGAGTAATTCGCTCTTGTGGCTAGCGGCGTATGCGTTTATGCCTTGTACATATCCATGAATGAGTTTTAGGAATGCTGGAGACAAAGTGTTCCATTTTTCTTCTGTTATTTCTTTGCAACGAAAAAGAGCAAAAGCATAATCTGCTGCTACTGCTTTTTTACCCATCACTTTGCCCATTAAACCTTTTGCAGGCAAAAGCAATTGCTGCATGCTTTCAAATTCATCTTCTGCCTCTGCCCATGCAAGTCCGTAAGCTACTTCTGCATCTGTTTTTGCAAAAATGTGTGGCACACCAAAACTATCTCTTACAATATCGATTGCTGTTGGGTTTATGGGCAATTGGGCAAAAGTGGTTGTTGCTGTAAAGCAAAATGCGAGAAGAAATAAAAGCGTTTTCATTTTAAAAAAGTTGGGAACGATAAATAAACATTGTATTAAAGGTAAGCAAATTGTGAAGCGCTTCCATTATAAATGTTCAACAAAGATTCTACTGCTGAAAACCTACGCCCGATAGAAGTGGAAATCCTTTTGCGAGGAACAAGCAAAAGATTGGAACGGATAGCGGGATCAATGCTGAACAAAGAACAAATGATTGCGTTCAAAAAACTCTTTTCAACATTTAAACCATATTCAACAACATTCAACCCTACAACAAAATGCCTTTTAAGAAAAAATACGCTACAGAAAAATAAATAACGATACCCGTAACATCTACCAAAGTAGCTACAAATGGTGCTGAGGAAGCTGCGGGGTCTTGCTTTAATTTCTTAAGTAATATTGGTAACATAGAGCCCATTAGGCTTCCCCAAAGTACGATGCCAATAAGCGAAAAGAAAATCGTGGATGCAATTAATTTCCAATAAACACCATAATCAAAAATGTGAAGATTTTGCCATAAAATTATTCTCAGATAACCAATGGTGCCAAGTATTAATCCCAATATAAAACCAGATATTAATTCACGGCGCATTACACGCCACCAATCAGATAAAGTTACTTCGCCTAGTGCCATGGCTTGTATAATAAGTGTACTTGCTTGCGAGCCACTATTGCCGCCACTACTCATTATTAGCGGAATAAATAATGCTAATACAGTAGCAGTTTCTATTTCATGTTGGAAAAATTGCATGGCAGTTGCCGTAAGCATTTCGCTCAAAAAAAGTATAACCAACCAACCTGCTCTTTTCTTTATTAATTTTGGAATACTGATGTCTAAATACGGCGCATCAAGCGCTTGGGTACCACCAATTTTTTGTATATCTTCTGTGTATTCTTCTTGTGCTACCCACAGCATATCATCAATGGTAATAATGCCGAGCAAAATATTTTTATCATCAGTTACCGGCAATGCCACACGATTATTCATTTTAAAAACTTCACTTGCTGTCTCTTGGTCGTCGTTTACTTTTAATGAAATAAAACGCTCATCCATTAAGTCGCTCACTTTTGTATCTGGCGATGCAATTAAAAATTCTCTAATACGCAAATCATCTATCAATTCGCCCTTGCCATTGATGATATAAATTACATCTATCGTTTCGCTATTGCTGCCCCATCTTCTTATGGTATCCAATACTTCTTGCACGGTGTTGTACTCATACACATACACATAATCAGGCGTCATAAGCCTGCCCACGCTATTTTCAGGATAGCCGAGTAGCTCTAATGTGATTTTTCGTTCAGCAGGGTCTAATGTTTTTATTAAATCTCTTACCGCATTTGTGGAAAGCTCTTCAAAAAAATCTACCCTGTCATCTGCTGGCAATTCATTCAGTAGTTCTGCACTTTTAAAAGCTGGAAGATTTTTTATAATGCGCTTTTGTTCTGCAGCATCTAATATTTTAAAAACACTTGCGGCTCTATGTATAGATAAGTGAGAAATGATTTGGGTTTCGTAATCATCATTCTCGTAAATGAGATTGGCTACATCGCTAATATTTTGGTCATTTAAAAATTCTTTAATGGTCAATTGGTCTTCGGAAGCTATTACTTCTTCAAACTGTTGTTGCAATGATATTTCTATACTTTCCAAAGACATGAATACAAATGGTTATTTTTGTTTTTACTGGGCGCAATTTAGCCTTTTATTTGTATGATTTTACCATGTTTATTTATTGATAACACTTTGCAAAAGGGAAGGGGTGTGTTTACAAACGAACCTATACATGCCGAAACAATTATTGAAGTAGCGCCAGTAATTGTGATGCCACTTGCAGATAGAACTCATTTGGATAAAACTTTATTGCACGATTATATTTTTGAGTGGGGCGATAGCCTTGACCAATGTGGTATGGCGCTTGGCTACATACCTATTTACAACCACAGTTACAAAAGCAATTGTGATTATTTTATGGATTATGATGCGCAAACGATTATGATAAAAACAGTAAGGGGAGTAGCTGCAGGCGAGGAGCTTACGATAAATTATAATGGCGATTGGGATAATGAAAAAAAGATTTGGTTTGAGGTAAATGGATGATTATCGACTTAAAATAAAATCAATAAAAAAGAAAACTCCTCTTTTTTGATGTGAGATATACTCATAATTAAATATTATTTTTATTTTAGTAAAATATTTTTTTGAGCCCTATTATAATTGTTGGTACGCTTGGCTGCTTTACTTGCGCAGCATACCAATGGCAGCATGAACTTAGCGAACGTTTCGTGGGACATGAACCGAAGTGAAGAAGTTTTAGGCTCTGCGGTTTTTTTTTATTCTAAAAATATAAAAGTGTGAAAGCTTAAAAAATAAAAATGTATTCATGCGTAAGAGCTTCGAAGCAAAGTTTTTTTATAAATTTTAGTGCCTGCTTGCGAAAATTTGACTGTCACGAATTTCAAAAATAAGTATTGATTAATTTTTATTGCCCCTATAAAATAGTTTTCATACCCTAATTCATAGGATAAGCAATCATTTGGTTTTCGGCAGCATTGTTAGCAAAACTAGTTATATTGTAAGTGCCTGGCGTGCTACCAAAACGTTCTACAGATGCCCACATGTAATATCGTTTTGTTGTAGTCGGAATATTATTTTGGATAATAATCTGCCCGTTGATAACACCATATATATTTGGACTAATTAAGGTGCCGCTAATCAGTGCTGCGCCTTGTATATCGGGTGAAACATTAGCAGGGTAACTACCCGTGGTACCATCACTAAAAGAGGTACGAATCCATACACTACTATTAGCAGATGGAAATGATGCGCCAGCAATTAAATACGTTCCATTAATACTCCATTTGCCAAAAGGCAAATCAATATAAGCGCCAGTGTAAACGTATGTAGTGCTGCTTAGTGTAGCACCAGCAACTGAAAATACACCTACTTGCGCAGACTTTGTTGCGTTACTTGTAACCCAAGTTCCTACACCATTTGCATCGCTTTTTAAAACTTTATCTACACCTTGTGTACCATCTGTTATTTTTATTTTACCAACTATATCTAATTTTTGCGATGGTGAATTGTTATTGATACCCACATTACTATTTATAGCATCATACGTAAATCCCCAGCCTGCAGAGCCGCCATAAAAACCAATATTATTATTATTTTGTGTACCCATAAAACCAAGTAAGGCACTATTATCTGCCCTATACAACCATACACCAGGAGTTTGATTAACATCTAAAGGAATGGAACCATTTCTCAAATGTAATCTTCCGTTTAAATACATGCCTTCTGTGCCACTATTTACTATTCTTGCTCTTTCGTTAAAACCCGCACTGCTACCATATCCAAATGCAATATTCGAACTAGCTTGATCTGTATAGGTTTGTAATAACCCTCCTTGAATACCAAAACCATAATGATTACCATTATCACCATACAAAGAAATTTTATCGCCAATGGTATTTGCAAAATTTAAAGGATACCCTGGCGAACTGGTACCAATGCCTACATTTCCGACATTATTAATTTTCATTTTTTCAGTTAATGCACCTGCATTGGTTGTATAAAAAGTTATTCCACTACTTGGTGCTGCAACAGTACTTGTAGCTTCATGCACATTTCCTATAAATCCTGTTCTTTTATCAGCAGCTGTTAATGCAGGCGAAGCCCAAGTAATACCACCAGTAGAACCACTCGTTCCGTTTGTACTTAAAATTAAATGCGATTGATTATTTGCTCCAGAATTACTATTAAACACTTCGAATACTTTATTTACACCACCATGCCCATAA
Source organism: Ferruginibacter sp. (assembly GCA_031408295.1). Classification (GTDB taxonomy): domain Bacteria; phylum Bacteroidota; class Bacteroidia; order Chitinophagales; family Chitinophagaceae; genus Ferruginibacter. The sequence continues at coordinate 38,223 of JANNVW010000145.1, forward strand.
GCGCTTGGCGTTACTGTATTGATGCCTACATTTCCTGTATTGGTATTTGAAATATCATTTCCAGTTTTAATCCAATAATTAGATAATTCTACCCATGCCGTACCATTAAATTGCCAAAAAGAATTGGTTGTAGTATCATATAAAAGCAAGCCCAATGCAGGGGAAACTATGGCTGATCGTTGAAGAGAACTCATGCGTGGCACTAGCATCCCTTTATTGGTACTTTCCATTTCTAATACACTGCTGCTAGAAATGGTATTTGGGTTATTGCCTACTTTTAATTGGGCTTGCATAGCTGTAGAAAAACACATGGCAATTACAATGGCTACACTCTTTATACCCTTTATACTTTTCATACTTTTTATATTTCTCATTTTATTACAACTTTTATTTGTTCAGTATTTGATGCGTTATTTATGCTGAGTATATAATTTCCCGCAGCTATGGTTTTACTTATGGGCATTGTTTTTATTTCATCATGTTGTGTTATGCTTACTTGTGCTGTTTGTATTTCCTTACCATCTACACTCAGTAGTTTTAAGGTATAGTTGCCTTTATTATTTACAAATTGTAGCTTGGCTATATTATCTGTTATTGGATTTGGATATACTGTAATAGATGGCTCTTTTTTATCTACCGATATTTTTACAATTTCGCTGTATTGTATTTGC